>NZ_JBITMD010000016.1:150299-273950 GCF_044465905.1 Nonomuraea sp. NPDC049480
TCGCGGGGATACTAGGGGGCATGTCACGTGACGGCAGGCCGACCGACATCTTCGTCAGCTACTCCCCGGCCGACACGGCCTGGGCCACCTGGATCGCCTGGGAACTGGAGGCGGCGGGCCACCGGACCATGATCCAGGCGTGGGACTTCGTGCCGGGCACCAACTTCATCGACTTCATGGACCGCGGGGTCAGCGAGGCGCAGCTGGTTGTGGCGGTGCTCTCGCGCAACTATCTCACCTCGCGATACGGCCGGATGGAGTGGCAGGCGGCGCTGCGCGCGAACCCGGACAACCCCTCCAGCAAGCTCGTCACGATCCGGCTGGAGGACGTCCAGCTGGAGGGCCTGCTGTCCACGATCACCTGGGTCGACCTGCTCGGCGTCACCGATCCGGGACAGGCCAGGGCGCTGCTGCTGGGCCGGGTCAGGGAGGCGCTGGCGGGACGGGCGAAGCCGGAGTCGGCTCCGGCGTTCCCCGACGGCTCCTTCGTGCCGGCGGCCGCGCCGACGCTGCCGCCCCCGCCGCGCGAGAGGGCCAGGGCCCGCCGCACGCCGGTCACGGCGCCGAAGTTCCCGCCCGCGACGAGCTCGGACCACGGCCGGGAATCGATCAGCGTGCTGCACATCGGCGGCCCCCGGTTCGGCCGGGCGCTGCCCGATCCCGGCGATCCGTTCACGCCGGAGGACATGCAGGCGCGGATCTGGGCGGACCTGACCGCCATGTACGACCGGGGCACGCCCCGCCCCGACCTGATGCTCGTCAGCGGCGATCTGACGGAGTCCGGCAGCCTGGGGCAGTTCGGGCAGGCGACGCGGTTCGTGACCGATCTGCGGCTGCTGCTCGGGCTGGAGCCGCACCGGCTGGTGCTGCTGCCGGGGCCGCGCGACGTCACCAAGGCGGCCGCCAGCGCCTACTTCATGACCTGCGAGGCCGACGACGTGAGCCCGCAGCCACCGTACTGGCCGAAGTGGCGGCATTTCGCGGGGCTGTTCGGCGAGGTGTACCAGGGGCTGGACGACCGGCTGTTCGACGGCGGGCAACCGTGGACGCTGTTCGAGGTGCCCGATCTGAAGGTGGTCGTGGCGGGGCTCAACTCGACGATGGCGATGAGCCATCTGGAGCGGGACGCGTACGCGCTGCTGGGCGAGGCGCAGGCGGCCTGGTTCGCCGAGCGGCTGCGGCCGTACGAGGAGGGCGCGTGGCTGCGGCTGGGCGCGATCGGGCACCCGCCGGCCGAGCTGCGGGACGCGCCGACGTTCGAGCGGCTGCTGGCGCACCGGCTCAACCTGCTCTTCCACGGCGGGGCCGGGGACGCCGCCGAGGGCCGGATCGCCGCGCCCCGCGCCGGAAGGCACCAGGTCGTCGAGATCACGCCGGACGGGCTGCGCGTGTGGCGGCCCGAGGAGGGCGAGCCCGAGCAGGCGCCGTACAAGTGGCGGGCCGTGCGGGCGACGTTCACCGGCGAGACCGAGCCCGCGCCGCCGCCCGGGCCCAAGCCGGACGAGCGTGAGCCGAGCCCGGTCGAGCTGCTGCTCGACCGCATCACCGAGGTCTGCGAGGCCCGGCACGAGCGGGCCAGGATCCGCAGGTTCGCCTCCCACCTCGTGGTCACCCACCCGGAGGACGGGTTCGTCCGCCAGACGATGATCGGCGCGCACGCCGGCGAGCTGACCGGCGAGGCCGCGGACGCCTTCGTGCGGCAGGCGCACGCCGCCGGCCTGTCCGCCGAGCTGGTCTACCAGGGCCCGCCGGCGCCCCGCGCGATGCGCGACGACCTCATGCGCAAGGGGGTGCGGCTGCGCAGCTTCACCGAGTTCCAGGGCCTGCTCGACCTGACCGGCTACGTCACCGAGCAGACGGCCAGGCTGACGAGCGACCGCCGCTACCCGCCGGACCTGTACGTTCCGCAGCGCTACCGCGAGCTGGACCGGCCGGGCAACCAGATCAAGCAAGGTCTGGCCGACGAGCTGATGCGGCTGCTGTCCGCCGACCACGGCCGCTTCCTGCTGCTGCTGGGCGAATTCGGCCACGGCAAGACGTTCGCGCTGCGTGAGCTGGCCCGCCGCATCCCCGCCGAGCTGCCGCACCTGACGCCGATCCTCATCGAGCTGCGCGTCCTGGACAAGGCGCACTCGGTGGACGCGCTGGTGGCGGCGCACCTGGCGAGCCACGGCGAGGAGGTCATCGACCTCAAGGCCTTCCGCTACCTGCTGCGGCAGGGGCGGATCGTGCTGCTGTTCGACGGCTTCGACGAGCTGGTGACCCGGCTGACGTACGACCGGGCGGCCGACCACCTGGCCACGTTACTGGCGGCGGCCGAGGACAAGGCGAAGATCGTGGTGGCCAGCCGCACGCAGCACTTCAAGTCACACAGCCAGGTGCTGACCTCGCTCGGTGAGATGGTGGGGGTGCTGCCTCAGCGCCGGGTGCTCAGCGTCGAGGACTTCACGCATGACCAGATCCGCTCGTACCTGGCCAACAGGTTCGACGACGGCGACGAGGCGCGGGCCCGCCTGTCGCTCATGGGCGAGATCCAGGACCTGCTCGCGCTGGCGCAGAACCCGCGCATGCTCAGCTTCATCGCCGACCTCGACGCCGACCGGCTGCGCACGGTGGCCGGCGCGCGGCACACGATCAGCCCGGCGCTGCTGTACGAGGAGATCCTGGGCGCGTGGCTGGCCTTCGAGGAGCGGCGGGCCAGGGTCCCCGGCTCGGCCGCGGCGCTGACCACCGGCGAGCTGTGGCAGGCGGTGACGGCGCTGGCGCTGCGGCTGTGGGAGTCCGGGGAGTCGCTGCTGGGCGTGGACGAGCTGACCGAGATCGGTGAGACGCTGACCGACCTGGCCAGCGGGCAGCTGTCGGCCGCGCACGCCGCGCACGCGATGGGTTCGGGAAGTCTGCTGGTGCGGACCGAGGAGGGGATGTTCGGGTTCATCCACACGTCGGTGATGGAGTGGCTGATCGCCCGGCACATCGCCCTGGGCGACCTCGCGCCGCTGTCGCGCCGGTCGCTGTCGGCGCTCACGGTGGAGTTCCTGTGCGACCTGGCCGACGTGCGGGCGCTGCGCGGGTGGGTCGCGGACCCGCCCGCCGACGACGTGTCCAGGGCGAACGCGGTCAAGATCGCGGCCAGGCTGCGCACTCCCGCCCGCGCCGACCTGCGCGGCGCGAACCTCAAGGGGGAGGATCTGTCGGCCAGGGACCTGCGGGAGGTCGACCTGACCGGCGCCGACCTGTCCGAGGCCACGCTCGCGGGCACGAACCTGTCCAGGGCCACCCTGCGCGACGCCAAGCTGGTGGGGGCGCGGCTGGACGGCGCCGTGCTCACCGGGGCCGACCTGACCGGCGCGGACCTGTCCGGGGCGCGGCTGACGCAGGTGGACATGAGCGACGTGGCGGTCGAGGGCGCCCGCTGGCACCGCACCGCACTGATCAACGTGACGGGCACGCTGCCGCACCTGCACGGCGCGGCGGTGGTGCCCGGGCAGCCGGTGGAGGTGGAGTTCGCGCCCGCCGGGATCGGCGTCCCGTACGGGTACCACTTCCAGACCAGCCGCCTGCCGGAGCCGATCGCGTACAGTCCCGACGGCACCACCATCGCCGTCGGCAACGAGGACGGCGGCGTGCTGCTGTGCGTCGGCGGCGCGCCCGTGCGCACGCTGCAGGGCCACCGGGGCCGCGTCTACGCCGTCACCTTCGCGGGCGACCTGCTGGCCACGGGCGCCAGCGACGGCACCGTGCTGCTGTGGGACGCCCTCACCGGCGAGCGGCTGCGCACGCTGACCGGCCACGCCGACGGGGTGTGGCCGGTACGCCTCAGCCCGGCGGGCGACCTGGTGGCGGCCGGTGGCGGGGACGGCGTGGTCCGCGTGTGGGAGACGGCCACCGGCCGGCCGGTCCACGAGCTGGACGGGCACCAGGCGCCGATCTACACGGCCGCGTTCGGCCGTTCGACGCTGGTGACGGGCGACTCGGCGGGCGTGGTGCGGGTCTGGGACCTGGAGTCGGGACGGATGCGCGGCACGCTCGACGGCCACCGGGGCAGCGTCTACCGCGCGGTGCCGAGCCCTGACGGCCGGCTGCTGGCCACCGGCGACGAGGCGGGCATCGTACGCCTGTGGGACACCGCCACGTGGACGCTCCTGCACACGCTGACCGGGCACGCGGGCAGCGTCTACTGCGTGGCGTTCTCGCCCGACGGGTCGCTGCTGGCGACCGGCGACACGGCCGGCGCCGTACGCCTGTGGGATCCGGCGGGGCAGGCGCTCGGCACGCACACCACGCACGCGGCGGCCGTCTACCAGGTGACGTTCAGCCCCGACAGGCAGGTCCTGGCCAGCGGCGACTCGGGCGGAGTCGTGCGGCTGCAGGCTGCCGGCGGGGCGGGGCGCCAGCCGGCCGGGGGCGGGCAGCGGGTGGAATTGGCCGGGCACCGCAGCTCGGTGTGGCCTTTCGTGTTCCGGCCCGACGGCCAGCAACTGGCCACCAGCAGCAACGACGGCACCGTGCGGCTGTGGGACGCCGGCACAGGACAGTGCCAGTGGGTGCTGCGCGGGCACGGGCGGCGCATCTCGTCGGTGCGGTTCAGCGCCGACGGGTCGATGCTGGCGACCAGCGGCAACGACGGCGTCGTCCGCGTGTGGGAGCCGCGCACGGGGCGGCGGCTGCGGGAGTTCAGCGGCACCTCCGACCGGCTGATCTCCGCCCTGTTCTCCCCCGCCGGGCCGGTGCTGGCCACCTCCAGCAACGACGGCGGCGTGCACTTCTGGAACGCCACCACCGGCGACTACGAGCGCGAGCTCAACGCCGAGACCGACCACGTCTGGGCCGAGGCGTTCAGCCCCGACGGGAACATGCTGGCCACGGCCAACGACGACGACAGCGTCAGGATCTGGTACCGCCCGACCGGGCGGCTGGCGGCCAACCTGGCGGATCACCGGGGGCGGGTGCGGTCGATCGCGTTCAGCCCGGACGGCGCGTACGTGGCCACGGGCTGCGACGACAAGCTCGTCCGCATCTGGCACGTGGCCTCCGGCGGCCGGGTGGCCACCCTCGAGGGGCACACCGACCGGATCTACTCGGTGGCCTTCTCCCCCTCGGGCCGGCACCTGGCCAGCGCGAGCAACGACGGCCGGGCCATGGTGTGGGAGCTGCGCCCCGGGCAGCCCTGGCAGCCGCGGCCGGTGCACACGTTCGGCGGGCATGACGGGCGGCTGTGGAGTGTGGCGTTCAACGCCTCCGGCGACTGCCTGGCCACCGGTGGCGACGACCTGATGGTGCGGGTGTGGGACACCGTGAGCGGGCGGCAGCTGCACGCGCTGGCCGGGCACGCCCGCCGGGTGTGGTCGGTGGCCTTCTGCCCCGTCTCCGGCCTGCTGGCCAGCGCGGGCGACGACGGCGTGGTGATCCTCTGGGAGGGCGCCGAGCGGCGGGCCACCCTGCTGGGGCTGCCCGAGGGGTGGGCGGCGCTGGCGCCCGACGGCCGCTACAAGATCCAGGGGGAGCCGGCGGGGCAGTTCTGGCACGTCATCGGGATGTCGCGGTTCGAGCTGGGCGAGCTGGACCCGTACCTGACCGGGGTGCGGCAGGTGCCGCTCGACTCGTCCTTCTGACGCGCCGCCTGTCAGTACACCTCGTAGTCCACGCGCTGCTCGGGGCCGCCGTCGACCGCCCGGCCGCCGCAGCGGCCGGGCCCGGTCCGAGTGCGGCGCTCAGGCCCACGGCTACGACGGCGCACTGTGCCGGTTGTCTGCGGGAGCCACAACGACTGTGGCAAGATCCATGCCTAGATCGTTTCGGTGGCGGCCAGCATCGCGAAAGGGATCACGTATGTCTACCTGCCGGGAGCCGCGCTCGTGACCGGCGAAGGCGACTGGGAGCCCCGGCCGGCCGTGACGGGCGATCTGTTACCCGAAGGCCGGTCGGCCGTGACCGGCGAGCCCGCGTCCGAAGGCCGGTCGCGGGCCGTGAAGATCGCTGCCGTGCTGGCCGGCGTGGTCAACCTGGTCGTGGCCGGGATCCTGATCGGCGTTCCCGGCTTCCGGACCACGCTCGACCCCGTCCCGGTCCCGGACCCGGCCGCCGATCGTACCTCGCCTCCCGCGGCGGCCCTCAGCCGCAGCCCGGCGACCACCCCTGCCCCGATCACCCCGAGGTCCGGCATCCCCGCCACGGGTTCCCCGGTCTCCCACGGCTCTCCGAGCCCTTCCGCTCCGCCCTCCAGCACCATTGCGGCCGCCGGAGTCCCGACCACGCCCGGGGTGATCCGGCCGCAAGGAGCGCGGGTGACGCGGACCCGGGAGCCTCGGTCGCGCTCCGTCCGCCCGCGGGCCGTCCGCCCGCGGGCCGTCCGGCCGAGGAAGACGTCCGTCGTCACCCGCCACACGAGCGACGGCATGGTGGGCGGCCCGGCGAGCCCGTCATCGTCCACCGGCACGCCGAGCGGCCGCCCGACCTCCCCGGCCTCCCCGGCCTCCCCGCCCTCACCGACCGGCCGGCAGACCCCTCGGCGCCAGGGCGGCCAGGCCCCGGTCCAGGAAACCAAGCCATCGTAGATCAGCGGCGAACGGCGCCCCAGGGCTCCGCTCAGCCGCGGGCGGCCCGCCTGAGGAGCTCGTCCCACACGTCGCTCACCAGCGTGTCCAGCTCCTCCAGAGAGCCGTCGTTGGGAAGGACGATGTCCGCGACCGCCAGCCGCTCCTCCCGGCTCGCCTGCGCCGCGATGCGGGCCTTGGCGTCGGCGTCGGCCATCCCCCTGCGCTCGGCCAGCCGCCCGATGCGCACGTCGTCGGCCGCGTCCACGACGATGACCACGTCGTACATCGGCGCCAGCTTGTTCTCCGCCAGCAGCGGCACGTCGTAGACGAGGATCGCGTCGTCGGGCGCCTCGCTCTGCAGCTGCGCCACCCGCTCCCCCACCAGCGGATGGACGATCGCATTGAGCGCCGCCAGCTTCTCGGAGTCGGCGAAGACGATCGATCCGAGTTTCTCGCGATTGAGCGACCCGTCCCGGTGGAGCACCTCGTCCCCGAACGCCGCCACCACCCGCGCCAGGCCGACCGTGCCGGGCTCGACCACCTCACGCGCGATCTTGTCGGCGTCGATCACGACGGCTCCCCGGGCCGCGAGCCGCTTGGACACCTCGCTCTTGCCGGAGCCGATGCCGCCGGTGAGCCCAATCTTCAACACCGGGAAAGCCTATCCACCATCGCGGCGCACGGGGTCATCATCGAAGTATGACGACCTCGATCATACGGGCGGCGCACGAGCAGGCCGCGGCGGCCGGCGACGACTGGGTGGGCCCGCAGCACATCGTTCCGGCCCTGCTGACCGGCGACTCGGTCGCCGCCCGCGTGCTGGCGGAGGCCGGGCTCGACCGGGCGCGGGCGCTGGAGTGCCTGCGTCACGGGGTGCGGCCGGGCCACGGGGTGGGCGGCTTCGCCAACCCGGCCTTCTCCAAGCTGTGCGGCATCGCCACCGGCCTGGCGCTGGCCGCGGGCCGGCGGGACCCGGCACCCGAGCACTGGCTCCTCGCGCTGGCCTACGACGCGGGGAACAGGGAGGCGACGCCGCTGCACCAGTTCGGCCTGGACCCGGCCCGGGTGGTGGAAGCGCTGCGCGGGCACGGAGTCCAGGTGCCGCCGCTCGACCCGCCCGTGCACGTCCCGTGGCGCGGCCGGCACCAGATCGTCGTGCCCGCGTCCAGGCTTCAGCCGGTGCTCGACCGGCTCGACGCCGAGCATCCGGCGGGATCGGAGTGGCGGTGGAGCTGGAACTGGGTCGACGACGACATGGGCCGCGCCATGATCATCGCGGAGGAGGGGATCGATCTGGCTGCCTGCGCAGGTGAACCATCATCAGGTGATCGTCCATCCGCTCGCGGTGGGTCTCCCGATAGCCCAGCCGGCGGTAAAGCCGCAGGTTGGCCTCCGACAGGTGCCCGGTGAACAGGTCGAACGCGGTGGCCTGCGGCACCTGCTCGTGCAGCGCGGTCAGCAGTGCCGTGCCCAGCCTTTGCCCCTGCCGGTCGGGCGCGACGACGAGCCGGCCGACCAGGCAGGTGGTGCCGGACAGCCGCCCCCGCACGGCGCCGACGATCCGGCCGGCGTCGACGGCCTTGAGCACGACGGCGGTCTCGATGACCTTGCGCATTTGCTCCAGCGACTCGACGAGCGGCGGGATGTACGGATCTCCGTAGAGCTGGGCCTCGCTCACGTAAGCCGCCCGCTGCACGGTGAGGATCTCCCCCGCGTCCGCCGCCACCGCCTGCTCGATCGTCACGCGCAGCACCCTATCGGGCGGACGAGTCCCAGGCTCCCAGGTCCACCCGCCGGTTGAGGCCTTCGCCCGCGTCAGCGGACAATACGGAAAAACGCGCGGATGCCCTCGATCAGCGTGTCCGGCGACGCCATGGCGACCATGTGGCTGGGGCTGTGCGCCTCGCCCCAGTACACGATGTCGTTCTTGCGCTCGGCGATCCGCCGCAGCAGCGCCGGCCCGCCGTGGGTGGTCCCGGTCGGCACCACCTTCTGGTCGATGGGCAGGCCGGCCGCGCCCTCGTAGTACGTCCAGGAGGACGATCCGCCGGTCTCCGTCAGCCAGTACAGGCTGGCGTTGGTCAGCACCAGGTCACGATCGAGGGGCTCGGCCTGCGACCCCCAGCCGTCGAACTCCTTGAACCGCTCCACCAGGTAGGCCAGCTGCGCCACCGGCGAGTCGGCGAACCCGTGGGCGAGCGTCTGCGGCCGGGCGGCCAGATAGGGCCCGTAGCCGCTGCCGCCGGTCGTCCACTCGGTCATCCCCTTCAGCTCGGCCAGCTCCTCTTCGCTCAGCCCCTCCAGCTCGGCGGGGTCCCCGGTGGGGATGCCGAGCCCGGCCGTGATGAGCGCGCCGGTCACGTGCTCCGGGGCCAGCGCGGCCAGCTGCGGCGTGACGAGCGCCCCGGCGTCGTTGCCGTGCGCCCCGTACCGGTCGTACCCGAGCCTGCGCATCAGCTCGGCCCACGTGCGCGCCACCCTCGCGATGTTCCACGGCCGCTCGTCGGCGGGCTCGGGGAAGGGCGAGAACGCGAAACCGGGCAGTGACGGCGCGACGACGTGGAAGGCAACGTCGGGGTCGAGCCCGTGGGCGCGCGGGTCGGCGAGCGGCCCGATGACGTCGAGGAACTCGGCGACGGTGTTCGGCCAGCTGTGCGTCATGATCAGCGGCAGCGCGCCGGGCTCCGGCGAGCGCGCGTGGAGGAAGTGGACGGTCTGCCCGTCGATCTCGGTGGTGAACTGGGGGAAGGCGTTCAGCCTCGCCTCCCGCTCGCGCCAGTCGAACCCGCCGGCCCAGTGTTCGGCCAGCTCACGCACATATCCGACCGGCACGCCGCGGCTCCACCCGCCGGGCAGCTGCCGGGCCCATCTGGTACGCCGCAGCCGCTCTCTCAGGTCGTCGAGGTCGGCCTGCGGGATGTCGATGCGGAACGGCTTGATCTCTTCCATGCGGACAACGTTAGACGTGAATGCGGCAAGAATCGTTCCGCAATACCCCGGCGGCCCGGACTCCGGCACGAGTTCCTCAGCACGCGCCCCGGCGGCGCATCCCGGGAACGCGAAAGGCCCCGCACGTCACCGTGCGGGGCCTTTAGGTAAAGCCGGTCAGGGCCTCAGATCAGCTCTGGCCGCCCGCGAGCTTCTCGCGCAGGGCCGCGAGCGCCTCGTCAGAGGCGAGCGCGCCGCCGGCGGGAGCCGACGTGGAGCCGCCCTGCGGAGCCTGGGTCTCGCCGCTGTAGGACGAGGGAGCGGCTTCGCCGGCCTCGGCCTCGGCCTTGCGGGCCTCCTCGATCTGCTTCCTGTGAGCCTCGAAGCGGGTCTGGGCCTCGGCGTACTGCCGCTCCCACTCCTCACGCTGCTTGTCGAAGCCCTCGAGCCACTCCCCGGTCTCCGGGTCGAAGCCCTCGGGGTAGATGTAGTTGCCCTGGTCGTCGTAGGTGGCCGCCATGCCGTAGAGCGTCGGGTCGAACTCGACCTCGGTGCCCACGCCCTCGTTGGCCTGCTTCAGCGAGAGGCTGATGCGACGACGGTCGAGGTCGATGTCGATGATCTTCACGAAGATCTCGTCGCCGACCTGGACGACCTGCTCCGGGATCTCCACGTGGCGCTCGGCCAGCTCGGAGATGTGGACCAGGCCCTCGATGCCCTCCTCGACCCGGACGAACGCGCCGAACGGCACCAGCTTGGTGACGCGGCCCGGCACGACCTGGCCGATCTGGTGGGTGCGGGCGAACTGCTGCCACGGGTCTTCCTGGGTCGCCTTCAGCGACAGGGAGACGCGCTCGCGCTCCATGTCGACGTCGAGGACCTCGACCGTGACCTCCTGGCCGACTTCGACGACCTCGGACGGGTGGTCGATGTGCTTCCAGGACAGCTCGGACACGTGGACCAGGCCGTCGACGCCGCCGAGGTCCACGAAGGCGCCGAAGTTGACGATCGAGGAGACGACGCCCTTGCGGACCTGACCCTTCTGGAGGGTGTTGAGGAACGTCTGGCGAACCTCGGACTGCGTCTGCTCGAGCCAGGCGCGGCGCGACAGGACCACGTTGTTGCGGTTCTTGTCGAGCTCTATGATCTTGGCCTCGAGCTCACGGCCGACATACGGCTGCAGATCGCGGACACGTCGCATCTCGACCAGGGACGCCGGGAGGAAGCCACGCAGGCCGATGTCGAGGATGAGACCACCCTTGACGACCTCGATGACGGTGCCGGTGACGATGCCGTCCTCGTCCTTGATCTTCTCGATCGTGCCCCAGGCGCGCTCGTACTGGGCGCGCTTCTTGGACAGGATCAGGCGGCCCTCCTTGTCCTCCTTCTGGAGAACCAGGGCCTCGACGTGTTCGCCGACCTCCACGACGTCAGCGGGATCGACATCGTGCTTGATCGAAAGCTCGCGCGAGGGGATGACACCCTCGGTCTTGTAGCCGATATCGAGAAGGACCTCGTCTCGATCGACCTTGACGACGGTGCCCTCAACAATGTCACCGTCGTTGAAGTACTTGATGGTCTCGTCGATCGCGGCGAGGAAGGCTTCCTCGGACCCGATGTCGTTGACCGCTACCTGCGGGGTGCTCGAGGTGACCTCAGTGCTGGACGTCATGTGTGGAATTGCTCCGAACGCGGACAGGATGTCGATGTGGCGGATGCGCGGCAGGCCCTCTTCCGCATCAAGCCGAGTAGTTACGACATCGACGTGACCGAGCGCGAGCCCGCTCCGTCTGAGGCGCGCGCGAGCCCACAGCGCAGCGATCAGCATATGAGACCTGGGACGTGGGGTCAATCCGGGGAGCGGTCAGTACGCAATGACCTGGAGCCCACGCTTGGCGACGATATTACCTCTAAGCGTCCCCGGTATGGAGATCCGGTCGGGGTCGCCGTCGGAGACGAAACGCTCGCCAGGGTGCCTGTCCAGCCACTCCAGCCAGTATTGCGAGCACCACTTGCGGCACTCGCCTTTCTTGCCGTTGCTCTGGATGCGCTGGATCGCTCCCCGGTCGAAATTTTTCGCGTAGGGCGAAACCGATGGCTCGGCTCCCGCGAGGAACACGCCGGCGAAATCATAGCGCGTGCCGTCCCATGATCCGCTCCGTGCGGACTTCTTGCCGTGCGGCATCATCCCGTACGGCAGCGCGATCGTCCTGGACGACGGCACGCCGAGCTTCTTGAGCAGCCGCTCCAGCCGGACGATCTGCTCGCGGACCTTCTTCCTCTTGAGCCAGCGCAGGTTGGGGTGGCCCCAGGTGTGGTTGGCCACTTCGTAGCCGTGGTCGACCAGCCACCGTACGGCGGCCGCCTGGGACGCCTGGTCGCGCAGCCCGAACGGCTCCTTGTTGATCCAGAACGTGGCGACCGGCCGGAAGTCCGGATATCGGGCGGCCACCTCCTGGATCACGGCGACCGCCGTGCCGGGGGCGGGGTTGCCGCCCGCGTCCAGCGCGAAGTGGCTGGGATGCCCGTCGTCGAACGTCAGCACCACCGGGAACCTCCCCGCCGGCACCCGGATGTCGCCGGTGGCGAACTCCCTGGCGGTGATCGGCACGTATCCCTTCTTCGCCAGCTTCTCCAGCTCCTCCCTGAGCTGGCCGGGCGTCCTGTCGAGGGAGGCCAGCCGCTTGCCGGCGATCCGGTGGTACATCAGCACCGGCACCAGCCCGAGCTCGTTGGCGCCGACCTGCTTGGCGAACTCGGGTGTGGCGACGACCCCGGGCGGCTGGCCGACCGGGGTCGTGCCGGGTTCCGGAACGCTCTGCTGGACCTGTGTCCCGACCGGCGGCTTGGCGTGCGGCCGGCTCTCGGACGGCATGAGGCTCAACCCGATGATCGCCACGGTGACCACGACGGCGTTGGTGAGGCCGATGATCCGCGTGAGCGACGCTGATGTCCGCACACAACTCCCGTGCCGCTCGGGGGAAGAGACACTTCAGGTTAGTGCAGATCCCTTTAGTGCAGATCCGTCCGTGACTCGCCGGGCGCATGCGACATACGGGGCGTGCCGGCCGCCGTACGCGATCAGTGCCCGGCGTCCTCCCAGGTGCGTCCGACGCCCACGGAGACCTCCAGCGGGACCCGCAGGCGGTAGGCGGCGTTCATCTGGTCGCAGACGAGCTGCGTGAGCTGCTCCAGCTCCCCTGGCGCCACCTCGAACACGAGCTCGTCGTGGACCTGCAGGAGCATCCGGGAGGACAGCCCCTCCTCGCGGATCGCCTGGTGGACGTGGAGCATGGCGACCTTGATGATGTCGGCGGCCGAGCCCTGGATGGGCGCGTTGAGCGCCATCCGCTCGGCCATCTCGCGCCGCTGGCGGTTGTCGCTGGTGAGGTCGGGCAGGTAGCGGCGGCGGCCCATGATCGTCTCGGTGTAGCCGTCGCTGCGTGCCTGGGCGACGATGGCGTGCAGGAAGTCGCGCACGCCGCCGAACTCCTCGAAGTATTCCTCCTTCAGCGCCCGCGCCTCCGACACCGCGATGTTGAGCTGGCCGGCCAGCCCGAAGTCGGACAGGCCGTAGGCCAGGCCGTAGTTCATCGCCTTGATGCGGGCGCGCAGCTCGCCGTCGATCTGCTCGGGCGGCAGGTCGAACACGCGCGCCGCGGTGGCCTGGTGGAAGTCGTGCCCGGACTCGAAGGCGGCGATCAGTGCCTCGTCGCCCGACAGGTGGGCCATGATGCGCAGCTCGATCTGGCTGTAGTCGGCCGTCAGCAGCGTCTCGTAGCCCTCGCCGACCACGAAGCCCTGCCGGATGCGGCGGCCCTCGGCGGTGCGGATCGGGATGTTCTGCAGGTTGGGCTTCTCCGACGACAGCCGGCCCGTGGCCGCGATGATCTGGTTGAACGTGGTGTGGATGCGGCCGTCGTCGCCGATCTCCTTGATCAGGCCCTCCACCGTGGTGCGCAGCTTCTGCTGGTCGCGGTGGCGCAGCATGATCGTGGGCAGCTCGTGCTCGGTCTGGGTCGCGAGCCAGGCGAGCTGGTCGGCGTCGGTGCTGTAGCCGGTCTTGATCTTCTTGGTCTTGGGCAGGTTGAGCTTGGTGAAGAGGATCTCCTGCAGCTGCTTGGGCGAGCCCAGGTTGAACTGCTCGCCGACCGCGCGGTGCGCCTCCTCCACGGCGTGCTTGACCGCGGCGCCGAACTCGGCCTCCAGGCCGGCGAAGTATTGGCTGTCGACGGCGATGCCCGCGCGCTCCAGCTCGGCCAGCACGTGCAGCAGCGGCTGCTCGACGTCGCCGAGCAGCTGGGTGCCCCCGCGCCCGGCGAGGAAGCGCTCCAGGGACTCGGCCAGCTCGCGCACGGCGTGGGCGCGCAGCGCGAGGTCCTTGGCCGGGGCGTCCTCGTCGTCGCCGAACAGCGCGGCCTGCCCGTTGGACTCCTTCTCGGCCCGCAGGTCGCGGTTGAGGTAGCGGCGGGCGAGGTCCTCCAGCGCGAACGTGCGCTGCCCGGGCATCGCCAGGTAGGCGGCCAGGGCGGTGTCGCAGCCGAGGCCGCGCAGCTCCATGCCCTGCGCCCACAGGGCCAGGATGGGCCCCTTGGCGTCGTGGACGGCCTTGGGCCTGGTCTCGTCGCCCAGCCAGGCCCGCAGGGCCGTCTCGTCGGCCTCGGTGAGCTTGACCGGGTCGATGTGGGCGGCGGTGCCGGCGGGCGAGGCGATGGCGATGCCGTCGATGCGGCCGGTGCCGCTGCCGTAGACGCCCTTGAAGGCCAGCCCGGCGCGGCCCTCGGGCAGCGCGGCCAGCCAGCCGGCGACGCGGTCGGGGCCGAGCAGCACGGTCTCGACCTCGAAGCCCTGGTCGGGCTCCTGCTCGCCGGTGCCCAGCACCTTGAACACCCGCTCGCGCAGCTCGCCGCGGATCTGCAGGGTGTCGAACAGCTTGTTGATCTCCTCGCGCTCCCAGGTGCCCTGCTTGAGGTCGTCGAGCTCGACGTCGACCGGGACGTCGCGCAGCAGCTCGGTGAGCCGCCGGTTCATCAGCACCTGGGCGACGTGCTCGCGCAGCTTGTCGCCGACCTTGCCCTTGACCTCGTCGACCCGGTCGATCAGCGCGGTCAGCGAGCCGAACTCGCGCACCCACTTGGCCGCGGTCTTCTCCCCCACGCTGGGGATGCTCAGCAGGTTGTCGCTGGGGTCGCCGCGCAGCGCCGCGAAGTCGGGGTATTGCACCGGGGTCAGGCCGTATTTCTCCTCGACCGCCTCGGGCGTGAACCGGGTCATGTCGCTGATGCCGCGCCGCGTCATCAGGACGGTGACGTGCTCGTCGACGAGCTGCAGCGTGTCGCGGTCGCCGCTGACGATCAGAACGTTCATGCCCTGGGCGGAGGCGCGGGTGGCGAGCGTGGCGATGAGGTCGTCGGCCTCGAACCCGGCCTTGGACAGCCGCGGGATGCGCAGCGTGTCGAGCAGCTCGAAGATGAGCTGCATCTGGCCGCGGAAGTCCTCGGGCGTCTCGGCTCTGTTGGCCTTGTAGTCGGAGTATTCCTCATGGCGGAACGTCGGCTCCGACCGGTCGAAGGCCACTGCCACGTGGGTCGGCTGCTCGTCGCGCAGGACGTTGGTCAGCATCGAGGTGAACCCGTAGACCGCCTCGGTGTGCTGACCGTCGGTGGTCATCAGGTTGGCGTCCTTGAGCGCGTAGAACGCGCGATAGGCCAGGGAATGCCCGTCGAGCAGCAACAGGCACGGGCGGCTGGGGGTCACTTCACTCTTCGGCACACACGAAGCCTAGTCTGCGACTACGACAGAAGACCTGAGCCCGGAAGAGTGGAGACGCCCCTTTGACGCAGACCAACCCTCTGGATCTCCTCACGGTGAGCGGCATGCACGACGGCACGCTGGCCGATCGGATGGGGATCGAGTTCCTCGAGGCCGGACCGGACCGGGTCGTGGGCAGGATGCCGGTCGAGGGCAACACGCAGCCGTACGGGCTGCTGCACGGCGGCGCCTCGGCGGTGCTCGCGGAGACGCTGGGATCGGTGGCGGCGGCCATCCACGCCGGTCCCGACCGCATCGCGCTGGGCGTGGAGATCAACGCGACCCATCACCGCGCGGCGGCCTCGGGCTACGTCACCGGCGTCGCGACCAGGTTGCACGGCGGCCGCACTTTGGCGACATACGACATCGAGATCAGCGATGAGCAGGGACGTCGCGTGTGCACCTCCCGGCTCACATGCATGTTGCGCGACCGATGAACCTTCCGTCACTTCGACCGATTCTTTGCGCACCGGCCCCGCGGGTCGCTACGGTTGTCCGAACGCGAGCCCGCGGGGGAGGCCCGGTAGATAACGTGTACGGCCGGGGAAGCCCTACATGGCCCCAAAGGCCGGCCCCGCGGGCTCGTTCATGTCCCCTCAGGATTGTTACGAATCCGTTTTCGCGACCGCCAGGCGTCTCTCTCGATTCAGCCCCTGACCTGGCGCGTTGTTTCCTCACATGAGCGACACGCCCTTGTCACTAATTGGTGACGAACGGTACTGAACCGGGCGTCGCGGGAATAGGCTCCCGCCATTGCATTCCAGCGTGCCTGGGATGCGCGCGTGTCGAGATGGACGGGCACAGCCCCGCCTTGACCTAACTTTGAGGGAGCACCATTGCGCAGAGCCGTGATCGCGTTCACGGCCTTTCTGGGTGGACTCATCTTCCTGCTGGCCGGGCCCGCCCACGCGGGTCCCGCCGACTGCGAGCAGGGCCTGAGGGGAACACTCAAACTCCAAGGCCAGCCAGTGAACGGCGCCAAAATTGCGGTGACCACCGAGAGCGGGCAACCCGTCAAGGAGGTCACCACCAACGCTCAAGGCGCCTGGGAAGCCGAGGTCGACGATCCAGGCAAGTACAAGGTCACCCTGGACGCCGCGTCCCTTCCGCAGAACGCCGAGATCCGCGGGGGCAACAACGTCCGCACACCCACCGTGTACGAGGGCAACTGCTCCGCGGTGCTGTTCGCGCTGCAGCCCAAGGGCGCCGCGGGGCAGCAACAGCAGCAGGACACGGACGCCGCCGACAGCTCGTTCTGGACGCGGGCCGCGCAGCTCACGTTCGAGGGATTCAACCTCGGCCTGATCATCGCCCTGGCCGCGCTCGGTCTGTCGCTCATCTACGGCACGACCGGCCTGACCAACTTCGCCCACGGCGAGCTGGTCACGCTCGGCGCGGTTCTCGCCTACGGGTTCAACGTGGGCTTCGGGATCCATCTGATCCCCGCCGCGGTCATCTCCGTCATCGTGGCGGGCGCGCTCGGCTACGGGCAGGACCGCTTCTTCTGGGGCCAGCTGCGCAGGCGCGGCACCGGCGTCATCGCGATGATGATCATCTCGATCGGCGTGGCGCTTTTCATGCGCTACGTACTCCTGATCTTCTTCGGCGGTGAGAACGAGGCCTACGCGCAGTACACGGCGCAACCGGGCATCGAGGTCGGCCCCATCTCCGCCGCCCCCAAGAACTTCGTCGCCATGGGCATCGAGCTCGCCGTCCTGGTCGTCGTCGGCTTCGCGCTGCTGCGCACCCGCACCGGCAAGGCGGCCCGCGCCGTGGCCGACAACCCCGCGCTGGCGGCCTCGTCCGGCATCAACGTCGACCGGGTGATCAGGATCATCTGGACGCTGGGCGGCGCCATCGCCGCGCTGGCCGGCATCATGCTGGGCCTCTCGCAGAACCTGAAATACACGATGGGCCAGGAAATCCTGCTGCTCATCTTCGCCGGCGTGACGCTCGGCGGGCTCGGCACCGCGTTCGGTGCCCTGGTCGGCTCACTGGTGGTGGGCCTGTTCATCCAGGTCTCCACGCTGTGGGTGCCGCCGGAGCTCAAGAGCGTCGGCGCGCTGGCAGTGCTCATCATCGTGCTCCTCGTCCGGCCACAGGGCATCCTGGGCCGCCGCGAGCGGATCGGCTGATCGGGGGAGGATCAGAATGGACTGGATCACGATCTTCAGCACCACCATCAAGGCCGCCATCAACGTGGAGACGGTGCTGTACGGCCTGGCGGCCATCGGCATCAACATCCACTTCGGCTACACCGGCCTGCTCAACTTCGGCCAGGCCGCGTTCATGGGCGTGGCCGGCTACGGGCTGGCCGTCACCGTCACCGTCCTGGGACTGCCCTTCTGGGTCGGCATCTTGGTCGGCCTGGCGGCAGCGGTGCTCCTGGCGCTCCTGATGGGCATCCCGACGCTGCAACTGCGCGCCGACTATCTGGCCATCGTCACCATCGCGGTGGCCGAGATCATCAGGCTCGTCTTCCGATCCGTGGCGTTCAAGGACATCTTCGGCGGCTCCGACGGCCGGCGGGGCTTCACCGAGGGCTTCTACGCGCTCAACCCCTTCCCCGAAGGGGACTACGGCTTCAACCTCGGCCCGATACCCATCTTCTTCAACTACCGCACGCTCTGGGTCATGCTCGTCGGCTGGCTGCTGGTCGCCCTGTGCTGCGGCATCGTCTACCTGCTGATGAAGAGCCCGTGGGGCCGCGTGCTCAAGGCCATCCGCGAGGACGAGGACGCCGTGCGCAGCCTCGGCAAGAGCGTCTTCTCGTACAAGATGCAGTCGCTGGTCCTGGGCGGCGTCATCGGCTGCCTCGGCGGCTTCATCTACGGCCTGGCGTACGGCTCGGTGCAGCCGGACGTGTTCGGCACCGAGACCACGTTCTACATGTACACGATGGTCATCCTCGGCGGCGCCGCCCGCGTGCTCGGCCCCGTGGTCGGCTCGATGTTGTTCTGGGTGCTGCTGGTCCTCATCTACGGCGTGCTCGCCGAGGCGGTCGGCTCCGGCTACATCACCTTCCTGACCGTGAACCAGGTCGGCGCGGTGCGCTGGATCATGGTGGGTCTCGGCTTGATCCTGTTGCTCATCTTCCGGCCACAGGGCATCTTCGGTGACAAGAGGGAGATAGCAATCAATGCACGCTGAAACCACCACCAGCGAGCGTAAGGCCGCGGCGCTGGCAGCCTTCAAGGACCTGCCTCGCGATCCAGGCGTGCCCAAGCCGGACCCGATCCTCGTCGTGGACAACGTCGTGCGCCGCTTCGGCGGTCTCACCGCCGTCGAGGTGGGCCACGTCGAGATCCAGCGCGGCTCCATCACCGCGCTGATCGGTCCCAACGGAGCGGGCAAGACCACGTTCTTCAACCAGCTGACCGGCTTCGACACGGCCGACTCCGGCTCGTGGACGTTCAACGGGCGCAGCATGAACGGCGTGCCCGCGCACAAGGTGGCCCGCGCCGGCATGGTGCGCACCTTCCAGCTCACCAAGGCGCTGTCCAGGCTGACCGTGCTGGAGAACATGCGCCTGGGAGCCCAGCAGCAGAAGGGCGAGAGCTTCTGGCGGGCCCTCATCCCGGGCACTTGGCGCCAGCAGGAGGACGAGATCACGGCGCGGGCCGTGGAACTGCTGGCCCGCTTCAAGCTCGACGCCAAGAGCGAGGATTTCGCCGGATCGCTGTCCGGCGGCCAGCGCAAGCTGCTGGAGATGGCCCGCGCGCTCATGGTCCAGCCCGAGCTGGTCATGCTCGACGAGCCGATGGCCGGCGTCAACCCGGCGCTGACCCAGTCGCTGCTCGGCCACGTCAAGGACTTGCGCGACCAGGGCATGACGGTGCTGTTCGTCGAGCACGACATGGACATGGTCCGCGACATCAGCGACTGGGTGATCGTCATGGCGCAGGGCAACGTCATCGCCGAGGGCCCACCCTCGACGATCATGTCCGACGAGCGCGTGATCGACGCCTACCTGGGCGCGCACCACGACGCGCCGCTCTCCGAGAGCGAGCTGGAGGCGCAGCTCCACGAGGCTGAGGCGGCGCTGGAGGCCGAGATCGAAGAGGAGACGCAGAAGTGACCGTCCCGGATTCCCAAGCGGCCGTCACCGACCGCAGCGCGCACCTGGAGGGCGCCGAGGACGCCATCCTGCGGTGCGACGAGCTGATCGCCGGCTACCTGCCGGGGGTCAACATCCTCAACGGCTCCGACCTGTACGTCAAAGACGGCGAGCTGATCGGCATCATCGGCCCCAACGGCGCCGGCAAGTCGACGCTGCTCAAGGCCATGTTCGGGCTGGTCAACATCCGCAGCGGCACGGTGCTGCTCAAGGGTGAGAACATCACGAACATGAAGGCGCACTCGCTGGTCTCCCGCGGCGTCGGATACGTGCCGCAGACCAACAACGTCTTCCCCAGCCTCACCATCGAGGAGAACCTCGAGATGGGCGCCTTCCAGGTGCCGGGGAAGTTCAAGGAGCGCTTCGAGTTCGTCGCGGAGCTGTTCCCCGCGCTCAAGGAGCGGCGCAAGCAGCGCGCCGGGTCCCTGTCCGGCGGTGAGCGGCAGATGGTGGCGATGGCCAGGGCGCTGATGACCGAGCCGTCGGTCCTGCTGCTCGACGAGCCGTCCGCCGGCCTGTCACCCAAGCTGCAGGACCTGGTGTTCATCCAGGCCCAGCAGATCAACAAGGCGGGCGTCACCGTCATCATGGTGGAGCAGAACGCACGCCGCTGCCTGCAGATCTGCCACCGCGGCTACGTCCTCGACCAGGGCCGCAACGCCTACACCGGCACCGGCCGTCAGCTCGCCAACGACCCCAAGGTCATCGAGCTGTACCTGGGCACGCTGGCCAAGGCGTAAACCGATAAAACGGCGGAGGGGCTCCCCTGGAGCCCCTCCGCCGTTTTTAATGAGCACTGTGAAACGTTTGGCGACAGTCGCGCTCATCCTGCCCGTCCTGCTCGTCGGCTGCCAGGACGATGCCTCCTCGGCGGAGAAGTACAGCACCGGCGGCGACCCCACCGACAGCCCGTGCGCCCGAGTGGTCTCCGCCATCGGGTACGCGGAACTCATGCTGCAGCCGAAAGGCCAGGAGGAGCGGCAGAACTTCGAGGACGCCGTGATCAGCCGCCTGGCGGAGTCGTACGGGATCACGCTGGAGTTCGGCGACCGGCTCCCCCGCTCGCTGAGCGGGGCGGTGGAGACCGTCAAGCGGACCGGCAAGGCGTTGTCCAGGAACGACGTGCCGCGCGAGCGGCAGGTGACGCTGTTGAAGGAGTACCGCGCCGCGGCCGACCAGATCGTGGCCGGCTGCAAATGACCAGGGGCGCCCCATGGCGAAGGGCCCGGCCGTGACGGCCGGGCCCTCGCCTATCTGACGCTTGATCAGCCTTCGATGTTGCCGGTGCGGTACTCGAGCGCCTTGGCCGCGTTGAACTTGTTGTTCGCTTCGTACTGGTAGATGCCGATGGTGGCGACAGCCGGGTCACCGGCGTCGTTGAACTCGACCGGACCGCTGACGCCGTCGTAGTCGATGTCCTTACCGGCCTTCAGCAGGTCGACGCACTCCTTGAAGCTCTTGCACTTCTCGCCGCCCTTGCTGGTCTCGGCCAGCTTGGCCGCGATGTCAGCACCGGCGTCGCTCTTGGCCGCCTCGGCCGCCAGCGCGATCAGGTTGGCCGCGTCGTAGGACTCGGGGGCGTAGCTGAAGTCCGTCAGCTTGCTGTTGATGCCGAGCAGCTTCTGACGGAACTCGTCGGGAGCCGCGGCGCCGGGGTAGGTGCCCTTGACGCCTTCGAGCGTGCCCTTGGGCATCTTCAGGTAGTTCGAGTTGGACATGTTGCCGTCCACCATGTACCACTTGACCTTGCTGGCCGGCAGGCCCTGCTTGACCAGCTCGCCGACGACCTTCTGGGTCTCGTCGAAGCCGATCAGCACGATCGCCTTCGGGTTCTTCGCCTTGATCTTGGCGACGTCGGCGGAGAAGTCCGCGGCCTTCGGGTCGTAGTCCACGCGCTCGACCACTTCGCCGCCACCGTCGGTGACGGTCTTCTGCACCTGGTCGGCCAGGCCCGTGCCGTAGGAGTCCTGCATCGCCAGGATGCCGACCGTGTCGCTGCCGTCGGCGACGATCAGGTCGCCCAGCACGCGGCCCTGCAGCTTGTCCGGCGGGGCCGTACGGAAGTAGAGACCCTTGTCGTCGATCGTGGTGAACTTGTCCGAGGTGTTGGCCGGCGAGAAGTGCACCACGCCCGCGCCCACGATCTTGTCGATCACCGACTCCGACACCGACGAGGACGCGGCGCCGATGACGGCGTCCGCCTTCTGCGCCAGCAGCTTGTCCACCGACTGCGAGGCGATGTTGGTGGACGTGTCACCCGAGTCCGTGTCGAACTTGGCCACAGGCTTGCCGAGCACGCCACCGGCCTCGTTGATCTCCTTGAGCGCCAGGTCGACACCGGCGAACTCGGGCGGCCCGAGGAAGGCCAGCGAACCGGTCTGGGGCAGCAGGGTGCCGAGAGTAAGAGTGCCGTCGCCCTTCGTGGCGGCCGGCGCCGAGGATGCCGGCGCCGATGGCGAGGTTTGGGTGGCGGTATTACTGCCACCGCCGCAGGCTGTCAGAGCGAGGCTGGTGGCAGCCACGACAGCCAGCGCCCGCCCCACGGGAGCAATGCGGATCATGAAGTGTCTCCTTCATTCCAGGCCGGGAGCCGTCAGCACCGCCGAGCGTTCCCGATCGAATGCTGGAAAAGGTACAAAACCCCAGCGTGCTGGGCTAGGTGCAGAGAGAAACTGTCGGCACTTGGATGCGGAGTCGTAATCAGTCCTCAACTTACGAACCTGCAAAAGCATGCCTAATGTGCGACAGGTGAAGCCCACAACGCTCATCCTCGTCATGGTGATCGTCCTTGCCGGGTGCGCCGCATCCGAGCCGCCCCCGCCACCTGACACGGCCCCTCCTCCCGGGGTATCGGTCTCTCTGGGCCAATGGCGTTCCGACGAGCCCGTGCACAGGATGCAAGTGGCCGTCCGCAACACCACTGACACGCCGGTGTACTTCGCCGACGCCCAGCTGGTCACGCCGTCCTTCGCCACGTTACCCCCGGAAAAGATCGACTCCACTGTCAAGCGTACGGAGCGTACGGACCTCCAGATCCCGTACGGGGCCGCCAACTGCTCCCCGCAGGGCCTGCCCGAGGTGCAGCCGGCGACGGTCGTGGCGCACATCAGCACGGGCTCCGAGCCGCCGCGCAAGGTGGTCTTCCCGCTTGGGCACCCCGACCCGCTGCTGGCCAGGCTGGTGCGGGACGAGTGCACCGAGTTCCTGATCAAGCAGGTGGTGAGCATCGAGTTCGGCCCGGAGTGGAAGAAGTCGGGCAAGGTCATGCGGGGCGACCTGGTGGTCACGCGGCACCGCCCCGGCACCGTGGCGCTGAACGAGATGGGTGGCACCACCCACTACAACGTCACGACCGAGCGCAAGACCCTGGGCGTGCTGGACGCGACCGCGCAGCGCCTGGAGGCGCCGATCGAGCTCACGCCGGCCCGCTGCGACCCGCACTCGCTCGGCGAGGCGAAGAAGGCGTTCCTTTTCCCCGTGCGGGTCAGCATCGACGGGGGCGAGGAGCAAGTGATCACCGTGGTGCCGCCCAAGCCGCTGCAGAACCGCCTCATCGCGTACGTTCTGGAGGCGTGCGGCCTGAGCTGAGGCTCAGCGTTCGATGCTGCCGGTGCGGTACTCCAGCGCCTCGCCGGAATACCTGTTGTCGTCGCCGTACTGGTAGACGCCGATCGTGGCCACGGACGGATCACCGGCGTCGTCGAACTCGATCGGGCCGCTGACGCCGTCGTAGTCGATGTCCCTGCCGCCTGCGAGCAGGTCCGCGCAGTCCCTGAAGGCCCTGCACTTCTCGCCGCCCCTGCTCACCTCGGCGAGCTTGGAGGCGATCGACCGCCCGGCGTCGTCCTCGGCCGCCGCGGCCGCCAGGGCGATCAGGATCGCGGCGTCGTACGACTCCGCGGCGTAGGTGAAGTCCTTCAGCTCCTCGTCCACGCTGAGCAGCTTCTTCCTGAACACGTCCGGCGCCTCGGCGCCCGGAATGGTGCCCTTGACGCCCTTGAGCGTGCCCTGGGGCATCCTCAGGTAGTTGGTGTTCGACATAGTGCCGTCCACCATGTACCACTTCACCCTGTCGGCCGTCAGCCCCTGCTTGACCAGCTCGCTCACGACCTTGGCGCCCTCCTCGAACCCGATCAGCACGACCGCCCTCGGGTTCTTCGCCTTGATCCTGGCCACGTCGGCGGAGAACTCCGCCGCCCTCGGGTCGTAGTCCACCCGCTCCACGACGCCGGCGCCGGCCTCCTCGGCCGCCTTGGTGATCTGGTCGGCCAGACCGGAGCCGTAGGAGTCCTGCACGGCCAGGATGCCGATGGTGTCGTTGCCGTCGGCGGCGATCAGGTCGCCCAGTACGCGGCCCTGCAGCTTGTCCGGCGGCGCCGTGCGGAAGTAGAGACCCTTGTCGTCGATCGTGGTGAACTTGTCGGAGGTGTTCGCGGGCGAGAACTGCACCACGCCGGCACCGGTGACCCTGTCGATGATCGACTCCGACACCGACGACGAGGCCGCGCCGATGACGGCGTCCGCCTTCTGGGCCAGCAGCTTGTCCACCGACTGCGAGGCGATGTTCGTGGTCGTGTCGCCCGAGTCCGTGTGCACCTTGACGACCGGCCGGCCGAGCACGCCCCCGGCCTCGTTGATCTCCTTGACGGCCTGGTCGACCCCGGCGAACTGGGGCGGGCCCAGGAACGCCAGCGAGCCGGTCTGCGGCAGCACCGTGCCGATCGTCAGCGTGCCGTCGCCCTTCGCGGCGGCCGGCGCCGCGGACGTGGCGGTCCGGCTCCCGGACGTGTCGCTCCCGCTCTCGCCACAGGCCGCCAGGGCCAGGCTCGCCGCGGCCGCGACGGCCGTAAGGCGCCCCACCGAAGCAATGCGGATCATGAAAGTGCCCCCGATCTCACATGCCTGACCGCGGAGGGGGAGCAGGGTTCTGACGCGGCTTATGTGTGGATTTGTGATGTCCTGAACACCTATGGTAGTGGACGGGGTCACCGCGGCAACGGCTGCCCGTCACACCGCCACCGCCCCGGCCCGGGAACCCGGACCAGGGCGGGAACCGACGACAGCCACTCACCCGGCGATGTTGCCCGTGCGATACTCCAGCGCCTTGGCCGCGTTGAACTTGTTGTCCGCGCCATACTGGTAGACGCCGATCGTCGCCACCGACGGATCACCCACGTCGTTGAAGTCGACCGGACCGCTGACACCGTCGTAGTCGACGTCCTTGCCGGCCTTCAGCAGATCCACGCACTGCTTGAAGCCCGTGCACTTCTCGCCGCCCTTGCTGATGTCGACGAGCTTCGCCGCGATGGCCGCCCCCGAGTCGTCCTTGGCCAGCTCGGCGGCCAGAGCGATCAAGGTCACCGCGTCGTACGACTCCGCCGCATACGTGAACTCCGTCAGATCGGCCCTGACCGTCAGCAGCCGCTTCTGGAACGCCTCCGGCGCCGCCGCCCCCGGCAACGTGCCCTTGACGCCGTCCAGCGTCCCCTTCGGCGCCTTGACGAAGTTGGTGTTCGACATGTTGCCGTCCACCATGTACCACTTGTGCTTGTCAGCCGTCAGACCTTGCTTGACCAGTTCGTTCACGACCTTGGCGGTCTCCTGGAACCCGATCAGCACGATCCCCTTCGGATTCTTCGCCTTGATCTTGGCCACGTCCGCCGAGAAGTCCGCCGCCTTCGGGTCATAGTCCACCCGCTCCACGACCGTGCCCCCCGCCGCCTCCGCCGTCTCGGTCACCTGGTCCGCCAGACCGGAGCCGTACGTGTCCTGCATCGCCAGGATGCCGATGGTGTCATTGCCATCGCTCACCACCAGGTCACCCAGCACCCGCCCCTGCAGCTTGTCCGGCGGCGCCGTACGGAAATACAGCCCGTCATCGTCGATCGAGGTGAACGCGTCCGAGGTGTTCGCAGGCGAGAACTGCAGCACCCCCGCCCCCACGATCTTGTCGATCACCGACTCCGACACCGACGACGAGGCCGCGCCCACGATCGCGTCCACCTTCTGCGCCAGCAGCTTGTCCGCCGACTGCGACGCGATGTTCGTCGTCGTGTCCCCCGAGTCCGTGTCCGACTTGGCGACCGGCTTGCCCAGCACCCCACCGGCCTCGTTGATCTCCTTGAGCGCCAGATCGACACCCGTGAACATGGGCGGCCCCAGATACGCGAGCGAGCCCGTCTGCGGCAGAAGCGTACCGATCTTCAGCGTTCCGTCTCCCTTGCCCATCGCAGAGGGCGAAGCGGAAGCGGTGCCCGAGGCCTCAGGGACAGCGGTCGTGCCACCGCCCGAGCAGGCCGCCAGGGCCAGGCACGCCGCGGCGACGACGACCGGCGTGCGGAAAATGCGGATCATCGAAAGCGTCTCCGTTCGAAGATGAGCGGACCTTCCATCCGCCCATCAGTTACGCGCCGGAACGCCACCGGTGAAAGCACCCGAAGCCGGTTGGATGCCCACTCGTGACCGCACCACAACCCATCAGGCTAAATCACCTGATATTGACCCTTCTCACGACTGCTTGGCCGCGTCATCTATAACGATCTGGGCAACCTCACGCATGCTCAGCCGCCGGTCCATCGACGCCTTCTGGATCCACCGGAACGCCTGCGGCTCCGTCCAGCCATGCTGCGTCATCAACTGACCCTTGGCCCGCTCCACCAGCTTCCTCGTCTCCAGCCGATCCGACAGGCTCGACACCTCGGCCGCCAGCGCCACCATCTCCTCGTGCCTGCTGACCGCCATCTCGATCGCCGGCACCAGATCCGCCTTCGTGAACGGCTTGACCAGATAGGCCATCGCCCCCGCATCCCGCGCCCGCTCCACCAGGTCACGCTGGGAGAACGCGGTCAGGATCAAACACGGGGCGATCCGCTCGCCCACGATCCGCTCGGCCGCCGAGATCCCGTCCAGCACAGGCATCTTGACGTCCAGGATGACGAGATCGGGCCGCAGATCGGCGGCCAGCTGGATCGCCTGCTCACCGTCCCCGGCCTCGCCCACGACGACGTAGCCGTCCTCCTGGAGCATCTCCTTGAGGTCGAGGCGGATCAGGGCCTCGTCTTCCGCGATCACTACTCGCCGCTGCGTACTCACGAGCAGAAGAGTACCGATGTCCGGTAGATTAGAGCCACGCTAGCCCCCGGCAGGCGATCTAGCCGAGCGCTAAGATGCACTACAAATCCGGAAATGCCCCGGTATTCCAACGGCAGAGAAGATGGCCTCAAAATCCATTCAGTGTGGGTTCGAATCCCACCCGGGGCACTGACCAGCCGCCCGGCCTTCCAAGCCGGGCGGCTTTGTCGTACCCGCATGCGACACTCTCCGCATGCATGATATCGCGGTCCGTGACGAAGCCCTCCGCCTGCTCGCCTCGGGGTTCAGCATCAGCGAAGTGAGCCGCCAGACCGGCGTCAGCTCAAGCACCATCGGCCGATGGCGCGACCTCCCGGCCCACGACCTTCCGGCTCGCAGCACGTGCCCCCGCTGTGCGCCGCAACCTTGTTCGCCGACTCCCGCCAGCAGTTACGCCCACCTCCTGGGCCTTTACCTGGGGGACGGCCACATCGTGCGGTGCCGCAAGGAGGTCTATCAGCTCTCCATCTTCTGCGACGACAACTGGCCCGGCCTCATCGAGGAAGCCGCCACCGCCATGGCACAGGTGATGCCGACCCCGGCGGTGGGCCGCCGCCGGCGCAACGGCTGCACCGAGGTCAAGAGCTACTGGAAGCACTGGCCGCACCTGTTTCCACAGCATGGACCCGGCAAGAAGCATGATCGCGCGATCGTGCTCGAACCGTGGCAGCGAGAGATCGTCACAGCGCACCCGGAATGGTTCGTCAGGGGCCTCATTCACTCCGACGGCTGCCGAGCGATGAATCGCGTCCGCCGCGTCCTCCCCAGCGGCGTTCACTGGTATGAGTACCCCCGCTACATGTTCAAGAACGAGTCCCGCGACATCCTGGCCCTGTGCGGCGAGGCGCTCGATCTGCTCGGCGTCGCCTGGCGGTTCAACAACCGCAACGAGATGTCGGTCGCCCGGCGGGAGGCCGTGGAGTTGCTGGACTGCTACGTCGGGCCCAAGTACTGACCCACCAGGGCACCAAACCGTCCGGGTGATCGGGAACGGCAGGTCCTTGGTGACGTCGGTGGCGCAGGCGCCCGGCGCGGCGGCGTCGACGAGGATGCCGTCCTTGCGAGCTCTTTGGCGTACTGGACGGTCAAGCTGGTTGAGTGCGGTCTTGGACACCGGGTCCGGGGCAGCTTGGCGATCATGCCTACCGGGGCACCCGGCCGGCGGGCCGTGACGCCGTGCGCGTGGGGAGCTGGAGAGCGATCCGACGCCCTGCCGGCCGCGGCGGCACCCCGAGTTCGAAGATCTCCGCTCCTCCCCCAGGCCAACCCGCACAGGCGCGGCGGGTTCGAGGACGCACGCGCCGGCGACATCTCGCTTGAGATCTTCACTTCTTCCAGGTCAACCCGCACAAGCGACGGCGGGTTCGGGGGCGCCGGCGCCGGGAATAGCCGTCTCAAGATCGATGAATTCGGGGGTGGGCGGGATGCCGCTGAGCGTGGCGGAGCGGGAGGCGTTCCTGGCGGAGGCGCACATCGGGGGGCTGGCCATCGAGACGGGCGAGGACCGGGCGCCGCTGAACGTGCCGGTCTGGTACGACTACGTTCCCGGCGGCGACATCCGGTTCCTGACGAACGGCGACTCGGTCAAGGCGCGGTTGATCGCGAAGGCGGGCAGGTTCTCGATGCTGGCGCAGCGGGTCAGCCCGACCTACCGGTACGTGTCCGTGGAGGGGCCCGTCGTGTGTTCCGGTCCCACGACGCTGGAGGACTTGACGCGCATCGCCGCCCGCTACCTGCCGCCCCAGGCGGTGCCCGGTTATGTGCAGGGCTCGGACCTGAACACGCTGGTGACGTTCAGGATGCGGCCGGAACACTGGCTCTCGGCCGACCTGGGGGCCCTCGGGTGAGCACCGGGACTCTCGTGACCGGTATTTTTGGCCCGTGACTGCTATCGATCCCACCTCGACCGGCGCGTTCGGCGTCGGCCTCGCCACCATCGCCGCTGACGGCACCGTACTCGACACCTGGTTCCCCTCCCCCGAGCTGGGCGACGCGCCGCTCTCGGGCACCGAGCGGCTGTCCGCCGGCGAGGCCGGTGAGCTGGCCTCCCTGGCGGGCCCTGACGCGGCGAGGGGCGTGGAGGTGGTCGTGGTGCGCACCGGCATCGCCAAGCTCTCCGAGGCGCCTGTGGACGCGCATGACGTCTACCTGCGGCTGCATCTGCTGTCCGCGCGCCTGATCAGGCCGCACGGGGCCAATCTGGACGGCGTCTTCGGCCTGCTGGCGAACGTCGTGTGGACCAGCTTCGGGCCGTGTCCTGTGCCGGATTTCGAGCAGACCCGTCTGCGGCTGCGGTCGAGGGGCGCGGTGACGGTGTACGGGGTGGACAAGTTCCCGCGGATGGTCGACTACGTGCTGCCCGCGGGCGTGCGGATCGCCGACGCCGACCGGGTGCGTCTCGGCGCCCACTTGGCCGGTGGCACCACTGTCATGCACGAGGGCTTCGTGAACTTCAACGCCGGCACGCTGGGCTCGTCCATGATCGAGGGCCGGGTGTCGGCGGGTGTGGTCGTCGGCGACGGCTCCGATGTGGGCGGCGGTGCCTCGATCATGGGCACGTTGTCGGGTGGCGGCAAGCAGGTCATCTCGATCGGCGAGCGCTGCCTGCTGGGCGCGAACGCGGGCATCGGCATCTCGCTGGGCGACGACTGCGTGGTGGAGGCCGGGCTGTACGTGACGGCGGGCACGAAGGTCGCCCTCCCGGACGGCACGGTGGTCAAGGCGGCCGAGCTGTCGGGCGCGAACGGGATCCTGCTGCGGAGGAACTCTCAGTCGGGGGCGGTGGAGGCGGTGCCGCGCGGGGGCACCGGTATCGAGCTGAACGCCGCCCTGCACGCCAACTGAGGGGGCTTCTCACCGCGGACGGCCAGGACCGGGACATGATCCCGCTCCTGGCCTGTCACCGGCGTCGGCGGGTGGAGTCCCCCGCTTGGCCCCGCCGTAAAAGATTTACCGAAAAATGGTGTCAGTTGCCGTGGGAGACGGCGGAGCCGACGATGTGGACGCGGAGGGCGTTGGTGGAGCCGGGGGTGCCGGGAGGCGAGCCGGCCACGATGACCACCTTGTCCCCCTTCTCCAGCCTTCCGAGCGACAGCAGCGACGCCTCGACCTGCCGCACCATGTCGTCCGTGTGGTGCACGAACGGCACGTGGAACGTCTCCACCCCCCACGTCAGCGACAGCTGCCCCCGCACGTGGGGCGCCGATGTGAAGGCCAGGAGCGGGATCGGCGAGCGGTAGCGGGCCAGCCGCCGCGCCGTCTCCCCCGACATCGTGAACGCCACCAGCGCCTTCGCGCCCACGATGGCGCCCACCTCGGCCGCGGCCCGCGCGATGGCGCCGCCCGTGGTCTCGGGCATGCGCTCCAGCGTGTGGGTGGCCTGCAGGGACGACTTCTCGGCGGCGCAGGCGATGCGGTCCATCGTGGAGACGGACTCGATCGGGTAGTTGCCGACGGAGGTCTCGCCCGACAGCATGACGGCGTCGGCGCCGTCCATGACCGCGTAGGCCACGTCGGAGGCCTCGGCGCGGGAGGGGCGCGGGGCGTTCATCATCGAGTCGAGCATCTGCGTGGCGACGATGACCGGGCGGGCCTTCTCGCGGCACAGCTCGATGATGCGCCGCTGCACGATCGGAACCTGCTCCAGGGGCAGCTCGACGCCCAGGTCGCCGCGGGCGACCATGATGCCGTCGAAGGCCTCGATGATCTCGGGGAGGCGGTCGACGGCCTGCGGCTTCTCGATCTTGGCGATCAGCGGCAGGCGTACGGCCTCCTGCTCCATGATGTTGCGCACCACGTCGGCGTCGGACGGGCGGCGGACGAAGGACAGGGCGATCATGTCGAAGCCGGTGCGCAGCGCCCAGCGCAGGTCGGCTTCGTCCTTGTCGGTCAGGGCGGGCGCGCTGACGTTGACGCCGGGCAGGTTGAGGCCCTTGTTGTCGGAGATCATGCCGCCGATGACGACGCGGGTGGTGACGCGCTCGCTGTCGACGCGGGTCACCTCGAGGACGAGGCGGCCGTCGTCGACCAGGATCGTGTCACCGGGGCGCACGTCGTTGGGCAGGCCCTTGTAGGTGGTGGAGACCTGCTCGCGGTCGCCGGGCACGTCTTCGGCGGTGATGGTGAAGACGTCGCCGAAGCCGAGCCTGACGGGCCCCTCTTCGAACGTGCCCACGCGGATCTTGGGGCCTTGCAGGTCGGCGAGCACGCCTACGCCGCGGCCGAGCTCGGCCGCCACCCTCCTCACCCGGTCGTAGACCTCTCGGTGCAGGTCATGGTTGCCATGGCTGAGGTTGAACCGTGCCACGTCCATGCCCGCGGCGATCAGCTCGCGGAGGCGTTCTTCGGACGATGTTGCAGGGCCTAGAGTGCAGACGATTTTCGCGCGACGAGTCACGAGTCCTACCTTAATTGGTACAGACCACTTGGCAGTCACCGACGACGGAGAACGTACCCGACGTAGGAGAACAGCACGAGAACGGCGACGCCTAATCGCGCCAAGTTCGTGTACTCCTCAGGGTAGATGACGCCTTCGATGTAGTGGTCGATGAATCCGGACGCGGGCAGCCCCGCCATCCCCGCCTGCCGGCGCCCCCAGTCCTCGGCCAGGGTCAGGGGGCACTCCACGCCGGTGACGATCGAGAGTACGCCCCAGGCGGCCACGGTGAGGTGGGCCCAGATCGTACGCCGCCACCGCCACGCCAGGAACCCGCCCACGGCCATGTAGGCGAGGAAGGCGAAGTGCGCCACCATCGCGACGTCCGCGATGATGCGGTACATCATGGTTCGAAGGTAGCCGCCTTCCAGGCGTCGACGATGCCCCGGCCGTAGAAACCGTTGCGGGACGGCTCGCCCTCGCAGTCGTGCGTCTGGGACTCGCCGTACGCCTTGTAGACGTACTGGCGGGGTGTGGGGCAGGCCTTCTGGGTGGCGCTCTTGTAGAGCAGGTCCTCGACGGTGGCGGGGGCGAGGGTGAGGCCGCCTGAGCCGGGCTTGCCGAAGCGGCTGACGATGAGGGCGGCGACGCCGGTGGCGTGCGGGGCGGCCATGGAGGTGCCGTCGAGGTACTGGTAGTAGGAGCAGGAGCCGCCCTCGCAGTCGCGTACGACGTCCGCGTTCTTGGGTTTGCCCGAGGCGTCGATGCGCCCGGCGGCGCGCAGCACGCGCTCGGGAGCGGCGGCCAGGATCGACCTGGTGGCCTTGGCGCCCTTGCCGTCGAGCACGTCGCCGCCCGGGGCGGACAGGTCGGTCTGCTCGGTGCCGTAGTCACTGTAGATCGCCTTGCGTCCGGATGGGCCGAGCGCGGAGACGGAGAGCACGCCGTTCGACTCGGCGGGCACGTTGATGCAGGAGTTGTCGACCTTGCGGACCTTCTGGTCGCCTTCCGGGTAGCCGGGGCTCTTGTCGTCGACCGTGGGGCGGCCGAGGTCGGTGGAGCCGTTGCCGAGCGCGGAGACGAGCGTGACGCCCTTCTTGCGGGCGTAGTCGATGGCCCGCTGCATGCCGGTGATGATGCCCTGCTGCTCGAGCTGCTGCTTCCTGGTGTCGGACCTGTTGTTCGCGCAGTTGAACAGCCAGGGGTCGACGTAGTAGCTCATGTTGGCCACGTCCACGCCGATGTCGGCGGCGTACGTGAGCGCGTCGAGGCTGGGCTTGAGGAAGAAGAACCCGGAGTCCTGGCCGGCCCTGATGTTCACCAGCCGCACGCCCGGGGCGACGCCGGCGATGCCGATGCCGTTGAGCGGGGAGCCGATGGTGCTGGCCACGTGGGTGCCGTGGCCGTCGTCGTCCGCGTCGACGGGGTCCTTGCAGTTCTTGGCCTCGCAGGGGCCGTCGAGCGTCTCGCCGTTCTCGTCCCTGGGCTTGTCGGTGACGAAGTTGCGGCTGAGCTCGCGGTCGAAGTTCGGGGCGATGTCGGGGTGCTTGCCGTCGACACCGGTGTCGATGATCCCGACCAGGACCTGCTTGCTGCCGGGCGTCTTGGCGTGCGCCCGGTCGGCGCCGATCATCCGCATGTCCCACTGGCGGCCGGCGAGCGGCTCCCCGCCGCGGCTCTCGGTGAACGACGACGCGTCGGGGAAGGCGGCCTTCCCGATGCCGCGGCCCGTGGCGAAGCCGATGCCGCGGTCCGGGGAGACGCCGACGATGGCCCGGTCGGCTCCCAGGTTCTCGACGAACCTGTCGCCGCGGCCGTCGGCCAGGACGTATCCGAGCCTGGGGTCCTCGCCGACGGTGGTGCCGCCGGCACTTTCGACGGCTCGCAGGGCCTGGTCGTGTTTACCTTCGGCGTAGAAGACGAGGTACTCGGACGACGCGCCTCGCGTGGCGGCGAGTGCGCCGGGCTTTCGGGGCGTCTCGGGCGAGCAGGCGACAAGTGCTACAAAGGCGGCCAACGCCGTCAAGATCGAGGCGACTCGCCGCATTCTTCCCCCATCCGCCGACTTGCCGCAGAACCTGCATCTTCCCGGCACTCACCGGGTGATGCAACTTAGAGAAGAAATTTCGGTAGAAGGGCGGCCAGAGCGGAGCGGCGGCAGGCGGGCGTCAGCGCGTGCGGTCGATGGTGACGCCGCCGAACACGACCTGGCGGCTCATCGGACGGGCCAGCATCTCGTGGGGGAAGCCCAGATCGACCCGGCCGGCCTCGTCCAGGGCGGCCAGCTGATCGTCGGTGAACCGCACGTCGAGCGCCCCCAGGTTGTCCTCCAGCTGCGCCCGCGTCCGCGCCCCCACGATCGGAGCCGTCACGCCGGGGTTGAGCGTCGCCCAGGCCAGCGCCACCTGCGACGGCTTGGCCCCCATCTCGCCTGCGACCCGCTTGACCACGTCGGCGATGCCCAGGGCCCGCTCGGTCAGCGCGCCGTTGGCCGCGGCGACGTTCTTGCGGGTCCCGGCGGGGTCGGCCGTGCCCTCGCCCACGTCCAGGTCGGCCCGGGTGTACTTGCCCGTCAGCACCCCGCTGGCCAGCGGCGACCAGGGGATGACGCCGAGCCCCATCTCCCGCGCCATGGGGATGAGCTCGCGCTCCACGGTGCGCTCGACCAAGCTGTACTCGATCTGCAGCGCGATCAGCGGCGTCCAGCCCCGCAGGTCGGCGATGGCCTGCATGCGCGACACCTGCCAGGCCGGCGTGTCGGAGATGCCGGCGTAGAGGACCTTGCCCATGCGGACCAGGTCGTCCATCGCGCGCAGGATCTCCTCGACGGGGGTGGTGAAGTCCCAGGCGTGCAGGTAGAGCAGGTCGATGAACTCGGTGTTCAGCCGCCGCAGGCTCGCCTCGACCGACTGGACCATGCTCTTGCGGTGGTTGCCGCCGGAGTTGGGGTCGCCGGGACGCCGCGCCAAGGTGTACTTCGTGGCGATCACCACCTGCTCGCGCCGCCCCGCCGCGAACTCGCCCACCATCGTCTCGGCCGTGCCGTTGGTGTACTGGCTGGCGGTGTCGACGAAGTTGCCGCCCCGGTCCAGGTAGGCGTCGAAGATCCGGCGGGACTCGTCCTTGTCCGAGCCCCAGCCCCAATCCGTTCCGAACGTCATGGTCCCCAGCGCGAGCGGTGAGACCCGCAGCCCGGAACGGCCCAGCAAGCGGTAGGTGTCAAGAGTCGTCATGCCCTCCAGGTTGCTACGCCCGCCGGCCGCCGGTAAGGGAGAGCTCTTCCTGGGACGGGCTTTACCAGTCTTAGGATTGACGTGATGAGCACCGTGGACCAGACCCGCGAACTGGCGGCCTTCCTGCGTACCCGCCGCGAACGCCTGGACCCCCGCGACATCGCCCTGCCCGCCCGCCGCACCCAGCGCCGCACGCCGGGCCTGCGCAGGGAGGAGGTGGCGGAGCTGGCCGGCGTCAGCGTCGACTACGTCATCCGCCTGGAGCAGGGCCGCGGGCTGCGGCCTTCACCGGAGGTGCTGGAGGCGCTGGCCGGAGCGCTGCGCCTGAGCGAGGACGAGCGGGTCTACCTGTTCGACCTGGCCCGGCAGCGGCCGACGCGGCAGCGCGCGGCGGTCCGGCGGGCGGCCGCCGCCGACGAGGCGGGCCCGATCTCCCGGCTGGTGCTGGACCTGTCCCCGCTGCCGGCCATGCTGCTCAACCACCGCTTCGACATCATCGCCTGGAACCGGGAGATGGCCGTCCTGGTGATCGACTTCGCCACGCTGCCACCCGAGCAACGCAACAGCATGTGGCTGTGCACGCTGCACCCGGGCCTGCGCGACTTCTACCGCGACCGGGAGCGCACGCTGCGCGAGGGCATCGCGGACCTGCGGGCCGCGTGGGCGGCCCACCCCGACGACGCGGCGCTGGCGGAGCTGATCGAGGAGCTCACCTCGGGCAGCGAGGAGGTCGCCCGCCTGTGGGCACTGCGCGACGTCCGCGTGAACGGCCGCGGCAGGAAGCGGCTGCGGCACGCCACGGCCGGCCCGCTGACCGTCGAATACGAGGTCCTGACCCCGCTGCAGGCCCCTGGCCAGCGCCTGGTCATCTACCGCGCCGCCGACCCGGCCTCCCAGCGGGCGCTGGACGCCGTCACCAGCAAGCTGTGACGGCGTCCAGGCCGGGAACGGTCAGACCAGCGGCCGCGCGGTCGGCAGGATCGGGTACGGCAGCGCCGTCTCCCCGGTCAGGTACCGGTCCACGCCCGAGGCGGCGGCGCGCCCCTCGGCGATGGCCCACACGATGAGCGACTGCCCGCGGCCCATGTCACCGGCCACGAAGACGCCGTCCACCTTGGACATGTACGTCTTGTCGCGCGCGACGTTGCCCCGCTTGTCGTAGAAGCCGTCGCCGCCCGCGACCTCGGCCAGGTCCTGCAGCAGCGCGCCCTTCTCGGGACCGAGGAAGCCCATGGACAGCGTGATCAGCTCGGCGGGGATCTCCCGCTCGGTGCCGGGGATGGGCTTGAACCCGGCCTGCGGTCCTTCGACCTCGACCAGGCGCAGCGCCCGCACGTTGCCGTCGTCGTCGCCGACGAACTCGGTCGTGGAGACCGCGTACACCCGCTGCCCGCCGCCGTCGGCGAGCTCCTCGTGCGCGCTCTCCACCTTGAACAGCATCGGGTACGTCGGCCACGGCTGGCTGGCCGGCCGGGACGCCGGCGGCTGCGGCATGATCTCGAGCTGGGTGATGGACTCGGCGCCCTGCCGGATCGCCGTGCCGATGCAGTCGGCGCCGGTGTCGCCGCCGCCGATCACCACCACGTGCTTGCCCTCGGCCGAGACGGGCGGGACCGCGTAGTCGCCCTCCTGGACCTTGTTGGACAGCGGCAGGTACTCCATCGCCTGGTAGACGCCCTTGAGCTCGCGCCCGGGCACCGGCAGGTCGCGCCACTGGGTGGCGCCGCCCGACAGCACCACGGCGTCGAACTGCTCGCGCAGCTCGGCGGCGGTGATGTCGACGCCGACGTTGACGCCGGTCCGGAACTCGGTGCCCTCGGCCCGCATCTGCTCCAGGCGGCGCTCGATGTGCCGCTTCTCCATCTTGAACTCGGGGATGCCGTAACGCAGCAGCCCGCCGATGCGGTCGGCGCGCTCGAACACCACCACGTCGTGCCCGGCCCTGGTGAGCTGCTGGGCGGCCGCGAGACCCGCGGGCCCGGAGCCGACCACGGCCACCTTCTTGCCGGTCTTGACGGCCGGGGGCCGCGGGGTCACCCAGCCCTCGGCGAACGCCCGGTCGATGATCTCGACCTCGACCCGCTTGATCGCCACCGGGTCGGCGTTGATGCCGAGCACGCACGCCGCCTCGCACGGAGCCGGGCAGAGCCTGCCGGTGAACTCCGGGAAGTTGTTCGTGGCGTGCAGCCGCTCGATCGCCTCGCGCCAGTCGGTGCGGTAGACGAGGTCGTTCCACTCGGGGATGAGGTTCCCCAGCGGGCAGCCGTTGTGGCAGAACGGGATGCCGCAGTCCATGCAGCGGGCTGCCTGCTTGGTCAGCTTCTCCTGTGAGAAGTCCTGGTAGACCTCACGCCAGTCGCTGATGCGCACGTCGACGGGGCGGCGCGCCGGCAGCTCCCGGTCGTGCGTGAGAAAACCCTTGGGGTCGGCCATCGGTACGCCTCCTCAGCTCTGAACCGCAGCGGCCATGACCGCCTCGTCGATGTCTCTGCCTTCGATGCGGGCGGCCTCGGCGGCCGCCATCACCCGCTTGTAGTCCGTCGGCATGATCTTGCCGAACCTGCCGAGCGCCGCGTCCCAGTCCGCCAGCAGCTGCTTGGCGACCGGCGAGCCGGTCTCCGCGAAGTGCTTCTCGACGGTCTCCTTGAGGAACTCGGCGTCCTCCTCGGTGAGCGCCTCGATGGCGACCATCTCGCGGTTGACCCGCTCGGGCTTGAGGTCCAGCAGGTACGCGATGCCGCCCGACATGCCGGCCGCGAAGTTGCGCCCGGTCGCGCCGAGCACGACGGCCTTGCCGCCGGTCATGTACTCGCAGCCGTGGTCGCCCACGCCTTCGACGACCGCCGTCGCGCCGGAGTTGCGCACGCAGAACCGCTCGCCGACGACGCCGCGGATGAACACCTCGCCGGACGTGGCGCCGTACAGGGCGACGTTGCCGGCGATGATGTGCCCGTCGAGCGGGGCCTCGTCGTGCGGCCGGACGGTGATGCGGCCGCCGGACAGCCCCTTGCCGAGGTAGTCGTTGGCGTCGCCGGACAGGCGCAGCGTGACCCCGCGCGGCAGGAACGCACCGAACGAGTTGCCCGCCGAACCGGTGAACGAGATGTCGATGGTGTTGTCGGGCAGGCCCTTGCCGCCGTACCGCTTGGTGACCTGGTAGCCGAGCATGGTGCCGACCGTGCGGTTCACGTTGCGGATGGGCAGCTCCAGCGTGACCGGGGTGCCGTCGTTGAGTGCGCCCTCGGCGAGCTGGATGAGCGTGTTGTCCAGCGCGTGCTGCAGGCCGTGGTCCTGCTCGATGACCCTGTGCAGCGCGGTGCCGGCAGGCAGCTCGGGCTGGTGCAGGATCGGCGACAGGTCGAGCCCGGCGGCCTTCCAGTGCTCCTCGGCGGCCGTCGTGTCGAGCATCTCGACGTGCCCGATGGCCTCGTCGAGCGAGCGGAAGCCCAGCTCGGCCAGGTATTCGCGGATCTCCTCGGCGATGAACTCGAAGAAGTTGACCACGAACTCGGGCTTGCCGGTGAAGCGCTTGCGCAGCTCCGGGTTCTGCGTGGCGACGCCCACGGGGCAGGTGTCGAGGTGGCAGACCCGCATCATCACGCAGCCGGAGACGACGAGGGGCGCGGTGGCGAAGCCGTACTCCTCGGCGCCGAGCAGCGCGGCGATGACCACGTCGCGGCCGGTCTTGAGCTGGCCGTCGACCTGGACGACGATGCGGTCGCGCAGGTCGTTGAGCAGCAGCGTCTGCTGGGTCTCGGCCAGGCCGAGCTCCCACGGCGCGCCCGCGTGCTTGAGCGACGTCAGCGGCGAGGCGCCGGTGCCGCCGTCGTGGCCGGAGATGAGCACCACGTCGGCGTGCGCCTTCGACACGCCGGCGGCGACCGTGCCGACGCCGACCTCGGCGACCAGCTTCACGTGGACCCTGGCCTGCGGGTTGGAGTTCTTCAGGTCGTGGATGAGCTGGGCCAGGTCCTCGATCGAGTAGATGTCGTGGTGCGGCGGCGGCGAGATGAGGCCGACGCCGGGCGTGGAGTGCCGGGTCTTGGCGATCCACGGGTAGACCTTGTGACCGGGCAGCTGGCCGCCCTCGCCGGGCTTGGCGCCCTGGGCCATCTTGATCTGCAGGTCGTCGGCGTTGACCAGGTATTCGCTGGTGACGCCGAAGCGGCCGGAGGCCACCTGCTTGATCGCGGACCTGCGGGCGGGGTCGTAGAGCCGCTCGGGGTCCTCGCCGCCCTCGCCGGTGTTGGACTTGCCGCCGAGCCGGTTCATCGCGATGGCGAGCGTCTCGTGCGCCTCCATCGAGATGGAGCCGTACGACATCGCGCCGGTGGAGAACCGCTTGACGATGCTCTCGACGGGCTCGACCTCCTCGATGGGGATCGACTTGCCCTCGCGCAGCTTGAACAGGCCGCGCAGCGTCATCAGCTGCTCCGCCTGGGAGTCCACGAGGTTCGTGTACTCCTTGAAGATCTCGTAGCGGCGGGTCCTGGTGGCGTGCTGCAGCTTGAAGACGGTCTCGGGGTTGAACAGGTGCGGCTCGCCCTCGCGCCGCCACTGGTATTCGCCGCCGACCTGGAGCCTGCGGTGGGCGTTGTCCACGCGTGGATAGGCGTGGCGGTGCCGCTGCGCGACCTCCTCGGCCAGCACGTCGAAGCCGACGCCGCCCAGGCGCGAGGTGGTGCCGATGAAGCAGGCGTCGATGACCTCCTGGCTCAGGCCGAGCGCCTCGAAGATCTGCGCGCCGGTGTAGGAGGCCACTGTCGACACGCCCATCTTGGACATGACCTTGATGACGCCCTTGCCGTACGCCTTGATCAGGTTGCGCACGGCCTTGCGCTTGTCCACCTGGAGCGCGCCGGCATCGACGAGGTCCTCGATGGTCTCGATGGCGAGGTAAGGGTTGATCGCGCCCGCGCCGTAGCCGATGAGCAGCGCCATGTGGTGGCACTCCCGGGCCTCGGCGGTCTCGACGACCAGGCCGATCTTGGTGCGGGTCTTCTCCTGGATCAGGTGGTGGTGCACCGCGCCGGTCAGCAGCAGCGACGGGATCGGGGCGAGGGTCTCGGAGGAACCGCGGTCGCTGAGCACGATGATGCGCGCGCCGTCCGCGATCGCCTGGGACGCCTCGGCCCGGATCTCCTCCAGACGGCGCAACAGCGCCTCGCCGCCGCCGGCGACCTCGTACAGGCCGCTGATGACGTGCGGGTGGAAGCCGGGCAGGTCGTGCTCGTCGTTGATGTGGATGATCTTGGCGAGCTCGTCGTTGTCGAGCACCGGGTACGGCAGCACGAGCTGGCGGCACGAGCTCGGCCCCGGGTCGAGCAGGTTGCCCTCCGGCCCGATGGTGCTGGCCAGAGAGGTGACCAGCTCCTCGCGGATGGCGTCCAACGGCGGGTTGGTGACCTGCGCGAACAGCTGCGTGAAGTAGTCGAACAGCAGGCGCGGCTTCTCGCTCAGCACGGCGACGGGCGTGTCGGTGCCCATGGAGCCGATCGGCTCGATGCCGGACTTGGCCATCGGCGACAGGATGATGCGCAGCTCTTCCTCGGTGTAGCCGAAGGTCTGCTGCCGCTTGACGAGCGCTTCGTGGGTCGTGACCTCGCGCTGGCGGGCCGGCAGCTCCTCGAAGCGGACCAGGCCGGCGTGCAGCCAGTCCTCGTACGGCAGCTCGGCGGCCAGCTCGGCCTTGATCTCGTCGTCCTCGATGATCTTGCCGCGGGCGGTGTCGATGAGGAACATCTTGCCGGGCTGCAGGCGGCCCTTGCGCACGACGTCCTCGGGCTTGATGTCCAGCACGCCGGCCTCGGAGGCCAGCACGACCAGGCCGTCGGCGGTCACCCAGAAGCGGCCGGGACGCAGGCCGTTGCGGTCGAGCACGGCGCCGGCCAGGGTGCCGTCGGTGAACGTGATCGAGGCGGGGCCGTCCCAGGCCTCCATCATCGAGGAGTGGAACTCGTAGAAGGCCCTGCGGGCGGGGTCCATCTCCGTGTGGTTCTCCCAGGCCTCCGGGATCATCATCAGCACGGCGTGCGGCAGGCTCCGGCCGCCGATGTGGAGCAGTTCCAGGGCCTCGTCGAAGCTGGCGGTGTCGCTGCCATCCGGGTCACAGATGGGGAAAAGTCGCGAAATATCGCCAGGAATGTGGGGGGACGCCAGCATGGCCTCGCGGGCCCGCATCCAGTTGCGGTTGCCCTTGACCGTGTTGATCTCGCCGTTGTGCGCGATGTAACGGTAGGGGTGGGCCAGCGGCCAGCTCGGGAACGTGTTGGTGGAGAAGCGCGAGTGCACCAGCGCGATCGCGCTCTCGTAGCGCTCGTCGGACAGGTCGGGGAAGAACGGCTCGACCTGGTCGGGGGTGAGCATGCCCTTGTAGACGACCGTGCGCGCGGACAGCGAGGGGAAGTAGACGTCCGCCTCGTGCTCGGCCCGCTTGCGCAAGCAGAAGGCCAGCCGGTCCAGCTCCAGCCCCTCGTGCCCGTCGGGGCTCGACACGAACAGCTGGGCGAAATGCGGCATGACGGCCCGGGCGCTCGGCCCCGGCAGAGCGCGGTCGACCGGCATCTCACGCCAGCCGAGCACGGTGAGGCCCTCTTCCTGGGCGATCTCCTCGATCAGGCCCTTCGCGACGCTCCTGGCCTGCTCGTCGAACGGCAGGAAGGCGATGCCGGTCGCGTACGCGCCGGCCGCGGGCAGCGCGAACGGCGCGACAGCCCGGTAGAACGCATCGGGGATCTGCGTCAGGATCCCGGCTCCGTCGCCGGTGTCCGGCTCGCTACCCTTGGCCCCCCGATGATCAAGATTGCACAGCGCCGTCAGCGCCTTGACCACGATCCCGTGCCCCCGGCGTCCCGCGACGTCGGCGACCATGGCGACACCGCAGGCATCGTGCTCGTTGGCGGGGTGGTAGAGGCCCTGGGGCTCGGGGAACCCGAGGTGGGCAGCAGGCATTGAATCCCTCCCGTCGTCATCGTCTGTCTCAAACTGCTTTACAGGCGGGGACGACGTTGGCCCTGCTGCAGGTAGAGGTTACCGCACCGTGCCTGAATGGTGCCCAGCACGTCCGCATTGCGAACATTCCAGCCCATTTCAGCATCCGAACTCGCTATCCCAAACCCCGGGCATGGGCGACGAAATTCCCGATCCGAGCTGCGATTTACGCCACCGGGAGCGATTTCTCGCCGCCTGTCCCACGCTCCTCCCCACCGCCCCCACAGGCCCGCCTCCGCACTCTGTCAAGCCCCGCCCAATGACCCGCTCAGAGCTCGTCCCTACATCCCCGCCTCAACTCCTCCAACACCTCCGGCCACACCGATTTCGTTCGACGCCCCCGCCCCATCGCCCCCGCCTCTTCCTGATCCGCCGCACGTGAAAGGCGGGCCGGGGCGCCGGGCGGAGCGAGCCCCGGACCGCCGATAGAGTTGCGTCATGGAGCGTGACGGGGTGGAGCGCCTGCTCAACGCGGCCAGGGCCGACAGCAGGCGGTTGCGCCACGCGCTGGCGCTCCTGTGCGACGGCCAGTGGTGGACACTGGCGGACCTGATCAGGGCCACCGCCACCGCACGCCGCACCATCGAGACCCTGCTCCACGAGCTCCCCCTGGAACGCACCGCGGACCGCTTCCGGGTGCCGCTCAGCCACGCCCCCGGCTACCAGGACCTCTTCGCCGTGGCCCCGCCCCCGGAGGACCCGGTGGCCCACATGGTCCCCCACTACTCCCACGCGCTCGAACGCCTCACGGGGCTCGTAGCCGCCGCCCCTCGCGCCCGCCACGTGCTGGACCACGTCTCGGCCACGCCGGAGACGGCGCTGCGCCGGGCACTCCTGCTCGGCGCCCGCTTCTGGCTCCCCGGCACGCGCCTGCTCTGCGTGGGCGACCACGACCTCACCTCGCTGGCCGTCAAGCTCGTCCACCCCGAGACCGACGTCACGGTCGTGGACATCGACGAGCGCATCCTGGCGTACATCGACGACCAGGATCTGGGCGTCCGCACCCGCTGGGCCGACCTGAGGCTCGGCCTGCCGGCCTCGGCCAGGGACCACGACCTGGCGCTCACCGACCCGCCGTACACGCCGGAGGGCACCAGCCTGTTCGTGGCGCGCGCCGTGGAGGGTTTGACGGACGACGGGCGGGTCCTGCTGGCGTACGGGGCGAGCGAGCGCACCCCGATGCTGGCCTTCAAGGTGCAGCAGGCGCTGTCGGAGCTCAACCTCGCGTACGAGGCCATCTATCCCGACTTCAACCGTTATTTCGGCGCGGAGGCCATCGGCTCGGCCGCCGACCTGTACATCCTGCGCCCCACCACCAAGACGCGCCCGGCCGTGACGTCCCGCCTGAGCCGCTTGGCCACCGCCATCTACACCCAGGGGCCCCAGGCCATCGAATCGGCCCAGACCGCCCTCTCCGCCCGGCGAACACCCCGTCCCGCAGATCACACGGCCCCCGAGCCGGCCGGAGAGGTCCCTGGCCTGCCGCCGGACTTCGTCCCCGACCTACTGGTGGGCGACTGGCCGAAGGACCTGCGCCCGCCCCGGGTCAAGCTGTCGACGTGGCTGGCCAAGCCCTACGCCGCCGCCGTGGACCGGGTCGCCGTCGCCGTGCCTCCGGGCCTGGAGGCCGCGCTCCCGCGCCTCCTCCTGGCCACCCGCGCCGCGCACGTACGCGTCCTCGGGACCGCCCTCCCCCCTCTGCCCGACGTGCTGAGCGCCGTCTACAAGGCAAGCGCCGACGCCGGCTCCCTCGACGCCATACGCCTCCCCCAACCGGACGGCGACGCGCCGAGCGTGCTGCGCAGGATTCTGGACAACGGTCATGCCAAGCTGGCCAACACCTGGCGGGAGGGGCTCATCGCGGTGGCCCGCGCCAAGGGCACGACCCTCACCAAGAACGAGGCCCGCGCCCTCATCAGCGAGGCCGCTCCGTGGTCGGACGGCCTCACCCCGCTGGAGGCCCCGCTCCACCGCCTGGCGGCCCTCCCGGAGGCGGTCTCGGCAACGGTCGCCGCCCTCTCGACGACTATCTGAGCCCAACCACGGGTCGACCGGAGCGGGCTGAGCACCTATCAGGGCGACTCCGGGCTCGGTCAGACGGCTTCGAGCTGGGCCGGGAATGACCGCGTCGATCCATCTCCGTTCGGATCGGGCCGGGTCCCGCCGGGGACAGGTTCCCCGGGACCCGGTCCGGGCGAGGCAGGTCAGGGCAGGCGTGGACAGGTCGGGGCAGCTCGGGGCGGGTGCCCGTCGACGCCGGACCCGATCCCACAGGCCATTCCGTTCGCGAGGTCCGCACCGAAGCGATCCGGCAAGACCGGTTGAGACAGGTCTCCGCCGGCCCCGATCCGGCAAACTCCGATCGAGACAGACCCCCGACCCCGATCCGGCAAGACCCGGTCGGGACAGGCCGGACCAAAGCACCGACCACTGCCCGGTTTCCGGCAACGAGGCCTGCGCGCCGGCGCTGCGGTGGCGCGCGGCCGGCGGGCACCGCCCGGACGGTAGGTAGGCCGGGCGGCGTGCCGAGGTGGCCGAGTGGACGCGGCGAAGGGCCCTCCGCCGCCGGTGAGGCGTCCCGCGCCTGCGGAGCCGAGTCCGGAGCCGGCTCCGCGGGCGGGGCAGTCCTGGCAGGGCCGCGCCCGGGCGGGCCAGGTTCGGTCCGGGAACAGGCCCGGTCCGGTCAGGTGGCGGCGACGATGCGCCCCTGGACCACGCGCCCGAGGCCGTCCAGAGCGACCAGGGCGGCGACCAACTGCTGGGCGGGCGCCGACCCGCCGGCCCAGCTCACCGTCACGTAGTGCCCCATGGCACGGGCCTGGGCCCGGCTGCCGGCGGCGTCGAACATGATGCCCTGCCGGATGAACCCGTCCTTGCCCAGCGCCGCCACCAGCGCGTCGGCCGCCCGCCCGTCGCTGAGGTTGAAGATGACGAACTGCCCCGCCATCGTGTCCCCTCTGTACGTGGCCTGCAGCGCCTGTGTGCAGCCTGTGGCGGAGGCGCCCCAGAGGACCTCGTCGCAGTCGGTGAACTCCCGCGTGCCGTCCAGGCGCATCGTGCCCAGGGTCTGGGTGGCCGGGGTGAAGACCTCTCGCAGGGTCAGCGGGGCGGCGTCGTTCTGCCGGGTGTCGATGGTGGAGTAGAAGGCGGACGTGGACTCGCCGTGGAAGGCGGCGGGCCGGGGATCGTCACGTCGCAGCCACAACCACCCGGCCACGGCGATGACCACCACGTTGGCGACCACGACGGAGATGACGACACGTCGGGACATCAGCGGGCCGCTCCTCTCCTGGCGACGACATTACGGACACACTTCGCGCTGGATCGCCGGCCCGGCGCACCACCGAATCCGGCGACCGCCCGGACGGGCTCCAGAACGCGGGAGGGTTCCAGGCCCAGGGCCGATTCCAGGCCCAGGGCCGATTCCAGGCCCAGGGCCGATTCCAGGCCCAGGGCCGATTCCAGGCCCAGGGCCGGCTCCAGGACGACGGTGCGACGATGGCGGGTGCTCTGCTGGGCGGGCATCAGGAGGACGGTCCCGTGATGGTGACAACGCGGCGGTAGACGGCCTTCTCCGCCCCCCGAAGCGCCAGCGTGAGCGAGACGAAGTCGTCCTTGGGGCCGGGCTCCGTGCCGTCGATCCGGCCAAGCCAGACCAGGCCGACGTAGTGCCCGAGGGCATAGCCGCCGGCCTCGGAGTAGCCACCCGGCGGGAAGGCGCCCTTGGACGACGTCAGGGGGCGTGCCCAGCCGCCGCGGTAGAGGGTCTTCAAGGACTCGACCAGCTCGGCCGCCGACTGGCCGTCTTTGAGGTTGACCAGGGTGTACTGGCCGACGTACCGGCCGTCGGAGCTGGCGTACAGGCCGCGGGCGACCTGGGTGCATCCGGCGTCCGACACCTGTTCGAGCAGGCCCTCACCCCAGAGCGCGGCCGAGCAGTCGGCGTCGAGCTGCTTGGCGACGAGCTTGAGCTTGAGCTTCTTGGAGACCGCCAGCTCTTTCTGCCCGAACACCTCTTTCTCGGTGAGCGCCCGGCCGTCCTTGGTCCGGTCGGAGACGGGGTCGAACAGCTTGGGCGATCCCCATCCACGGAACAGTTGCGGCAATGTCGCGTCGGGCCCCACCACGGCGGCGCTGGCCTGCCGCTCCGGCGAGTACGTCCCGATCGACACCGCGACGGCGACCACTCCCGCCATGCCCGCGAGCACGCCGACGACGGAGACGATGATGACCAGCAGCCGCTGCCGCTCCGGACGGACACCCCAGTCGGTGAGCAACGGGAACTGCCAGTCGGAACGTGGCGTACGCCGCCGCTTACGGGAACCGGCCGCTCCCTGTCCGCCCTCATCGGCATCACCGGCGGATCGTCGGCCCTCACCGGCGGCGGCCGTCAGTGGGTCACCGTCGTCGATGACACCCGCCGGCCGACTACTGCCGTCCGTCTCCGCAGGTGACTTGCGGTCCTCAGCGGAGCGCTCCCGTGACCGGCCGCGCCTGCCGAGACGGGATGCCGTCCGGTCGCCCGCGGCCAGATCCGCCGAGGGCCTGTCGCCTTGACCGATTTCGGGTGCCGAGTAACCGCCCTGATCGGCGTTCGCCGCCGTTCGCCCGTGCTGATCGTCACGTCCATGGTGATCGGCTCCGGGTATCGATGAGCGTCCGCCACCGGCGTCCGCGGCGTACCAGCCGTCGCCATCGGCGCCGCCCGCCGACGTGCCGTCACCGTGCCCGCCCACTGCGGACCGGCTACCGCGCCTGCCCTCCGACGAGCGGCCACGACCACGCGAGCGCCCAGACCGGCCGCCGCCGTCCGGGCCGGCCGCGGACCGTCCCTCGTCATGAGGGCCGGCCGTCGACTGCGCGACACCGGCTACGCCGCCGCCGGCCGCACCATGGCCATACGTGCCCGCCGCCGGCCAGCCGCCGGTGGAGCCGACGCCGCCCGGGCCCGTCCCCGACCGGCCGTCACCGCCGGCGGCAACGCCGCCAATGGGGCCGCCACCAGTGGGAACGGCTCCTCCGGAGCTGCCTCCGAGTATGCCGTCGCCCCCGGGAGCGCCTGCCGTGGGAGCGCCCTCCATGAGCCCGTCCCCGAAGAAACCTGGGCCTCCGTGAGCGCCACCAGTGGCATCGCCGCCGAATGACCTTCCGCCGGCGCGGCCGCCACGGGCCCGTCTGCCACCGGCGGGAGCACCGTCACCGGTGCCGCCGGCGGACACGCCACCGCCCGCGGAACCCCCACCCGGCAGGCCATCCCATGCAGAGCCACCGCCGACCAGGCCACCCCTCGCCGGGCCCCCACCGGGCAGACCACCACCCGAAGGACCACCACCCGAAGGACCACCGCCGAAAGGACCACCGCCAGGCAGGCCACTCCCGGCGGAACCGCCATGGGCCAGATCGGCCTCGTCCGGGCCGCCACCGACCGGGCCCGTGCCTTCCGTGCCAGGCGCCGGGCCGCCGTTCTTCGAGCGGGATCCAGCTCGTCTGCGGGCCATCACAGCCCCGACGCCCCGATCAGGTTGCCGACGCCGAACGTGACCCCGGCCGCGACCGCCCCCACAGCGAGCTGCCGCAGCCCGGAATACCACCAGCTGCGCGCCGTCACGGCTGACACGATCGCGCCCGCCGCGAACAGCGCCGCGCAGGACATCACCGCCGACACCGTCAGCCCTTGGGCCCCGAGCACGTACGGCAGCAGCGGCACCACCGCGCCCACCGCGAAAGCCAGGAACGACGACACCGCGGCGACCATCGGCGACGGCAGCTCGCCGGGGGCGACGCCCAGCTCGTTGCGGGAGTGGACCTCCAGCGCCCGGTCCGGGTTCTGTGAGATCTGCCTGGCCACCTCGGCGGCCAGGTCCGGCTCCACGCCCTTGTCGACGAAGCTCCGGGCCAGTTCGGCCCGCTCGTCGTCGGGGTGGCGGTCGAGCTCGCGCCGCTCCACCGCGATCTCCGCCTGGGCCAGCTCGCGCTGGCTGGCCACCGACACGTATTCGCCGCCCGCCATGGACAGGGCTCCGGCGGCCAGCCCGGCGACGCCGCCGAGGGCGACGACCTTGGTGTTGGGCGTGCCGCCCGCGACACCCGCGATGAGCGCGAAGTTCGACACCAGGCCGTCCATCGCGCCGAACACCGAGGGCCGCAACCAGCCTCCCGTGACGTCGCGATGCTCGTGGTGGGCCTCCGCGCGACCGCTCATCGCGAGTTCTTCCCCTTCGTCACGGTTTCGGCCTCGGCGGTGTCGCCGGTGTCAGCGGCTCTGGCGTCCGCGTCGGCCTCGGCTGTCCCGTTGGCGGCGTTGGCGTCGGCGTCTGAGTCGGAGTCGGGCCTGGAATCGCCGTCCCCGGCCGCGCTGGTCTCCGTCTCCGCCTTGCCGTTCTCGATCCGGCCCTCATCCGCCCGAGGGGTCTCGTCCTCAGAGACGGCGTCCTTCGGGCTCTCGGTCTCGCCGCCCCCGGCCGCGGCGTTCCCGTCCTCGCCGGTCCCGTCCGTCGCCGTGCCGGTGTCGTCCGCCTCGCCGGCGGTGTCCTCGGCCGCCTCGCTGCCGTCTTCCCCGGGGTCCGCCTGGTCGGCCGGGTGTGCCGGGTCGGCCATGGTGGACGAGGGCGGTACGACGACCTCCACGCCCTCCTTGTTCCTGGTCGCCCAGAGGTAGATCAGCGCCCCGACGAACAGCACGATCGACGTCCACTGGTTGATCCGCATCCCGAGGAACGTGACCGCGTGGTCCACGCCGCCCACCGGGTCGATGCGCAGCCCCTCGATCCAGAACCGGCCGAGCGTGTAGCCCGCCACGTAGAGGGCGAACAGCCGCCCGTGGTGCAGTGCGAACCGGCGGCCCGCGAAGATGAGCACGAAGCCCAGCGCCACGTCCCAGAGCGACTCGTACAGGAAGGTCGGGTGGTAGAGCACGCCGGGCTCTCCGCCGTGGTCGGCGTCGATCTCCAGGCCCCACGGGAGCGTGGTCGGCGAGCCGTACAGCTCCTGGTTGAACCAGTTGCCCCAGCGGCCGATGGCCTGCGCGAAGGCGATGCCGGGGGCGACCGTGTCGGCGATGGCGGTGAAGGACAGGCCGCGCCTGCGCACGGCCCACCAGACGCCGACGCCGCCGAGCGCGATCGCGCCCCAGATGCCGAGGCCGCCCTCCCAGATGAACAGCGCCTGGTGGGGCTCCTTGATCGCGCGGCTGCCGAAGTAGGTCTGCCAGTCGGTGATGACGTGGTAGAGCCGGCCGCCGATCAGGCCGAAGATGACCGCGGGGACCGCGATGTCAACAATCGTCCCCTTCTGGCCGCCGCGGGCGCGCCAGCGCCGCTCGCTCAGCCAGACGGCGACGATGACGCCGAGCACGATGCACAGTGCATAAGCCCGGATCGGGATGATTCCGAGATACCAGACCCCCTGGGAAGGGCTGGGAATCGAGGCAAGGGGCATGTCAGGTGAGGGTAGCGGAAGCAAGCCTACTTAGCCGCCTCCGTAACCTGATCGCGCAGTTGCGACGGGCTGAAGACGACCGCATTGTCTATTTCTGTGCCGTTCAACTTCACCGTCGGCGTATGGGTCAGCTTCTGCTCGTCACCGATCTTCTTGCTGTACGACAGCTGCGCCTGGGCGTTCTTCTCGGAGGTGACGCACTGCTGGAAGCCGGGCGCGGTGACCCCGGCCTGCTGCCCCCATTTCACGAGCTCGTCGGGCTTGAAGCCGGTGACGGTCTCGGCGGGCTGGTGCTCGAAGAGCAGGTCGTGGAAGGCCATCCACTGCTTGCCGTCCGCGATGCACCGGGCGGCGTTGCCCGCGCGTACGGAGTTGGACTTGGTCGGCTCCTGCGAGAAGATCGTGATGGGGTGGTAGACGACCTTGGCCTTGCCCTCGGCGGCGAGGTTCTTGAACGTCTGCCCGCTGACCCGCTCGGCCTCCTTGCAGGCCGGGCACTGGAAATCCTCGTAGATGTCGACCACCGGCGCGGTGACACCGGCCTTGGCCATGACGACGCTGCCGTCGGCCTGCACGGTGATCGGCGCGATCGCGCTCGTGGCCTCCTCGGAACGGGACGTGCTGGCCGCGTACCACCAGCCGAGCCCGACGGCGGCCACCGCGACGGCGCCGGCGGTCACATACGTCACCATCCTCTTGCGCTTGTCGCGGGCCCGCGCGGCGGCCTGCTGTTCCTTGATCTTCTCGCGTGCGGTCATGGACGTCTTCGTCCGCTGGCCCTTGCTCATCACTGGTCCTCCTCCTCGTCAGCACTGTCGCCCCCCAGGCCGAGGGCGCCGTCGAGCGCGAAGTGGCCCGGCGGGAAACGGACTGTCCAGGCGCCGAGCAGCACGAGGCCGAAGTCACGCAGGATGTCGAGCAGATAGGTCGGCTCCTGCCCCACCCCGAGCTGGCCGCCGCCGCCGAAGCAGCCGCAGTCGATCCGCAGGCCGTTCGCCCAGGCCCAGGCGATCCCGAACACGAACGCGAACATGAGCAGCCCCGCGCTCACGGCGGCCACCCTGGTCAGCAGACCGACGACCAGCAGCACGCCGATGACGATCTCCAGGATCGGCAGGGCATAGCCCACCGGGACGGCGATCGACTCGGGCAGCAGCTGGTACGCCTTGACCGCCACGACGGAGTCCGACGGGTTGCCGATCTTCAGCGCGCCCGCTGCGATCAGCACCCCGCCCAGAACCAGCCGGGCAACGGTCGTCACCCAGAGTATCGCCGTTCTGACGTTGTGTGACGATAGCGACGCGGCCACGGGTCATCTCCTCTGTCTCTGTGCCGGGAAGCGCACAGTACCGAGACTCCATATGACCACGCCCGGGATAAGCATCAGCTAAACCAGGTTTCTACCCCCTGAGCTGCGATGTTTGCGGCAATCAGCCGCATGTGAACCGCGCTTCCCCCCAATCGGCGTGGTCGTTTCCGTTGCCGTCGCCCGCGTCGCCGGCCACGAGATCCACGTACCGGGCGCCGGACAGATCGGCGACCAGTTCGTACGCGTCGTCCGCGGCCCTCAGCACCGGGCTGCGCGCCCGCTCCACGCCGTCGGCCAGCACCGCGAACCGCACTGACCCGCGCGTTGCCTGCGCGTCGTCCACCCCGGCGAACGCGCGGAACGCCGAGCACCGCCCGCCCAGGTAGAAGCGGATCTCGGCGGGCGCGTGCGTGCCGAGCCCCTTGGCGAAGGCGCGCCCGCCGATGACGATCGGCCCGCCGTCGGCCTCGTCGGTGTCGCCGTTGGACCGGTCGCGCTCGACGGGACCCCAGCCGTTGGCGGCGCTGACCCACTCCAGGTCGCTGGCGTGGGCGTCGGCCGCGGGCGGCGGCGGCAGCGTCCGCACGCGCGCCGCGGCCGCCAGCGTCCTGGCCGCGCCGCCGACGGTGTAGGTGACGGTGGCCTTGAGCTCGTACGTCGCGTAGGCGGCGCCGGCGGGCGGCGTGACCTGCCACGCGGTGGTCAGCTTGCCACCCGGCTCCACCGTGCCGGTCCCGTCGCCGGCGACGGCCCATCCCTCCGGCGCCTCCAGCGCCACCCGCACGTCCTGGGCGGCCGCGTCCTCCAGGTTCGTGAACACGGTGGTGACGTCGTTCGCGGCCCCCTGCTCGAACGCCGCCGAGGCGGGTGTCAGCTCCAGCGACCCGCAGGCCGGCGCGTCCTGCGCGGGCCCGAGGTCCGTGACGGAGAAGTCGTCCAGGATGAAGTCGGCCCCCGCCTGCTCCGGCCGCAGTGAGCGTAAGCCGACCCACACGTCGCCGCACCCGCCGACCACCCGCTCGGTGAAGGTGGCGGTGGTCCGCTGCTCGGGGATCGTCGTGCGCCGCGTCTCCACGCTCGCGCCGCCCGCGTCGTAGCCGGTCACCCACTGGTACGTGTCCGCCTGCGCGTTCTGGTACGTGAACGACACCTCGTAGGCCCGGCCGGCCTCGAACCGCGCGGTCCACGGCAGCGTACGGTAGATCAGCCCTTCCCGCTCCTCGTGGGCCTTGAGCGACCAGTCGCCGTTCAGCACGTCGTCGACCGCCTTGCCGTTCCACCCGGCCTGCGTGTACGGCTCGTGCCGCTCGGCCAGGTGCGTGCGCGCGTCGAACGACCCGCCCGCGTCCCCCTTCACGAACGGCCCCCACCCGGGCTCGGCCGACTCGAACGTCTCGGCGCGGCCCGGCGGCTCTCGCCTGATCAGCCGCACGTCGTCCACCCGCACGTCGCCGGGCGCGGCGGAAGCCGTGATCCGGAACGTGACGCCCTCCCCGGGCGCGGTGAACGTCACCTTGACCCGCTGGAAGAAGGTGTCGTGCTTCTCGTCGGAGGCGATGTAGTTCCTGGCCGTGGACCGGTGGATCGTCACGGACTCGCCGCCCGCCTCCAGCGTGGTCTCGCGCGTCTTGCCCGGCTCGACCTCGACGAAGGCGGACGCGGTGTACGTGCGGCCCGGCTGCAGGCCCGTCAGCCGCTGCTCAAGCCGCGCTTGGGCGCCGCCGCGGAGGAGGGCCACCCGTTGGCCCAGGTCGTCGCGCTCGGCGCTCACGGGGCCGCTGACGCGCCATCCGGCGAGCCGGTCGCCGTTGAAGCCGGGGTCACGCACCCCGCTCCCCTGCCCCCACCCGGGATCGGGCTGCCTGGGCGCCCTGCCGGGGTAGAGGACATACGGCACGCCGGCCTCCGCCCGCAGCGTGATCTTCCCGCCCGCGGGGCTGACCGTGCCCGCGGGGACGCGGCCCTGGTCGGTGAGCTTGTAGACGCTCATCGGCCGGTCGGCCTCCCACGCCGTCGTCCCGCCCGCGGGGTTGTAGTGGTAGAGCCTGCCCTGCCACGGCAGCAGGTACGCCGCCCCGTCGAGCACCTTGCGCCCGCCCGCGAACCACTCCCGCCTGCCGTCCCGGTACGTCCCGCGCAGCCCGCCGGTGAACACGATCTCGTCGGCGGACCAATCCATGATCTTGTGATGCTGCAGGAACTTGGCGGGCAGGTTGTGCTCCCAGATGTTGCGGTAGAACGCGGTGAAGTCGTTCTCCGCCGTCCAGCCCTCGAACTCGACGATGCGGGCGTTGCCGAGGATCGGGTGGGAGTTCCAGACGTCCTTCTCGTGATTGCGGATGAACCGGATGATCTGCGAGTTCAGTCCCTTGTTGGTGACTCCGCCGTAGTTGAGGTCGTTGGCCCAGTGCGCCCACAGCGACGACCGCTCCAGCTTGTCCGACCACTCGGTGGTCACCTGCCAGCCCTGCGCCCGCAGCTCGGCGAGCGTGCGGTCGGCGACCCAGCCGAACGGGCGGAACACGTCCACGTACAGCACCGCGAGGTTCCGGTCGGTCTCCTCGCGCAACTGCCCGAACCGCCTGGCCAGCGTCCCCCGGGCAAGGTCGCCGCGCTGGTCGATCAGGTACGCCTGGTCGAGCCAGTTCCACCCTTTGGCGTCCTTGTTCACCAGTTGCTCGCTGAAGTTCTTCGCCTCGGGGTAGGACTCGGTGGCGTTGACGTGCACGCCGAAGGTGGCGTTCCAGCCCTTCCCGGCCTTGAGCAGCGTGTTCAGGTCCGGCAGCCCGCCGGCGCGGCGGTTGTAGTTGCCGCCGTAGTCGGGGTGCGCCGCGTCGTGGCCCTCGGACTGGTAGCCCTTGAGCAGCGCGAGCTGCCCGAGCCCGTCGGTGGCCAGCGAGATCCGCTTGACGTCGTCGAGCGTGCGCAGGAACGGGTGCGTGGCCTGGCTGGAGAAGTTGAACGGGATGTGGATCACCACCCGCTCCCTGGTCCGCTCCGCGCCGGGCGCCCGCACGCCGATGCTCCGGAACGCGACGGCGCCGTCCTGCCAGTCCAGCGTCCCGTCGCCGTTCGCGTCGGGGGTGACCACGACCTTCGCCCAGGGCTTCTCCTCGGTGAACGGCGCGCCGGCCGCCCGGTGGGTCCACTGGCCGCTCCACACGCCCACCGTGACCGTGCCGTCGGCGCCCTTCCTGGCCTGGTGCCAGAACCTGGCCGCGTCGCGGTCGGTCGCGCCGGAGGGGCGGTCGTAGGTGGAGTTCGACTCGATCGCCGCGGCCAGCCGGTCGGTGTTCACGATCGCGTACGTCGCCCCGATCGGGGCCGCCTCGGCCGCGGTGTCCCGCGTGACCTGGGCGAACACGTCGGCGGTGCGGGTCGAGTTCGGGTCGAGCCTGGTGAACGCCGTCGCCGCGCCCGGCTGCTCGCTGGAGACCGACACCAGGTCGTGCCCGGGCAGGTCGATGGTGCCGACGCGGAACGCCTCGGTGTCGGCCACCGAGTCGATGCCGAACGTCGTCACCCGGCCCCTCACCCCGATGCTCGCCCCGAGCTCGACTCCCGGCAGGCCGTCGAAGGTCAGCCGGTATCGGGCGGTGGCGCCGTCGTTTCCGGTCAGTGCCGCGATGGCGGGCCGCGCCTGGCCGTTCAGCACGACGGCGGGCACGCCCGTGCTGCCGCCCAGGGTGGCGCCGCTCGCCCGGTCCACGTAACGCAGGACGCGCGGGAAGCCCGGGTCCAGCTCCACGGTCAGCGCCGCCGACGAGATGCTGATCGGGCCGGCCACCTGGGCGGGCGTGGGCGGCAGGTTCTGCACGGTCGGGCTCGGCGGGGGCGACCCGGCCTGCGAGGCATCGGGAGAGGGGAGCTCGTAGGTGGGCGTCGGCTCAGGAGCGGGCGGCTCAGGGTCGGCGAGCGCCGCGGCAGGCGGGCCGGGGTCCGCTGAGGACAGGGCCGGTGCGGTCATGGCCGTGGCCGCGAGTGCGAGGGCTGCTGCGAAGACAACGGGACCTTGACGCATAGGTGTCCTTCCGGGTCATGCGTCACATCGCTCGGGAGCCCCGATCATCACCCGGCGCGGCAGCGCACGCCATGGACTTACGCGCCAGATCTTCTCACTTGTCCGAAAATTTCGTCACATCACCTGACACAAAAGGTAAAGCGCGGCCCCCGGCCAAGGGGAACCGCGCTCGGCCACGACCACACGGTCAGCGGCGCACGCCCTGGGCCATGTCCTTGGCGAGGGCGGTGATCGACTCGCGCCCCGCCGCCTCGTCGGGCGCGTCCAGCAGCCGCCGGATGAACGCCGACCCCACGATGACCCCGTCGGCGTAGGCCGCCACCTCGGCCGCCTGCGCGCCGGTGCCGACCCCCAGGCCGACGCACACCGGCAGGTCCGTGTGCGCCCGCGTCCGCTCGACCAGGCCCTCGGCGGCGCTGTTGACGCTCTCCCTGGCGCCCGTGACGCCCATCAGCGACGCGGCGTACACGAAGCCGGTGCAGCAGTCGACGACGGCCTTGATGCGCGCGTCCGGCGAGCTGGGGGCCACCAGGAACACCGTGTCGATGCCGGCGCCCGCCGAGGCCGCCCGCCACGGCTCGGACTCCTCGGGCGTCAGGTCGGGCGTGATCGTGCCCACGCCGCCGGCGTTGGCCAGGTCGCGGGCGAACCGCTCGGCTCCGTACTTGTCGATCGGGTTCCAGTACGTCATGACGAGCGTGGCCGCGCCGGTGGCGGCCACCCCCTCGACGGTCCGCATCACGTCGGCGATGCGCGTGCCGTTGATCAGCGACCGGTGCACCGCGTCCTGGATCGTGGGCCCGTCCATGAGCGGGTCGGAGTAGGGCAGGCCGATCTCGATGACGTCGCAGCCGGCCTCCACCAGGGCCGCGGCGGCGGCGACGTCGCCGCCCTTGGAGGGGAAGCCCGCGGGCAGGTAGCCGACGAGCGCGGCCCGGTTGTCCGCCTTCGCCTTGGCGAACACCGTCTGAAGAGTCGTCATGTCGTTCCGTTTCGAAGGTCTGGTCCCACCATGATGCCCTGCCGTCGTACCCGTCCGAAATTCCCGCGCCCTTCCCGGAGGGCCACGTCACCTGCCCCGCAGCCCGTCTCAAGGCCTCAGCCGAAGTGCGGCGAAGCGTCGGAGGCGCATGGGCGCCATCCCCACCCGCGGGACCTCAGCCGGAGTGTGCGGGGGCGCGGCCCGGCTAGAGGTTGAAGTACTTCATCGCCGTGCCCATGTCCTTGTCGCCGCGCCCGGAGAGGTTGACCAGGATGGTCGCCTCGGGCCCGAGCTCGCGGCCCAGCTCCAGCGCGCCCGCCAGGGCGTGGGAGGACTCGATGGCCGGGATGATGCCCTCGGTCCTGGCCAGCAGCGAGAACGCGGCCATCGCCTGGTCGTCGGTGACGCCGTGGTAGGTGGCGCGGCCGGAGTCCTTGAGCCAGGCGTGCTCGGGGCCGACGCCCGGGTAGTCGAGCCCGGCCGAGATCGAGTGGGACTCGATGGTCTGGCCCTCGTCGTCCTGCAGCACGTAGGTGCGCGAGCCGTGCAGCACGCCGACCGAGCCGGCGGTGAGCGTGAGCGCGTGCTCGCCGCTCTCCAGGCCGTGCCCGGCCGCCTCGTAGCCGTGCAGCTGGACGTCCTGGTCACCGATGAACGCGTGGAAGATCCCGATCGCGTTGCTGCCGCCGCCGACGGCCGCGCAGACCGCGTCGGGCAGCCCGCCGGTCAGCTCCAGCATCTGGCGGCGGGCCTCCACGCCGATGATCCGGGCGAAGTCGCGCACGATCTCGGGGAACGGGTGCGGCCCGGCGACGGTGCCGAACAGGTAGTGCGTGGTGTCGACGTTGGTCACCCAGTCGCGGAAGGCCTCGTTGATGGCGTCCTTCAGCGTCTGGGAGCCGTTGGTGACCGGCACGACGGTGGCGCCGAGCAGCTTCATCCTGGCCACGTTGAGCGCCTGGCGCTCGCAGTCGACCGCGCCCATGTAGATGACGCACTCGAGGCCGAGCAGGGCCGCGGCGGTGGCCGTGGCCACGCCGTGCTGACCGGCGCCGGTCTCGGCGATCACGCGCTTCTTGCCCAGGCGCTTGGTCAGCAGCGCCTGGCCCAGCACGTTGTTGATCTTGTGGGCGCCGGTGTGGGTGAGGTCTTCACGCTTGAGCACGATCCTGGCCCCGCCGGCCTGCTCGCTGAAGCGCGCCACGTCCGTCAGCGTCGTCGGCCGGCCGGCGTAGGTGCGCAGCAGGTGGTTGAACTCGCGCAGGAACTGCGCGTCGTTCTTGGCCTTCTCGTAGACCGCGGCCACCTCGTCGAGCGCCGGGATGAGCGCCTCGGGCACGAACCGGCCGCCGAAGATGCCGAACTTGCCGTGCACGTCCGGATCGTCGCCGTGCGCGCCGTTGCCCGCCAGGTCCGCGGCGGTCAGGATGGTGCCTTCGTTTGCCACTGCTATCCCTCTGCTGAGTGGTCGGGGCGCGTCGATGGATGGGCGCCGGCGGTCACCAGCGCCTCCACTGCCTTGCGCGGGTCCTTGCCGGTGACCAGGCTCTCCCCCACCAGGACGGCGTCGGCGCCGGCCCTGGCGTAGGCGAGCAGGTCGTGCGGGCCGCGCACGCCCGACTCGGCGATCTTGATCACGTTGTCGGGGATCTTCGGCGCCAGCTTCGTGAAGACCTCGCGGTCGACCTCGAGCGTCTTCAGATTGCGCGCGTTGATCCCGACGACCCGGGCACCGGCGGCGACCGCCCGGTCCAGCTCGTCCTCGGTGTGCACCTCGACCAGCGGGGTGAGCCCGATCGACTCGGCCCGCTCGATCAGTGACACGAGGGCCTCCTGCTCCAGGCAGACGACCATGAGCAGCGCCAGGTCGGCGCCGTGGGCCCTGGCCTCCCAGAGCTGGTAGGAGGTCAGGATGAAGTCCTTGCGCAGGATCGGGATGTCGACCCTGGCGCGCACCGCGGCCAGGTCGTCGAGGCTGCCGCCGAACTTGCGCCGCTCGGTCAGCACGCTGATGACGTGCGCCCCGCCGGCTTCGTAGTCGGCCGCCAGCGCGGCGGGATCGGCGATCGCGGCCAGCGCGCCCTTGGACGGGCTCGAGCGCTTGACCTCGGCGATCACCGAGACCTTGTCGCCCCCGAGTGCGGCCATCGCGTCTCTGGGCGCCTGCGCCCGCTCGGCCCGCTGCTTGAGCTCGTCAATGGACACGGCCTGCTGACGTGTGGCGAGGTCGGCGCGCACCCCGTCGAGGATGTCGTCGAGGACACTCGGTCCTTCCGTCCGCTCACTCACGCGCTTGGGGTCCCTCCGGTCGACTGTGGGGGTGGCTGAGAGTTCGCGTCGCGTCCGCTCTCCGCCTTGTCCTGCGATGGTATCGGCCCCACCGAGGTCACCTCACCACAGGCCCCCGGCTATGGCGCCAGGAAGGCCCCGAACGGCAGGTTACGGACAACCCAGTACACCATGATGACCGCTATGAACGCCCACAGCCACGCCGGGTGGGCGAGCGTCGTGCGCCGGGGCCTGCCCTGCCAGGCGCGCACCACCCACCTGCCCCACCAGAACAGCAGGAACGGGATCATGACCACGGCGAGCGGGTTGAGCCCGAGCGCGGCCACCGGGTCGAGGTGCGCCAGCGCGTGAATCGTGCGCAGCGTGCCACAGCCCGGGCAGTAGAGACCGGTGAGCCACAGGAACGGGCAGGTCGGGTAGTGGCCCGGCTCGTTGGGGTCCACCATGCCGACGAACGCCACCACGGCGCCGGCGCCGGCCGCAACACCGAGCGGCGCGAGCAGGCCCTTGAGCCGATCGGTGCCGCTCCGCCCGGTTGTTGCGATGCTCATGCTCCCAGTATCCGCCTTCCGTACGTGATCCCCCGCGAGCGGCCTAGTACGAGGAGTAGGTGGTGCTCACGCTCGCGGCGAGAATGACGAAGAACAGCACATAGGCGATGATGATCACGACGATCCCGATCGCGCCGAAGATCAGGCTGCGCTTCCACCACGTCTTGGCCTCCTCGGCCGCCTGCGCCGCACCCTGGTAGTCGCCCACCTGCCACTTCTGGTTCACCTGCGACGACTTGACGATCGCCACGATGCCGAAAGGAAGGCAGCAGAACAGGGTGGTGAGGATAGCGGGGACCAGCTGGTTGTCCGGCGGCTGCTGGCCGCCGTAGCCGCCACCGCTCGGGGGCTGCTGGCCATAACCGCCACCGCCGTAGCCACCACCGCTGGGCGGCTGCTGACCATAGCCGCCACCGCTCGGGGGCTGCTGACCATAGCCGCCACCGCTCGGGGGCTGCTGGCCATAACCGCCACCGCCGTAGCCGCCGCCGCTGGGCGGCTGCTGGCCGTAGCCCCCGCCGCTCGGGGGCTGCTGGCCGTAGCCGCCGCCGGGCGGCTGCGAGCCGTAGCCGCCATCGCCCTGGTTACCGTAAGTCATCCTAGGACTCCTCATGTCGTCATCTTTGTGGCGAGTGCGCGGCAGCCTAGCGAGAAACCATGCCCCACGTGGAATAAGACCCAATTTGCGGACAATTCGTAATCGGACCGCAAGCAGCCCGTCACGGTCCGGCTACGTTGCCGACAGACTACCCATCAGTAGTCGGAGACGGAGGACGTGGCGGCGGCGCTCATCCCGAGGATGGACAGCAGGAAGCCACCGAAGAGCATCCACGTCAGCAGCCACAGCCCGACCGTGATGTACGACGTGACGAGGCCCGCCACGGCCATGCCCTGGCCCTCCTCGCCCGTACGCTTGATCTTGTTGAGCGCGATGTGGCCGAGGATCACGCCCGGGATGCTGGTCAGACCGCAGAAAGCCAGACCGACGATGCCCAGCACCATCGAGGCCACGGCCATGCCGTTGGTCTGGCGCGGCTGCTGGGGCGGGCCGTACTGGTTGTAGCCGTAGCCGGGCTGCTGGCCGAACCCGCCGCTGGGCGGCAGCTGGCCGTAGCCCAGCTGCTCCTGCGGATAGCTCGGGGGCTGCTGGCCGTAGCCGCCGTAGGCGCCGCCGCCGGGGGGCTGCTGAGCGTACCCGCCACCGGTCGGGGGCTGCTGGCCGTAGCCGCCGTACCCGCCGCCGGTGGGCGGCTGCTGGCCGTATCCTCCGCCGGGCGGCTGCGCGCCATAGCCCCCGTTGCCGCCCTGGTCCCCGTAGCTCATGCCCCTGGCTCCTAGTGTTTCGTGGCGAGTCGCACCGGCAGCTTATTGAGGAAACGGCGGCCAAGCCGACAGAGGTTCAGAACAGTGCTGAATTCGTCACAGCCGCATTCATCGGGAGTCCGTGGGGTCGTCTCCTCGGTCGAGGGCGTCCCAGAGTGCCTTGTCGTCGTCCGCCCGCGGGGCCGCGTCCGGCTCGTACCGGGCCGACATGCCCGCCCACCTGCCGCCCCGCAGGATGGCCAGGACACCCCCGGCCAGCATCAGGGCCGCGCCGGCCCCCGCCACGGCGGGCCAGAGCGGCACGATCTCCCAGGACAGGCCCGAGGCGCCGTGCAGGGCGTTGTGCTCGCCCAGCCAGCCCGTCACGGCCGCGCCGTCCAGTGCCGCCCACGTCGCCGCGGCCGCGCCGGCCCCGCAGAGGGCCAGCAGCCCGCCGACGACGCGGCGGCCGGCGCCCTTGGTGGCCAGCACGGCCACCACGCCGGCCAGGCCGGCCAGCGCCACGGGGGTCAGCGCGGGTCCGAGGTCGCCGCCGGTGGGCGCCTGCGCCCCGGCCTGCGCGACCCTCACCCAGGCCCGGCCGGCGGCCAGCAGCACGAGGAGGCAGCCGAGAACGGTCAGCGCCAGCCAGCCCCACAGCTCCCTCCGCGCCGCTGTGGGCCTGCCCTCGGCGCCGGAGTCCATCACGCCGGGCCGAGCGCGGTCTCGAGCCGATCGGCGTCGAAGCAGGTGCGGTCGCCCGTGTGGCAGGCGGCGCCGGCCTGGTCGACCTTGACCAGGATGGTGTCGCCGTCGCAGTCGAGTGCCACCGACTTGACGTGCTGGACGTGGCCGGAGGTGTCGCCCTTCACCCAGAACTCGCCGCGGCTGCGCGACCAGTAGGTGGCCCTGCCGGTGGTGAGCGTCCGATGCAGCGCCTCGTCGTTCATCCAGGCCAGCATGAGCACCTCGCCGGTGTCGTACTGCTGGGCGATCGCGGGGACGAGGCCGTCGGGGTTGCGCTTCAACCGTGCGGCGATCTTGGGATCAAGGGCCATGTCCTCCATTCAACCAGCCCGCCCTCGCGCCCCCGTCACCGATGCGGGGGCCTCAGCCCAGGGCCTGCGACAGGGTGTCGTAGATCGGGAACAGCGGGGCCAGGTTGGTCCTGCGCAGCCGGCGCAGCACCTGGCCGTCCGGTGCGACCAGTGCCATCGTGCCGTCGCGTGCGCGCAGGTCGGCCAGCTGGCGCACCAGGACGCCGAGCCCCGTGGTGTCGATGAAGGTCAGCCGGGTCAGGTCGACGACCAGCCGGGGGCCGTGGCTCTCCACCGCCTCGCCGAGGCACCGCCGGACCTGGGAGGCGTTGTCCACGTCCACCTCCCCCGCCAGGCTGACCACCACGAGCTCGCCGTGCAGGCGTCGCGTCATCTCCAGCACATCCGCGCCCATGTCTCTCATGACCCCTCCCGCGGAGGCGCGCCCGCTCGCTCCCCGCGCGGGCGGCCCCGCCGAAAACGTACACCGGCCGGGATCGCGTCACGGTGAGTTTTACAGAGAATGCGCTACGTGATGACGTGGTGCGGGGTATTTTCTTGAAGCGACGCATGCTAAGGGAGGTCGTGCCATCGTGGTGCACGTCGCGGGCTCTGTCCTCGATCCTGATCTGGGGGATCACGTCTGCCTGCCGTTCGACGGCGAGCGCGAGCGGATGACGACGACGCGGCTGTTCACGATGAACGGGCTGCGCCGCCGTTCCAAAGTGATGATCATCACGCATGCGGACAGCCCGGAACGGACGCGTGACTGGCTGGCGCCGCTCGTGCCGGGGTTCGCCGACGCGGAGTCGGCGGGGCAGGTGGAGATCCTGGCCTGCGCGGACACCCACTTCACCGACGGCTGCCTCGACCCCGAGCGGGTGCTGTGCCGGCTGGCCGACGCCAACGAGCGCGCGCGCAAGCACGGCCAAAACGGCGTGTACGCGCTGGTCGACGCCTCCTGGGGGGTGCGGGACGCGCGCGGGCAGGCGGCGTTCGAGGCGGCGGCCAACGAGCTGTTCGGCGAGCGCTGGCTGGCGGCCGTGTGCCAGTACGACCGTGGCCTCTTCCCGCGCGATGCCATCGACCGGGCCGCGTCCGTGCATCCCATCTCGCCCGAGCAGGCGCTGCTGCGTTTCGCCGGCACCTCCTCGCCGCCGGGGCTGCGGGTGTGGGGCGAGATCGATCTCACCAACAGGCAGGCGTTCGCGTCGCTGCTGGCGCCGCTGGAGAAGGAGCCGGGCGAGGTCGTGATCGACGCCTCCCGGCTGGACTTCATCGACGCCGGATCGGCGCAGCTGCTGACCCTCATGGCCATGGCCAGGCCGGAGAGGGCCACCGTGGTCGTCTGCGGCGAGGCCATGGCGCGGGTGCTCCGCCTGATCAGGGCGGACGAGTTCCTCGCAGTGCGCCATGTGTAGGCAGGTGCTCCGCGCGGCCTTCGCGCGCGGGCGCATCACGTATCTGCGCAGAGCGGTCTCCGAGCACGCCGCCTACGAGGGGCTGACCGGCCGGCACCTGGAGGACTTCGTGCTGGCGGTCAACGAGATCACCACCAACGCGGTGGTCCACGGCGGCGGGCACGGGCGGCTGCGGCTGTGGTCGCACGGCGGCCGGCTGTGGTGCGAGGTGACCGACGAGGGGCCGGGGCTGCCACCGGGGTGGGTGGGCGACATGCGCCCGCCCACGGGGTTCGAGGGCCGGGGGCGCGGGCTGTGGCTGACGCGCATGCTGTGCGATCAGATCACGATCGTGTCGGGGCCGAGGGGGACGACCGTGACGTTCGCCGCCGTACACGAATGAACGATCACGAGTGCGCGGCCGACACCCAGGAGGCGTGCAGGTCGGCGTACACGCCGGGCTCGTCGACCAGGTCGGCGTGCGCGCCGCGCTGCACCAGGCGGCCCGCGTCGAACACGAGGACCTCGTCGGCGTTCTCCGCCGTGGACAGGCGGTGGGCGATCGAGATGGCGGTGCGGCCGCGGGTGACGCCTTCGAGCGCGCGAGCCAGCCGTACCTCCGTGGCCGGGTCCACCGCCGAGGTGGCCTCGTCCAGCAGGAGCAGGTCGGGGTCGGCGAGGTAGGCGCGGGCCAGGGCGACGAGCTGGCGCTCGCCGGCCGACAGCGACTCGCCCCGCTGGCCGACGGGCGTGTCCAGACCGGCGGGCAGGCCCTCCAGCCAGTCGGCCAGGCCCAGCTCGGTCAGCGCGAGCTCGATCTCCTCGCGGGTCGCCGGCGGCTTGCCGTAGCGGATGTTCTCCTCCAGCGTGCCGTCGAACAGGAAGCCGTCCTGCGGCACCATGACGATGCGCTCGCGCAGCGAGGAGAAGCGGATGTCGCGCAGGTCGTGGCCGTCGATGGTGACGCGGCCCGAGCCCGGGTCCATCAGCCGCGTCAGGAGCTTGGCGAACGTGGTCTTGCCCGAGCCGGTCTCCCCCACCACCGCGATGCGGGAGCGTGGCGGGATCTCCAGCGTGACCTCGCGCAGCACGGGCGCGCCACCGGGATAGGAGAAGTGCACGTCCTCGAAGGCCACCGAGATGGGACCGCGCGGCAGCTCCATGCCCTGCTCGCCGGGGTCGGCCACGTCGGGCGGGGTGTCGAGCACGCCGAGGATGCGCCGCCAGCCGGCGACGGCGTTCTGGGCCTCGTTGAGCACCTCCGTTGCCGTCTGCAACGGCGATACGAACAGCGTGACCAGGAACAGGAACGCCACCAGCTGCCCCTGCGTGATGTCGCCCGACAGGCCGAGCCGCACGCCGAGCAGCACGATCCCGGCGATCGCGACGGCCGCCACGATCTCGGTCAGCGGGAAGACGAAGCCGACGATGGTCTGCGCCTTGACCTGGGCGGCCCGGTTGGCGTTCACGGCCTTGTCGATGCGCTCGGCGGTGCGGCGCTCGGAGGCGTAGGCGCGGATGACGGTGGCGCCGACGACGGACTCGCTGACCGCGGCGAGCATGTCGCCGGTCCGCTCGCGCACCACCGTGTACGCCCGCGACAGCAGCCGCTGGAAGCGCGGCAGGGCGATCATCAGCGGGATGAAGCAGGCCCACACCAGCAGCGTGAGCTGCCAGGAGTAGACGAACATCAGCACGGTGGCCACCAGCACCTGGCCGAACGCCACGATGATCATCAGCCCGCCCCACTGCATGAACGTGCTGATCTGGTCGATGTCGCCGGTGACGCGCGAGACCAGGGCGCCGCGCCGCTCGGTGTTCTGGGTGAGCACCGACAGGTCGTGCACGTGGCGGAAGCCGCGGACGCGCAGGGTGGCCAGGGACGACTCGGTGGCCTTGTAGAGGCGGACGTTCATGACGTACCCGGCGAGCGCCGTGAGTACGACGGCGGCCGCGCATATCAGGACGGCGCGGGTTATGTACGACATGTCGGGCGTGCCGCCCTTGAGCCCCGTGTCGATCGTCTGCTGCACCGCGATCGGGACGATGATCTTGCCCACGGTCGCGACGACGGCCAGCATCAGCGTGACGGCCAGGCCCTTGCGGAACTCGGGGGTGAGCGAGAGCCCCTGCCGGACGGTGGCCAGCGCGGAGCGGTCGGAGTTGCGCCGGATGCTCTGCACGGTCATGCGCTGACCTCTTCTTCCTCTTCAGCGCTGATCTCTTCCGAGCCGGTCTCGTCCGGGGGGACGTCGATGGCGGCGCGCTCGGCCTCCTCGCGCTCGTAGGCCGTCACCAGGTTGCGGTACCCCTCGCAGCGGGCAAGCAGCTCCTCGTGCGGCCCGCGGTCCACGACCCGGCCGTGGTCCAGGTAGACGACTTCGTCGGCGAGCGCGATCGTGGCCATGCGATAGGCGACGACCACGACGGTCGACGCCTCGGCGGCGTCGCGGAGCCCGTACAGGATCTTGGCCTCGACCTGGGGGTCCACGCTGGAGGTTGCGTCGTCGAGCACGAGCAGGCGCGGCCGGCGCACGACGGCGCGGGCCAGGGCGAGGCGCTGGCGCTGGCCGCCGGACAGGGTGGCGCCGCGCTCGCCGACGCGCGTGTCGAGGCCGCCGGAGAGTCTGCCGACGAACCCGTCGGCCTGGGCGAGCCGCAGCGCGTCCCACACGTCCTCGTCGGCGGTGTCCAGCCCGAGCGCGACGTTGCCGCGCACGGTGTCGTCGAACAGGAACGTCTGCTGCGGCACCAGGGCCACCGACTCGGCGACGGCGCCGTAGGCCAGCTCCCGCACGTCGACGCCGTCGAGGAGGACCTGTCCCGAGTCCGGGTCGACCAGCCGGGCGAGGAGCTGCACCAGCGTGGACTTGCCCGATCCCGTGGGGCCGACGAGGGCGACGGTGCGGGCGGCGGGCACGTCGAAGGTGACGTCGTGCAGGACCTCGGCCTTGCCGTAGCGGTACGACACGCCGCGGACCTCCAAGGCCGCCGGCCCGGGCGAGGTCGTGGTCTCGCGGCCGTACTCCATGGAGCCGGTGGCCTCCAGCACGGCCTGCACCCGCTCCCAGCCGACCACGCTGCGCGGCAGCTCGGCCAGCACCCAGCCCAGCGCCCTGATCGGGAAGGCCAGCAGCGTGAAGAGGTAGGCGACCTGGACCAGGTCGCCGGAGTCGATGGAGCCGGTGGACAGGCGCAGCGCGCCGACGGCGAGCACCGCGAGCACGCCGAGCGTGGGCAGCGCCTCCAGCATCGGGTCGAACAGCCCGCGCACGCGGCCGACGGCGATGTTGGCGTCGCGCAGCTCGTGGGCGCGGCGCCGGAACCGCTCGGTCTCCAGATCCTCCCTGCCGAGGGTCTTGACGACGAGGGCGCCGTCGAAGCTCTCGTGCGCGATCTCGCTGACCTCGGCGCGCAGCTGCTGCGCGCGGGTGGCCAGCGGGCTCAGCCGGCGCTGGTAGACGAGGTTGAGCACGGCGATGGCCGGGAAGATCAGGAAGCCGACCACCGCCAGCGTCAGGTCCGTGAGCAGCATCGCTATCGCGGCCGTGACCAGCATGACGACCACGCCGACGGCCATGGGCAGCGGCGCGAGCGGGGCCCAGGCGGCCTCGGCGTCGGAGCTGGCGTTCGACAGCAGCTGGCCGGTGGGGTGGCGGTGGTGCCAGGACAACGGCAACCGCAGGTACTGCTTGGTGACGTCCCTGCGCGACCTGGCCTGCATGCGGTACTGCATGACGCCGGCCAGGATGCGCCGGCCCGCCACGCCGAACGCCTTGAGCAGCGCCGCGCCGACGATGAGGAACGTGCCGGTCCAGAGCGCGCCCGACGTGACGCGGTCCTGGGCGAAGGTCGGCAGCACCACGTTCTGGGTGGCCCAGCCGAGCGCCCAGGCGGAGGCGACGGTCATGCCGCCGTAGACCGCACTGGCCAGCACGGCCAGGGCGAACACCACCTTCTCGGTGCGAATGGCCACCCCAAGGACGCGCAGTCCTTGACGCATGACGGCCGAGGTGACCTTGCTCGCCACTCGGGAAGTTCCCCCTTCAAGCCGATGTCTATCCGTAAGTCACTACATCACGTCTGATCATCACGTTATTCCCAGCGGTAAGGTTGAGTGCGTGAATCATGCTCGTGATGAACGTTCCGCGCTTTGCGACTCATTCGACGCGCTGGGTCCCGACGCGCCGACGCTCTGCACGGGCTGGACCACCTATGACCTGGCCGCCCACCTGGTGCTGCGCGAGCGCCGGCCGGACGCGATGGGCGGGATCGCGCTCAAGCCGCTGGCCGGCTACACCGCCTCGGTCCAGAACGGGCTCAAGGCCAAGCACCCCTACCCCGAGCTGGTCGGCCTCGTACGGAAGCCGGGCGGCGTGTACGGCCTGCTGCCTTCCCTCGACGAGGCCGTCAACATGCTGGAGTTTTTCGTGCACCACGAGGACGTGCGCCGGGCGCAGCCGTCGTGGGAGCCGCGCGCGCTGCCCGCCGACCTCGACCGGCTCATCTGGGCGCGGGTGTCGAGCGGCGCCAGGCTGATGCTGCGCAAGTCGCCCGTGGGCGTGGTGCTGCACCGGCTGGGCGGCGGCGTGGCGGTCGGCGGCCCCCGTCAGGGCCCCCGGGTGGAAGTGACGGGTACGGCCTCCGAGCTGCTGATGTTCTGCTTCGGCCGTCAGGAGCACGCCCGCGTGGAGCTGACCGGCGAGCCCGGCGACGTCACCCGGCTGCGCGGCGCCTCCCTGGGCATCTGACGGCTGACCGATCCGCCTCGCCCATCGCGGAAATCGCGGCGCTGCAGGCGCTCAAGCATGAATTCAAGCCCGTACCATGGCATGGGCAAGAAGCCCCCCGGTTAGGATCATGAACATCTTCGCAGAGGATGCCAGTGATCGCCCAGATCCGGGTATATACGGCTGGGAATGGACTGCAGGAGGCCCCCATGCAGGTCAAGAAGGTGATCACCTACGCGGCTGTCGCGTTCGTGGTCTTCTACCTGTTCACCCGGCCGGAGCAAGCCGCCGCCGCGGTCAACGGAGTGCTCGGAGGAATCATGCAAGGAGCCGACCAGTTGGCCGTCTTCTTCTCAAGTGTTCTAACCTGACCGAGGTTCTGTCTGCGTCAGGTGCTTCCCCGCGGTGCCGGATCGTGTTACGCAGGCAGAATGAGAGATCGCCTCAGCGCTGCCAAGACCAATCAGCTCGACCCGCAGGCGCGGCGCATCCTCGAGCGAGCTGAGCTCGAGGGCATCGAGCTGATCCGGTTCCTGTACGCCGACCACGGCGGCGTGATCCGGGGAAAAGCAGCATCCCGGTCGCGGTTGGCCGAACGGCTCAACACGGGCATCGGGCACACGGTGGCCATGATGGCGATGAACATGCTCGACCAGCTCCAGGACGTCGAGCACATGGGCCCGGTGGGCGAAGTGCGCATTGTCCCCGACCCCGCCACGTACGTCCCGTTGCCCCACGCACCGGGCGCCGCCGCCATGCTGTCGGACCTGTGCCGGCCGGACGGCTCGCCCTGGGAGGCGTGCGCGCGGACGTTCCTCAAGGACGCGATCGCGGAGCTCGCCACCGAAGGTTACACGTTGCGCGCGGCGTTCGAGCCGGAGTTCACGCTCGGCCGCCGCCTGCCCGACCCGGCCGGCGGCCCGGACCGGCTGGTGCCGCTCGACGACTCGCTGTGCTATGCCAACGCCGGGTTCGACACGGCGCACGACTACATCACCAAGCTCATCCACGCCCTGGAGACGCAGGGCATGCGGGTCGAGCACTACCATCCCGAGCTGGGGCCCGGCCAGCAGGAGCTGTCGATCCGCCACGCGCCCGCCCTGCGTGCCGCCGACAACCACGTGCTGTTCCGCGAGACCGTGCGCGGCGTGGCCCTGCGCATGCAGATGTGGGCCACGCTGGCTCCCAAACCGCTGGCCGACCAGGCGGGCAACGGCGCCCACCTGCACCTGTCGCTGTGGAACGACACCCACAACGTCTTCGGCGAGGACGGGGAGGTGCGCGACGGCTTCATCGGCGGCCTGCTCGCCCACATGCCGGCGCTGACCGCGCTGACGTGCGGCAGCGTCAACGGCTTCCGCCGCCTGGCTCCCCGCTCGTGGGCCAGCGCGTACGCGGTCTACGGGCCCGACAACCGGGAGGCCGCCGTACGGGTGTGCTCGCCGCTCGGCTCCACCGGCGAGCCGAACCTGGAGCTGAAACCGTCGGACTCCTCCGCGAACCCGTACCTGTCGCTGGGGGCCGTCATCCACGCCGGCCTCGACGGGATCCGGCGCAAGCTGGACCCCGGGGAGCCCGTGGACGTCGATCCCGACACGCGGCCCGGCCGGTACCCTCGCCTGCCGTCGTCGCTCGACGAGGCGCTGGACGCGCTGGAGTCGGACGAGGTGCTGATGGAGGCGCTGGGGCCGCTGCGGCGCAGCGCGTACCTGGCGGTCAAGCGCTCGGAGGCGGCGGCGTTCGCGGCGAAGGACGTGTCGTACGAGCTGTTCAACCACCTGCGGGTGTTCTGAGCGATCGGCCGCAGTGCCGCCCGCGCGGCAGGCCCGACCGTCGGCCGAACCGGTCAGCCATCCGGCCGGGCGAGCCGATCAGGCCGGCGGTCAGGCAGGCCCTGTCCCCCGGACCGCGAGGCGGGCCAGGGGTGGTGTCAGCGAACCGGGTGGCCCGCCAGGCGCAGCGTGTCCTTGACCTCGGAGATCTTGAGGGTGCCGAAGTGGAACACCGAGGCCGCGAGGACGGCGTCCGCGCCGGCCGCCACCGCCGGCGGGAAGTCCTCCAGGCGCCCGGCCCCGCCGCTGGCGATCACCGGGACCCGGACCGCGGCCCGGACCGCCCGCAGCATCTCCAGGTCGTAGCCGTCGAGCGTCCCGTCGCCGTCCATCGAGTTGAGCAGGATCTCGCCCACGCCCAGCTCCTCGCCGCGCGCCGCCCACTCCACCGCGTCGATCCCGGTGCCGCGCCGCCCGCCGTGCGTGGTCACCTCGAATCCGCTGGGGGTGCCCGGCGCGCGCCGGGCGTCGACGGACAGGACGACGCACTGGGCGCCGAACCGCCGGGACGCCTCAGTGAGCAGCTCGGGCCGGGCGATGGCGGCCGTGTTGAGCGACACCTTGTCGGCACCGGCCCGCAGCAGCCGGTTGACGTCGTCGACCGAGCGCACCCCGCCTCCGACGGTGAGCGGGATGAACACCTGCTCGGCGGTCCGGCGTACGACGTCGAGCATGGTCTCGCGCTCGCCGGACGAGGCGGTGATGTCGAGGAAGGTCAGCTCGTCGGCGCCTTCCTGGTCGTAGCGCCTGGCCAGCTCGACGGGGTCGCCCGCGTCGCGCAGGTTCTCGAAGTTGACGCCCTTGACCACACGTCCGGCGTCCACGTCGAGACAGGGAATGACTCTTACCGCTACGGTCATGCTCGCAACGCCTCGATTTCGATCTCGACCAGCATTCTAGGGTCTACCAGGCCGGCCACACGCACTCCCGTGCAGGCGGGCCGCACCTTCCCGAGGACCTCGGCGATGGCCTGCCCGACGAGGTCGAAGTGGCACTGCTCCACCACGTAGTAGCGGACCATGACGACGTCCTCGCGGGTGAGCCCGCCCATCAGCACGGCCTCCAGCGCGATGTCGATCGCGGTCAGGCTCTGCTTGTAGGCGTCGCCGACGTGGCGCACCTCTCCGTCGACCGTGGCGGTGCAGCCGGAGACGATCACCCGCTCTCCGACGACCACGGCACGCGCGTAGCCGTACTTCTCCTCCCAGATGCCGCCAGAGAACACCCTTGGTCCGGTGCTTTGCATGCTGACGCTACCGAAGCTCATTCCGCCCCCTCCCGGCGAAGCTACACGCGCACCGCGGCCAGCGCGTTTTCCAGTGTGAACGCGTGAGCGTACAGGGCCCTGCCCACGATGGCTCCCTCCACTCCGTCCGGGACGAGAGAAGCGAGTGCGACCAGGTCATCGAGGCTGGAGACGCCGCCGCTGGCGATCACCGGCTTGTCGGTGCGGGCGCAGATCTGGCGGTAGAGATCGAGGTTGGGGCCCTGGAGCATGCCGTCCTTGGTCACGTCGGTGACGACGTAGCGGGGGCAGCCGTCGGCCTCGAGCCGGTCGAGCACCTCCCACAGGTCGCCGGAGTCCTGGGTCCAGCCATGGGCGGCCAGGGTGGTGCCGCGCACGTCGAGCCCGACCGCGACCCTGTCGCCGTGCTCGGCGATGATCTTCCGGCACCATTCGGGCTTCTCCAGCGCGGCGGTGCCGATGTTGACCCGCCGGCAGCCGGTGGCCAGGGCGGCGGTCAGGGAGTCGTCGTCGCGGATGCCGCCGGACAGCTCCACGTTCACGTCGAGCCGGGCGATCACGCCGGCGATCAGCTCCCGGTTGCTCCCCCGGCCGAACGCGGCGTCGAGGTCGACGAGGTGGATCCATTCGGCGCCCGCCTCCTGCCAGGCCAGCGCGGCGGCGAGCGGTGCGCCGTAACCGGTCTCGGTCCCGGCCTCGCCCTGGACCAGGCGTACGGCCTGGCCGTCGGCGACGTCCACGGCAGGCAGCAAAACGAGCGACATTCAGGTCCTCCGGTCGAAGGCGAGGGTCACGACAACGGGTACGAGCAGCAGGGACAGGACGAGTGCGGCGAAGCTGGCGAAGAGCGACCCCCACAGCAGCCAGACGATCGCCTGGACGAGCAGGAAGCCGAGCGCCACCACGGCGTTCTGGGCGCGGTGGCGCCGGGCGAGCAGGCCGCCCTGGCGGGCGACGCGCACCGGGCGCGGGGTGAGGCGGGTGAGCAGGGCGCGGCGGCGTGCCTGGCGCGCCTGCCGCTCCTCGTTGGCACGGATCGCGCGGGCCCGCTCGGCCTCGCGCTCGGCCCGCCGGCGCGCCCGCTCCTTGCTCACCGGGCCTCCTCCGTCAGCCCTGTGAGCAAAAGCGCCAGCCTTGTCAGCAGAAGCTCGCGTGTCTGATCGTTCACTCGCTTCGCTCGCTCACAGGGTGCCCAGCCAGTTCGCCAGGAGCGTGGCGCCGGCGTCGCCGGACTTCTCGGGGTGGAACTGGGTGGCCATGAGCGGGCCGTTCTCCACGGCGGCCACGAACGGCACGCCGTGCTCGGCCCACGTGACGATCGGCTCGGCGAAGCCCTCGCCGGTGCGCAGCTCCCACTCGCGCACGCCGTAGGAGTGCACGAAGTAGAAGCGGGTGGCGGCGTCGAGCCCGGCGAACAGGACGCTGCCCGCGGGGGCCTTGACCGTGTTCCACCCCATGTGGGGAAGGATGGGCGCGTCGAGGCGCTCGACGGTGCCCGGCCACTCGCCGCAGCCCTCGGTCTCCACGCCGTGCTCGACGCCCCTGGCGAACAGGATCTGCATGCCGACGCAGATCCCGAGCACCGGCCGTCCGCCGGCCAGGCGGCGGCCGATGATCTGCTCACCGCCCACGGCCTTGAGCCCGCCCATGCACGCCTCGAAGGCACCCACGCCCGGTACGACCAGCCCGTCGGCCTCGAGCGCGGCGTCGAAGTCGGACGTCACGGTCACGTCGGCGCCGACCCGGGCCAGCGCCCGCTCGGCCGACCGCAGATTGCCAGAGCCGTAGTCGAGGACGACGACCTTGTTCACCACCACAGCACCCCCGCCGTGATCGCCATCGCCGCGCCGACGGCGCAGATGACGGCTCCGATCTTGAGCCCCTGCCTGGCCAGGGAGAACACGCCGCCGATCAGGAACAGCCCGATGAACACCATCACGCCGGCGATGAGGTTGTCGGTCATAGGACGCCCTTGGTGCTCGGCACCCCGGTGGCGCGCGGGTCGGGCTCCGACGCCTCGCGCAGCGCCCTGGCCAGGGCCTTGAACTGGGCCTCGACGACGTGGTGGGCGTTGCGGCCGTACGGCACGTGCACGTGCAGGCAGATCGCGGCCTGGGCGACGAGCGACTCCAGGATGTGGCGCGTCATCGTCGTGTCGTAGTCGGGGCCGATCATCGGCGCCATGCCCTCGGGCTCGGTGTGCACGAGGTACGGCCGCCCGGACAGGTCGACGGTGACCTGGGCGAGCGACTCGTCCAGGGGGCACGACGCGCTACCGAACCGCCGGATGCCCGACTTGTCGCCCAGCGCCTCGCGGAACGCGGCGCCCAGCGCGAGCGCGGTGTCCTCGATCGTGTGGTGCGAGTCGATGTGCAGGTCGCCCTCGGTCTTGACGGTCAGGTCGAACAACCCGTGCTTGCCGAGCTGGGCCAGCATGTGGTCGAAGAAGCCGACCCCGGTCGCCACCTCGACCCGGCCGGTGCCGTCGAGACCGACCTCCACCAGGACCGAGGTCTCCTTCGTAACGCGCTCGACGCGGCCTACGCGGTTCACAGGCCCTCCTTCGTCGGTCCTGTGAACCGCAGAAGCGCCGTGTTCATTGGTTCGCTCGCTCACAGCAGGACCCCTTCCAGGGCGGCGCGGAAGGCCGCCATCTCCTCGCCGGTGCCGATCGACACACGCAGCCATTCGGGCGGACCCACCTCGCGGATGAGCACGCCGCGCTCCAGCAGCCCCTCCCACACCGCGCGCCGGTCGGGGAAGCGCCCGAACAGCACGAAGTTGGCGTCGGAGTCGGCCACGGCCAGGCCCTTGGACCGCAGCCAGGCCACCGTCGCGTCGCGCTCGCGCCGCAGCGCGTCCACCGTGCCCAGCAGCTCCGCGCGGTGCCGCAGCGCCACGCGCGCCGCCGTCTGGGTGAGGGTCGACAGATGGTACGGCAGCCGCACCAGCAGCAGCGCCTCCACCACGGCCGGATGCGCCGCCAGGTAACCGAGCCGCGTGCCGGCCATGGCGAACGCCTTGGACATCGTCCTGGTGACGATCAGCCGCGGGTGCTCGGGCAGCAGCGTGAGCGCCGAAGGCGTGCCCGCGCGGGCGAACTCGGCGTAGGCCTCGTCGACCACGACCACGCCGGGCGCGGCGGCCAGGATCGCCTCGATCGTGGCGAGCGGCTGTGCGGTGCCGGTCGGGTTGTTGGGCGAGGCCAGGAACACGATGTCCGGCCGGTGCTCCTCGATCGCCGCCACGGCCTTGCCGGGATCGAGCGAGAAGTCCTCCTCGCGGCTGGCCTTGATCCACTCGGTGTTGGTGCCGCTGGTGATGATCGGGTGCATCGAGTAGGACGGCTCGAACCCGATGGCGGTGCGGCCGTGGCCGCCGAAGGCCTGCAGGATCTGCTGGAGCACCTCGTTGGAGCCGTTGGCGGCCCACACCTGCTCGGTGCGCAGGCCGTGGCCGAGGTAGCCCGCCAGGTCGGCGCGGAGCGCGGTGGCGTCCCTGTCGGGGTAGCGGTTGAGGTCGCCCGCCTGCGCCCGGACCGCCTCGGCCAGGTCGGCGACCAGCTCCGGGGAGGGCGGGTAGGGGTTTTCGTTGGTGTTGAGCCGGACCGGGACGTCGATCTGGGGCGCGCCGTACGGCGTCTTGCCCCTCAGGTCGTCGCGGATGGGCAGATCGTCCAGGTTCACTCGGTCTCCGTGGGCACTCGCCAGTCGAATCGGGCGCGGATCGCGGCGCCGTGGGCGGGCAGGTCCTCGGCGTCGGCCAGGACCGACACGTGGGCCGCCGCCTCCGCGAGCGCCTCGCGGCTGTAGTCGACGACGTGGATGCCGCGCAGGAACGACTGCACCGACAGGCCGCTGGAGTGGCAGGCGCAGCCACCCGTGGGCAGCACGTGGTTGGACCCGGCGAGGTAGTCGCCGAGCGAGACGGGCGCGTACGTGCCGACGAAGATCGCCCCGGCGTTGCGGACCCGCGCGGCCACGGCGGCGGCGTCGGCGGTGTGGATCTCCAGGTGCTCGGCGGCGTACGCGTCCACGACCGCGAGGCCGTCGTCGATCGAGGAGACCAGCACGATGCCGGACTGCCGGCCGCTCAGCGCCTCGGCGATGCGCGCGGAGTGCTTGGTGGCCGAGACCTGGCCCGGCAGCTCCTTCTCCACGGCCTCGGCCAGCTCGGGGCTGGTGGTGACGAGCACGGCGGCGGCGATCGTGTCGTGCTCGGCCTGGCTGATCAGGTCGGCGGCGACGTGGACCGGGTCGGCGCTCTCGTCGGCCAGGATCGCGATCTCGGTCGGGCCGGCCTCGGAGTCGATGCCGATGCGGCCCTTGAGCAGCCGCTTGGCCGCCGCCACATAGATGTTGCCCGGCCCGGTGACCATGGTGGCGGGCGCGCACTCCTCGGTGCCGTAGGCGAACATGGCCACGGCCTGCGCCCCGCCCACGTTGTAGACCTCGTCCACGCCGAGCAGCGCGCAGGCGGCCAGGATCGCGGGGTGCGGCAGCCCGCCGAACTCTTTCTGCGCCGGGCTGGCCACGGCCAGCGAGCCGACGCCGGCCTCCTGGGCGGGCACGACATTCATGACCACGCTGGACGGGTAGACCGCGCGGCCGCCGGGGACGTAGAGGCCCACGCGGTCGACCGGCACCCACCGCTCGGTCACCGTGCCGCCGGGCACGACCTGGGTGGTGACGTCGGCGCGCCGCTGGTCGCGGTGGACCAGCCGGGTTCTCCTGATCGACTCCTCCAGCGCCGCCCGCACCCTGGGGTCGAGCTCGGCGAGCGCGCGCTCGATGGCCTCGGCGGGGACGCGGGTGGTGGCGATCTCGACGCCGTCGAACCTGGCGGTCAGCTCCCGTACGGCCGCGACGCCCCGATGATGCACGTCCTCGCAGATGGGCCGCACCTGCTCAAGGGCGGCCTCGACATCGAGCTCAGCGCGGGGCAGCACGTCGCGCAGGTTGTCCGGGAGGGAACCGCGCATGTCGATACGGGAAATCACGCCAACAGTCTACGGAGTCCACGACCCGAGTCTCGTTCTGTCCACACTGCGGGACACAGTGCGGGACACAGTGCGGGACACGCGACGGCCGCGGGGGCGGCATTCGCCTCTGCCGCCCCCGCGGCCGTCGTCACCCCGGACCGGGCCTGCCGGGGCGAGCGCCGTGGCCGCCACGGGGGCGCGGCCACGGCCGGTGAACGCTCTGGGGTGCCCCTCTGCCCATCTGAACGCGCGCTCTAACATCGAACGGCAAAATACTGTATGCCATCAAAAGTTACTCTAAGTTATTTTTGCAGGCAAGGAACGCGTCGAAGGCGCGTGGGTCACTTCAGCCTCTCCCGCGGCCGTCCCGCGCACGAGCAAGGAACGCGGCCCGGCGGGGCGCGCCCGGATCGGGTCACACCTTCACGCAAAGCCGTGCGAGAAGTTTTAAGCTACTCGTCCTTTATGTCCGACTACGTACACTGGTCTCCCATGGGACAGTGGCGAGGCCCGGACGGCATCCTGGTCGAGGCGATCATTCTGGACGATCGCCCGCTGCTGCGCGTCTCCTGCCGCGTCAACGGCCGCACCTACCTCCGCGGCTACTGCGCCACCGTCGCCGAGCTCGGCGAACACGGGGTCGACCTGGCCGCGCTCGTGGAGGACACGCAGCTTGACCATCTGTAGACCCCGATCCGCCACTGTCGATCAAGCGGACGGGGTACGGCATGCACCATGGTGCGGCTGCCGGCGTACGCGCCGATGCTCGCCCAGCTCGGCACCCTGGCCTCCGTGCAGGGCCCTGACTGGGCCGTGGAGATGAAGTGGGACGGCGTGCGCGCCCTCGCCTACCTCGAGGAAGGCGCCGTCCGCCTGATGTCGCGCAACGGCAAGAACATCACCCCCGCCTACCCCGAGCTGCAGCTCATGGCAGGCGCCACCGGAGGCCGCCCCGCCGTCGTCGACGGCGAGATCGTGGCGTTCGACGAGGCCGGGCGGCCCAGCTTCGAGACGCTGCAACCCCGCATGCACCAGCGCGACCCGGCCGCCGCGGCCGGACTGGCCAGGGCGGTGCCGGTGACGTTCATGGCGTTCGACATCCTGCACCTCGACGAGGCCAGCTCGGTCTCCCTCCCCTACACCGGACGCCGCGAGCTGCTGGAGAGCACGTTCACGCCCGGCTACCGGTGGGAGGTGCCCGTCTGGTTCGCCGATGACGCCCGGCGCGCCCTCGACTCCTCGCGGCAGCTCGGGCTCGAAGGAGTCGTGTGCAAGCGGATGAGCTCGCCGTACCGGCCGGGCAAGCGCACGAGCGAGTGGACCAAGGTCAAGAACGTCAGCGCCGTCGAGGTCGTCATCGGCGGCTGGCGTCCGGGCGGCGGGCGGCGCTCAGGGATGATCGGGTCGCTGCTGCTCGGCGCGTACGACCGGCGCGGGCGGCTGCTGTACGTCGGGCACGTCGGCACCGGGTTCACCCAGGCCATGCTGCGCGACCTGCAGGACCGGCTGGCGCCGCTGGCGCGGCCCGACCCGCCCTTCGCCGAGCCGGTGCCGCGCGAGCACGCCCGCGACGCGCACTGGGTCGAGCCGCGCGTGGTCGGTGAGGTGCAGTACGCCGAGGTCACCGGCGACGGCATGCTGCGCCACCCGTCCTGGCGCGGGCTGCGCCCCGATCGCGCGCCGACGGACGCCGGCACCACCGAGATCCTCCAGCGGCGCCACGGCGGCGACGCGGCGGCCGGCTGACCCCGCCACGGCCTGCCGACACGAACCATCTAACTACACTTCGTCTCCTTTCTGTGACTTAAAGTGATCAGACGTCATCGATCTGATCCGTTCAGGGGGACACTGTGCCGAGAGCTCTGCTCACGACGCTCACCGCGGTGGCCGGCGTCGCCTTCGCGCTGCCCGCGGCGGCCGACCGGCCACCGCCCGCCGCTCCCGCCGGCGACCGGTCGCAGGGCGCCGAGTCCTCCCCCGTGATGCGCCCCGGCCGCGCCGTGCGCTACTGGACGCCGGTCAAGCAGGCCAAGGCCAAGGCCGCCGACCTTCCGGAGACCTTTCCGATCCAGACCTCGGCCCAGCGGCGCAGCGTGCCCGCGGGCAAGCGGCTGACCCCCGGCGGGGACGCCAACGGGTACGCCCGCGTGCCCCGCCCGTACACGAGCGACGCCTCCAGCAGGATCACCGGCCGGCTGTTCTTCGTCAACGCCGAAGGGCGCGGCGACGCCTGCAGCGCCTCCGTGGTCCGCTCCGCCGCGGGGCTGCTCATCGTCACCGCCGCCCACTGCGTCTACAGCGTCCCCCAGGGCGCCCCGCACGGCCGCTGGCACACCAACTTCGCGTTCGTGCCCGCCTACGACGGGCGGGCCGCCTCCGAGCGGCAGCGGGAGCCGTACGGGCGGTGGGGCGGGCGGCGCGCCTGGAAACCGCTGGGCTACACCGGCCTGAGCGGGGGCGACTGGAACTCGACCTATGACATCGCGCTCATCGAAGTGGGCAGGAGGAACCGCACCCTTCAGGACGCCGTCGGCGCCTTCACCCCGATGCGCAACCAGGGCGGCGGGCACACCGTCGTCACCACGGGCTATCCGGGACTGCCGGGCCGGGAGCCGTACGACGGCCGGGACCAGCTCTGGTGCCTGGCCAGGACTCAGCCGGGACGCGTGATCGCCGCCGCGGCGAAACCCATGCCGGCCGCCCGCTCCGCGGTCACGCCGTCGAAGCTGGAGACGTACAACTGCCACCTCTCCAAGGGGCACAGCGGCGGGCCGTGGGTGCTCCAGGGCACCCACGACCTGATCGGCGTGCTGTCGGCGGGCACGGAGGACGGACAGGCCGACGGCTACTCCGTCGCCAACGCGCTCAACGTCGAAAGCTACGGCTCGATCGTCAAGAAGGCCGACCCGCACGGCGTCTACGACTCGTTGTCCGTCAAGGCCGACGGCCCGGCCAGGCCCGTCAGGCGCGGCGACGCCACCACCGTCACCGCCACCGTCGCCATGCGGGGGCTGATGGCGGCCGCCGACGTGCCGTTCACCCTCACCCTGCCGCACGGCGCCGGGCTGGGCGAGGTCAGCGGAGCCGCGTGCCAGCAGACCTCGCGGGAGGCCACGTGCGTGATCGGCGCGGTCCGGCCGGGACGGCCGGTCCGGATCTCGGCCCGCGTGAACGTCGGCCCCGATGCCGGGCGGTCGCTGCCGGTCACCGCGCACGTCGCCTCCACCGGTCTCGACCCGTCCCAGCGCGACAACACAGCCGTCGTGCGGATCACCACCCGGCGCTAGTGCCTTCCCGGCCGGGCTCCTCGATCGTGCGGGACAGCAGCCAGGCCAGGACCGCGAACACGATCAGACAGGCCAGCGCCGTCCTGAGCGTGGCGGCCTCCGCGATCGCGCCCACCACCGGGCTGGCCAGCCCGCCCACGCTCACCGCCAGCCCCAGCGTCACCCCGCCCGCCGTGCCCACCCGGCGCGGCAGGAAGTCCTGCCCCAGCGTGACGTGCAGGGAGAACGGCGCGTACAGGGCGATCGAGGAGGCGGCGATGAAGACGTACGCGAAGGACCCGGGCGCCAGGACCACGCCCGCGACCGCCGGGATCGCCGCCGCGTACGCCAGGCGCATCGTCCGCACCCGCCCCCAGCGCACCGCCAACCGGCCGCCCAGCACCGTTCCCGCCGCCCCGCCCGCGAACAACACGAACAACGCCACCGCGCCCGCCGCCCCGCCACCCATGTACAGGGCCACGAAGGCGCTCAAGCCGACGTACACGACCGACCGGAAGACGATCACCAGCGTCAGCCTGGTGAACGAGGGCCAGTCGTCCCGGCCCGTCACCGGCGCCGCCGCCCTGACCCCCTGACCGCTCCCGGCCGCCGCACGGACGGCGGGAAGCGTCACGAGCGCCCCCAGCACGGCCGGCACCACCAGCAGCGGCGAAGCGCCCAGCCCCCACACCGCCAGCAGCGGCGTCACCAGCACGGGCGCCGAGGCGAAGCCCAGCGTCCCGCCGAGCGAGAACCAGCTCATCCGGACATGGCTGCCCTCGCTGGCGATCCGCGCCAGCCGCGCCGACTCCGGGTGGTAGGCGGCCACGCCCAGCCCGGACAGCGCCACGGCCAGCCAGGTCAGCACGTACGAGTCCGTCACGCCGCCGGCCGCCACCCCCGCCCCGGCCACCACCATGCTCACCGGGATCAGCCACGGCATCCGCCACCTGTCGGTCAGCATGCCGAACACCGGCTGCACGATCGACGACAGCAGCGTCGCGGCCAGCACGACGCCCGAGACGGCCACGTAGCCGTACCCGCGCTCGGCCACCAGGAACGGCACGAGCGCGGGCACGGCCCCCTGATAGAGATCGACGGCGGCATGGCCGGCGGCGAGCATGGGGATCCTGTTCACCCCCCGATCATTTCCCGGCCGGCACTTGGCCCGCTTCCGATAAAATGCCAACCCATGCCGGAAATCCGCCACATGCCCGAGGCGCCCACCGGGCGGCGGCCGCTCGCGCCGGGCGCAGGCATCGACGCGCACCGGCACGACACCCACCAGATCGTGTACGCCTGCCGCGGCGTCCTGTCCGTCACCACGAGCGCCGGCACGTGGGTCGCCCCGGCCAACCGGGCCATCTGGGTGCCCGCGGGCACCGTCCACGAGCACCGCGCCCACGGCGACACCGACCTGCGCCTGGTCGGCCTCACCGGCAACCCCCTCGCCCTCGACCGGCCCGCGGTCCTCGCCGTCGGGCCGCTGCTGCGGGAGCTGATCATCGCCTACACCGGCGACCCCCGCGCCCCTGCCGGCCACGGGGAGCGCGGGCGCCTGCTCGCGGTGCTGCTCGACCAGCTCAAACGCGCCCCCGAGCAGCCGTTCCACCTGCCCGCCCCCGGCGATCCCCGGCTGGCGGCCGTCTGCGCGATCCTGCACCGCGACCCCGCGGACGGCAGGACCCTGGCACGGCTGGCCGGCGAGGCCGGCACCAGCGAGCGCACGCTCGCCCGGCTCTGCCGCCGCGAGCTCGGCATGAGCTTCCCGCAGTGGCGCACGCAGCTGCGGCTGCACCACGCGCTGCTGCTGCTGGCCGACGGCGCCCCGGTGACGGCCGTGGCGCACCGGTGCGGGTGGGCGTCGGCGAGCGCGTTCATCGACGTGTTCCGGCGGGCGTTCGGATACACCCCCGGCCGCGCCTTTACAATGTAGATTCGCTACAATCGTCATCCGTGAGCAAATCGAAAGGCAAAGGGGGCGGCGGCACCCCGGCCACCATGGCCCTGACCAAGGCCAAGGCCGAGTTCACGCTCCACCCCTACGAGCACGACGCCTCCGCCCAGGCCTACGGCGAGGAGGCCGCGGACGCGCTCGGGGTCCCGTACGAGCGGATCTTCAAGACGCTGGTGGCGGAGGTCGAGAGCGGGCTCGCGGTGGCCGTCGTGCCGGTGGCGGGCAAACTGGATCTCAAGGCGCTGGCCGGCGCGCTCGACAGCAAGCGGGCCGCGATGGCCGACGCGGCGAAGGTCGAGCGGGTGACCGGCTACGTCGTGGGCGGCATCAGCCCACTGGGCCAGCGCAAGCAGCTCCCGACCGTGGTCGACTCCTCGGCGCTCGACTTCGAGACGATCTACTTCTCGGCCGGCAAGCGCGGCCTGCAGATCGAGACCGCGCCCGACAACCTCATCACGCTCACCAGGGCCGTCACCGCCCCCATCGGCAAGGCCTAGCGCCGCCTCCCGCGCGGCCGCGGCCACTCCAGCGACGGCGCCGCCGGGCTGCGGCCGAGCAGCCACCTGTAGAGCTTGCGGTGCCGCCTGGCGAAGGCCCGGTCGCCGCGCCGCTTCTCGCGCCGCTCCTCCTCGGCCATGGCCTCCTTCAGGCCGGGCGTGTGGCCGCCGCCGAAGCGGGACATGTCCGGACCTGGGAACCCCTTGGGCTCGACGTCCCCCAGCGCGGACCGCATCGACTCCACCCAGATCGGCCCGGGCAGCGACGCGCCCTGCACCGACCCGTAGTACTGGTCCCCGATCTGGACGCCCTGCAGCGGGAAGCGGTACGAGCCGCGGATGTCGCCCACGCTGACCGCGGCCGCCAGGTGCGGCGTGTACCCGGCGAACCAGGCCGAGGTGTAACCGTTGTTGGTGCCCGTCTTGCCCGCGGCCGGCCGGCCGATTCCCTGCCCGCGCATGGTTCCCTTGTCGAACACCCCGGTGAGCACGTGGTTGACCGCGTCGGCGACCGGCCGCTCGATGGCCTGCTCGCAGGCCGGCGGCACGTGGGCGCGCCGCCCGTCCCTGCCGATGATCTCCACGATGGCCAGCGGCCGGCAGTAGACGCCCCGGGCCGCGAACGCCGCGAACGACGCCGCCACCGTCACCGGATCCATCTCGTTGACGCCCAGCGTGAACGTCGGCACCTCGCGCAGCGGCCCCCCGTCCGCCCGTACGGCGCCGAGCGCCCTGGCGGTCCGCACCACGTTGCAGAGCCCGACCTTGCGCTCCAGCATCATGTAGAAGATGTTCACCGACTTCCAGGTGCCGGTCTCGATGCTGTGCGGGCCGCCCGAGCCCTCGCCGCTGGCGTTGAGTATGCGGGTGCCCGGAGCGTTCACCGGCCGGCCCGCGCAGTTGCGGTAGCCCTGGCCGGGCACCAGCGCCCCGGGCGTCTTGAAGCCGTCGCCGAACCTCCACCCCTGCCGCAGCGCCGTGGCCAGGGTGAACACCTTGAACGTCGATCCGGCCTGGAAGCCCTGCCCGCCCCCGTGGGCCACGTCGGCGGCCAGGTTGAAGGTGGTCCTGGGACCGTTCTTCCTGTCGCCGGCGTTGCGTCCGAACCGCTTGCTCGCCGCCATCGCCCTGATCCGCCCGGTCCCCGGCTCGATCATGGCCTCGGCGGCCACCTCGGTGTCCTCGGGGTGCACGTGGCGGCGGATGGCCCGCTCGGCGGCGTGCTGCGCGATCGGGTCGAGGCTGGTCCTGATCACCAGGCCGCCCCTGGCCATCCTGGCCCGCCGCACGGCCGGCGAGTTGCCGAACACCGGGTTCGACAGGAGCTCGCGCTGGACGTACAGGCAGTAGAACGGGTAGGAGCTCTGCTCGCACCCGCCGGGCGCGGATCTGAGCCGCAGGGCGAGGGGCGCGCGCTTGGCGTTCTCCGCCTCCTGCCGGCTGATCAGGCCGAGCCCTGCCATGCGTTCCAGCACGAGGTCCCGTCGTTCCTTCAGCCGCCTGCGACGCGACTCGCCGAGCGAGGGGTCGGTCGAGTACGGCATCCGCACCGCGCCCGCCAGCGTGGCCGCCTGCGTCAGGGTCAGCCGGGCCGCCGAGGTGGAGAAGAAGCGCCGGGCCGCCGCCTCCACGCCGTACGCGCCGCCGCCGAAGTAGGCGATGTTCAGGTAGCGCTCCAGGATCTCGTCCTTGCGGTACTTGCGTTCGAGCGCCAGCGCGTACCGCAGCTCGGTGATCTTGCGGGCCAGGTTGGGAGCGCGGGCGCGGTCGCGTTCGGCGTCGGTGTGGGCGCTCTCCACCAGGATGTTCTTGACGAGCTGCTGCGTCAGCGACGAGCCGCCCTGCCGGATCCCGCCCGCCTGGGTGTTGGTGAGCAGCGCCCGGAACGTGCCCCTGACGTCGAGGCCGCCGTGCTCGTAGAAGCGGGCGTCCTCGACGGCCACGATCGCCCTGCGCATCACCGGCGCCACCGCGCCGAGCGGGACGGCGGTCCGGTTGGACTCGTAGAACTGGGCGAACTGCCGGCCGTCCTTGTCCAGCAGCCTGGTCACCTGCGCGAGCGGCTCCTCGCGCGGGGCGGGCGGCAGGTCGACGAAGGTGTTCGCGACGCTCTTGGCCGCGAGGCCGCCCCCGCTCACCAAGGGCGCGGCCAGCGCCGCCGCCAGCACCCCGCCGAGCGCCCCCGCCAGCCCGAGCCCGCCGACGGATCTGAGTAGGGTCACTCAGACGATCTGCAACCGGCCGATCACCGGCAAACTCCCGCTTCCTACCTCTTTACTGATGCCTGCGGAGATTCAGACCCAACGACGCGAACTGCTCGAACGGCCGGTGGTAGCCGCGCTCGATGTGGTGCACCCCGCGCAGCGTGGACGGCCCGTCGGCCACCGCCGCCGCCAGCACGGCCGAGAACCCGGCCCTGATGTCGGGCAGCGTCACGTCGGCGCCCTTGAGCCTGGACACGCCGCGCACGACCGCCGAGTGCCGGGCGTTGGTGTCGTGGTAGCGGCACGCCGGGCCGCCGAGGCACTGGTCGAACACCTCGATCTCGCAGCCCATCTTCTGCAGCGCGGGCACGTACACCAGGCGGTTCTCGAAGACCGTCTCGTGCAGGACGGACATGCCCTGGCTCTGCGTGAACAGCACCATGAGCGGCGTCTGCCAGTCCGTCATGAACCCGGGGTGGGTGTCGGTCTGCACGGCCGCCGAGCGCAGGCCCTCCGGGGGCGCGGTGGCGCACAGGTATTCGTCGTTGATGTCGAACTGGGCGCCCATCCTGGCCAGCGTGGTGATCGCGGTCACCAGGCGGTCCTGCGGGCAGCCGTGCACGCGCACCTCTCCACCGGTGACCAGCCCCGCCGCCAGGTACGAGAACGCCTCGATGCGGTCGCCGTTGAGGTAGGTGGAGGCGCCGCGCAGCCGTTCGACGCCCTCGATGACGATCCTGCGGTCGGGCGACAACTCGATCCTGGCACCCATCCGCTGCAGGAACAGCGCCAGCTCCACAACCTCGGGCTCCATCGCGGCGTTCTTCAGCACGGTCTTGCCCTCGGCCAGCACCGCCGACATCAGGATCGTCTCGGTGGCGCCCACGCTGGGGTACGGCAGCTCGATCCGGGTGCCGTTGAGGCGTTTGGCCTTGGCGTAGATGCCGGTGTCGCCCACCTCCACCTCGGCGCCCATCGAGCGCAGGGCCTCCACGTGGAAGTTCACCGGCCGCCGCCCGATGGGGTCGCCGCCGACCAGGGGGACGAACGCCTCCCCCGCCAGGTGCAGCAGCGGGCCCAGCATGAGGATCGGAATGCGGTTGAGCCCGGTGAACGCCGCCGGCACCCGCGGCTCGATCTCCGGCCCCCGTTCGATCGTGATCTCCGAGCCGGAGATCCGCACGTGGATGCCGAGCGCCTCCAGCATGGCCGCCGTGATGCCGACCTCGCCCACCTCGGGCGCGTTGTGGATGTTGCTCTCGCCGCTGCCGAGCATGGCGGCGACCATGTGCTTGGACACGCCGTTCTTGGAACCGCGCACCTGGACGTCCCCCCGGAGCGGGCCGGAGGGTTCGATCAGCCAGACCTCTTCTGCAATCACGAAGCGAGCCTAGCCGGGGATACCATCGAGCTGATTCGGATGGAGATATGAGGGGGAGTGGCGTGACGAGGGAAGTGCGCGCTTTTGCGGTAACTGTCCTCGCACTCGCCACTCTGGGAATCACCGCCGGGCTGCTCTGGTCGGGGGTGTCGCCGCGGGCTCCGTATCAGGTCACGGAGCAGGGGACGGTGCTGGCCGACCCGTCGACGCAGGCGCTGATCGCGGCCGACGGCTGGTTCGCGGTGATCACGGGCGGGCTGGGGCTGCTCTGCGGCGGGGTCGCGTGGTTCGCCGGGCGGCGGTGGATGCTTCCGGTGCTGCTCGGGTTGTGCGCGGGCGGGATCCTGGGCGCGCTGCTGACGTTCTGGGTGGGCTCGACGTTCACGATCGGGGCGGTCACGGTCGAGGCCGCGGCGGCGCCCGGGGTGAAGATCGTCCCCGGGTCGCTGGAGCTCACCGCCACCGGCGTGCTGGTGTCCTGGCCGCTGCTCGCGGTGGGACTGTTCGGGCTGCTCGAAGGCATGCACGGCTACCGCGAGTCGCCGCTGCGGCATCCGTACGGGGAACCGCTCTAGAGGGGCGGACGGCGCCGGCCGTGCCCCGTGGCCTGCTCGAACGCGCGGGCCACGCGCAGAACCCTGGCGTCCTCGAACGGCCGGCCCACGATCTGCACCCCGACCGGCAGCCCGTCCGGCGTGAACCCGGCCGGCACGGACGCGGCGGGAGAGTGCAGAACGCTGATCCAGTACGCCGAGCGCATCCACGCCAGGTAGTCGGGGAGCTCCTGGCCGTTGATCTCCTTGACGTGAGGGTGCTCGACCGGGAACGGCGGCACCTGGCTGACCACCGTGATCAGCACGTCGTAGGTGTCGAAGAAGGCGGCCATCCGCTGGTAGAGGCGGCTGCGCGCCTGCTCGGCCCGGGCCAGGTCGGCCCCGGTGACCTCGCGGCCCCGCTCGACGTTCCAGGCGGTGTTGGGTCCGAGGCCGTCCAGGTCGCTGAAGGACAGCGCGTAGTTCCACGCCCGGTAGGTCCGGAACGCGTCCTCCGCGTCCGACAGGTCCAGGTCCACCTGGTCGACGCGCGCTCCCAGACGCTCGAACACGGCGGGCGCGGCGGCGGTGACCGCGGCCGTCCGCGGGTCCACCGGCAGCCCGCCCAGGTCCGGGCTCCAGGCCACCCGCATCCCCGCCACGCCCTCCTCCGGCTCGGGGGTGAAGACCTCCCTGATCGAGTATGGAGATCGGCGGTCGAACCCGGCGATGGCCCCGAACATCAGGGTGACGTCCTCGACCGTCCGCGCCATCGGCCCCAGGACGGACAGCGTGTACCAGGCGTTGGCGTCGGACACGACCGGGACCCTGCCGGGTGTGGGGCGCAGGCCCACGACGTTGCAGAACGAGGCCGGGTTGCGCAGCGAGCCGCCCATGTCGGAGCCGTCGGCGAGCGGCACCATGCCGGTGGCCAGCGCCGCGGCCGCTCCCCCGCTGCTGCCGCCCGCCGACTTGGACAGGTCGTAGGGGTTCCTGGTGGCGCCGAACACCTCGTTGACGGTGTGGGAGCCGGTGCCGAACTCGGGCGTGTTGGTCTTGCCCACGGTGATCGCGCCCGCGGCCCGGAGCCGCCGCACGATCAGGTCGTCCTGGCCGGGGACGTTGCCGGCGAAGAGCGGCGAGCCGTAGGTGGTGCGGATGCCGGCGGTGTCGACGAGGTCCTTGTGCGCGACGGGCAGGCCGTGCAGCGGCCCGGCCGGCTCCCGCGCGTCCGCGGCCTTGGCCGCCTCCAGTGCCTGCTCGGCGACCAGGGTGACGATGGCGTTGACGCGCGGGTTGACCTCCTCGACGCGGTCGAGGCAGGCCTGGACGACCTCCACGGAGCTCACCTGCCCGGTCCTGATCAGGTGTGCCAGCTCGGTCGCGCTGAGGTAGTGCAGTTCGCTCACCCTTGCGATCCTGCCCCATGCCCGGCGGGCGGGCGATGGCGAGGGTTGCCCACCGCCGGCCCGCCGCCTCGTCGAGATCAGGCGCCCAGGCAGGCCGGGCCGAGGAGCTGCTTGAGGTCGCCCATCAGCGCCGGGGACGGCGTGACCCGCAGCCGGTCGTCCACCCGCATCACGGTCGTCTTCGCGCCGTTGTGGACCTGCAGGTGGACCTCCGACGTGCCCGGGTGGGTGGTGAGGATCTCCTTCAGCCGGCCCACCACCGGGGGCGTGCAGCGGGTCAGCGGCAGGCTGACCAGCAGCGGCCCGCCCGCCTCCTGGGTCAGGTCCGGCGCCGTCACCTCCATCGCGATGATCTTGGCGACGTCCTCGCGTTTGTCGATCCGCCCCTTGACGAACACGATCGCGTCCTCGGCCAGGATCGTCGCGCACAGCTGGTAGGACGACGGGAAGATCATCACCTCGATCGAGCCTTCGAGGTCCTCCAGCTGGGTCAGCACCCAGGTGTCGCCCTTCTTGGTGACCTTGCGCTGCACCCCGCTCAGGATGCCGCCCACGGTCACGATGTGCCCGTCGGGCCGGCTGTCGTCCTGCACGGCCGCGATCGTGCAGTCCGCCCCGGCCGACAGGATGTGCTCGACGCCGAACAGCGGATGGTCGGACACGTAGAGACCCAGCATCTCCCGCTCGAACTGCAGCAGGGTGGTCTTGTCCCACTCCCCCGGCGGGATCTGCACGTCGAACGTCTGGTCCTCGCCGCCGTCGATCGCGCCGAACAGCGAGTCCTGGCCGATGGCCTCGTTCTTCTTGATGTCGATGATCGCGTCGACGGCCTGCTCGTGCACCATGACCAGGCCCTTGCGCACGTGCCCGAGCGAGTCGAAGGCACCGGCCTTGATCAGCGACTCGATGACGCGCTTGTTGCAGACGATGGCCGGCACCTTGCGCAGGAAGTCCTTGAAGTCGGCGAAGCGGCCCTTCTCCTTGCGGGCGGCGATGATGCCGTCCACGACGTTGCCGCCGACGTTGCGGACGGCCGACAGGCCGAAGCGGATGTCGGTGCCGCGCGGGGTGAAGTCGAAGTCGGAGTCGTTGACGTCCGGCGGGAACACCTTGATGCCCATGCGGCGGCACTCGTTGAGGTAGAGGGCCGACTTGTCCTTGTCGTCCTTGACCGACGACAGCAGCGCGGCCATGTAGGCGGCCGGGTAGTTGGCCTTGAGGTAGGCCGTCCAGTAGGACACCAGGCCGTAGCCGGCGGTGTGGGCCTTGTTGAAGGCGTAGTCGGAGAACGGCAGCAGGATGTCCCACAGCGCCTTGATGGCCGCGGCCGAGAAGCCGTTGTCCTGCATGCCCTTCTCGAAGAACTCGAACTGCTTGTCCAGCTCGGACTTCTTCTTCTTGCCCATCGCGCGCCGCAGCAGGTCGGCGCCGCCGAGCGAGTAGCCGGCGACCTTCTGCGCGATGGCCATGACCTGCTCCTGATAGACGATCAGGCCGTGGGTCGTGTCGAGGATCTCCCTCAGCGGCTCTTCGAGCTCGGGGTGGATCGGGGTGATCTCCTGCTGGCCGTTCTTGCGCAGCGCGTAGTTGGTGTGCGAGTTGGCGCCCATCGGGCCGGGGCGGTAGAGCGCGAGGGCGGCGGAGATGTCCTCGAAGTTGTCAGGACGCATGAGCCGCAGCAGCGAGCGCATGCCGCCGCCGTCGAGCTGGAAGATGCCGAGCGTGTCGCCCCTGGCCAGCAGCTCGTAGGCCTTGCGGTTGTCCAGCGGCAGCTTCAGCAGGTCGATCTGCTCGCCGCTGGTGGACTCGATCATCTTCAGGCAGTCGTCGATGATCGTGAGGTTGCGCAGGCCCAGGAAGTCCATCTTCAGCAGGCCGAGCGTCTCGCAGGTCGGGTAGTCGAACTGCGTGATGATCGCGCCGTCGGAGTCGCGGCGCATGACCGGGATGTGGTCGGTCAGCACCTCCGCCGACATGATCACGCCGGCGGCGTGCACGCCGGTCTGCCTGATCAGGCCCTCCAGGCCCTTGCCGAGGTCCATCGTCGCCTTGACGTCGACGTCTTCCTCGTAGAGCCTGCGCAGCTCGCCGGCCTCGGCGTAACGCGGGTGGTCCTTGTCGAAGATGCCGGACAGGGGGATGTCCTTGCCCATGACGGCGGGCGGGAAGGCCTTGGAGACCTTGTCGCCCAGCGCGTACGGGTAGCCCAGGACGCGGCCGGCGTCCTTGATGGCGGCCTTGGCCTTGATGGTGCCGAACGTGGCGATCATGGCGACCTTGTCGGCGCCCCACTTCTCGGTCACGTAGCGGATCACGTCGCCGCGCCTGCGCTCGTCGAAGTCGATGTCGACGTCGGGCATGGACACGCGCTCGGGGTTGAGGAAGCGCTCGAAGATCAGGCCGTGCGGGATCGGGTCGAGGTCGGTGATGCCCAGCGCGTACGCCACCAGCGAGCCGGCCGCCGAGCCACGGCCGGGGCCGACGCGGATGCCGTTGTTCTTGGCCCACATGATGAAGTCGGCGACCACGAGGAAGTAGCTCGGGAAGCCCATCTGGATGATGACGCTGAGCTCCTTCTCCGCCCAGGCGCGGTGCTCCTCGTCCACGCCCTCGGGGAAGCGGCGCTCGAGGCCCTTCCAGGTCTCCTGCCGGAAGAACTGCTCCTCCGTCATCCCGTCGGGGACGGGGAAGGTCGGCATCAGGTTCTTGTACTCGAAGAAGCCGGCGGGATCGACCTTCTCGGCCACCAGCAGCGTGTTGCGGCAACCCTCGGCCCACAGGTCGGAGGAGTCGACCGCGCGCATCTCGTCGGCGTTCTTGATGTAGTAGCCGCTGCCGTCGAAGCGGAACCGGTCGGGGTCCGACAGCTGCTTGCCGGTCTGGATGCACAGCAGGGCGTCGTGGGAGGCGGCGTCGGCCTCGTAGGTGTAGTGCGAGTCGTTGGTGACCAGCGGCGGGATGTTCAGCTCTTTGCTGATCCTGGTCAGCCCGTCGCGGACGCGGCGCTCGATGTCGAGGCCGTGGTCCATGATCTCCAGGTAGAAGTTGTCCTTGCCGAAGATCTCCTGGAATTTCGCCGCGGCCTTGACCGCCTCGTCGTACTGGCCCAGCCGCAGCCGCGTCTGCACCTCGCCCGACGGGCAGCCGGTCGTGGCCATCAGGCCGTCGGAGTGCTCGGCCAGGATCTCGGCGTCCATCCGCGCCCACTTGCGCACGAACCCCTCGGTGTAGGCGCGCGAGCTGAGCTTCATCAGGTTGTGCAGGCCGGTCTTGTTGCGCGCCCAGATCGTCATGTGGGTGTAGTAGCCACCCGCCGAGACGTCGTCCTTCTTCTGGTGCGGCTCGCCCCACAGCACCGGCTTCTTGTTGTGGCGCAGCTCGGGCGCGACATAGGCCTCGATGCCGATGATCGGCTTGATGCCTGCGCCGGTCGCCTGCTTGTAGAAGTCGTAGGCGCCGTGCATGTTGCCGTGGTCGGTGATCGCGATCGCGGGCATGCCCAGGTCGCCGACCTGTTTGAACATCTGCTTCAACCGGGCGGCTCCGTCGAGCATGGAGTACTCCGTATGCACATGCAGATGCACGAACGAGTCGCTGGACGACATGGAGCGGCGCCTCCCGGTCTGAAGGTGTGATGGTGCGCTCAAACTCTAGTGGCCCGGACCGACATTCCGGGGCCGCACGCCACGATCATCCGGGAGGCCGCCGGGCACGGCGTGCCGGGAACCTTCGCCCTCACCTGCACCGATATCGTCGATGTCACGGAAAGTAATGAAGGAGACACTCCGTGCGCACGCAGACCGACGAAGGATACACGCACGCGCTGGGCAACCGGCAGGTCCAGATGATCGCGATCGGCGGGGCGATCGGGGTGGGCCTGTTCCTGGGCGCCGGGGGCCGGCTGGCCGCCGCGGGGCCCGCGCTGGTGCTCTCGTACGCCGCCGCCGGGCTGGCCGCGTTCTTCGTCATGCGGGCGCTCGGCGAGCTCGTGCTGTACCGCCCGGTTTCGGGGTCGTTCGTCGAGTACGCGGGCGAGTTCATCGGCCCGTGGGCGGCGTTCGCCAGCGGCTGGATGTACTGGGTCAACTGGGCGTTCACCGGCATCGCCGAGCTGACCGCGATCGCCGCGTACGTCCACTACTGGGCGCCCGCGTTCCCTCAGTGGACCACCGCGCTGATCGCGCTGGGGTTCGTGCTGGCGGTCAACCTGCTGTCGGTCAGGCTGTTCGGCGAGCTGGAGTTCTGGTTCGCCATGCTGAAGGTCCTGGCGATCACGGTCTTCCTGGCGGTGGGCCTGGTGCTGGTGGTCTTCTCGGTCGGCGGGGCGGGGCCCCACAACCTCGTCGCGCACGGCGGCTTCGCCCCCACCGGCCTGCCGCTGGTGCTGATGAGCCTGCAGTCGGTGGTGTTCGCGTACGCGTCGATCGAGCTGGTCGGGATCGCGGCGGGCGAGACGGCCAGTCCGCGCGAGGTCATGCCGAAGGCGATCAACGGGGTGGTCTGGCGCATCGCGATCTTCTACGTGGGCTCGGTGGCGCTGCTCGCGATGGTGCTGCCGTGGACCGCCTACCGCGCGGGTGTCTCGCCGTTCGTGACGGTCTTCTCCGGCCTCGGCGTCCCCTGGGCGGCCGACGCCATGAACCTCGTCGTGATCACGGCGGCGCTGTCGTCCTGCAACTCGGGCCTGTACGCCACGGGCCGCATCCTGCGCTCGATGGCCATGAAGCAGGAGGCGCCGAGCTTCGCCGGGGCCCTCAGCTCCCGCCACGTCCCGGTCGGCGGCATCCTGTTCACCGCGATGACCTTCCTGGCGGGGGTGGCGCTGTTCTACTTCCTGCCGGAGCGGGCGTTCAACATCGCCACGGCCGTCGCCTCGCTCGGCGTGATCACCACCTGGGGTGTGCTCGTGCACTGCCAGACCCGGCTGCGCCGGTCGGGGCACCGTTCGGAGTTCCCCATGCCCGGCTCGCCGTACACGAACTGGCTCACGCTCGGCTTCCTGGCGCTGGTGGTGCTGCTCATGCCGTTCGCCGACCGCGATCAGCGGATCGCGTTCTTCCTGCTCCCCGCGCTGGTGGCGGCCATCGCGGCGGGGTGGACGGTGGTCAGGCGGCGCCGGATCGCCGACCGCGCCGGGATCCCGGGTTAATCTCGATGGGGCAAGCAGTCGCCGTACGGGGGAGGCCGCGCTGGACACGTCGACACCGGAGACCGTCCGGCCGCCGGCGGCTCGCTCCACGTGGCTCGTGATCGTCCGGATCGCCGCCGCCGCGGCCGCCGGCGCCGCGCTCGCCCTGGTCTGCCTGCCCCTGGGCGTCCTGCCGAAGCTGACCTGCGCCGTGCTGGACGCGGCCTGCCCCGCCGGGCGGGAGCCGCGCGGGCGGTTACCCCAGGTGGCCCGGCTGACGCCGGTGCAGGTGGCGCAGAGCGGCACGTACGTCGCGCTCGGCGACTCCTACTCCTCCGGCGAGGGCGTCTACGAGCTGGACAAGCGGCCGCTCAACGACGGCGCCGACCGCTGCCACCGGTCGACCGGCTCCTACGTCCCGCTGGTCGCCCAGGCCTACCGCTTCGGCGGCGGCACCGCCTTCTACGCCTGCAGCGGCGCCACCACCGGCCAGCTCTTCTCCGGCCAGTACGGCCAGCGGCCCCAGATCACCCGCGTCGGGCCGTCCGCCAGCCTGGTGACGTTGAGCATCGGCGGCAACGACGCCGGGTTCACGAAGGTGCTGACGGCCTGCATCGCCAAGCTGCCGTGGTCGACGGCGTGCGTCGACCAGGACGCGGCCGTCGCCCGCCGCATCGCGGAGCTGCGGCCCAGCATGATCAAGGTGCTGCGCGAGCTGCGCGGGCGCGCCCCCGGCGCCCGGATCGTCGTCCTCGGCTATCCCCGGCCGTTCCCCCAGGGCCCGGTGGAGACCGTGGACAACCTCGGCGTCGAGGACCAGCGGTGGATCAACGGGGTGACGCGGCGGCTCAACGACACGGTGAGCGCCGTGGTGGCCGAGTTCGACCGGGGGATCGCGGCGTTCGGAGGGTCCGGGAGCGTCGAGTACGTCGACGCGTTCGAGGCGTTCACGGGGCACGAGGTGGGCCGGCCGCAGCCGTACCTGAACGGGTTGGCCGTGGACGTGGAGGAGCTCAAGGTCAACGCCCGCAGCTACCATCCGACGGGCGAGGGCTATCGGCGGTTCGCGGATCTGATCACCAAGCAGATCGCCGCCGGCCCCGGGCGGCCGATGAACAACTTCCGGCTCGCCAACCCCTGACCGGGTCCGGGCGCGCCCGTCCCCGTGGGGTCGCCGTTCCGTGCGGGCACCGTCCTCCAGGGAGCCGGACGGCCCAGCCCGCCGGCGTCACCGGCCGGCGCGCTCCTCCGCCAGGTGCAGGCCCGCTTCGATCACGGCATCCTCCGCCACGCGCAGCGCCGTCAGCGGGTTTGCCTCCGGGTCCGCCACCGGTCCCGCGCCGTCGATGATCAGGCCGTCGGCGCCGGCCGCCCCGGGCTCCGTCGCAGAGGATCACCCGGCCGTCGCCCTCGGCGGCGCAGTAGCCGGCCAGTGCGAGCCACTCCTCCATGGGAGCCCCGGCCCGCCGTTCGACCACCACCGGAAGCCCGAGCCCTGCCGCCGCCCGCACCAGCGGGATGTCCCCTGTCCACGAGGCGCCCACCACCACGGCGTCCGCGAGCTCGGCGACGGCCGGCAGGTCGGCCGCCGAGTACGGCTCGGCCAGCGTGGCCCGATCACGCAGCAGCTCGTAGGCGTCCGCCCGCCCGCCGTGCGCCCGCAGGCTCACCCGGCCGCCGATCACCACGGCGGGCCCGTCGCCCACGAGCAGGTCCCCGACGGCCACCGCGCGCCGTTCCAAGGTCGATGACATTCCCGACTCCCCATCCGGGCCGGCTCCTGGAACCGGCGGAAAACAAAAAGGCAGAGACCGGGCGTCTCTGCCTCGTGCCGACTCCAGGTGGTCGCTAGCCGCCGACCGGCCCTCCCGGAGCCGGCTGGGTAAATGCGTAGCGATGAGTCATAGTGGGAACCCTACCCGAACCAATTCACCAGCTGGACAGTCATTCTCAGATGGCGGACTGTCCTTCCGGCGAGTCGCCGTTGATCCCGGCCTATGGGAGTATTTCTTGGCCTAGAGGAGGGTTTGAGGCCGTTGATGTCGGATCGGAAGCAGGACGGACGTCGCATCGCCGGCCGTTACCAGCTGCAGGAACCCATCGGCCGAGGCGGGATGGGCATCGTCTGGCGGGCGCACGACGAGCTTCTGGACCGCACGGTGGCGGTCAAGGAGGTCAGATACGCGGCCGCCTTGGGCGAGGAAGTGCAGCTCCTGAACCGGCGCACCATGCGCGAGGCGAGGGCAGCGGCCAGATTCGAGCATCCGAACGTGATCGTCGTGCACGACGTGATCGAGGAGGACGGCCGTCCCTGGATCGTCATGCAGCTGGTGCAGTCGCGCTCGCTCGGTACCGTGATCAAGCAGGAAGGACCGCTGCCGCCCAAACGGGTGGCCGAGATCGGCCTGGCCGTGCTCGACGCGCTGCAGCGCGCCCACGAGTCGGGTGTGCTGCACCGCGACGTGAAGCCCGAGAACGTGCTGCTGGCCGACGACGGCCGGGTCGTGCTCACCGACTTCGGCATCGCCACGCTGGAGACCGAGACGCAGCTGACCGTGACGGGGCTGGCGGGCACGCCGGCGTTCATCGCGCCCGAGCGGCTCAAGGGGCTGCCCGCGCGGCGCGAGTCGGACCTGTGGTCGCTGGGCGCCACGATCTACACGGCGGTGGAGGGCCGTTCGCCGCACGAGCGCGGCATGGCCCTGGCGACGATGCACGCCGTGCTGACCGACGAGCCCGACCCCGCGCGGAACGCCGGCCCGCTGACCGACGTGATCAGCGGGTTGCTGCGGAAGGAGCCGGTGCAGCGGCTGACGTACGAGGAGACCGAGCGGCTGCTGCGCAGGGCCATCGCGCAGTCGAGCCCGCCGCCGACGGCGCAGTTCACGGCGGTGCATGAGATCCAGGTTCCGACGGCGCCCCAGCCCCGCAAGGCGCCGGCGAAGCCCCGCAAGCCGCCGTACCAGCCCAAGCCGCGCCAGGTGCCGGCCGAGGACGACACGCCGACCGACCCGAACCTCGCCCCCGCCCCTGTCGTGCCCGAGACCGGCGCGCGGATCACCCCGGTGACCGCGCAGCCGAAGCCGCCCGCCGAGTCCACGATGGACGCGGGCGGGACCGACCAGCGGCGGCCCGGCCCGGTCATCGCGGCGGCCGTGGCGGTCCTGCTGGTCGCGGGCATCGGCGGCTACCTCGGCCTGAGCTCGGCCCCCGACGACGGCACGCCGGAGAGGTCCCAGCAGGCCGCCGCCGGCATCACCGCGACGCCGTCCCAGGCGTCCCCGGGCGCGTCCCAGCCGCCGTCGGCCACGCCCTCGGCCACGCCGTCCGCGACGACGAGCACCACCCCGAGCCCGACCGCCCCGGCGAGCCCCAGCCCGAGCCCCACGAAGGAGGCCGACCCCCTGCCGGCGGGCTGGAAGATGTACAAGGACAAGAAACTGGGCTTCTCCGTCGGCCTGCCCAAGGGCTGGGACGTGTGGGAACGCGGCGGCACATGGGTGAGGTTCAAGGGCCCTGGAGCGGCCTCGAACGCGTACGTCATGATCGACAAGGCCAAGAAGCCCGGCACGGACCCGTACAAGGACTGGAAGAAGCAGGAGCCCGTCGCCAAGCGCGGGTTCGGCGGCTACAAGAAGCTCGACATCAAGAAGGTCGACAAGGACGAGCTCGAGGACTACATGAAGGCCGCCGCGGACTGGGACTTCACCTGGAACACCAACACCGGCAAGACACAGGTGCGCAACCGGGGCTTCACCACCACCGGCGGGGAGGCGTACGCGATCTACTGGCACACGCTCAAGAGCCACTGGAAGGACGACTACGACTTCTTCGAGGGGTTCAACGCGACGTTCAAACCCGCCAAGTAGGCTGCTCCGCGTGGAAAGGCTGGTCAGTAACCGTTATCGCCTCATTGAGCCGCTCGGCGAAGGCGGCATGGGCGTGGTGTGGCGGGCCTACGACGAGCTGCTCGACCGCACGGTGGCGGTCAAGGAGGTGCGGTACTCGGGCGTCGGCGAGGCCAAGCGGGCCGAGCTCGTCCGCAGGACCATCAGGGAGGCCAGGGCGGCGGGGCGCCTCGACCACCCCTCGGTGATCGTCGTCCACGACGTCGTCGAGGAGGACGGCCGGCCGTGGATCGTCATGCAGCTCATCCGGTCCCGCTCGCTGGCCCAGGTGGTCGAGGAGCAGGGGCCGCTGCCGGCCGGGCAGGTCGCGGTGATCGGCGGCCGGCTGCTGGACGCGCTGCGGACCGCGCACGCCTCCGGGGTGCTGCACCGCGACGTGAAACCCGAGAACGTCCTGCTCGCGCACGACGGCAGGGTCGTGCTCACCGACTTCGGCATCGCCTCACTGGAGGCCGAGGCGGGGCTGACGGCGACCGGCGGGCTGGTGGGCACGCCCGCGTACATGCCGCCCGAGCGGCTCAACGGCGAGCCGGCCGGGCCGGAGTCGGACCTGTGGTCGCTGGGCGCGACGCTGTACGCGGCCGCCGAGGGCGCGCCGCCGTTCCGCCGCGACTCGTGGGCGGCGACGGTGGCGGCGGTGCTGCGCGACCAGCCCGAGCCGCCGTCGCGGGCCGGGGCGCTGACGCCGGTCATCATGGGGCTGCTGCGCCGGGACCCGGGCGCGCGGATGCCCGCCGAGGAGGCCGCCCGGCTGCTGTACGAGGCCGCGACCGGCGCCCACCAGGCGATCCCCGCCGACCGGCAGCCGACGCCGGCCGGCCACGGCCCACACGGGACGCCCGTCGACGCGGGGCGGGAGGCGAGGGGTCGCGGGCGGCGGACGATCGATGCCGCGCCGCGTCCCACAACCGATGGACCGCGCCTCGCGGCAGGCGAGCCGTACTCGACCGTGTCCGGGCGGCGGCCGCGGCGCGGCAGGGCGCCGTGGATGGCGCCGGCCGCGGCCGTGGCCTCGGTGGCGGTCCTGGGCACGGGCGGCGCGCTGCTCTACAACCGATGGACGGCCCCGACCACGACCACGACCCCGGCCACGACCCCGGCCACGACGCCGACCACGACGCCGACCACGGCCACGACCGCCTCGCCCTCCGCCGAGCCGCCCGCGACGGCCTCGCCCACCCGGGCGTCGCCCGCCGGCTGGCGGACGTTCACGAGCACGGCGGGCCGGTTCTCGATCGCCATGCCCGCGGGATGGCTGGCCAAGAAGACCGCCGAGCGCGACAGCATCTCCATGACGGGACCGGACACCCCTGGCCGGCTCATCGTGGAGTGGACCGTGCCCGAGAGGGCCTGGACGGATCCGGCCAAGCAGTGGGCCTCCCTGGAGAAGGAGATCCAGGCGAAGGGCGAGTTCCGCGGATACACCAGGATCGGCATCACCTCCACCAGCTACCTCGGCCGCGAGGCCGCCGACTGGGAGTTCACCAGGATGCGCGACGGGAAGCTCATCCACGTGATCAACCGCGGCTTCCGCACCGCCGACGGCCGTCCCTACGCCCTCTACTGGGAGACCCTCGACTCCCGCTGGGCGCAGGACAAGCGCTATTTCCAGACGTTCGCCAAGACCTTCAGACCGCGGTGAAAGAGCAGGCGCATTTCTGGCGGCACCCGGCGGTGCCGGGGACGGATCTGCTCAAGGCCCGGTATGTCACCCACCGCTTCTCCCGCCACGTCCACGACGGCTACGCCATCGGCCTGATCGTCGCCGGCGTCGAGGAGTTCGACTACCGGGGCACCACCCACCGGGCGGCGGCGGGCGAGCTGGTGCTGGTCAACCCCGACGCCGTGCACACCGGGCAGGCCGGGGCGCCGGGCGGATGGTCGTACCGCATGCTCTACCCGTCGATCGACGCGCTGGCCGGGATCGCGGCCGAGCTGGGCGCGCCGCACACGACGCCGCACTTCCCCGCGCAGGTGGTGCGCGACGACGAGGTGGCGGCGCTGCTGGGCCGGGCGCACCAGGCGGCCGAGCGGGGCGACGCGCTGGCCGCCTCGACGCTGAGCAGCACGCTGTTCGCCCGGCTGCTGGCCCGCCACGCCACGCCCAGGCCGGCCACCGCGCCGCCCGGGGCGGGCGGGCGTGCCGTGCGGGAGGCGCTCGATCTGCTGCACCAGAGCCTGCTGGACCCGCCGACGCTGGAGGACCTGGCGGGCGCGGTGGGGGCGCGGCCGTTCCCGCTGCTGCGGGCGTTCAAGGAGGCGACGGGCCTGCCGCCGCACGCGTACCTGACCTCGCTGCGGATACGCCGGGCGCGCCGGCTGCTCGAGTCCGGGATGCGGCCGGCGCGGGTGGCCGCCGAGGTGGGCTTCACCGACCAGGCCCACCTCACCCGGCATTTCCGCCGCATCGTGGGCGTACCGCCTGCCGCCTACCAGCGCGCCGCAGGAACGTACAAGACCAGCGATTCCCGCGCGTCCTAGTCTCTCGCCCCATGGATCAGACAACATCTCGTTCCGCCGCCGTGCGGGACGGTCTGGGCATGGGCCTGGCCGTGGGGCTGTCCGGGCTCGCCTTCGGGGCCGCCGCGATCACCGCGGGCCTGACCGTGCCGCAGGCGTGCGTGCTGAGCCTGCTGACGTTCACGGGCGCCTCGCAGTTCGCCCTGACGGGCGCGGTGGGCGCGGGCGGTGACCTGGTCGCCGCCACCGCGGGCGCGCTGCTGCTCGGCGGCCGCAACACGCTGTACGGCCTGCGCCTGGCCGGCCTGCTGCGGGTACGCGGCCCGCGCCGGCTGCTTGCCGCGCACGGCGTGATCGACGAGACCACGGCCGTCTCCCTCGCCCAGCCGGACCCCGCGGCGGCCCGCGCCGGATTCGCGGCCACGTTCGCCAGCCTGTACGTCACCTGGAACCTCACCACGCTGGCGGGCGCGTTCGGCACGTCGTTCCTGGGCGACCCGGGCGTGCTGGGCCTCGACGCGGTGGGCCCGGCCGCGTTCCTGGCCATCCTGTGGCCCCGGCTGGCCGCGAGCAAAGAGCTGCGCCTGCTGGCCGCGGTCGCGGCGGCGATCGCGCTGTGCGCCACCCCGTTCCTGCCGGCGGGCGTGCCGGTGCTGCTGTCGGCCGCGGCCGTCCTGGTGGTGATGGCGCGATGACGCTGTGGTGGGCGATCGCCGCCCTCTGCGCGGGCTGCTACGCGCTCAAGCTGGCCGGGCTGGCCGCGCCCCGGCGGGTGCTGGACCATCCGGGGGTGCGCAGGTTCGCGGAGCTGGTGCCGGTGGCGCTGCTGGCCGCGCTGATCGCGGTGCAGGTGTTCACGGAGGAGGGCGGGCTGCGCTTCGACCCGGCCCGCACGGCGGGTCTCGGCGCGGCGGCCGTGGCGCTGCTGCTGCGGGCGCCGTTCCTCGTCGTCCTGGCGGCCGCGGCGGTCGTCACCGCGCTTGCCCGGATGCTTCTGGGGTAGCTGCCGTGCATGTCCGATTCAGCGGGGATGGTCGGTGGGAGATATCGCCTGCTCAGGACGATCGGCAAGGGCGGCATGGGCACGGTGTGGCAGGCGCACGACGAGGTGCTCGGGCGTGACGTGGCCGTGAAGGAGGTGCTGCCGCCGCCGGATCTGACGGGGCCGGAGCGCGAGGTGTTCTCGGTGCGCACGTTCCGGGAGGCCAGGGCGGCCGGGCGGGTGGCGCACCCCGGCGTGGCGACCGTCTACGACGTGCTGGAGGAGCACGGGCACCCGTGGATCGTCATGCAGCTCGTCCACTCCCGCACCCTCGGCGACCTGATCCGCGAGGACGGCCCGATGTCCCCGATCGAGGCCGCGAACGTCGGCCTGCAGCTGATGGAGGCGCTGCGCGCGGCGCACGCGGCGGGGGTGCTGCACCGGGACGTCAAACCAGACAACGTGCTGCTGGCCCAGGACGGCCGGGCGGTGCTCACCGACTTCGGCATCGCCACCACCGAGGACGAGGCGCCGGTCACCAGGACGGGCATCCTGATCGGAACCCCCGCCTTCATGGCGCCCGAGCGGGCGGCGGGGGGCTCGGCCATGCCCGCGTCGGACCTGTGGTCGCTGGGCGTGACGCTGTACATGGCCGTCGAGGGCCATTCGCCGTTCCAGCGGGACAACGCGCTGGCCACGCTCGGCGCGGTCATGCACGCCGAGCCGGAGCCGCTGGCCCGCGCCGGCGTGCTCGCCCCTGTGCTGCTGGGGCTGCTGCGCAAGAACCCGGCCGAGCGCATGACGCTGGACGAGGCCGAGCGGCGGCTGACCGTGATCCTGGCGGGCGGCGTCCCCGAGCGGACCGGCCCGGTGCCCGTCCCCGTCACGGCGGCCTCGGCGCCGCGGCGGCGTGGGCGCCCGCTGGCCGCGATCGGCGGCGGTGCGCTGCTGGTGGCCGTGCTCACAGGCGGCGCCGCCTGGTGGTCCAGCCGTCCGCCGGACACGGCGCGCACCCCGGGGCCGGCACCCGCCGTGGTCACCACACCCGCCGTCCCCTCGCCGTCCTCCGGCTCCTCCGAGTCGCCACCGGAGGTGACGGACACCGGGCCGGCCTCCCCCGAGTCCACGTACGGGTCCACGTACGAGCCGCAGGCGCCGCGCAGCACCCCGCCGCCCACCAGGGAGGGGCCCAGGACACCGGCCGGCGGACGCAAGACCCCCACCGAGGAGCCGACGCCGGCCAAGACCAAGAAGGAGAAGGAGGAGACCTCCCCCGAGACGCCCAGTCAGGTCGAGGGCTCGGACGGCGAGGGCTCGAGCAACGGCAGGGCCTCGGACGCGGAGAAGCGGAAGGCCGACAAGAAGCTCTCCTGACCGTGCGGCCCCGGCCGCGGCGCGGGGCTCAGGACTCGTCGCGGACGATGTCGAGCGCCTTCTGCAGGTCCTGCGGATAGTCGGTGCTGAACGACATCCATTCCCCCGTGGACGGGTGCTCGAACCCGAGCGCCACCGCGTGCAGCCACTGCCGGGTGACCCCCAGCCGGGCCGCGAGCGTCGGGTCGGCGCCGTAGAGCAGGTCGCCGACGCACGGGTGGCGCAGCGCCGCCATGTGCACCCGGATCTGGTGCGTACGCCCGGTCTCCAGCTTGATGTCCAGCAGCGAGGCCGCGCGGAACGCCTCGACGGTGTCGTAGTGCGTGACGGAGGGCTTGCCCCCGGCCACCACCGCGAACCTGCCGTCGCCGGACGGGTGCCGGTCGATGGGCGCGTCCACCGTGCCGCGGAACGGGTCGGGATGCCCCTGGACGAGCGCGTGGTAACGCTTGTCGACCGTGCGTTCCTTGAAGGCGCGCTTGAGCCGCGAGTACGCGTGCTCGCTCTTGGCCACCGCCATCGCGCCCGTCGTGTTGGCGTCCAGGCGGTGCACGATGCCCTGGCGCTCGGCGGCGCCGCTGGTGGCGATCGTGTGGCCGGCCCCGAGCAGGCCCCCGATCACGGTCGGGCCCGTCCAGCCGACGGTCGGGTGGGCGGCCACCCCGATGGGCTTGTTGACGACGACGATGTCGTCGTCCTCGTACACGATGGACATGCCGGGCACCGGCTCGGCCACCGGCATCGGCGTGGTGACGGGCGGCGGCAGGGTGACGTCCAGCCACGCGCCGGCGTGCACCCGGTCGGACTTGGCCGGCTGCCGGCCGTCGACCAGGACCTCGCCGGCGACGATCAGCTCGGCCGCGCGCGTACGGGAGAAGCCGAACAGGCGCGAGAGCGCGGCGTCGAGCCGCTCGCCCTCCAGCCCGTCGGGCACGGGCAGGCTCCGCTGCTCAGCCACTCTTCCCGTCCTCCTCTCCGGTCCCGTCGTCTCCCTTGGTCCCGTCCCCCTCCTGGACCGGCCTGCTCCCGTCGATCTGCACGTTGCGCCAGGCCAGGATCACCGCCAGGATGCCGCCGCAGACGATGGCGGAGTCGGCGATGTTGAAGATCGGGAAGTAGTCGATGATCGGGAAGTGTCCCGGGAGCACCTCGATGAAGTCGACGACGTGCCCCTGGAGCTGCGTGGAGCGGCCGAACCCCGACGGGTAGCGCAGCAACCGGTCGGTGAGGTTGCCGAGCGCCCCGCCGAGGAGCAGGCCGAGCGTGATCGCCCACGCGCGGCTGCCGAGCTTGCGCGCGGTGCGCACGATGGCCACCACCACCGCCGCCGCGATCAGCGTGAGGATCAGGGTCATCCCGGTGCCGATGCTGAACGCGGCACCGGAATTGAAGATCACCCGGAACTGCAGCACGTCCTGGATGACGACCAGCGGCGCCTTGCCCTCCAGCCTCTCCAGCACCACCGTCTTGGTGGTGAGGTCGGCCGCGTAGATGACGGCCGCCAGCACGATGAGGACGGCGAACAGGCGACCGCGGGGTCTGCCTACCGGCGCTCCTCCCTCTGCTTGCAGGCCACGCACAGCGTCGCCCTCGGGAACGCCTGAAGGCGTTCCTTGCCGATCGGCTTGTGGCACGATTCGCACACTCCATAGGTCCCGGCGTCGATCCTGGCGATCGCACGTTCGTTCTGCGCGACCAGATCGCGCGCATTCAGGGTAAGGGCGATCTCGCGTTCGCGCTCGTACGTCTTGGCGCCCGCGTCGGCCTGGTCGTCGCCGGCTCCTTGCGTGACGTCTCCAGAGGCTATCTCCGTCTCGTGGCGGTGGATGTCCGCCTCGAGCTCGTCGATCTCGGTCTGGAGCCTGCCGCGTACCTCGGCAAGCTCCTCGTCCGACCACAGGGACGGTGTAGCGGTCTGCGTAACTGCCGCCATGGCGTGCCTCCATTGCTGATCAAGGCCGTGTTAAGGGTGCGGGCAGCTTAGGATCCTGATAACGGAACGGCAAACGACCCGCCGGACGGTTTACCTCCCCCGTACTATCCCGCCTCGCGCATTCAACTCCTCCTCAGCGGCGTCCATTCCCACAACTTTGTTGCCGTTTACGCGCTCCGTACCGACGGCGCGGCCGTCGGGGGCCGACGGGGAGGGCGACAGGGGAAAACCTGGAAGCCTTCGCCTCCACTCTGCGTTATGGTTTGAGACTGCAAGGCGTTGATGGGGCCCGACTGTGAGGGATATCACCCCGGAGCCGCCGGAAGAACGGCTCTCAGGAGCTCACTAGAACCGGCAGCAGAGCAAATGAAGAGGGCCTCGCCCCTGCGGGCGGGGTCAAGAAGGGTGGTACCGCGGGGCCGCACGGCTTCGTCCCTTCACGCCAGCCGACAAGGCCGATTCAAGCGTGGAGGTCTCGCCCGAAATGTCTTCCCCATCCTTCCGCCCTCTTCCCGCGCAGGTCGACCTGCCCGCGCTCGAGCGCGAGGTCCTCGACCGCTGGCGGGACGGGAAGATCTTCGAGCGCTCCATCGAGCAGAACGCCGGCAACCAGGCGTGGGTCTTCTACGAGGGCCCGCCCACCGCCAACGGCCTGCCCGGCGTGCACCACGTCGAGGCGCGCGTGTTCAAGGACCTGTTCCCGCGCTACAAGTCCATGCGCGGCTTCAGCGTCCCGCGCAAGGCCGGATGGGACTGCCACGGTCTGCCCGTCGAGGTGGGCGTCGAACGCGAGCTGGGCCTGTCCGGCAAGAAGGACATCGAGTCGTACGGCATCGCCGAGTTCAACGCCAAGTGCCGCGAGTCGGTGCTGCGGCACGTGGACGCGTTCGAGCAGATGACCGAGCGGATGGGTTACTGGATCGACCTGTCGCAGGCGTACCGGACCATGGACCCGTCCTACATCGAGTCGGTGTGGTGGTCGCTGAAGGTCGTCTTCGACAAGGGGCTGCTGTTCCGCGACTTCCGGATCACGCCGTACTGCCCGCGCTGCGGCACCGGCCTGTCCGACCACGAGCTGGGCCAGCCCGGCGGGTACGAGAACGTGTCCAGCCCGTCGGTCTACGTGCGCATGCCGGTGACGTCGGGGCCGCTGGCCGAACTCGGCGCCGCGCTGCTGGTGTGGACGACGACGCCGTGGACGCTGGTGTCCAACACGGCGGTCGCCGTGCACCCCGACGTGACCTACGTCGCGGCCCGCACCGTGGACGGCGAGGTGCTGGTGGTGGCCGAGCCGCTGCTGCCGGTGCTCGGCGAAGGCGTCACGGAGGTGGCCCGCTACACCGGCCGCGAGCTGGAGCGCACGACCTACGCGCGCCCGTTCGATCTGGTCGACATCCCGGACGCGCACTACGTCGTGCTCGGCACCTACGTCACGGTCGAGGACGGCACCGGCCTGGTCCACCAGGCCCCGGCCTTCGGCGCCGACGACCTGGCCGTGATCAGGCAGTACGACATGCCGGTGGTCAACCCGATCGGCCCCGACGGCCGCTTCCTCGGCGACGTGCCCATGGTCGGCGGCCGGTTCTTCAAGGACGCCGACGAGGAGCTGACCGAGGACCTGCGCGCCCGCGGCCTGCTGTTCCGCGGCGGCCACCTCGAGCACGCCTACCCGCACTGCTGGCGCTGCCACACGTCGCTGCTCTACTACGCGCTCCCGTCCTGGTACATCCGGACCACCGCGGTCAAGGACCAGATGCTGGCCGAGAACGCGGACACCAACTGGTACCCGGACACCATCAAGTGGGGCCGGTTCGGCGAGTGGCTGCGCAACAACGTGGACTGGTCGCTGTCGCGCTCGCGTTACTGGGGCACGCCGCTGCCGTTGTGGGTGTGCACGGCGGACGAGTCCCATGTGAGGTGCGTCGGCTCCCTGGAGGAGCTGGGCGCCCTGGCGGGCCAGGACGTCTCGGCGCTCGACCCGCACCGCCCGTACGTCGACGACGTGACCTTCGACTGCCCGACCTGCGGCGCCCTCGCCCGGCGCGTGCCGGACGTGATCGACGCCTGGTACGACTCCGGCTCCATGCCGTTCGCGCAGTGGGGCGAGCGTGGCAAGCCCGAGGGCGTCTACCCGGCGCAGTTCATCTGCGAGGCCACCGACCAGACCCGCGGCTGGTTCTACTCGCTGATGGCCGTCGGCACGCTGGTCTTCGGCCAGTCCTCGTACGAGAACGTGCTGTGCCTGGGCCTGATCCTGGCCGAGGACGGCCGCAAGATGAGCAAGCACCTGGGCAACATCCTCGAGCCGATGCCGCTGATGGAGCAGCACGGCGCCGACGCGCTGCGCTGGTTCATGGCCTGCTCGGGCTCGCCGTGGGCGGCCCGCCGGGTGGGTCACAACGCGCTGGAGGAGATCGTCCGCAAGGTCCTGCTGACGCTCTGGAACACCTCGTCGTTCTTCACGCTCTACGCCAACGCCGAGTCGTGGTCGCCGGCCATGCTGGCGCAGGCCACCCCGGCGGCCGAGCGGCCGCTGCTGGACCGCTGGGCGCTGGCCGAACTGCACCGGACGGTCGCCGAGGTGACGGCGGCGCTGGACGAGTACGACACCCAGCGCGCCGGCCGCCGGCTGGCCGACTTCCTCGACAACCTGTCCAACTGGTACGTACGCCGCTCGCGCCGCCGGTTCTGGCAGGGCTCGGAGGACGCGTTCGCCACGCTGTACGAGTGCCTGGAGACGGTGATCAGACTGATGGCGCCCGTCACGCCCTTCGTCACCGACTACCTGTGGGACGTGTTGCGCGCGGCCGACGCGCCCTCCTCGGTGCACCTCACCTCCTGGCCGGAGGTGCGCCAGGACCTGCTGAACCCGGCGCTGTCCGACCAGATGGCGCTGGTGCGGCGCCTGGTGGAGCTGGGCCGCTCGGCCCGGGCCTCGTCGGGCATGAAGACGCGGCAGCCGCTCGCCCGGGCCCTGGTGGGGGCGCACGGCTGGCCGTCGCTGCCGGGCGAGCTGCGCGGGCTGGTGGCCGACGAGCTCAACGTCCAGACCCTGGAGGACATGTCGGGCTTCAGCGCCGATCTCGTGTCCTACACGGTCAAGCCGAACTTCCGGGCGCTGGGCAAGCGGTTCGGGCCGCAGACCAAGGTGGTGGCCGCCGCGGTCACCGCCGCCGATCCGGTGAGGGTGGCCCGCGCCATCCGGTCCGGCGGCACGGTCATGGTGGAGGCGGAGGAGCTGGGCGAGATCATGCTCGGCCCGGACGACGTGATCGTCAACGAGCAGCCCCGGGCGGGCTGGGCGGTGGAGACGGGCGCGATCGGCACGGGCACGGGCGAGACCGTCGCCCTCGACCTCCAGCTCACCGACGAGCTGCGCCGGGCGGGGTTGCTGCGCGAGGTGATCCGCCTGGTCCAGGAGGCCCGCAAGGCGACCGGCCTGTCGATCACCGACCGGATCGAGCTGTCGTGGGCTGCCTCGTCGCCGGACCTGGCCGCGGCGCTGCGGTCGGAGCCGCACGTGGTGGCGGAGGAGGTCCTGGCGACGACGGTCACGGAGGGCGCGGTGGCGGACCTGCCGTCCCACGTGGACGAGGACCTGGGCCTGACCTTCCAGCTCCGCCGCGCCTGACCCCGCCACCGGCCCACCGGTGGGCCGGTGGGCCGGTCCGCGCGCCGGTGAGCTAGGCGAGCCTCGTGAGGCGGATCAAGGTGCTGGCGTAGTCGCCGGCGGGCAGGTCAAGGTGCAGGCCATGGGCCAGGAGCACCGCGCCGTGGTGGACCTGCCCGGTGCCCTCGTCCCGGTAGCGGGCGGCGGCCTCCAGCCCGGCCAGGCGCAACCGCCCGGCGGGATGACCGAAGCGCGTCCGCACCCGGTAGGCCAGCACCACGACGTGGTCCCCGAGCACGTACTGCACCGCGCTGACCGGATCGTCCGGCGCGCCGAGCCGGAACAGGCCACCGTGCTGCACGACCGGCCGGACCTCTTTGTAGAGGGCCACCAGCCCGGCGGCCTCCGCCAGCTCGGCCGCCGGCCAGGCGGGCAGGTCGCCGCCGAGCCCCAGCACGCCGGCCATGGCCACGTGGAAGCGGAAGCGCAGCGGGACGGAGCGCCCGGTCAGCGGGTTGGGGCTGTCGGTGACCCAGGCGGCCATGGTGCGGGCGGGATAGACCTGGCCGTAGCCGTGCTGGATGGCGAGCCGGTCCACGGCGTCGGTGTTGTCGGAGGGCCACACCTCGTCGGCGCGGGCCAGGATGCCGAGGTCGGCGCGGCCGCCGCCGCCCGCGCACGACTCGACGCGCAGGTGCGGGTGGTCGGCGCGCAGCCGGTCGATGAGCGCGTAGAGGTTGTGGACGTGGTCGAACCAGAGCCGGTCCGGTTCGTCGTGCCCGGGCCAGCCGGCCTCGGTGAAGGCCCGGTTGAAGTCCCATTTCAGGAAGTCGATCTCGTGCTCGGCGACGAGCCGGTCCAGCCAGGCGTGCGCCCAGGCGGCCACGTCGGGCCTGGCGAAGTTGAGCACGAGCTGGTTGCGCAGCGTGGTGCGGCGCCGGTGCGGCATGTGCAGCACCCAGTCGGGATTCTCGCGGTAGAGGTCGCTGTCGGGGTTGACCATCTCGGGCTCGACCCACAGGCCGAACCGCATGCCGTGCCCGTGCACGGCCTCGATCAGCTTGTCCAGGCCGCTGGGGAAGCGGTCGAGGTTGACCTGCCAGTCCCCCAGCCCGGCCCGGTCGCTGTCGCGCCGGCCGAACCAGCCGTCGTCCAGCACGAACAGCTCGGCGCCCAGCGCGGCGGCCTTCTCCGCGAGCCGGAGCTGCCCGTCCAGGTCGACGTCGAACCCCGTGGCCTCCCAGGAGTTGTAGAGCACGGGCCGCAGCTCCTGCGGATGGGGCAGCACGTGGCGCAGGGTGTAGGCGTGCCAGGCCCGGCTGATGCCGCCGAACCCGTCCGTCCCGTACACGCCCGCGAACACCGGGGTGCGCCAGGTCTCGCCCGGGGCCAGGCGCACCCGCAGGCCGTCGTGGCCGGCGCCGCCGGTGAAACCCACGGCGTCGAACGGCGGCCGCTGCACGGCGATCCGCCAGCTTCCGCTCCAGGCCAGCGCGGCGCTCCACACCTCGCCGCGTTCCTCGGCGGCCGTGCCGTCGTCGAGCATGATCCATGGGTTGGCCTGGTGGCTGGTGGTGCCGCGCCGGCTGGTCAGCACGGTCTCGCCGTACGGCAGTCCCTCGCGCTTGAGCTGGGTCTCGCTGGACCACCCGCCGACCACGTGACTGATCCTGACATCGGGGAGCGGCGGCAGGGTCCACGCGGCCGAGTCGCAGCGCTCCAGCTCGATGGGACCGGACTCGCCGGTGTGGCGGAGCACGGTCCACCGCTCGATCACGTCGGTGTCGTCGCGCACGCGGTAGTGCAGGGTGATCTCGAGGGGGTGATGGCGGTCGGCGAGGCGGACGGCCAGGTGCCCGCCTTCGATCTCGTGATCGAGATAGCGCCACTCCACGCCCGCGCCGCCGTCGGCGTACCGGGGGCGCAGCGACGGGGCGCCGAAGCCGGGGCCTTCCAGTTCGCCGTACCCGCGGACCTGGAAGCTGCTGTTCTCGTGGTGCGGGAGGGCCGGCACGTCGATCACCTGCTCGGCGGTGAGCGGCGCGCCCCAGTGGACGTGGCGCGGGCGGTCGTCGGGGTCCAGCCCCAGCGCGTACGAGGTCGCGGGGGTGCGCAGCAGCCACAGCCGGTGATCGGCGAGATAGGTCACAAGAGTCATGAAGGTCCTTCTGGAGGCTCGGCAGGAGCGTAAAGCCGAGACCTCCAGAATTCAATTCTTGACATAATTAATTAATCCTGCCAGCACGCTCAGGCGTGCCCCTCCCGCGCGATGGCCGGCGGCCTGGTCGGTGTCACGCCCGGCGGATCTCCTCCGCCAGCGCCGCCAGGGACTCCACGGGCAGTTCGGTCTCCGTCCACGGGGGCGTGAGATCGGTCTCCGTGTAGCGGGGGACCACGTGGAGGTGGAAGTGGAACACGCTCTGCCAGGCCGTCTCGCCGCTGGCGTGCCACAGGTTCACACCGGGCGCCCGGAGGGCGCGGGTGAGCCGGCGGGCGACGTGGACGGCGGTGCTCATCACGTGCGCCGCCTCGCCGGGCGGGATCTCGGCGAGGTCCCTGCGGTGCTTTCTCGGCACGACCAGGGTGTGCCCCTTGGTGACCTGGGCGATGTTGAGGAACGCGACGCAGTGGTCGTCCTGGTGGATGGTCTGCGAGGGTTCGCCGCCCTCGACGATCCTGCAGAAGGTGCACGGGTTCGCGGTCATACGGGATCTTCCCATGCGGCGGGGGTCAGGGACGGCGGCCGGTGAAGTACAGGAACGCGGTCTGCGGGTCGGCGTCCGCGGGGGGCGTGTCCTGCGGCCGGAAGGAGCCGGTCGCCTGGAGCGCGGCGTAGTGGGGGCGCAGGCTCGCGTGCGTCCTGATGACGGCCTCGCGGTCCAGGGTCTCGTCCCCGCCGACGGCGCGGGCCACGTCCCAGGTGTGGACGAGCAGCTCCAGAGCGCCCACGACGTCGGCCGCCCGCTCGACGGGGACGGGCCCTTGGTTTGTGCCGACGTCCACTACATGTAGGAAATTTCCTACATGTCACGTCGAGGCGCCGCCTCGGGTCCGGCGCGGGCGAAGGCGCCGCTCAGCGCGGCGTGACCCGGCTGCGCTGCGGCACCTGGGCGGGGTCCGCGGGCCGTGCCCGGGTGAGGTACTGCGGGACGGGAGCGCGGTCGTCGCCGGTGTCGCGGGTCAGGCCGTACCGCAGGATGCTCTTGGCGGGGTCGGGCCTGGCCGAGATGTCGGCCCAGACCTCGCGCCAGGTCTTGGGCGCGACCGAGAGGTCGACGTCCGTGCCGCTCTCGTTGTTGTGCAAGGTGACGGCGCCGTCGAGGTAGTAGAACTCGTTCTGCCACATCTGCTGCTGGCCCCGGGGCAGCCGTGCGAAGCCGGTCTCCGGTGAGCCCATCCACGTGACGCCCGGCGCCTGCTCGTCGTCCATCCGCCGGCCGCCGCCCGAGGCGACGTGGAACAACTTGCCCTTCAGCCCGGTCCAGGTGGCGGGCGGGAAGGGGCCGACGCGGTTGCGGTAGAGGATGCCCCAGCGGACCTGGAAGTAGCCCTTTCCGGTGATGGTGAGCCGCTCGCCGCGGTGGGTCATCGTGGGGGCGCCGAAACGGGCGTGCCCGTAGGTGCCGTCGACGGTCACGGTTCCCGCCCGGCGGCGGGGCAGCGGGGCGGGGGGACGGTTCCTGGGCGGGGCCTGGTCCACCGCGTCGACGGTGCGCCCGTACGGGTTGACCCGGCGGGTACGCGTCGGCGACGGGCTGGGCGAGCGCGGGGCTGAGGCGGGCGCCGACGTGGCGATCGCCGGCGCGGCGGCCCGCGGGGGCGCGGGCTCGGGCCGGATGCTCTGGACGACCACCGCTCCCCCGGCGATCAGCGTGGCTCCCGCGGCGGTGACCGCGACGGGTTTGCTCGCCAGCAACGAGCCGGCCGCCGCCTTGCCCTTGGCCAGCAGGCCGGCCTTCAGCGCCGGGGCGGCGGCCGTACGGGCGATCTCCAGCAGGCCGGCCGCGAGCCCGGCGGGCACGGCCACCAGGCCGAGCCCCGCCAGCAGCCGTTCGGCCGGGACCAGGTCGGACATCTGCTCGGTGCAGGCCTGGCACTCGCGCACGTGCCGGAACAGCCGCTTGCGCCACAGATCGGAGGGGACGCCGCTCCAGGACGCCGCCGCGGCGCCCAGCCCGGGGCAGCCCTGCTGGGCCGCCAGCGCCCGCACCACCGCGCGGGCCGACTCCAGCCGCCGCTTGGTGCGCTGCACGCGGACGGCGGCGTGCCGCTCGTTCTCGCCCAGCGCGGCCGCCAGGTCGGCCCTGGCCAGCTCGCCCGCGACCTCCATCCACCACAGCGCGAGCACCTCGCGGTCGTCGGCGTCGAGCCAGCGGGCGGCCTCGGCGGTCTCCTTGCGCTGCCCGGACAGGCCGAGCCGGGTGATGGTGACGGCGGCGAAGTCGGCGCCCGCGTCCGGCATGCCCAGCGCCTCGTCGAGGGCGGCGAGGGTGACGGACGCGGCCTGGCGCCACTCCCTGACCTGATTCAGTGCGATGGCGACCAGCCAGGACCGGAAGCTCTCCGGGTCGCGAAGCCCGGACACGCCGGTCACGACCCTGGCCATCGTCTCCTGGACGACGTCGTCGACGTCCGGATGGCCGTTCATGGCACGGCCGGCGATGTTGTACACCAGCGGCAGGTGGCTCCTGACCAGCTCGTCGATCGCGCCGCGATCGCCTGCCCGGGCCGCGAGCACCGTCTCGACCTCGTACGTCGGGCGCGCGTACATCCATCATCTCCGTCCGGGAGCCTCCGATGCTCCGTTCAGGAGACGGGAGAGTCACTGTTCAGATAACACAAACCTCACCAATTACATTCGCTGCGAATTCAATTCTTGACGAAGTTAATTATGATACGATGGCCGCCATGCAGCCCCGGCTCACCACCACCACCCGTGCTGAGGCCACCGTCTTCACCATGGTGCTCACCCAGGGCCCGGTCTCCCGGGTGGAGATCGCCAGACGCAGCGGCCTGTCGTCGGCCGCCGTCACCAAGGCCGCCCGCCCTTTCATCGAGGCAGGTTACCTGGCGGAGCTCGAGGCCACCGAGCGGACCGCGCCAGGGGCAGGACGCCCGGCCAGCCCGCTGACGATCAGACCGGACCGGGAGTTCTTCACCGGCATCAAGATCACCGACGACGAGCTCATCGGCGTGGTCACCGACCTGCGTGCCCAGCCCGTGGCCTCGGCGCACCGCAGGCTGGCGACGACCGACGTCGAGGGCGTGGTCGCGGAGCTGGCCGGGCTGGTCGCCGAGTTGCTGGCGGCCGACCCCGCCTACCGGGAGCGCTGCCATTCCCTGGGCCTGGCCGTGTCGGGCGACGTCGACAAGGCCCACGGGCTGGTCCGTTACTCCCCCTTCCTGGGCTGGCGGCAGGTGCCGCTGGCGCGGCTGGCCGCCGCGGCGACCGGCCTCACCGTCACGGTCGAGAACGACGTCAAGTCGCTCACCGTGGCCGAGCAGTGGTTCGGCGACGGCGTGGGGGCGTCGTCGTTCGCGCTGGTCACCGTGGGCATGGGGATCGGCTGCGGTCTGGTGGTGAACGACCGGGTGGTGGCCGGATCCCACGGCGTGGCCGGGGAGATCGGCCACATCCCCGTCGGGGGCGACGAGCCCCCGTGCCACTGCGGCGGGCGCGGCTGCGTCGAGGCCATCGCCGGGACGGCGCCGCTCGTCGCGGCGGTGCGCGCGGTCACCGGCGACGCGTCGCTGTCGGTGAACGCGGCCATCGACCTGGCCCACGGCGGGGATCCCGCGGCGCGGGAGGTGTTCGCGCGGGCGGGGCACGCCATCGGGCTGGCCATGGCCGCGATGGCCAACCTCTTCGGCCCCGAGCGGATCATCGTGACCGGCGACGTGCCGGGGCTGGCGGCCTACGACCTGTTCGAGGAGCAGATCAACCAGTCCTTCGCCGCCCAGGCGTTCGGCGCGGCGGCCGACTGCCGCCTGCTGCTGCGCCCGCGGACCTTCGAGCAGTGGGCACGCGGCGCGGCCGCGGTCTCCATCCAGACCCTCTTCAGCCGCGAGGGAGTGCCGTCGCCTGGAGGAGCGTCGGGAGCGTAGCGACCAGAGCGGAGGAAGGCGGCGGCATATGGCGACCGAGCCCGCCTCACGAAGTGAGGCCATAAGCAGGTGGGAGTGCCGTCGCCTGGAAGAGCGTCGGGAGCGTAGCGACCAGAGCGGAGGAAGGCGGCGGCATATGGCGACCGAGCCCGCCTCACGAAGTGAGGCCATAAGCAGGTGGGAGCGCCGTCGCCTGGAAGAGCGTCGGGAGCGTAGCGACCAGGGCGGGGCCGCCTCACGGAGTGAGGCCATGAGTAGGGAGAGATAAGTGACCGCAGCCCCCGGTGTCTGGCAGCCACACGACGAGATGCGACGGCAGGAGGAGGTGCGGATCGAGGCGGCGGGGCTGGAGTTCGAGTGCACGTCGGCGGCCCGGCTGACCTGGACGGCCGAGGAGGACCGGGGCGTCCTGGAGCTGCGGGTCGTCCCCGACCGGACGGCCGTCGTGCGGGTGGCCTGGCGTGTGCCGTGCGTGGGCGCGACCGCCTTCTGGGCGGCGGACGGCGGCGAGCACCGCGGCCTGCCGCCCTTCTGGCGCCGTCCCCGCACCGCGGCGCTGGAGAAGAACGCGCCGGTCGGGTGCCTGGTGGGCACTCAAGATCAGGCGCTGTGCACGTTCGCGGCCGGCGAGGTCGTCCGGCCCGTGCGCACCCGCACCGGCGTGGTGGAGGAGACCGGCGAGTTCGGGTTCTGGGTGGAGCACGAGGCCGAGCCCGGCGGCGGCCTCCTGCTGCGCCTGGACCTCACCCGGCGGCACTTCGCGACGACGCTGGCGGGCGTGGCGGACTGGTGGCGGACGCTGCACGGCCCGGACCGCGACGTCCCGCGGGCGGCGCGGATGCCCGCCTACTCCACCTGGTACGCCATGCAGCAGCACGTCGACGCCGCGAGCGTGGAGCGGCAGGCCGGTCCCGCCGCCGAGCTGGGCTGCGAGGCGATCATCGTGGACGACGGCTGGCACTCCGACGACCGGGGCCGCGGCTACGGGTACGTCGGCGAGTGGGAGCCGTCGCCTGTCTCCTTTCCTGACATGGCGCAGCATGTGGCGAAGGTGCGCGGTGAAGGGCTCGCCTACCTGCTCTGGTACGCCCTGCCCTTCGTCGGCCGCCACACCGCCCTGTGGGACCGCGTGCGGCCGTACACGCTGGCGTACAAGGAGCACATGAACGCCGCCATCGTCGACCCGCGCCACCCCACCGTCCGCGACCTGCTCGCGGGCCACCTCACCAGGGCGGTCACGGAGTGGGGCATGGACGGCCTGAAGATCGACTTCATCGACCAGTTCGCCGTCGAGGACCCGCCGGAGCCGGGACCCGGGGCCGACTGCGCCACGGTCAACGAGGGCGTGCGCCGGCTCCTGGCCCAGCTTCCGGGGGACTGCCTGGTCGAGCTGCGCCAGCCGTACGTGAGCCCGGGCCTGTGGCCGTACGCCACGATGATCCGCGCCTCCGACTGCCCGCTCAGCCCTGCCCACAACCGGCAGCGCACCGTGGACCTGCGGCTCATCGCCGGGCCCCTGGCCGTGCACGCGGACATGCTCATGTGGCACCCGGACGAGAGCCCGCAGCGGATCGCGACCCAGCTGATCAGCGTGCTGTTCGCGGTCCCGCAGATCTCGGTGGACCTGACCACGCTGAACCCGGCGCAGGAGGAGGCGCTGCGGTTCTGGCTGGCGTTCTTCCGCGATCACGCCGAGGTGCTGCAGCGCGGCGACTTCGAGCCGGCCCGCCCCGACCTGGCCTATCCGCAGGTGACGGCCCGCTCGGGCGGGACGGTGATCACCGCCAGGTACGCGCCGATGCCGGTCGAGTCGCCCGAGACCGGCACGCTGTGGCTGGCCAACGGCGACGCCTCCACCGGCGTGCTCCTCCGTGTCTCCCGCCCCGGGACGGCCCGGGCCACGGTCTACGACTGCCGGGGCCGCACCGAGGGCGACGAGCTGGTGACCCTGACCCCGGGGACGGTGGAGGTCACCGTCCCCGAGGGCGGGCTGCTACGACTGGAGACCACCGCGTAGCCGGTCCAGGAACTGCGCCCCGTAGAGCGAGGGCGGGACCAGGCCGGCCTGGTTGGCACCTTCGATGTACCCGGCCGGCTGCTGGAACGGGCCGTCGCCGGTCACCGTGCCGCGGCAGCCGATCGCGTAGTTCTGCGCGGTCGGCGGCTTCTGGACGATGAGCCTGCTGGTGGCCACGTCGCAGTTCCAGGCCACCGAGTGGGCGGCCGACCAGCCGTGCGAGGTGCCGTAGCGGCCACGGTTGTACAGGCCGAGCGTGTAGTCGTAGTGCGGGTCCACGTCCTTGTGGCCGTCGAACAGCAGGCCCTGCGACCAGCGGCGGTGTCCCTCGCTGGAGTTGAGCGCGTACTCCGACGTGCCGCGCAGGAAGACGACGCCGGACACCGTGCTGTGGCCGTTGGAGACGAAGGCGTGCCTGGCCTTGTAGGCGTGGCAGTCGCGGAACAGCACCTGCTGGGAGTAGACGTAGGTGTTGAAGTTGTAGCGCCTGCTGCCGGTCACGATGCTGACCGGGTCGATGGCCCTGCAGTTCTCGACCGTGGCGCGGGTGGTCTCCTGGGTGGCGACGCCGGCCTGGGTGAAGTGCAGCATGGTGCAGTCCCGCACCCACGAGTCCTCGGTGCGCAGCAGCACGATCGCGTTGTAGGCGTGGTCCTCGTCCTGCTCGGGGTCACCGTGGTACTCGATGTCCACGCGCAGCCGCTCCACGCCGACGTGGGTGACGAGCCCGGCCCGGTCCCACTTGTAGAGGAACGAGGTGGCGTGGGCGCGGTTGAGATGGTTGAAGACCGGCACATCGATCTTTACGACATTTCCTGAAATGTCTCGTATGTAGCGGTTGTAGATGATCGGGTGCTCGCCGACCTTCCACGGCGGCCCCACGTCGTGGCCGCCGTAGTCGATGGCCTTCAGCCACTCCTCGGTGCAGGGGTGGGTGATGACGATGTTGTCGCCGGGGCGCAGCGCCCCCGGGTTCGCCACCTCGAACTCGCGCGACCCGACCTGCACGAACCCGGTGGTGATGTCGGTACGGGTGCCCGGCACCTCACCGGTCCAGCCGCCGCCCGCGACGCCCCCGGCCACGATCACGTTCCGGTCCTTGGGGTTGTTCCCGGTCGCCTTGATGATCGTGTTGCTCGACGGGTCGTCGCCGTCGCCCACGCCGCGCAACACCGTCCCGCTCGCCCGGACGTACAGCGTCCCGGCCACCGGGTACACGCCGGGCAGCAGGAGCAGCGCGCCGCGCCGGTCGCGCGGCAGCGCGCCGATCGCGTCGAGCGCCGCCTGGACGTGGGCGGTGTTGTCACCCTCGACCGGCCGGATGGTCCTGACGACGGGCACGTGCGGGATGCGCCGCTCGCCGTTGCCGTAGCCGGCGTGGCTGAAGTCGGGGATGCGGTTTCCCTCGGCGTCCTGCTCGTAGACCAGCCGGCCGCGCCGGTCGTAGCGTACGAGGCGGGACTGCCAGGCCGGCGTCGCGGCGGCCGGCCGCGCCAAAGCGGTCAGCGCCAGCGCGCCGCCCGCGGCCAGGACGGCGCGTCTGCTGAGGTCGTTTCTCATGGGCTGATGACAATCTTGTCGAGCTCGGGAGAGCGGGCGGTGTGACTGTAGAAGCGGATCGTGTTGACCCCGGCCACAAGGTTCACCGGCACGGTCGCGGTCGTGACCGCGTCCTTGGTCCCGGTCATCGGAACCTGGATCGCGTCGGCGCCGTTGACGCTGACCGCGAACGCCTGGGAGCCGTCCACGAGCGCGTGCACGGTCATCTGCCGGGTCCCGGTGGTCTCCGACAGCACGCCCCTGACCACGGCGTAGTCGTAGATGTTGCCGCCGATGAGGATCACCTTCCGGCCGCCGGAGCAGACGGCGCAGTAGGCGGGTTCGGCGGCGCCCTCCCAGACGTTGCCGACGCGCTCGGCCTCGTACGCGCCGGGGCTCCGGTCCGGCGGCGGCAGCTTGACGGGCGGTGTCGCGGGCCCGAGCTGCTCGGCCTTCAGGTCCTTGACCAGCAGGTAGGTGTCCTGCAGCCCCGCGCTCCTGATGCTGCGGTAGATGCCCCACTTGGGCCGGTTGTACTGCTCGGGCGTCCACCACAGGTCGATGCCCTCGGCCTTCTGGTCGGCGATCGTCCGCCGGCCGTCCTTCAGCACCCAGCGCATGTAGCCGTCGTCGGCCGACTTGAGCTCGATGGTGACGCTCACCCACCTGTTCTGGATGGGCTCCAGGTCGGCGGTGGCGAAGTCGTGGGACTTGTTGTCCTCAAGCGTCCAGTAGCGGGCCGCGATCTTCTGCACGCCGTTCACGACCGGCAGCGAGATCTGGGCCACCGGGGTGCCGATGTCGGAGGTCTTGAGCTGCCAGATGTGGCTGAAGCTGGTGGTCGCGTCAAGGGTGTCCGGGATGTACATCTGGTACGTGATCCGCCAGGTCTCGTCCTTGCGCATCTCCAGCGCCCGGCCGTCGGCGGCGCGCATGCCGCGGACCTCGTTGCGCATCCGGTCGGTGCCGTCGCGGTCCTCCAGGTGCGCGGTGAACTTCCAGGCGTTGCCGTCGACGAAGACGTGCGGCTGGCCCTCGGGGTGCGAGCCCCGCCGGTCGTCCTCCAGCGCCTCGAACGCGCGGACGCCGTCACGCCACGGACTGGGGTTCCACCGCGTTTCCCAGCGCGGCGCCCCGGCAGCTGGGTCGGCGGCGGGGTCGGCGGCCTGGGCCGCCGGGGCCGTCTGAAGGATCAGCGCCATCACCGCCAGGGCGCCCGCCAGCCGCGAGCCGTACCTCCTCATCGGGACTCCTCGGCCGTCGAGACCCCGGAAAGCGCCCTCGGGACGCGGCGAGCGCGATGGCGGCCGGCGCAAGGGCGCGCTCGCCCTTGGGCACGGGGACTGCTGAGATCTGGCGTCATGAGAGCGTCACCCTGTCGAGGTCGGGCGCACTGGCGCCGTCGTTGAAGAGGCGGACGCTGTTGGCGCCCGCGTTGAGCTGCGCCGAGACGGTCGCGGAGACGGGGCTGCTCCAGCTCGTGCCGGTCATCGAGACGGTCTGGGGGGCGCCGCCGTTCACACTCACGTGGAAGGCGCGGGTGCCGCTCACCAGGCCGTGCACGGTGAGCTGCCGGGCGCCGGCCGCGGGCGACTGGACGGTGAGGGTGACGGCGTTGCCGGCGCCGCCGCCGATCCAGCCGACCTTGGTGCCGCCCGAGCAGCCGGAGCAGGACGCGGTGCGGGCTGTACCGCTGAAGGAGCCCTGCTCGGCCTCGTACGAGGAGGGGTCCTCGCCGCCGCCGGTGAGCTGGTGGGCCTGCAGGTTCCTGATCAGCAGGTACGTATCCTGCAGCCCGGAGCTGTTGATGCTGCGGTAGATCCCCCACTTCGGGCGGAGGTACTCGTCGTCGCCCCGCCACAGGTCGGTGCCGTCCATGCGCCGGTCGACGAGCGTGGTGGACCCGTCCCTGAGCGTCCAGCGCAGGTAGCCGTTGTCGGACGCCTTGAACTCGAACGTGGTGTCCAGCCACTTGCCCTGGATCGGGTTGAGGTTCGTGTTGCCGACCTCGTGGGTCTGCTCGGACTCGTCCCAGTACCGGAGGTTGATCTTGGGGGTGCCGCCGGAGATCGGCAGCGACATCGTGTAGAGGGGCGCGCCGGAGCCGGGCGTCTTCATCTGGGCGATGTGGGTGAAGCTGCTGGTGGCGTCCAGCGACGTGGGGATGTACATCTGGTAGCTGATCCGCCAGGTCTGGTTCTCCAGGATCTTGATGTACGAGCTGCCGCTGCCGGTGCGCATGCCCTTGACCTCGTTGCGCTGCCGGTCGGAGCCGTCGCGGTCCTCGGTGTGCATGTCGAAGCGGTAGGCGTCGCCGGAGACGTAGATGTGCGTGACGCCCGGGTGGGAGTCGGCGCGGTCGTCCTCGATGCCTTCGAAGGCCTCGGCCACGCTGTCGCCCGGCGGGCTGGGGCTCCAGCGCGGCGTCCAGGCGGCGGCCGCGGCGGGCGGGACGGACAGGGCGGTGAGGGCGAGGGTGAGGGTGGCTAAGACGCCCGGGATCGATTTCTTCATGGAGTCTCTCTCCTGAGGTGCAGCGTGAACCCGCCGTTGGGGGCGACGGCGAGGTCGAGCTTGTCCCCGGCCGGGACGGTGACCGTCTCGACGTCGATCCGGTCGCCGGGGGCGTCGCGGTAGATCTCGGCCGCCCACTCCCCCTCGTCGAGGAAGTCGAGCGGCACGGTGAGCGTGCGGGCCTCGCCGGACACGCCGGCGGCGACGTACCAGTCGGCGCCGCTCCTCCTGGCCAGCAGGATGTGGTCGGCGGGGTCGCCGGACAGCAGCCGTGTGTCGTCCCACGCGGTGGGCACGGCGGACAGCAGGCGCAGCGCCTCGGGCCTGGCCCGGTAGGCCTCGATGGAGTCGGCGAAGTGCTGGACGCCGGACTCGAAGAGCACCGACAGGGCGAGCTCGAATCCGGCCGAGATCGCGCGGACGCCGGTGAACGTGCACGGCGTGAAGTCCATCGGCCCCTGGACGTTGCGGGTGAACGCGAGCGACAGGTAGTGGGTGGCCGGGTAGAGCGGCTCCTTGCCGGGTTTCGGCTTGATCCACTCGGCGCCCTTGACGGCCTCGGCCGTCATGAACTGCGGCCAGGTGCGCTCGGTGCCGCGCGGGATCGTGCCGCCGTGGAAGACGACCATGAGCTCCAGCCGGGCGGTGGCGGCCAGGATGTCGTCGAACCAGCGCATCCGGTCCTGGCCGTCGGACTCGGTGAAGTCGATCTTCACGCCGGCCGCGCCCCACTCCTTCCAGAGCGCGAGCTTCTCGCGGTGCTCCAGTTCGGTGTCGACGTGCTGCCAGTGCGACCAGAGCCAGACGCCGACGCCCCGGTCGCGGGCGTAGGCGATCAGCTCGGGCATCCACTCCTTGTTCCAGCCGGCGTCGGCCAGCACGTACGGCCAGCCGTGCTCGGCGGCGAAGTCCACCCACCGCTTCTGGGCGTCCAGGTCGCGGGTGGAGGGCCCGTCGGACCACCACGACCAGGCGGCGGCCCCCGGGCGGATCCAGGAGGTGTCCTCGACCCTGGAGGGCTCGGCGAGGCTCGTGACCAGGTCGCTCTCCACGATCGCGGCCAGGTCGCCGACGATCGCGGTGCGCCACGGGGTGACCAGCGGGCTGGCCGCGGTGACGTACGGGTCGGGCAGGTCGAGGCGGAATGCGCGGCCGTCGAAGCGCAGGCGGGAGCCGGCGTAGCCGCTGTCCAGGCCGGATTCGGTGATCAGCAGCCAGGCCCCGCCGGTCTGGAAGAGGGACGGGTAGCCGTACAGGATGGGCTCGGCGGCGGCGACCGTGGTGTGCCGGTGGATCTCCTCGTAGTCGCAGCGGCCGTTCTCGTACGGCAGGAGCACCGCGCGGGCGTCGCCCGGCACGACATACTCCGAAATTTCGTGCATTACGGTGACCGGCCCCGTCCACGGCACCACGTACCGGTACGCCACGCCGCCTCCGCCGACGCGGACCACCACGTCGAGCCGGTGCCCGCCCTTGGCGAACGACAAGGTCCACTCCCCTGCCGTGTACCGGTGCTCGCGCCGCTTCCCGATCACCGTCCGGTAGGACTCCTCGACCTGCCGCTCCGACATGCCGGCGAGTTCCAGGCCCGTGGTCAGGTCCGCATGGGCGACCCTGAGGCCGAGCCGGGACGGCTCCACCACGGCTTTCCCCGCGTGCCGCAGCTCCAGCGTGAGCTCTCCCGCCGAGGAGAGGTCCAGCCTGGCTTCCAGGTCCCCGTCGCTGAGCGTCCAGTTCGGCACGTGCCCTCCAGGAGGTCAAGAGATAGGAGGAGTTGATCGCGGCACGCTCTCAGCGGGCACTGCGCACTAGAGATGTCCCAACTCTCCTCACAGTGGGCAAGAGCCTAGGTTGAGACAGGTTCGAATTCAATTCTTGACGAAGTTAATTACCGGGTCTACGGTACGGCCATGCCTCACGGAGTGCCACAGGACGACCACATCCATCCGATCTCTGCCGCCCGGCTGGCCGAGTTCCGTGAGCAACGGTTCGGGTTGTTCGTGCACTGGGGCCTGTACGCGCTGGCCGCCCGCCACGAGTGGGTCAAGCAGCGCGAGCGCCTCACGGACGCGGAGTACCAGCGGTATTTCGACCACTTCGACCCCGACCTGTTCGACCCGGACGCCTGGGCGGAGGCGGCGGCCGGGGCGGGCATGCGCTATCTGGTGCTGACCACCAAGCATCACGACGGGTTCTGTCTGTGGGACTCGGCGCACACCGGCTGGTCGGTGGCCGGCACCCCGCACGGCAAGGATCTGGTCGGCCCGATCGTCGAGGCGTTCCGGGGCCGCGGGCTCGGGGTGGGCTTCTACCACTCGCTGATCGATTGGCACCACCCGCACTTCCCGATCGACGGCCTGCACCCTGCGTACCACGAGGGCGTCACCAACCATGACCGAAATATCGAGATTTACCAGTCCTATTTGCACAGCCAGGTCGAAGAGCTGCTTACCCGCTACGGCCGAATCGACACCATGTGGTTTGACTTCTCCTACTCCAAGCGGGTAAGGAACGGCCGGCTCACGCCAGGCGGCAAGGGCGCCGCGGACTGGCGCTCGGAAGAGCTGGCGGCGCTGGTCCGCAGGCTGCAGCCGGACTGCCTGATCAACGACCGCCTCGAGATCCCCGGCGACTTCACCACGCCCGAGCAGTTCCAGCCTCCGGCTCCGCCCGGCCGGGTCTGGGAGGCGTGCCAGACGCTCAACGGCAGCTGGGGCTACGACCGCGACAACCTCGACTACAAGCCCGTCGACCTGCTCGTGCGGATGCTCGTCGACACCGTCTCCAAGGATGGCAACCTCCTGCTCAACGTCGGGCCCGACGGGCGCGGCGCGTTCGATCCGCGGGCGCTGGAGACGCTGCGCGGCATCGGGCGGTGGACCAGGCTGCACGGCCGGTCCATCTACGGCGCCGGGTCGAGCACGTACGAGGCCCCGCCGGACTGCCGCTACACCCAGCGCGGCGACCGGCTCTACGTGCACCTGTTCGCCTGGCCGTACAAACATCTGCACCTCCCGGGACTGGCGGGCAAGGTGCGTTACGCCCAGCTGCTCAACGACGGCTCGGAGGTCCGCATCCTGGTCCCCGACCCGGCGGTGGACAGCGGGCACACGAAGCTGGGCGCGCTGCCGCCCGGCACCCTGACCCTGCAGCTCCCGGTGCAGCGCCCCGACGTGGCGGTGCCGGTGATCGAGCTCTTCCTGTGAAAGGCCCACCCCCATGGAGATGAACCGTCGGCAGATGCTGGCCCTGGCGGTGGCGGCCGCGGCCGTGCCCGCGCTGTCCGCCTGCGGCGACAGCCGCCAGCAGAAGCAGGCCGCGGCCCCGGTCAAGTCCGGCGCCCAGGTGATCGACCCGAACCGTCCCAGCAGCGACGACTGGCCGTTCGAGGAGGCCGAGCAGCTCAACAACTCGCTGACCTGGCCGAAGACGGACGTCCCCGACCCGGCCTCCAAGGTGGTGATCACGCTCGGCTTCACCACGGACGCGGTCACCGAGGTACGCAACGCGCAGTTCGACTTCTTCTTCAAAAAGCGCCACCCGAACATCGAGATCAAGCGCGAGTCGGCGCCGTTCGACCAGTTCCTCACCAAGTACATGGCCCAGGCGGCCGGCGGCACACTGCCCGACGTCCTCTACAACCACTACTCCTGGACGCAGAACCTCATCGCCAACAAGGTCCTGCAGCCGCTGGACGACTACATCGCCAAGACTCCCGAGTTCGACATGGACGACATCCCGCAGGCCGGGCTCGGCTACTTCAAGCGCGACGGCGCCCTGTACGGGCTGCCCACCGACATGGCGCCCAAGCTGCTGTTCTACAACAAGGACCTGTTCGACAAGGCCGGCCTGGACTACCCGGACGAGAGCTGGACGTGGGACAAGCTCTTCGAGACGGCCAAGAAGATGACCAGCGGCTCGGGCGTGGAGAAGATCTACGGCGTCTCGCCGATGCCGAAGCCGTCGCCCGACCTGAGCTCCGTGTACCTGATGCCGTTCGGCGGGCGGTTCCTGGACGCGGCCGAGTCCAAGGTGATGATCAACGAGCCGGCCGCCAGGGACGTCATGGCCCGCTGGCTGGACCTGCTGCTCAAGGACAAGGCGACGCCGAGCCTGGCCGAGCTGCAACTGCTGGAGAAGGTCGATCCGTTCAAGTCCGGGCACGCGGCCCTGTTCATCAACGGCGCGTGGGTCATGCTGGAGCTGTCCAAGCAGAAGGCGTTCAAGTGGGGCACCACGCAGGTGCCCAAGGGGCCTGACGGCCGCACCACCCCGGCCGTGGGCAGCGCGCTGGTGATGACGGCCTCGTCGCAGAACAAGGACGCCGCCTGGATCTACATGCATGAATACCTGTCGGCCTCCGGCTACAAGTTCCGCCGGATCTCCGCGCCGGCCCGCCAGTCCGCGTGGGAGGACAACGCCAAGGCGCTGGGCATCCCGGTGGAGGAGGCGAACCTGGTCAAGAAGATCATGGCCGACTACGCCTCCGACGACGGCGTGCTGCGGCTGCCGGCCAACAAGAAGGTCGTGGACACCGCCCTGCCGATCTGGGAGCGGGCGCAGCTCGGCAAGATCAGCGTGGACGACGCGCTGAAGGAGATGGCCGACAAGGTGACACCGGTCCTGGCCGAGAACAAGATCGCATGACCGCGATCAGCACCGGTGTGTCCCGGCGGGCCGGCACGACGCTGGCCCGCCGGGAGGCCCGGCGCTTCCACCTGTTCGTCTCGCCGTGGCTGATCGGGTTCGTGCTCTTCAGCGCCGGGCCGATCCTGGCCGCGGTGGTGCTCAGCTTCATGGAGTGGAACCTGCTCCAGCCTCCGAAGTGGGTGGGCTTCGCCAACTACGAGCGGATGCTCAACGACCCCGAGTTCTGGGAGTCGATCGGGAACACCGTCGAGTACGGCCTGGGCGCGGTGGCGCTCGGCGTGACGTTCACGTTCCTGCTGGCGTTGCTGCTCAACCAGCCGCTGCGCTTCCAGGGCCTGTTCCGCACCGTGATGTACCTGCCGTCGGTCGTGTCCGGCCTGGCCACCGCGCTGCTGTGGCTGAACATCCTGCACCCCGACTACGGGCTGATCAACAAGCTGCTGGCCTCGATCGGCATCCAGGGCCCCGGCTGGCTGGCCTCGCAGGAGTGGGCCATCCCCGGGCTGGTGCTGATGAGCGTGTGGGGCGCGGGCAACACGATCGTCATCTACCTGGCCGGCCTGCAGGGCATTCCGAAGACGCTCTACGAGGCGGCCGAGATCGACGGCGCCGGATGGTGGCGGCGGTTCTGGAGCGTGACCGTGCCGATGATGTCGCCGGTCATCTTCTTCAACGTGGTGACCGGGTTCATCGCCGCGCTGCAGAGCTACGTGCTCATCCTCGTCATGACGGAGGGCGGTCCCGGCAACGCCACGATGGTGCTGGGCCTCTACATCTACCGGCACGCCTTCGTCTACTTCGACATGGGGTACGCGGCCACGCTGTCGTGGGCGATGTTCCTGCTGGTCATCGTCGTGACCGCGATCCAGTTCAGCCTGGCCAGGCGCTGGGTGCACTACGAGTTCAAGTGAGGTCCCCCCGATGCTCCTCGAGACCGCGCCCAAGCCCGCGCGCACCAGGCCGGCGGGTACGTCCCTGACCTCGCAGCAGGCCGAGCGCATCAGGCGGATCCGGCGCTCCGGCGCGTACATCCTGCTGATCATGACCTCGGCGGTGTTCCTGCTGCCGTTCCTGTGGATGCTCACCACGTCGCTCAAGTCCGACGCGGACAACCTGGCCTTCCCGCCCCAGTGGTTCCCCGACTCCTTCCATTTCGAGAACTACGTCAAGGGCTGGACGGGGTCGCTGCCGTTCACCAGGTTCCTGCTGAACACGATCCTGATCACCGCGCTGTCCATGGCCGGCAACCTCATCTCGTGCATCCTGCCCGCCTACGCCTTCGCGCGGATGCGGGCGCGGGCGGCCGGCTTCATGTTCGCGGCGCTGCTGGCCACCATGATGATCCCGCGGGAGATCACGCTCGTGCCGAAGTTCATCATGTTCTCCGAGCTCGGCTGGGTGGACACGTACCTGCCGCTGGTCGTGCCGGAGTTCTTCGGCGTGGCGCTGTACATCTTCCTGCTGCGGCAGTTCTTCACCACCATCCCGCAGGAGCTCATCGACGCCGCCCGCATCGACGGCGCCTCGGAGCTGCGCATCCTGTGGAGCGTCATGCTGCCGCTGGCCAAGCCCGCGATCGCGGCGATCTGCCTGTTCTCCTTCGTCGGCAACTGGAACCAGTACCTGGAGAACACCATCTACCTCCGCTCGATGGAGAAGATCACCCTCGCGCAGGGCCTGGGCATGTTCAGCGGCCAGTACGTCACGCAGTACAACCAGATGATGGCCGTCGCGCTCCTGTCGATGCTGCCCATCCTCGTCGTCTTCTTCCTGGCCCAGAAAACGTTCATCCGAGGCGTCACGCTCACCGGTATCTCGGGAAGGTAGATCTTGCACAACGTCAAGGACAAGTACGAACGTCAGCCGTACCGCAGATGCGGCCGCAGCGGCCTGCTCCTCCCGGCCATCTCGCTCGGCCTGTGGCACAACTTCGGCGAGGGCAAACC
>NZ_JBITMD010000017.1:0-268157 GCF_044465905.1 Nonomuraea sp. NPDC049480
GAAGCCCGACAGAACCTCGACAGGAGCCCATGGTCACTGTCCGTCGACCTACTCGTTGACCAGGGGGAACCCTGCGGTATTTCGGTCAACGGGTCCTCCTGGCCTTCGCGGTACGCCTGGCGGATCGGGCCCCGGCCGCCATGGCAGATGGCGCGGGCCAGACGGTGGCGGGACTCCTGGACGGTGAGCTGCCGGTTCATCAGGCGGCGGTAGGTGTCGTCCATCGGGCCGACAGGGCGAGGAGGTGCATGGTCTTGTCGATCCGGCCGTACTCGGCGAACGCCGTACCGAGCGGAGGGGAGATATCGATCCCGGTCTGGAGCGTGTTCGGCCGCGGGCGCCGATTCGCGCCGAGCCGCGGGAGCTGGTTGGCTTTAGGCCGTCACAACGCGGTTGATCCGAACGGGGGCTTTCCATGCGCACTGTCGAACCCGAGGTCTTCATCGTCGCCCGTCCGGCGCTCGACTACGACGAGCTGGCCCGTTACCTGGCCGAGGTCGGCGGGGAGAGCTGGCTGGAGCGGCTGGACCGCGGTGACCTCGACGCGCAGAACCTCGCCGAGTTCGCCGGCCGGCTCTGCTACCGCTCCTTCGAGCCGGGACTCAACCCCAACGTGGTGCGCATCAGGGAAAACCAGGACGACTATCTGCGTAACATCCTGGCCAGCGCGCACGGCTCGGTCCTTGAGCACGTCAGCTTCAGCTTCGTGCTGCACAACGTGAGCCGTGTCCTCACACATGAGCTGGTCAGGCATCGCCCCGGCGTGGCGATCTCCCAGGAGTCGCTGCGGTTCGTCCGCCTGGACGAGCTGCCCTTCTGGTTCCCGGAATGGGCACGGGCCGATGACGAGCTGATGAAGCGGGCCACGGCCGTGCTGGAGCAGCTGGAGCAGTTCCAGCTGTGGATGGCCGATCACTTCGGGCTCGACGAGGAGGGCGTGCCGTTCTCGGAGAAGAAGCACCGCACGTCGTTCATGCGCAGGTTCGCCCCCGAGGGCGTGGCGACCGGGCTGGTGTGGACCGCGAACGTGCGCACGCTGCGGCACACGATCGAGGCCCGCACCGCCGCCGGCGCGGAGGAGGAGATCCGCCTGCTGTTCCAGCGCATCGGTGAGCTGATGCGCCGGGAGGCGCCCGCGCTCTTCGGCGACTACGTGGTCGAGGACGGGGCTTGGGTACCAGGCTGGCGAAAGGTCTGACCGGCCTCGCACTCCCGTAACACAGGCACGCAGCCGGGACACGGGTCCACCGCCTCCCCGCCCGATTCCACCACCGCATGATTCCGGCAGGGCTGAGGCTGTCGGCCTCGGGCTACCTCGCGGTGGCCGCCATCACCGTGCACCTGGGCTCCCCTGGCCTCCCATCAAAGCCGCCGTCGTGTCCGGCGCCGGGATGCCCGGCTTCAGGACCCGGAAACTTCCCCGTCGTCGACCCCGTCCGAGGTGAGCCGACCACGAGGTCGTCCGGCCTCATACGGATCCATATCCCCAAAGCGTGACTCCAGCCAGCCGGTCCCCTCGGAGCGGGCCAGGACGGGGTGGATGGTGCCGGGAGTCAGAGTTCAACTCAGGCGGTCGTCAGGCTGTGCCGGCGTCCGCGCCGGTGTCCGGTTCATGAAGGTCTGCCAGCCCGAGGCCGAGTTCTTCGAGCAACTCCGTCAGCTCGTGCAGCTGGTAGTAGCCGGGTACGCGGCCCACCGCCGCACCGTCTCTGGTGACGAGGTACCACACCTCGCCGGGCTGGACGTCACGGTCGAGCATGCTGACGAAGATCCAGTGAGCGTTGCCGGGGCGGACGTCCACCGGATGAACACGGATGCCGCCTGGACCTTCGAGGTAGCGAGGCATGGCCGTCAGGCGGGCGGCGCGAACCGCGGCAGGCCGGCGAGCTTGATCTCGTGCTGCTCATCCATGAATCGAAGCTACGACGAGATCGCCGGCCCGTCACCTCCTGACCCCGGCCGTCCTTGGGGTGGAGTCCGCGACGACACAGAAAGGCCCGGTCTTCCTCATCTGCGAGGCGCGCCGGGCGCCGTGGTTGGAGTTAACGTGTAAGTAAGTAATCATCTTGGAGGTCTTGATGGCCGACCCCCTCGACGCCTACTCCCAGGTCGTCTCCTCTGTCGCCGCCGAACTCCTTCCGAAGGTCGCTGCCGTCCGTACGCGGGGCGGCAGCGGCTCCGCCGTCGTCATCGACGTGAACGACCTCTCGCCCGGACGCACCTTCACACATGGTTCGCCGAGTTTCCTGCTGACCAACGCGCACGTGGTCGGTTCCTCCCGCGCCGGCACGGTCGCGTTCGGTGACGGCACCTCCGGCGACTTCATCGTGGTCGGCCGTGATCCGCTGTCGGACCTCGCGGTGATCAGGGCGCAGACGGTCACCCCCCAGCCCGCCGTGCTCGGCGACAGCGACGAACTGGTCGTCGGGCAGCTCGTGGTGGCCGTGGGCACGCCGCTCGGGCTGGCCGGGTCGGTGACGGCCGGCGTGGTGTCGGGGCTGGGGCGCTCGCTGCCCGCGCGCAGCGGGTCGAACGTACGGCTCATCGAGGACGTGATCCAGACCGACGCCGCGCTCAACCCGGGAAACTCGGGCGGGGCGTTAGCCGACTCCCGGGCGCGGGTGGTCGGGATCAACACGGCCGTGGCCGGGGTCGGCGTGGGGCTGGCCGTGCCGATGAACGCCACGACCCGCTCCATCATCGCCGCGCTGATCCGGGACGGCCGGGTCCGGCGGGCGTTCCTGGGGCTGGTGACCTCACCCGCGCCGCTGCCCGAGCAACTGCGGCGGCGTACCGGGCAGGACGGGGCCCTGCGCGTGGTCGAGGTGGTGCCGGGCTCGCCCGCGCACCGGGCCGGGCTGCGCGGCGGCGACCTGGTGCTGAGCGCGGGCCGCAGCCCGGTGGGCGACGCGCAGAGCCTGCAGCGGCTGATGTTCGCGGACGCCATCGGGCAGCCGCTGCCGATCACCGTCTACCGCAACGGTGCGCTGGTCGACGTCATTGCTGAGCCGGTGGAGCTGACCGGCTCAGGTGTGTGACGCCGGGAGCGTCCGGTGACGCGCCATCGGACGTGGCCTTCCGGGGCGGCTGCGGCCCGTCGGACGTGGCCTGTCCAGGCGGCTGCGGCCCGTCGGAAGTGGCCTGCGCGGGCGGCTGAGGTCTGGCGTACGTCCCGTTGCGGCGGGCCAGCAGCTCGGCCAGCAGCGCGTCCCACTGCCGCCCGATCGCGTCCACGTCGTACGTCTGCGCAGTCTCCAGCGCCCCCGCCGCCAGGTCCCGGCGCAGCTGCTCGTCCTCGATGACCCGGATGATCGCCGCCGCCAGGTTGGCGTTGGTGCGCGGCTTGACCAGCAGCCCGTCCACCTCGTGCGTGATCATCTCCTTGGGGCCGTGCGGGCTGTTGAAGCTGACGATCGACAGCCCCTTGGCCATGGCCTCCAAGATCGTCATCGGGAAGCCCTCGTGACGCGAGCTCAGCACGTAGATGGACGCCTTCTCCAGCTCGGCGCCCACGTCGGAGGTGGGCCCGGGCAGCTCGACCGTGCCCTCGAGCCCGGCCTCGGCGATCTGCTGCCTGAGGTTGTCCTCCTGGGGGCCCGCGCCGAAGATACGCAGCTTCCAGTCGGGGTGGGCGGCGGCCACGGTCTCCCAGGCGGTGATGAGCCGGTGGTAGCCCTTGATACGGGTCATCCGGCCGACCGTGATGGCGACCTTGGCGTCGAGCTTGGACACGTCGCCCGTCATGGGGGGCACGGCGTTGGGGATGCGGACCAGCTTCTTCGGCTTCTTCGGCAGCGTCTCACGGTAGTCGCGCAGGTCGGCCTTGGTGAGGGTGGCCAGGGCGTCGAGGCGGCGGTAGCGCCACTTGATCAGCTCCTGGATCGGCTCGGCCTGGGTACGCAGCGCCACGTGCTCCTGCCCGATCGTGATGACGCTCGGCAGTGCTAACTGGGCTATCGCCAGGTTGAGCCCGGGACGGGTGGCCATCAGCACGCCGGTGTCGAGCGAGCGGATGTAGCGGGCCAGCTTGAGGTCGGTCCACAGGTTGAACCGGTGGTAGGCCGACTCCTCCTTGGGGATCAGCTTGCTGGGCATCTTCGACAACATCGCGCGCAGCGGGTCGGCGCTGGGGTTGAGCCGGTCGTCGAGGTAGCGGAACCTGACTCGCGGATCGATCGGGAAAAACGGCTCCTCGGCCTCCTTCAGGATGCTCACGATCTCCACGTCGTGCTCCCTGGCCAGGTAGCTCGCCAGGTTGAACACCGTCCTGATCGTGCCGCCCATCCCGTTGGCGTGCAGCAGCAGAATGCGGACCTGTTCAGTGGACGGAGGCGGAGCCTTCTGCACCTTGCGCCGGTTGTACCCCCGATAGAGCCGGACAACGGCCGACTTTCCCTTGCGTGCCAGTGCGCGCACCTGACAGGTCCCCCTTAAGGACGGAAGAAGTCACACACACGTGGCCGGTGTACAAGGAAGCGCCCCTTGCCACCGGCCAATGTCTCGCGTCGGCGGAGTGCACCATTCATCCCCTGTGCGCTTTCCCCACCTATGATCTTTAGACGCCCGAAAGCTGACTAAGGTTGCATCCGCGGCCGGTGTCGGGGGTCAGGAGTGTGCGGCGGCCGCTCGGCCAGCAGGCCGAGCGCGACGTCGATGGCCCGCTCCAGCTGCGTGTCGACGCCCCTGGCGTAGTCCTGCGGGGTGATGTCGACCTCGATGTCCGGGTCGGTGCCGTAGTTCTCCACCTGCCAGCCGACGTCGTCGAAGGCGAAGGAGAACTCCGGCTGCGTCGTCACCGTGCCGTCGGCCAGCTGGTGCCGCGGCCAGATCCCGATGACGCCGCCCCAGGTGCGCTTGCCGACCAGCGGGCCCAGCTTCAGCACCTTGAACGTGTGGCTGAAGATGTCGCCGTCCGAGCCCGCCCACTCGTTGGTGAGCGCCACCAGCGGCCCGCGCGGCGACTCCGGCGGGTACGGCTCCGCCGCCCCCCACCGCGGGTAGTCGTAGCCGAGCCGGCGCCGGGCCAGCTTCTCCAGCAGCAGCGCCGACACGTGCCCGCCGCCGTTGAAACGCACGTCCACGATGAGCGCGTGCCGGTCGTACTCGGCCAGGAACCCCCGATGAAACTCGCCGAACCCGTCCGCCCCCATGTCGGGAACGTGCAGATAGCCGACCCGGCCGCCGGAGCGCTGGTGGCACTGGGCGCGGTTGAGGTTCACCCAGTCGCGGTAGCGGGCGGGCTGCTCGTCGGCGATCGCCCGCACGGTGACCGTGAAGACCCGGTCCTCGCGGCGCAGCGTCAGCTCGACCTCCTCGCCGGCCTGGTTGACCAGGCGCTCGTTCGGGGTGGCGGCCGTGCCGATGGGTGCGCCGTTGATCGCCAGGACCGCGTCGCCGGTGCGTACGTCGACGCCCAGCCGGTTCAGCGGCGAGGTGACCGCCGGATCCCACGGATCGCCCGTCACGATGGCGCGGATCGAGTAGACGCCGTCGCGGTAGTCCCAGTCCACGCCCAGCTTGCCCTGGCTGTAGTCGGGGCCGGGACGGTATTCGCCGCCGCTTTCGAAGGCGTGGCTGGTGGCCAGCTCGCCGTGCAGCTCCCACAGCAGGTCGGAGAACTCGCCCCGGGTCGTGACCCGGTCCACCAGCGGCAGATAGCGGTCGTACACCGCCGGCCAGTCCACGCCGGCCATGTCCTCGGCCCAGAAGTTCTCCAGCTGCAGCCGCCACGCCTCGCGGAACATCTGCCGCCACTCCGCCTCCGGGATCACCGACACCTTGATGCGCGACAGGTCGATCCAGCCGCTCTCCCGCCCCGGGTGCTCGTCGTCGCCGTCCGGCGCCTCGCCCGCCTTGACCACGCGCAGCCGGGACCCGGCCCGGTACAGCAGCGTCTTGCCGTCGCGGCCCAGCTCGAAGTCGGTGACGCCGTCGGCGAACGTCTCCTTCTCGCGCTTGGCGAAGTCGTACAGATGCAGCGTGTTCTCGCCCTCGGTGTGGCTGGCGAGGAACAGCGCCTTGCCCTTCAGCCCGGCCACCCGCTCGTAGCGGCCCTCGGGCAGCGGGAACGCGGCGACGCGGCCGGCCAGGCCCTCCACGTCCACGCGCAGCGGCTCCGGCGTCTCCTCTTCCTCGTCCTCGTCGTCCTTCTGCTCCAGCGGGCGCTGCGCCGGCACGAACGGGTCCGGGACGTCCGCGCGCAGCGCCACCGCGTACAGGCGGGTGCCGAGCGGAAAGCCCAGGTCGAACTGGAGCTGGTCATAGACGGGGGAGAAGATGCGCTGGCCGATGAAGTACAGGTAGCGGCCCTCCGGGTCGAACGCCGGCATCGCGTCCTGGAGCACCGGCTCCGTGGCCTGCACGGTCAGCCCGGTCTCGGGCCGGTGCAGCTTGATCGCGCTGGTCTGGGCGTTGAGCGGCGAGGCGTAGGCCAGCCAGTGGCCGTCGGGCGACCAGGCGAGGTCCTCGGGCGAGCCGTGCGGATTGGCCTCGACCAGGCCGGCGCGGCCCGTGGCCAGGTCGAGCAGGTGCAGCTCGTGGCGGTGGTTGACGACGGCCACCCGGTCGTGCGCGGGGTCGGGGACGAGCTCGGTGATCCGGCCCAGCCGGGCGACCTCCGTGCCGGGGCCGCCCTCGGTCCCTTCGAGGATCACCAGCCGCTCCTCGTCGCTGTCGTCGCTGGCCGCCGCGACCAGCCGGACGCCGTCGTTGAGCCAGGTCAGGAAGCGGTAGCGGACGCCATCGGGCGCGCCGTGCTGGCGTACCGGGCCTTCCCAGTTCGCCATCGCGTACGCCTTGCCGCGCGCCGTGATCGCCAGCGCGCTGCCGTCCGGGCTGAGCGTGGCGCCGTCGAGGTAGTCGGCCGCGTCGACGAACCTGCGGTTGCGCTGCGTGCGCGAGCTGGCCAGCCGCACCTCCAGCTTGCGCGGCCGCTCCCCGGGGTCGAGCAGGTAGAGATCCGCGCCCGCGTGGTAGACCAGCCGGTGGCCGTCGCCGGACAGGTTGCGCGCGTAGTAGTCGTCGTGGTGGGTGTGTTTGCGCAGATCCTGACCGTCGGGGGTGCACGAGTAGACGTTGCCGACCCCCTCGTGGTCGGAGAGGAAGCACACCCGCCCACCGCTCCAGCACGGCGAGGCCAGGTTGCCGGGCAGCCGGATCAGCCGCCGGAACTCACCGGCTCCGGCCGGGTCGATCCACAGGTCGCCGACCGTGCCGCCGCGGTAGCGCTTCCAGCGGGCCGGATCGGCGGTGTTGCGGCCCAGCACGATCATGCCGCCTGGGCCGTACGCGATCGAGTTCGCCGGGCCGTACGGCAGCCGCTCCGGCACCCCGCCGGGCGCCACCCGGTGCAGCCACTTGCGGGCCTCGAACGGCTGGGCGGCGTCGCTGGCGTACAGGATGCGGCCCTCAGGGTCCCAGCCGGTCACCGTGCAGCGCGCGCCGTGGAAGGTCACCCGGCGGGCCGCACCGCCGTCGGCCGGCATGACGTACACCTCTTCCGGGCCCTCCTCGCGGCCGACGAACGCCAGTTGTTCGCCGCGCGGCGAGATGCGCGGATAGCCCGCCTCGGCGAGCCCGGTGGTCAGGCGGAAGGCCCGGCCGCCCCGGGCGGAGACCATCCACAGGTCGTCCTCGGCGGCGAAGACGACGACGTCCTGGAAGACGGCGGGAAAGCGCAGGTAGGCCGGCATTGCGGTGAGCTCCACGGTCGATCGGACAGCCGGCAGGCCGGACCGGCCCCGGCTGTCCGATCATGTCACCCCGCGGGCGGGCGCCCCATGCCGCCCGCCCCGCGGGTTCCAGGTCAACCCTCTTCCGAGGTCTTCCCGGTGTCCTTCTTCGTCTCCTTGGCCTGCCTGTTGGTCTTGATGGCCTGCTTCTTGGACTTGCCCGACTTGGTGGCGGGTTTCTTCTTCGTGTCTGCCATGGGAATTCCCCCCTGTACGGATGAGATGCACCCGATTGGTGCACCGCGTTCGTTAATACCCATCTATCGACTAAACCCGACATACCGCCTATCGGGTGGGCCGGTCGCCGGACGGCTCCGACCACCACGCGCCCTCGCCGTGCGACAAGCCGGGCAGCCGCTGCTCGAACTCGTGCACCACGGCCGCCGGGAGCTCGCCCGTGATCACCCAGGCGTCGTCGCGCCTGACGGTCCCGTCCAGCTCGCCGCCCAGCGCCGCCAGCCCGCCGGTGACCGCGGCGAACGCCTCCAGCGGGATCTCCACCTCGAAACGGTGACACGGCTCGTACACCGTGGTGCCCGCCCGGCGCAGCGCCTCCATGAGCACGAGCGGCGTACGGCCGCGGAAGTCGGCCGCCACGGTGGTGGGCGCGCTGTAGCCGCTCCGGGTCAGCGTCACCATGACATCGGTGACCGGCCAGCCGTGCGGGCCCTCGCGCAGCGCCAGCCGTACGCTCTCCTCGATCGCCCGGTAGAAGGCCTGCGGCAGCGACCCGAGGTCCACCTCCAGCCGGTAGCCGACGCCCGAGCCCGGCGCGCCCGGCTCCACCCGCAGGCCGACCGTGGCCATGAACGCGTTGGGGCCGTGGCGCCGGATCTCCTCGACGGCCTCGCCCGTGCCGGAGGGACGCTCGAAGAGGATGGGGCGGCTCGGCTCGAACACCGCCTCGACGCCGAACTCCCTGGCCAGGGTCTCGCCGATGACCTCCTTCTGCACCTCCCCGTACAGCAGGACCGACGTCTCGCCGCCGGCGAGCGTGCGGGTGCCGATGAGCGGGTCCTGCTCGGCGAGGGTCAGCAGGGCGGCGTGCAGACGGGGCTCCTGGCCGGGGACGCGCGGGCGGACGACCGTCTCCAGGCTGGGCGGGCTGAAGTACGCCTGACCGCCCGCGGGCGGCTCGCCCACGTGGTCGCCGACGCGGATCTCCGGCACGCCCCGGACCTTGACGATGTCGCCCGCCACCGCCTGACGCCGCCCCGGCGCCCCGGCGACGGCCAGCGCGGTCAGGCGGCCGTCGTAGGCCCGGCCCTTCCCGTGGAACGTCAGAGGCTCCCGAGGCCGCAGCACGCCGTCGCGTACCCGCAGGTAGGCCACCTTCTCGCCGGTCGGGGCGCGCTCGATCGCGAACACGGTGGCCCGCGCCGCGCCCGGCGCCCGCTCGGGGCCGGGCTGATGGACGGCGGGCAGCAGGGTGGCGATGCCGTCGAGGAGATCCGCGACCCCCTGCCCGGTGATCGCCGAGCCGTACAGCACCGGGTGCGCCTCCCCGCCCGCGCACTGGCGGGCCAGCGCCGCGCGCACCTGTCCCAGGTCGGGCGTCTTCCCGTCGGCGAGCAGCTCCAGCAGCCCGTCGTCCCGCTCGGCCAGCACCTCGGCCGCCTCCTCCACCCGCTCCGGCGGGATGCCGTGGGTGGCGGCGGCCGCGCGGCCGATGTCCCGCACGGTGTTCAGGGCGACGCTGTACGGCGACAGCCGCCGCCGGATGTCGGCCAGCAGCTCCCGCTCCCTGGCACCCGCCCGGTCGATCTTGTTCACGAAGATCAGCGTGGGCAGGCGCAACCTGCGCAGGGTCTTCATGAGAACCCTGGTGTGCGGCTGGACGCCCTCGACGGCCGACAGCACCAGCACGGCGCCGTCCAGTACGCCGAGCGCCCGCTCCACCTCGGCCACGAAGTCGGCGTGGCCGGGTGTGTCCACCAGGTTGATCCGCAGGTCACCCAGCGTGAATGAGGCGACGGCCGTGCGGATGGTGATGCCGCGGCGGCGTTCGATCTCGCCGGAGTCGGTCTGTGTGCTGCCCTCGTCCACGCTGCCGAGCCGGTCGATGACGCCGGTCTCGAACAGCAGCCGCTCAGTGAGGCTGGTCTTGCCCGCGTCTACGTGCGCGAGGATGCCGATGTTCAGGATGTGCATGTGTGGTGGAGCCCTCGAGAACTCTCGTGCCAATGGGGCGCTGGGAGATTCCGAGGCGGCGCCGCATCACATGCTCCTGGTAGGTCGGCCAACAGAACCCGGCCATCGTGCCACCGCGAGAGGGCGGCGAGCGAGCGATTTTCCTCCGACCCGCCGACCACCGCGCATCGGGCCCGTCGAGGCCGGACCGGTGCGGGCGATGCGCGGACGAGGTCACAGGAGGCGGAGTTGCTCCGGGGCCGGCGGGGCAGGGGCAGGGGCAGGGGCCGGGCGGGGTGGGAGGCGGCGGGCCATGGCCGGGGTGGCGCGGCCCACGCCGAAGCGTTCGGCCAGCTCCTTGACCTGGGACGTGATGCGTCCCTGGTATGCCTTCGGCGCATAGGCGCCCCGGCCGTACAGCTCCAGGTAGCGCGGCACCAGGCGGGGATGCGCCCGCGACAGCCACCCCAGCCACCACCACGGAACTTTGAGGATCCCTAATGAAACTGGTGAGCCTGGCGCAGACCTCCAGCCGCCGGCGCGGATTGGGTGCCCGCCTCGACCGCCCGCCAGACCTCCTGATCGACGAACCCGACCGACACGCCGGCGCTCACCTCGGTCACCTCGGCCGCCTCGATGAGCAGATCGAGGTCGCGCAGGATCAGCGTGCCCTTGGTGAGGATCGAGAACGGGTTGGCGGCGTCGCGCAGCGCGGCCAGGATGCCGCGCATCAGCCGGTAGCGGCCCTCGGCGCGCTGGTAGGGGTCGACGTTGGTGCCCAGAGCTACCGGGAAACGGCCTCTGACCGGGTGGCCGCCCCAGCGGGGTGAGGCCAGCTCCTTGCGGGCCAGCTCGGCGGCGTTGACCTTGACGACGATCTTGGAATCGAAGTCCGCTCCAGCATCCAAATCCAAATATTCGTGCGTCTTTCGGGCAAAACAGTAAATACAGCTATGGCTGCATCCCCGGTAGGGATTGATCGTGTACTCGAACGGCACGCGACTCGCAGCAGGCACACGGTTGATGATGGATCGGGCCTGGATCTCGTAGAAGGTCATCCCCTTGAACTCGGGTGTGTCGAACGTGCGGGTGATCGCGCCGCGGGCGAACAGCGGAGCGATCGGATCGTCCTGGCCGGGCCCGGTCAGACGCAGGTTGTCCCAGCGCATCCCATGATTAGAACAAAAGTTCGAGCTTGATCGCAAGCTGAAAAGAGAGTGCAATTACCTGGTCAGGCGGTGGCTAATGATCTTCATGGTTGGGCAGAAAGACGCCACAGAGCTTGCGTTCCGGAGGTGCATCTATGGCCTGGTCGCAGGACGAGGAGCGGATGCTGGCCCAGATCGAGCAGCACCTCGTCGACGACGATCCGCGACTCGTCGCACGGCTGGAGTCGTTCAACGAGCGGGCCCGTCGCAGCGAGGCGAGGTCGAATGGGCAGCTCGGCGGCCGGCGGCGACCGCGCCGCTCGACGGTCATCATCTTGATCAGCTGGCTGCTCATGGCCACGCTGATCGCCACTCTCCTGATCATGGTCCTCAGTCACGAGGCCGCCACCGCCGTGGCCGACGCCTTCTGAACGTTCACCGCGCGGTCCAGGCACGCCGGACGATCCCGTAGCCGATCACGGTGATCCCTTTCCGCCGTAGCACTCGCGGGCCCGCGGTGAGATGAGGAACTCGTAGTCACTCCGGCGCACGCGCCATCCGTGCGGATCGACCGCCCGCGACTCCGCTCCTCCCAGACCGGGATGCACGGCCCACTCGCTCAGGCCCGGCGGCAGCTCGCGCAGCCGCCGGGCGTACGCCGGCCGGCGCCACGGTCAGCTCGAACACGTCCGCGCCCGCCGTCGGCCAGGCAGTGCCAGTCCAGGTGGGCCGGTGTCAGGCCGGCGTCGAGGACGGCGTCGATCTACGCGCGGAACTCGACCTCGACCTCGACCTCGATCTCGTCGAGCCGGGCCCGGCCGGGCAGATCGGGGATGCGGTCGTGGGTGAACAGCTCGCCCGTCTCGCCGAGCAGGGACGGAACCCTGTCCCGGTCCGCCGGCGGCCCCCAAGAGAAAGGCGGCGCGCCCACTGCTCCGCCCCATAATGACAAGAAGTTTTCTTAGAGGCGTTAAGGACGGGAGCGGGATGGGCGGCAGGCGCGAGAGGGTCCGGCAGGCGACGCTGGGGGAGATCCGCGCGGCCGCGCGCAGGCTGCTCGTCGAGCACGGCTCGGCGGCCGTCACGATCAACGCCGTGGCCAGGGAGATGGGGATGAGCGGTCCGGCTCTCTACCACTACTTCGGCAGCCACGAGGAGCTGGTCGGAGCGGTGACCGCGGACTTCTTCCGCGAGCTGACCGAGGTCTTGGAGGCGGCGCGGGACGCGTACCCGCAGGGGGAGCACGCCCGGCGGCTGCTGGCCGCGTGCCGTGCGATGCGGACGTGGGCGATCACGCACCGGGCGGAGTTCGGGTGGGTCTTCGCCAGCCCGATCACGAGCGAGCGGCGGCCCGACTCGCCGCGCGAGCTGGCCGGGCGCGACTTCGAGCAGGTCTTCCTGGAGGAGGTCGCGGCACTGTGGGAGAACCGGCCGTTCCCCGTGCCCGCCGAACTGGATCCGGCGATCAGGGAGCAGGTGCGGGCGTACACGGCCGCGGCCGGGATTGGGCTGCCGGTCGAGGCCGTGCACGTCTTCCTGTCGTGCTGGATCAGGCTGTACGGCCTGCTCTGCATGGAGGTGCTCAACCAGCTCGACTTCGCCTACTCGGACCTGGAGCCGGTGTTCGAGGAGTGCCTGCGGGAGATCGCCCCCAAGCTCGGGCTGGACTACGACGACCTGTGAGTCATGCCGTGCGGACTGCCGGCTCGTGACGCACGGGGAAGTTGACCGAGGAGGCGATGAAGCAGGCCTTGTGGGCGTCGGCGTGCAGTCTCGTCGCGGTCTCGGTCATCTCGGGCGCGGCAACGGTGACCTCAGGGCGCAGGACGACCTCGGTGAAGTGGCCGCCGTCCGCGGTCTCGGCCATGGTGCCGACGGCGCGGTCGACGTACTCGGTGACGACGACGCCCGCGAGCGAGCACAGGTGCAGGTACCACAGCATGTGGCACTGCGACAGCGAGCCCACCAGGAGCTGCTCGGGGTTCCAGCGCGCCGGGTCACCTCGGAAGGCCGGGTCGGAGCTGGCCGGGATCGCGGGCGGGCCGTCGGCGGACAGCTCGTGGTCGCGGCCGTAGTCGCGGTAGCCGCTTGTGCCGGTGCCCTTGTTGCCGGTCCAGGTCACGACGGTCGGGTAGGTGTGCAGGCGCGTCATGGGCGGTCGTCCTTCGTCGTCTCGTGCCGGGCGGGGGTGCGGCTCATCTCCAGGATCTCCGCGGCCTCCATCTCCGTGAGCCGGGCCCCGAGCGGGGAGGTGCCGCCGAGGGTCAGCTCCCGCGGCCGGCTGCATGCCACGTCGGTCCGCATGCGATCAGATTAGGGCTTTGTATGCGTTGCAGGTAAATGGGCGTGTACGGCTTCCTCGTGGCGTGCGATCCGTGCCACGGGTGACCGAACCGGAAAGCGGACCGGCCTGCCTGAGCCTTGCGCCCGAATACTCGTCTACGTATATTCGTAGACGGGTATTTGCTGACGAAGGTGATGAGGCATGGCAACGCGACGTCCGGTTCGGAACCTGCTGGCGCTGGCCGTGCTGACCGCGGTCGTCCAGCGCCCCATGCATCCGTACGAGATGGCCTCGGTCCTGCGGGCACGCGGCAAGGACCAGGACATGCGGATCAAATGGGGATCCCTTTACACCGTCGTCCGCAACTTGGAAAAACATGGCCTGCTGGAGGCCGTGGAGAGCACACGGCAGGGCGCCCGCCCCGAGCGGACCGTCTACCGCATCACCGACGCCGGCCGCGCCGAGGCCGAGGACTGGACCCGCGAGCTGCTGTCCACCCCGCACCACGAGCCGTCCCCCTTCGAGGCCGGCCTGTCGGTGATGGGCGGGCTCGGCCCCGGCGAGGTGGTGCCCCTGCTGCGGCGCCGTCTGCAGCTGCTGGAGGGGCGGATCGAGGCCGACCGGCAGGACCTGGAGCGGGAGCGGCGGGAGCTGCCCAGGCTGTTCCTCGTCGAGTCCGAGTACGCGCTGGCGATGCGGGAGGCGGAGGCCGCCTGGGTGCGATCGCTGCTGGCGGAGCTGGCCGGCGGCACGTTCCCCGGCATGGGGGAGTGGCGGGCCTACCACGAGACCGGCCGGCTGCCCTCCGACGTGGCAGGCCTCGCGGAAAGGGGCCTCGCCACCGAATGAAAGACCCGGCGGAGGTGCTGGCACACCGCCGCCGGGTGACCTCGTACCGACAGACCCGCGGAGCGGACCCCGGCCACGAGATGGCACTGGCAACAATAGCCGGGCTCCCCTCCACGGACCCAACCAAGGGGAGACACCATGATCACTCTCGACGCCGTGACGTCGAAGGACGGCACCGCGATCACCTACCACCGGCTCGGCCACGGCCCGGGCCTGGTCCTCCTGCACGGGGCCATGCAGACCGGGCACGGCAACATCGAGCTGGCCGAGGCCCTGGCCGGCGATTTCACCTGTTACGTGCCCGACCGCCGGGGAAGGGGCCGCAGCGGCCCGTGCGGGCCCGGCTACGGGCTCCGGCGCGAGGTCGAGGATCTGGACGCGCTGCTCGCGGCGACGGGCGCGCAGCACGCCGTGGGCGTCAGCTCGGGCGCGATCATCGCCTTGCATGCCGCGCTCGTCCGGCCGTCACTGCGCAAGGTCGTCGCTTTCGAGCCGCCGCTGGACATCGACGGCTCCAACCCGACCGGCTGGCTGTCCCGCTTCGACAGGGAGATCGCCGCGGGCCGCATCCCCGCGGCGCTGGTCACCGGCATGCGAGCCACCCGGATGGGGCCGCCGATCTTCAAGGTGATGCCGCGGCCGCTGCTGGAGCTGCTCACCGCCATGATGCTGAAAAATCAGGACAAGGCCGCCAGTGTCGGGGAGCCGACGTTCCGCGAGCTGGCACCGTCGCTGCACAACGACGTTCAGGTGGTGGCGGAGACCGCCGGTGACCTGGACGTCTACGGATCGGTCGGGGCCGAGGTGCTGCTGCTCGGCGGCACGAAGAGCCCGGCGTACCTGAGGTCGGCGCTCACCGCCCTGGAGCGGGTGCTGCCGCGGTCGCGTCGCGTGGACCTGGCCGGTCTCGGCCACAGCGCCACCTCGAACGCCGCCATGCGCGGCAGGCCGGAGCGCGTGGCTGAGGAGGTGCGCCGCTTCCTCGCCTGAGGCGGGCCGCAGGCCTCGTGAGGAACCGCCGGCCCGTCAGGAACACCTGAGGCGGGCTACAGGCCCTTGAGGAACGTCGCCGCCACGGGGGCGGCCACCTTGCCGCCTCCACCGCCGCCCTCCACGACCACCGCGAACGCCACGTCGCCCTTGAACCCCATGAACCAGGCGTGGCTGGGGAGCTTCTCGCCGGTGCCGTACTCGGCCGTGCCGGTCTTGCCGTGGGTGCCGGCGGGCAGCCCCGCGGCCTTGGCGGTGCCCTTGGTGACCACGGCCGCCATCATGGCGTGGAGCTGCTCCTTCACCCCGTCGGGCAGCTTGCGCTCGGCGGCCTTCTGCTTCAGGGAAGGCACCAGCGTCGGCGGGCGCCAGGTGCCGTCGGCGATGGCGGCGGCCACCGACGCCATCGACAGCGGGCTGGCGGTGATCTTGGCCTGCCCGAACGCCTCCGCCGCCAGCTCGGAGTCCGAGCCGGCCTTCGGGAAGCTGGCCTTGGCGGCCGGCACCCCGATGTTGAGCGGCTGGTTGAAGCCCACGTCCTCGGCCGCGTCGAGCAGCTTGTCCGCGCCCAGCTTGGAGTGCGCCAGGGGCGCGAATGTGGTGTTGCACGAATGAGCGAAGGAGTCCAGGAACGACAGCGACCCGAACGCCTCGTTGTCGGAGTTGCGGATCGGCAGGCCGCCGACGTTGGCGTTCTTCGGGCAGGTGACCCGGTCCTGCGGCGACATCCCCGCCGCCAGCAGCCCGATCGCCGTGACGGCCTTGAACGTCGAGCCCGGCGGGTAGCGGCCGTCCAGCGCCCGGTTGAACCCGCCCCGGTTGTTGACCACGGCCAGGATCTCTCCGGTCGACGGCTTGATGGCCACCATGGACGTCGGCTTCTCCATGTCCTTGACCGCGCCCACCGCCGCGGCCTGCACCTGCGGGTCGAGCGTGGTCTGGACGGGCTCGCCCTTGCTGCCCTCGATGGTCTTCAGCGTCTTGCCGCCGAGCTGGATGTCGGTGGACGGGGTGCCGGCCAGCCGCTCCTGGAACGTCTCCTGCAGCCCGCCCCGCCCGACCGCCTGACCCACCTTGTAGGCAGAGCCGAGCTTGGCCACGTCCTTCTTGGTCGCCTTGTCCAGGAATCCGACGAGCTGCTGCACCGACCCGCCTGCCGTGCCGTCGTCGATGCGGTCGCCGTCGGCGTCGGTGATCTCGGCCCTCCCCGGCCAGCGCGTCTTGATCTGGAACGTCTGCCCCGCCGTCATCGACGGATGCAGCGTCGCCGGCTTCCAGTCCACCTTCCAGGAGCGGTCGGCCACCACGAGGTCGATCTGGCCCTCGTAGGACCACTCGCCGATGTTCTTCAAGGCCAAGGTCGCGGTGTACGGGACGCGGGCCGAGTCGTCGCCCTCGGCTACCGGGCCCAGCCGGATCGAGGTCCGCTCCACCGCCAGCCCGCTGCGCTGCTGGTCGTACGCGCCGAGCTGTTGCGGCTTGGCCAGTTCCTTCGCCATCGCCGCCTTGTCCCCGGCCTGCCACGCGGCCGCGAAGCGTTGCGCCGTCTCGGCCGGGGTGCCCCTGGTGTGCAGCAGGTAGTACGCGCCACCGGCCGCGGCTCCCACCGCGAGCACGGTGGCGCCGGACACGATCGCGATCGTACGGCCCCGCGCCACTGACTCAGCCCCCTGGTCCTCGACGACGAATGTCCGAGCCTAGGCCAACCCGTTGGATGCCTTGACGCTGGCAGCATAGACCGGGACGTATTCCTGCCCGGACAGCTTCTGGACGGCGGCCATGATCTCGTCGGTGACGCGCCGCCGGTCGCGGGCGCTGGTGTGGTCGCCCTCGAAGTGCATCGGCTCGCCGATGGAGATGCCGATCTTCGCGGGCCTGGGCACCTTGGCGCCGAGGGGCAGCACCTTCTCGGTGCCGTTGAGCGCCACCGGCAGCACCGGCGCGCCCGTCTTGAGCGCCAGCCAGGCCACCCCGATCTTGCCGCGATAGAGGCGGCCGTCGGGGGAGCGGGTGCCCTCGGGGTGGATGCCGAACAACTCGCCCCGCTCCAGCAGCGCGGCGGCCTCGTCCAGCATGGTCTGCGCGGCGTGTGCGCTCTCGCGGTCGATCGGCAGGCTCCCGCCCAGCCGCATGAAGAATCCGGAGACCGGGTTGCCCGAGAAGTACTCGTTCTTGGCGGTGAACGTCACATGCCGCGGCAGCAGCGCGGGCAGCAGAAACGAGTCCAGCACGGACAGGTGATTGGCGGCCAGGATCGCGGGCCCGCTCCTCGGCACGTGGGCCGCGCCGGTGATGTGCGGCCGGCACATCGCGTGCGCCAGCGGCGCGGCGGCGAACTTGACCACTTCGTAAAGCAACAGGCTCTCCTGGATCAGCGGGCGGTCGGCCACCCCACCATAGAGCAGGCGTCCCGCTGGTGAGCGGGACGCCTGGGAAAGCAGTTAGGCCGATGTGGCGGTCGCCTCCTCGGCGAGATGCACAACACGGTTCCAGCCGAACGGTATTCCGTGAAGGCGGTAATTTGCGGCCCGGGGGACACTAACCACATCGGCTCCTTGAGTTAAGCACACGGCTTGGCCCGGGAGGTAATCGTGGCCTCCACCTGGGAAGCCCGTGACCCTGCGCCCGGGTGGACCGGCGCGGCGACGCGGGGTCGTGGCGGGAGCGCGGCGCCCATGCCGGTGGTCGCCGGCGCGGGCGCCGCGGCGGGTCAGCCCGCCAGGCGGGGCAGGACGCCGGTGCTGTGGAGGCGGTCGCGGGCGGCGGCGATGGCCTCCGTGGTCGTGGCGAAGACCTGGCCGGCCTGATTGAGGCGCGCGATCACCCCCAGCGCCTCCAGCGGCTGGTGGTGGCCGTCCGGGATGCCCGAGACGTAGACGAGGATGCCGCGCCGCTCCAGTCGTTCGATGGCGTCCCCCAGGACCAGTGCGCCGCTCGCGTCGATGGTGGTGACCCGGGACATGCGCAGGACCACCACGGACACGTCGGCCACCTCCGACAGCTCCAGCAGGAAGCGATGGGCGGCGGCGAAGAACAGCGGTCCCGCCAGGCGGTAGGTGACGATGTGCTCGGCGAGCACGGCGTGCTCGTCCTCGGTGTGCTGGAGCCGCACGTCGCGGCGCAGCGGCTCCGGGTCGAGGCGTACGTTGCGCGCCATGGCCCGCAGCGCCAGCGCCCCGGCGACGACCAGGCCGAGGATGACGGCCGGCACAGTGTCGAGTGTGAGCGTGGCGACGGCGGTCAGGACGAGGACCACGGCGTCGCCCCGGGTGGACCGGAACATGGCCCGCACCGCGTCCATCTCCACCATGCGGGCGGAAGTGGCCAGCAGGACCCCGGCCAGCGCGGCGAGCGGGATCTTGGAGACGAGGCCCGCGGCGGTGTACACGATGCCGGCCAGGATCACCGCGTGCGAGAGCGCCGCCAGCCGGGACCGGGCGCCGGAGCGCACGTTCACCGCGGTCCGCACCATGGCCCCGGTGCCCGGCATGCCGCCGAACAGCGGCGTGACGAGGTTGGCGAGGCCCTGACCGAACAGCTCCCTGTCGGGGTCGTGCCGGCGCCCCCGGCTCATGCCGTCGGCGACGGCCGCCGACAGCAGGGATTCCAGCGCGGCCAGGGCGGCCACCGCGATGGCGGGCGCGACGAGGGACGGCAGCGCGGCCGGATCGAGGAACGCCAGCGACGGCGCGGGCAGTCCGGCGGGCAGGTCGCCGATCCTGGCCAGCGGCAGCCCGGCCACCTCGGCGACGACGGTGGCGGCGGCGACGGCGAGCAGCGAGAACGGCACGGTGGGCCGCAGGCTCGTCCCCACCAGCAGGACGGCGGCCACGGCCAGCGTGACGGACATGGCCCACCAGTGCGGCCGGGCCAGGAAGTCCACGAGCCCGTGCCAGGCCACGACGGCGACCTCGTCGCTCTCCGCGGCGGGTACGCCGAGCGCGTGGGGAATCTGCTGCAGGCCGATCACGCAGGCGATGCCGACGGTGAAGCCGGCCACGACGGGAGCGGGGACGAGCGCGACGTACCGGCCGGCGCGGGCCAGCGCGAGGCCGACCAGCAGCAGCCCGGCCAGCACGCCGACGGTGAGGACGCCGGAGACGCCGTGGGCGGTCATGATCGGCATGAGCACGACCGTCATCGCGCCGCTGGCTCCGGACACCTGCAGCCCGGACCCGCCGAACACGGCCGCCACCGACCCGGCGACCACGGCCGTGGCCAGGCCCGCCTGGGCGCCCATGCCGGAGGAGATGCCGAACCCGAGGGCCAGGGGCAGGGCGACGATCGCCACCGTGAGACCGGCCTGCAGGTCCCTGCGCGGATGGCGGCCCATCGCGGCCAGCGCGGCGCGTTCCGGAAGCACGGCGCGCACGCGCGCCCACCCGGACGACACGACGCCGGTCACTTTATGTAGTCCTTCAAACACGTAACGTCACGACATATGTGCATAAAGAACCCGTCCACTCATCACTCCCTCTCGTAAAGCCCGGCTCCGCAATGTCCCGAATTGCATATCTGCAATCGTCAAGCGGTTGTCAGGATTACAAGTACACGCCCTCTCGCCTGCCTAAACATCGGTGGAGCCCGGGATGTTCGGCCGGACGCGAACGTGGGCCGTCACCCGAAAGGCGGCATAATTCCTATATCTCGCTCAACCCGTACGAATTGCGAGGAGTGAGAAAGCCCGCTCGGCGGCGCGGACCGCCTCCGGCTCGACCTCGCGCAGTGGCCGGCCCTCCGCCAGCGGCAGCCAGTTGCGCCGGGCGAGCACCCGCTGCGCGGCGAGCACCTGCGCGGCCAGCAGGGCGGCGGTCAGGTCGTCCATGACCTCGCCCAGCGCCTCGGCCAGGGCCAGCTCGTCGCGCGAGATGTGCTGGAACAGCCGCGCCGCCAGGCTCGGCGTGGCGAAGACCATCCGGTGGAAGGCCACCACCTCGGGATGGTCGTTGAGCCCTGTGACGGGGTCGCGCCTGGCGAGCCCGTCGAGGAAGTGGCGGCGCAGCGCCTCCAGCGGCTCCTCCCCGGCGGCCCGCTGCCGCACCATGCGGGCGGCCTCGCCCTCGTGGTCGGCGATCCGGTGCAGGACGAGGTCCTCCTTGGCCGGGAAGTACTTGAACAGTGTCGGCTTCGACACCCCCGCGGCCGCCGCGATCTCCGTCACGGGCACCTCGTCGAAGCCGCGCTCCAGGAAGAGTGAGACCGCCGCCGCCGAGATGGCGTCGTGCACACGCTGCCGCTGGAGCTGTCGCAGACCCGTCATGGACACACCCTACCAAAGTGTTAACCTGGTTAATCTCTTAACCGAGTAAACACTTTGGGGTTGCGATGAGGACACTCGACGACGAGCGGCAGTACGCCGAACGCTGCAAGGCGGGGCTGCGCAGGATGCTCGAAGGCGCGCGGGACAACGTGATCGTCGGCGAGACGGTGGCCGGCGACCGCTACAGCGCCGAGCGACTGGGACGCCACCTCAAGAGCCTGGCCAAGGAACTGAGCGAGGAGCCGGAGGGGCCGCCGTTCTTCGGCCGGCTGGACTTCGGCCAGAGCTCGGCCGAACACCCGGGCCGCGCGTACCACATCGGCCGGCGGCACATCTCCGGCGAGCACGGCGGCCCTCCGGTGGTGATCGACTGGCGCGCGCCGGTCTCGCGGGCGTTCTACCGGGCGAGCTCCCGGGACCCCCAGGGTGTCGCGGTACGCCGCCGCTTCGGCTGGTCCGGCACCACCCTGACCTCGTACGAGGACGAACGGCTCGAACAGGGCGAGGAGGGCGAGAGCCGGATCCTGACCGCCGAGATCGAACGCCCCCGCGTCGGCCCCATGCGCGACATCGTCGCCACCATCCAGCCCGAGCAGGACGACCTCGTCCGCGCCGAGCTCGACATCTCGATCTGCGTGCAGGGCGCGCCGGGCACCGGCAAGACCGCGGTCGGCCTGCACCGGGCCGCCTACCTGCTGTACACCCACCGCCGGCGCCTCGAACGCGACGGCGTGCTGGTCCTCGGCCCGAACCGGGCCTTCCTCGGCTACATCTCGGCCGTGCTGCCCGCCCTGGGCGAGGTGGACGTCGAGCAGACCACGCTGGAGCGGTTGCTGGCCACGGCTCCGGTCGCCGCGGCCGACAGCGAGGCGGCCGCGATCGTCAAGCACGACGCCCGCATGGCGAAGGTGCTTCGCAGGGCGTTGTACGCGCGGATCGGGAAACCGGCCGAGCCGGTCGCGGTGCCCGACGGGTCCTACCGGTGGCGGGTCCACGAAGGCGAACTGCGCCGGATCGTGGACGACACCAGGCGCGAGTCCCTCCCGTACGGCGTGGGCCGGGAACGGGTGCGGGCCCGGGTGGTGGCGTCGATCCGCCGCCAGGCCGAGGCCCGGGGGCAGACCGCGACCGCGGCCTGGACCCGCAGGATCGCCCGCGCCGTCACCCCGGCGCTGGACGCCCTCTGGCCGCCCGTCAAACCGGAAGAGGTTCTGTACGAGGTGCTCCGCGGCCCGTCCGGCCGGCCGGCGGCCGAGCGCGCGTCGGCCGGGGGCGTGCCCGCCGGCCCCGGTGGCGCCGACCCGGCCGAGGGGGTGCTCACGGACGCCGAGCGGGCCGCCATCACCTGGGCCGAACCGCCCCGCAGCCCCAAAAGCGCGAAATGGACGACCGCCGACCTGGTCCTGCTGGACGAGATCGCCGCCATGATCGAGCGCCCGCGCGGCTACGGTCACGTCATCGTCGACGAGGCCCAGGACCTGTCCCCCATGGAATGCCGGGCGGTGGCCCGGCGCAGCGAGCACGGCTCGCTCACCGTGCTCGGCGACCTGGCCCAGGCCACCACGCCGTGGGCGGCCACGTCCTGGCCGGAGCGGATGGCGCTGCTCGGCAAGCCGGACGGCGAGGTCGTCACGCTGACGACCGGCTTCCGGGTGCCGGGCGCGGTGGTCGACCTGGCCAACGCGCTCCTGGCGGCGCTCGACGTGGAGGTCCCGCCGACCCGCTCGTACCGCTCGGACGGCAGGCTGCGGGTGACCAGGGTGACCGGCCTGGAGAAGGGGGTGGCGGCGGCGGTGCGCGAGGCGCTCGCGTTCGAGGGATCGGTCGGGGTGATCGCGGCGGACGCCGGCGTCGAGGCGCTGACGTCCGCGCTGTGGGACGACGGGTTCGACGTCGGCGGGCGCCTGAGCGTGCTGCCCGCGTCGCTGGCCAAGGGCCTGGAGTACGACCACGTGATCGTGGCCGAGCCCGCGGCCATCGCCGAGGCCGAGCGGCGCGGGCTGAACCGCCTCTACGTCGCCCTCACCCGCGCGGTCTCCCGGCTCGACGTCGTCCACGCGCGCCCGCTCCCGCCCGAGCTCTCGCGTCCGGAACAAGCGGCCTGAAATGGGCAGATGTCCTGCTATATGCGGCTCGACAGGGCCACGGCTTGGGTGTGTGATGTGGTTCCCGCCTCAAGAGGAGCGCCCGTGACCTCTGCGCAGGACCCGCCCCCAGGTGACGAGCCGGACGCCCGCCGTGGTTCCTGGACGCGGCCGTCTCCCGTCCCGCGGCCGCCCTACCCGACGCGGGTGACCGACCAGGTCCTGTCGATCGTCGGGTGCGTCTGCGCCGCGGTGGCCGTGCTGTTCAGCCCCGTCCTGTTCGGCCTGGCCGGCATCGTGCTGGGCATCGTCGCTCACACGAAGGGCGAGCCGCTGGGCAAGTGGGCCGCGGTGGCCGCCGGCGTGGGCATGATCATCGGTACGGTCCTCAGCGTCATCCTCGAGAGCGTGATGTCCTGATCGCCGGCCTGGACGGGGAGCTTCCCCCGGCACCACCTGCCGCCTGCGGCCCGCGCCGGCCCGCTACGAGCGGCTCATCGAGGGGCCGCTCCTGCTTGCCCGACGAGCCCGCCGTGGCAAGCGGGCTCAGTGCGTCCCGAGCCGGGCGGCCTCCGGGTCACCGTACGGCTGCCGAGTCCCTGAGCGGGGCGCCGTGAGACCCTTGAAGCGTGCTGTCGCCCATTGACATGCTGCGCGAGCAGATCACCGCCCGGCTGGCCGCCTTCGACCGCAGGGAGGTGCCGCCCGCCGGAGGGATCCGCCGGGCCGCCGTGACCGTGTGCGTGCTGGAGGACGCCGAGCGGGTCCCGTACACGATCGTGATCAGGCGCGCCCCGCGCGGCCGCAACCCCGGGCAGTGGGCACTGCCCGGCGGGCGGCTGGACGACGGGGAGCGGCCGGTCGACGCGGCGCTGCGGGAGCTGGCCGAGGAGACCGGTGTCACGAAGGTCGAGGTGGCGGGGCTGCTCGACGACTTCGTCACCGACTCGGGGTTCGTGATCACGCCGGTGGTGGCGTTCGGCGGCCGGCAGGAGCCGGTGGGCGACCCGCGCGAGGTGGCGTCGGTGCACGCGGTGCCGCTGGAGCGGTTCCTGGCGCCCGGGGTGCCCCGGTGGGAGGGCGAGCTGCTGCAGATGCCGCTGGGGCCGTCGATCGTGATCCACGCGCCGACGGGGGCGATCCTGTGGCAGTTCGCCGAGGTGGCGCTGCGGGGGCGCGAGCAGCGGGTCTTCGACGTCGTCCAGCCGCACTGGACCCGGACCTGACCGGGCCACTAAGCCGCTCATCCGGGCGAGGAGTGGTGCTGGCCCGCTTGCCGTGACGGCGGCTTCCATGGGTGTGGCGGGGCACATCCGACGGGGGGACCGGCATGAGCGAGCGGGGCGACACGATCCTGGGCGACATCGTCGCCGCCGTGCTGGGCGACGGCTGGAGCGTGGCGGACCACGGCTTCTGGCGCTCGGCCGCGCCGGAGGGAGGCTCCCTGCCCGTCCAGGGCTGGAAGCTGCACGTCTCGGCCACGATGCTGTCGGCCCCCGTCGTGCTGTCCAGGGTCGCCCGCGTGCTCGTACGAGAAGGATGCGCCTTCAAGTTCCCCGCCACACTCGACGGCTACTGGGAGCTGTGCAGTCCGCGCTGCGACCGGGCGCAGGCCGGCAAGCTCGTCACCGCGTACCCGGAGGACGACCGCGAGTCCGCGCGGCTGGCGGCCCTGCTCGACGCGGCGACCCGCGGCCTGCCCGGCCCGGCGATCCTGTCCGACCGGCCCTACCGGCCCGGCGGCATCGTCCACTACCGCTACGGCGCGTTCGACGGAATCCGGGTGCTCGGCGGCGACGGGTTCTACGAGGTGCGCCTGCGCTCCCCTGACGGTGAGCCGGTCCGCGACGAGCGGCTGCCGCGCTTCACCCCGCCGCCGTTCGCCACCTCCCCCTTCGCGGAGGAGCCGGTACGGCCGTCCGCGGGTGCGGTGCTGCTCAACGGCCGGTACGTCGTCCGCGAGGCCATCCGGCACGGCAACCGCGGCGGCGTGTACCTGGCCCGCGACGACCGGACCGGGCACGAGCTCGTGATCAAGGAGGGCCGGCCGCACGCCTGCGCCGACCTCAGCGGCGCCGACGCCCGCGACAAGCTGGCGGCCGAGCGGGACCGTCTGGAGGCGCTGGCCGGCACCGGCGCGGCGCCCGCGGTCGTGGACTTCTTCGAGCAGGGCGGGCACGTCTTCCTCGCCGAGGAACGGGTGCCGGGCACCACCCTGGAGCGCTGGTCGGAGCGCACCGCCGGGCCGCTCGGCCGCGACGGGTTCGGCGGGGCCGCCCGTGACGTGCTGCCCGTCGCGCGGGAACTGGTGCGGAAGGTGGCGGCCGCGCATGGGCGGGGGCTGGTGCTGATGGATCTGGCGCCGGGGAACGTCATGATCGGGCCCGATGGAGATCTGCGGCTGATCGACCTGGAGTTCGCGGCAGGGCCGGGGGACACCGTCCTGGTCGGGGGCACGCCGGGGTTCCTGGCGCCCGAGCTCGTGCCGTACCGCGGCCTGCACCGGGCCGCGCCGGAGCCGTCCGCCGACCTGTACAGCCTGGGGGCGATGCTGTTCTTCCTGGCCACCGGGGGTGCTCGGCCCGAGGCGAGGGAAGGCGCGCCGGCGGAGCGCGCGGTCGCGTACGCGCGCCGGGTCCGGGCGGGCAACCCGACGCTCGCCCTGCTGTGGCCGGTGGTGGAGGGGCTGCTGGCCGAGCCGGGGAAACGGTGGAGCCTGGACCGGTGCGCCGCCTTCCTCGACCACCTCACCCCACCCGCCACGCCGGACACCGCCGCGGAAGCCGCGGCCCCGGTCAATGCCGCGCTTCCCTCCGGCGTGGGGGTGGACGAGCTGGTCGCGGACGGGCTCGCCTGGCTGGCCGGGACCATGGACCGCGGGGAGGACGCGCCGTCCCTCTGGGACAGCCGGGTCCACGGCGCGGAGGCCGACCCGTGCGCGGTGGCACACGGAGCCGCGGGAGTCCTCACCGTCCTCGCCACGGCGGCCCGCGTGACCGCCTTCCAGGGCACTCTCACCGGGATCGTGGCCGGGTGGTTGCGGCGGCGCCTGGAGCGCGAGGCCGTCTGGCCGCCCGGCCTGCACATGGGCAGGTCCGGAGCCGTCTGGGCACTCCACGACGCCGCCACCACCCCACAGGACCGGGCCGCCGCGTTACGGGCCGCCCGCGAGCTGCCCACCCGCCATCCCAGGACCGACATCACGCACGGCCTCGCGGGCTGCGGCATGGCGGTCCTGCGCCTGGCCCTGCTCTCCGGCGACACCGGCCTGCGCGCGCAGGCCGAGGCCACGTTCGACCACCTGCACGTCGCCCGCTCCCACCCCGACGGCCACCCGCGGTGGCCCACCCACACCACCGGCGACCCCGCCGGGCATCTCGGCTTCGCCCATGGCGTCGCCGGCATCGCCACGGCGCTGCTGTACGCCGCCACCGCGCTCGACCGCCCCGACTGGATGCCCGCCGTGCACGAGGTGGCCGCGCTGCTGCGCGAACGCGCCGAGCTCGACGGCGACACCGCCTGGTGGCCCACCCTGCGCTCCGACCCGGCCACCGTACGGCCGCGCCGCCCGCACTGGTGCAGCGGATCGTCCGGCATCGGCTCCTTCCTGGTGCGCTACTGGCGCGCGACCGGCGACGAGGCGGCGTTGTCGCTGGCCGGGCAGGCGGCCGCCGCCGCGCACCGGTCGCGCTGGAGGATCGGCACGGCGGCCTGCCACGGCCTGCCGGGCGAGGGCGACTTCCTGCTCGACATGGCCGCGTTCACCGGCGAGGCCCGCTACCGCCGCTGGGCCGAGGACGTGGCCGCGTGCCTGGTGAGCAGGGCCGCCGAAGAGGACGGGCGGCTGCTGGTCCCCGACCCGTTCGGCGCCTTCGTGCCCGGCTACCTGGGCGGCGTGGCCGGGGTGCTCGCGTTCCTGCTGCGGCTGCGGCACGGGCACGCCCGGCTCTGGATGCTCGACGACGTCGTACCCGCCCATGAGCTCGTCGCGGTGTCCTAGCCGCGGCGGTCACCCACACCCATCAGACAGGAAGGAGGGGGAGCACATGTCGTTCGACGTTCGGGATCTGCAGGATCTCAGCGAGCGTGAGCCGGTCGCCGCGGCGGCCCTGTGGACGAACTGCATCAAGCACAGCGGATGCACCGACTGGGCCGGCGCCGAGGGCGCCTGACGCGACACGCGTCCGGTCACCGCCGCGTATGCCGGCAACCGTCCGGCATACGCGGCATCCCACTTTTCTCCCGCAGGAGGGACGCACGTGACGGTTCCGCGCACGGGAGGGCGAATCCTCCGCCTGTTCGCGCCGCACCGCAGGGCCGTGTGCCTGGTCGTGCCGCTGGTCGCGGTCCACTCCGCGCTCCACGCGGCCGTCCCCCTGCTGGCGGGGCTGGTCTTCGACCGCGCCCTGTTCGGCCCGGGCGGACCCGACCTGGGGCTGCTCGCCGCCATCGCGGGCGTGGCCGGCGGCGTGGCCGCGACGGCGGCGGGCGTCGACCTCGCACAGACCTGGCTGGCGGCCCGCGTGGCCGAGCGGGTCGTGCACGGGCTGCGCGGCGACCTGTTCCGGCACCTGCAGCGGATGCCGCTCGGCTTCTTCGCCGCGGCCAGGGGCGGCGAGATCCAGTCGCGCCTGGTCAACGACACCGACCGCATCGAGGACACGGTCAAGGACGGCGTTCCGGCGGTGCTCGGCAGCGCGCTGGTGCTGGTGTTCGCGCTCGGCGCCATGGTCGCGCTCTCTCCGCCCCTGGCCGTCGTGGCCGTCGCGCTGCTGCCCGGCGCCTTGTGGGTGGCCGCACGGTCCGGGCGTGCGCTGAGACGGCTCGCCGCCACCGGCCAGCAGGTACGCGCCGAGCTGTCCTCCATCAGCGCCGAACGCCTCTCGCTCGGCGGCGTCACCCTGGCCCGCGTACACGGCCGGGCCGACGACGAGGCGGCCAGGTTCGGCGCCGAGAGCCGGCGGCTGGCCGGCCTGGGCGTGCGCTCCAGCGTGGTCGCCGAGTCCGTGCTCGCCGCGGGCCAGGTGTTCCTCGTGCTGACCCCGTACGTCGTGTACGTGGCGGCCGGGCTGACCGGCGGCCTCACGCCCGGCGAGCTCGTCGCCTTCGCCGCCCTTCAGGCCAGGGTCTACCAGCCGCTCTGGCAGATCCTGGACTTCGCCACCGGCTTCCAGGCCGCGCGGGCGGCGTTCGAGCGGGTGTTCCACCACCTCGACCTGCCGGTTTCCCCGCCCGCTCCGGCCGGGATCCCGGGGGAGGGCGCGTACGCCGGGGTCCGGCTGGCGGGCGCCGGCTACTCGCACGACGAGGACCGCTCCCGCTGGGCCCTGCGCGACGTCACCCTCGAGCTCCCGCCCGGCTCCGCCACGCTGGTCGTCGGCCCGAGCGGCTCGGGGAAGACGACCCTGGGCCGCCTGCTCGCCGGCCTGCACCCGCCCACCGAGGGAACGGTCGCCACCGGCCCCGGCCCCGTCTGCCTGGTGCCGCAGGAGCCCTTCCTCTTCCACGGCTCGGTCGCCGGCAACCTCCGCTACGCCGCCCCCGGCGCCGCGCTCGACGACCTCGTACGAGCCTGCCGGATCACCCGCGTGCACGATCGCGTGGCGGCGCTGCCCGGTGGCTACGACGCCGTGGTCGGTGAGCGCGGCGCCCTCCTGTCCGGCGGCGAACGGCAGCGCATCGCGCTCGCCCGGGGCCTGCTGAGCGCCGCTCCCGTGCTCGTCCTCGACGAGGCCACCTCCGCCCTCGACCCGTCGGCCGAGCTCGACGTGGTCCACGCGGTCCTGGGGGCGCGCGCCGGGCTGACCACCGTGATGATCAGCCACCGCCTCGGCGTCGCCGCCGCCTTCGACACGGTCGTGGTCCTCGACGGCGGCCGGATCGCCGAGCAGGGTGCCCCGGACGAGCTCCTCACCAGGCCGGACGGGCAGTACGCGGGTCTGGCCCGCGCCGCCTTCCAGCCTGCCCACCCGATCGGCGCCCGCCGCTCACCCGTCCGCACATCATCCGCATAGTCGTATTTCCGCCAGCACGTCGGTCCGGCTGGACAGGTCGGCCCGCTTTCCGCCAGCACGTCGGTCCGGCTGGACAGGTCGGCCCGCCCGAACCCGCCGGACGGACGCGGCTTGGGGTTCCATCGGATCGCCGCCCGGCCTCGGCCGGCGTGCGACGACGCTACGCCGATGTCCGTTCTCCATAGGTGAACACAGAGAACCGAAGGCGCTCGGGCGGCGAAGACGACAGGGCGGCGGGGCCGGCGGGACCCGGCGGAGGGCCGTGGTGCGGTGCGGCGGCGCGAGATCGGGCCGTCGGCGGACCCGAGTGCCCGTGCCCGGGACCGCCGGTGCGCCGGGCGACGTATGACGGAGTGCCGCCAGTGCCGGGGTCAGGCGAGGGGGCGTGGGGCCGGGAGGCGGAGGCGGTCGACGGCTTCGCGGCGGGTGCGTTCCGGGCGGCGGTCGTAGCGGGCCGTCGTGGCCGGGGAGGAGTGGCCGACCAGGGCCTGGGCGGTCGCCAGGTCCACGCCCGCGTCCAGGAGCTCGCCGATGAACGTACGGCGGAAGTCGTGGGCGGTGCGGCGGGCCGCGCCTGCCGCGCCGAGCCGCCGCGCCAGGATGTCGGCGATGCCCTGCCCGGTCAGCCCCACCGGCCGGCCGTCGCGCACCCTCACCCGCCCGAACCTGCTGATCGGGCTGAACAGCGCCCCGGGGGCGGCCCCGCGCACCGCCAGCCACCGCTCCACCAGCCCGATCGCGTCGGTCGTCAGGTAGACCATGCGTTCCTTGTCCCGCTTGCCGCGCACCCGCAGCGACCGGGCCCCCGGATCGTAGTCGGCCAGCGTCAGCCCGCCGAGCTCGGCCCGCCGGCATCCCGTCGAATACAGCACGGCGATCAGCGCCGCGTCCCGCACCCCGGCCGGCGAGTCGTCGCAGGCGGACAGGGCCGCGCCCACCACCTCCGGCGGCACGTGGTGGCCGGAGGGCAGCCGGCTCTGCCGTACGGGAGCCAGGTCGGAGGCGCGGGCGAAGTCCTCGGCGCTGGTCTGCCCCAGCCGCCACGCCTCCTTCAGCACCCTCCGCAACGCCACCAGGTGCTTGTTGACGTACGCCGCCGACCACCCCTGGCCGGTGAGCATCGTACGGATGCGCACGGTGTGCTCGTACCGCAGCAGATGCCACGGCTGCCCCGCGCCCGTAGCGGTCTCGTCGTCGGTGAGCAGGCGGGCCAGCCGGTCGAGGCAGCCGCGCATGGTGCGGCGCGACTCCGGGCTGGTGAGCGAGTCGAGATAGACGTGGTACGGGTCGCGCGCCGGTTCGACCGGCGGCACCCCCGGATCGGTCACGGCAGGCAGGCTCACGTGGACGATCTTAGAAGGGTTCGGCGAGTTCGCCCAGCCGGCCGGTCGGCTTCTCCGAGCAGCCGACCGGCACGGTGATCAGCGGCACCGTGATCACCGGCACCACGTCGTGACGCGCCGGTCGACGGCCGCGGCGGCCCGCCGGGACGTGGGAAACGCCGTCATCCGAGGCGTGACACCCCGTCGAGGAGCCGGTCCACGTCGGAGCGGTCGTTGTAGTGGACCAGCCCGGCGCGCACCGCTCCGCCCGTGTCGCGGATGCCGAGCGCGCCGGTCAGCTCCCAGGCGTAGTTGTGGCCGTTCCAGACGTTGACGCGGAGCCCGGCCAGGTGCTCGGCGACCTGGCGCGGAGTGTGCCCGGCCACGTTGAAGTAGGCGGTGGCGGTGCGCCTGGCCGGCTTGCCGTACACGGTGACGTTCGGCAGCGTCTCCAGCCCTTCCAGCAGCACTCTGAACAGCTCCAGCTCGTGCTGCTCGGCCGCCGCCATCGAGGCGAGCAGGCGTTCGCGGCGGCTGCCGGTGCCGGGGAGCATGGTCGCCAGGTGGTCCACGGCCGCCGTCACCCCCTCCAGGTCGGCGAACGCCGCAGTGCCCGTCTCGAACCGCTGCGGCACCGTGTCCGGTGACGATGCCAGTTTGTCCGGCCTGATGGTCTCCAGCAGCGCCGGGTCGGCCACGACCGCGCCGATGTGCGGGCCGGACCACTTGTACGCGCTGGTGGCGTAGAAGTCGGCGCCCAGCGCGCGCATGTCCACCGGGCCGTGCGCGGTGGCGTGCACCCCGTCCACGTACATGAGCGCGCCCGCCTGGTGCGCCAGCGCGGCGATCGCGGGCACGTCGGGGCGGGTGCCGAGGACGTTGCCGGCCGCCGTCACCGCCACGACCCTGGTCCGTTCGTTGATCAGGCCGGAGTACTGCTCGATCGGCAACTCCCCGGTCACCGGGTCCACCTCGGCCCAGCGGACGGTGGCGCCGGTCTGGGTCCAGGGGCGGACGTTCGCGTCGTGGTCGAGCCTGGAGACCACCACCTCGTCGCCGGGGCCGGCGATCGCCCTCGACAGGCGGTAGGTGAGGGTGGTCATGTTCGGGCCGAGGATCACGCCGTCCGGGTGGCCGCCGACCAGGTCGGCCACGGCCGCGCGGCAGGCGGCCACGATCGCGTCGGAGCGGTGGCTGGCGGGGAACGCGCCGCCCACGTTGCCGATCCCGCTGCGGTAGGCGTCGGAGATGGCGTCGATGACCGATCGGGGGGTCTGGGTTCCGGCCGCGCCGTCGAGGTAGGCGTAGCCGTCGGTCAGTGCGGGATAGCAGGCACGCACCGAATTGATGGGGAAAGGCATGATAGGTAAATGCTCACCCTCCGCGACCTCAACCGTGCCACCTTGGCCCGCCAGCACCTGCTCGAACGCCACAAGGGGGACGTCGCGGATGTCGTGCACCGGCTGGCGGGGCTGCAGGCGCAGGAGCCGCGGCCCCCGTACCTCGGGGTGTGGTCGCGGCTGGCGGCATTCGAGCGTGATCATCTGCACGCGGCGCTGCACGCGGGCACGATCGTGCGCGCCACCATGTGGCGGGCCACGCTGCACCTGGTGACGGCCGCGGACTTCGCCGCGTTCCGGCCGCTGCTGGCGCCCATGCTGGCCGCCGCCGCACGCCGCTTCCCCGGGATCGACTTCGACGCGGTCACGGCCGCCGCCGACCGGCTGCTCGCCGGCGGTCCGCTCACCTTCAACGAGCTGCGGCCCCGGCTCCAGCAGGAATTCCCCGACGCGTACGACCGGGCGCTCGGGTACGCCGTGCGCATGCTGACGCCTCTGGTCATGGAGCCGGCCGAGGACCGGTGGAGCTTCCCGCGCGACCCGGCGTTCGGGTTGCCCAGCATCGACCTGGACCCCGCGCCCCGGCCGGAGCCGCTCGTCGAGCGGTACCTGGCCGCGTTCGGCCCGGCCACCCCCGCCGACGTGCAGACCTGGTCGGGGCTGGGCGGTCTGCGGCGCGTCATGGCGGCCATGGACCTGGAGCGGCTCGCCGGTCCCGGCGGGGCGGAGTTGTTCGACCTGCCGGACGCGCCCCGGCCGGGCGGTGACGTGCCCGCGCCTGTGCGCTTCCTGCCCGACTTCGACACACTCGTCCTCGGCCACGCCGACCGTACCCGCGTGCTGGCCGACGAGCACAAACGCCTGGTCAGCACCAAGAACCTGCGGATCAGGGCCGTCTACCTGGTGGACGGGTTCGCGGCCGGCATCTGGCAGATCAAGCGCTCGGGCAAGAAGGCGAAGCTGCTGCTCAGCCCCTTCCGCGCCACCCCGTTGGAGGCGCTGGAGGAGGAGGGGCTACGGTTGCTGACGTTCGCCGAGCCCGAGGCCGCCTCGTTCGCTCTTGAAGTGGCGGACGGAGTCTGATTGGTTCGGTGCGGAGGTGTCACCATGTCGCAGCTTTCCGCCCTGGATGCACAGTTCCTCCATTTCGAGACCGCCACGAACGTCGCCAACATCGCCGGCCTCGCCGTGCTCGACGGCGATCTCAACCGCACCGACCTGCAGAACCTCCTCGAACAGCGGCTCCCGTACGTGCCCGCCATGCGGCGCAAGCTCGCCCAGGTCCCGCTCGGGCTCGACCACCCGTACTGGGTGCAGGAGGACGATCTCGACCTCGACTACCACGTACGCGAGATCGGCCTGCCGCCGCCCGGTGACGACCGGCAGCTCGCCGAGCAGATCTCCCGCCTGCACGCCCGCCGCCTCGACCGCGCCCGCCCGCTGTGGGAGATCTACCTGATCCACGGCCTGTCCGGCGGCCGCATGGGTCTCTACACCAAGATCCATCACGCGGCCGTGGACGGGATCGGCGGCGCCGACGTGCTGGCCGCGCTGCTCGACATCAGCCCCGAGCCCGCGCCGCCGCCCGCGGTCGCGCCCGAGCGCGACGAGCCGCCGCCCGGGACCGCGGAGATGGTGGTGCGCGGGCTGGCCAGGCTGGCGCTCAACCCCGCCCACGCCGTGCGGTTCGCCGCCAGGGCGGTGCCGCACCTGGACGAGATCCCCGTCGTGTCCCGGATCCCGGGCAGCCACCTCGTCTCCGGGGTCGCCCGCAAACTGGCCGGCACCGGTCACGCGCCGGAGCTGCCGACGCTGCCCGCGCCCAAGACCCCCTTCAGCGGCCCTGTGTCGCAGCACCGGCGCTTCGCGTTCGTGTCGCTGCCGCTGGAGGAGATCAAGCAGGTGCGCAAGGCGTTCGGGGTCACGGTCAACGACGTCGTCATGGCCGTGTGCGCGGGCGCGCTGCGCAGGTGGCTGGCCGCGCACGGCGGCGTGCCGCGCCAGCCGCTGGTGGCGGGGGTGCCGTTCTCGCTGCGGGAGGCCGGCGTGGAGGGGCGCGGCAACCAGGTGGCGATCATGACGGCGCCGCTGGCCGTGCACGTCGACGACCCCGTCGCCCGGCTGCACCAGGTGCGGCGGGCCATGCATCGGATCAAGGACAGGTTCTCGCTGGCACCGGCGCGGTGGCTGCGCGAGTTCAGCGAGTCCATGCCGGCCGCGCTCATGGGGCTGGCGTCGAGGTCGGCGTTCGCCCTGGTGGGGGAGACCGTCCCGCCTATCAACGTCATCGTCTCGAACGTGCCGGGACCCCAGTTCCCGCTGTACGTGTGCGGCAGGCGGCTGCTCACCCACTACCCGGTCTCCGTGATCACGGACATGAGCGGCGGTGTGAACATCACCGCCTTCTCGTACGACGGCTCACTCGACATCGGCGTCGTCACCGACCGGCGGATGGTCCCCGACGCCTGGGAGCTGACCGGGCACCTGCGTGACGCCCTGGAGGAACTGCGCAACGCGGAATCAACCTTGCCGCATTGACTCCTAAGCTGGGCGCATGATCCTTAGCCGCCGGGTGCTCAACCGCACCGCGCTCGACCGCCAGCTGTTGCTGAGCCGCGCCGCCGTGACGCCTGCCGAGGCCATCTCGCGCCTGGTCGCGGTGCAGGGTCAGGAGATCGACGCGCCGTACATCGGGCTGTGGTCGCGCCTGGCCGCCTTCACCCAGGACGACTTGGCCGCGCTGCTGCACGGCAAGCAGGTGGTACGCGGATCGCTGCTGCGCGGGACCCAGCACCTGACACTGGCTGAGGACTACGTGTGGATCCGGCCCCTGGTGCAGGTGATACTCAACCGGACCCGGCAGGCGGCCTTCGGGCGGCTGATGCGCGACGTGGACCTGGGGGAGTTCGCCAAGCTGGCGCGCGAGCACCTGGCCGGGCGCACGCTCACCCGTCCCCAGTTGCGGGACCTGCTGCGGGGGCGGTGGCCCGAGGTCGATGGGACGGCGCTCGGCTTCTCGGCGCAGGCGTTGCTGCCGATCGTGCACACGCCGCCGAACGGGATCTGGGGGACCGGCGGGGCCACGCCGTTCACGCTGGCCGAGGAGTGGCTGGGGCGGTCACTGGAGGACTCGCCCTCCGTCGAGCGGCTGGTGGTGCGGTATCTGGCCGCTTTCGGGCCGGCGAGCGTGATGGACGTCCAGATGTGGTCCGGGCTGACGCGGTTGCGGCCGGTCCTGGAGGGGATGGGCTTTCTACGCAAATATCAGGACACCGAGGGCCGCGTCCTCTACGACCTGCCCGATGCCCCGCTCGCCGCGGAGGACGTGCCCGCGCCCGTACGCTTCCTGCCCTGGTTCGACAACCTCGTGGTCGCGTACGCCGACCGCAGCCGGTTGATGACCGCAGAGCAGCGTAAGGAGGTGTGCGTGGGCGCGGTCATCTACCCCACCTTCCTCGTCGACGGAACTGTCGGTGGCATGTGGGACCTTAAGAACGGTGTGCTGACGGTCGAGCCCTTCCATCCTCTGCCCGACGGCGTGATGGACGAGCTGGCCGCCGAGGGGGCGCGCCTGACGGCCTTCGCCGGTGCCGAGGAAGGGAGCATCACATGGCTACCGCCCAGGAGCTCTACGACGACCTGGTCGTCGAGCAGCTCGCCAGAGCCGAGGTGAGCATGGGGCGCATGTTCCACGCGGAGGGCCTCAAGGTCGGCGGGAAGGTGTATGCGTTCTTCTCCGCCTCCCGCGACCGGGTCGTGCTCAAGCTGCCGGCGGCGCGCGCGGGGGAGCTGGTGAAGGACGGCACGGCCGAGGTGATGCGGATGGGTGCGCGGCAGATGCGGGAATGGGTGTCGTTGCGGGAGCCGGACGAGGGGGTGTGGCGGCGGCTGATGGGGGAGGCGGCCGACTACGTCGAGAGCCTGGGCCGCTGACTCGGCCGTCGCCGCCATGCCGCGGCCGGAGCAGGCCCGCTCCGACGGCGGGCTCAGCGGCGGACGCGGGGGGCTCAGCGGCGGGCGTGCTCGCCGATGGCCGGCTCGAGCAGGTCGAAGACGTGCCGGGCGGCCTCGGTGAGCGCGGCTGCGATCGTGTCGTCGCTCTCACCTGCCAGGGTGCGGCTTTGCAGCTCGCGGAAGAGCAACCGGTCCGCCGCCGCGAGCTGCGCGGCCACGGCGCGTGCGGTGAGCTGGTGGTCCTGGGCGTCCGGAGGGGTGGGGGAGCCGGCCGGTTCCGCCGCGAGCCGGTCGGCCAGGGCGGCTTCGCGCTGGTCATGGAGGTCGCGGAGGCGCGCGACCAGGGTCGGGCTGTCGGCGATCATCCTGGCGAAGTCCCGCCCCGTGAAGCCGATGACCGGATCGCGACGCTCCACCGCCGACAAGTACGCCCGCCGCACCGCCCCCAGCGCCGATTCGCCCGGCGCCCGCCCCGCGACCGTCTCGGCCAGGCCCGCCACAAAGGTCTGGTGGTGATCGAGTGCCAAATCCTCCTTTCTGGGGAAGTAGTTGGTCACAGTCATCTTCGCGACCCGGGCCGCGGCGGCGATGTCGGCAATCGTGGTCCGGTCGAAGCCACGTTCCAGGAACAGTTGGGTAGCGTGGTCGGAGATGGCCTGCCTGGTCTCTCGCTTCTTCTGTTCCCTCAACCCCAAGGTGTCGATGCTCATACGCCACAGTCTTCCACAAATTTTTAGGTCCGACCTCATTTTAGGTTGACCCTGTCTGGATCCTGACCTAAAGTTAGGCGCGACCTAAGTTTGTGCGTCCGCCAACGCGAGCGAGGAGAGAGTTTTGTCCGAAGCAGCAGAGGTTCTCGAGCTGGACGACGACATCGCCGGCGGCGGCTCGGCCGTCGGCGCCGACTCGGTCAGGGCGTACCTCAAGGAGATCGGCCGCGTGCCGCTGCTGACCGCCGAGCAGGAGATCGACCTGGCCAAACGCATCGAGGCAGGGCTGTTCGCCAGGGAACGACTGGAAACCGAGCCGGAGCTGCCCGCTCAGCTGCGGGCCGACCTGGAGTGGATCGCCGACGACGGCATCCGCGCCAAGCGCCGCATGCTGGAGGCCAACCTGCGGCTGGTCGTCTCCATCGCCAAGCGTTACACCGGCCGCGGCATGCTCTTCCTGGACCTGATCCAGGAGGGCAACATGGGCCTGATCCGGACGATCGAGAAGTTCGACTACCGGCTCGGCTTCAAGTTCTCCACGTACGCGACCTGGTGGATCAAGCAGGCCATCACCAGGGCCATGGCAGACCAGGCCCGGACGATCCGCATCCCCGTGCACATGGTGGAACTGATCAACAAGGTGGCGCGGGTGCAGCGGCGCCTGCAGAGCGACCTCGGGCGCGAGCCCACCCCCGAGGAGATCGCCGTCGAGACCGAGCTCGAGGTCGACCGGGTGATCGAGGTCCAGGGCTACGGCCGTGAGCCGATCTCCCTCAGCACGCCGCTGGGTGAGGAGGGCGACAGCGAGTTCGGCGACCTCATCGAGGACACCGAGGCCGTCTCCCCGGCCGACGCCGTCTCGTTCACCCTGCTCCAGCAGCAGCTGCGCGTCCTGCTCGACCAGCTCTCCGAGCGGGAGGCCGGCGTGATCAGCCTGCGGTACGGCCTGGCCGACGGCAAGCCGCGGACCCTCGACGAGATCGGCAAGGTCTACGGCGTCACCCGCGAGCGGATCAGGCAGATCGAGGCCAAGACGATGTCCAAACTCCGTCATCCGTCCCGGTCGCTGGCACTGCGCGAATATCTCAGCTAGCCGCGCCGATTGCCGGGAGTTCGCCGGAGGTGCCGTACACATGATCTCGTGGGAGCGACGGCACCTTTCTGGGCCGGAATTTCCGCCGGCCGGGAGAAAGGCTGCGCAAAAGGCGACTCAAGAATGTCGCATTGGGCCTATGACCGGCATGGCGGCTGGCCTAGATTCCCAACCGTGAAACGCACCCGTTCCAGCCTCGTCCACCAGGTGACGTACGCGATCAAGAATCCGCGGAAGATCATCCCCCACCTGCGGCGGCTGGCTCGCGACACGTGGTTCAGGCTGCGTACGCGCGACCACGTCGCCTACTACCGCGCCGTCATGAAGTCCGACACCGCCCGCGATCCCGAGGGCGCGGTCGGCTCGCACACGCACAAGCGGTGGCTGGCGCTCGGCCGCATGCAGTTCGACTACCTCGTCGAGCACGGGCTCAAGCCGGAATGCCGCATGCTGGAAATCGGCTGCGGCAATCTGCGCGCCGGTCATTTGTTCATCGACTACCTGCACACCGGCAACTACTACGGAATCGACATCTCGCCCGACATCCTCATGGCGGCGCAGGACACGATCGTCCAGCAGGGCCTGCGGGACAAAATGCCGTATCTGACCCCGGTCCGCGACCTGCGTTTCGCGTTCCTGCCCGACCGGCATTTCGACGTCGTGCACGCCCACAGCGTCTTCTCGCATTCACCACTGCACGTCATCGAGGAGTGCTTCGCGCACGTGGGCCGCGTCATGAAGCCGAACGGCTGGTTCGACTTCACCTTCGACCGGACCGAGGGCAAGGAGCACCAGGTGCTGCGGGAGGACTTCTACTACCGGACCGAGACGCTCGTGGCGCTGGCGGAGAGGCACGGGTTCACGGCGACGTTCATGGAGGACTGGGAGCGGCTGCCGCACAAGCAGTCGAAGATGCGCCTCACCAAGAACGCCCCCGCCTAGCCCCTGACGACCGGTGCGGTCGCCGGGCGGATAATGGACTGCGGGCGGCCGGGACCCGGCTCTATGGTTGGGGCGTGAGAGACGTACGCTCGCTGCCCAAGGCCCACCTGCACGTTCACCTGGAGAGCACCGTACGACCGGAGACCGTGCGCGACCTGGGCGGGGCACGCGAGCCCGAGGGCGTGTTCGGCAGCTTCAGGGAGTTCGCGGACCAGCGGGCGAGGGTGCGGGAGCTGCTGCGGACGCCCGAGCACTTCAGGCGGATCGCGGCGGAGTTCTGCGCGGACGAGGCCGCCCAGGGCACCCGCTACGTCGAGGTCATGTTCACCGCGGCCTCCCACGGCGAGCGCCTGGGAGCGCCGGAGATGCCGTTGGAGGCGGTGCTGGAGGGGCTGGCCGAGGGCGGGGCCAGGCACGGGATCGAGTGCCGGGTGCTGCTCGACCACTCCAGGCGGCGGCCGGTCGAGCGGCTGTGGCGCACGTTCAAGCTGGCCACCCGCTACGAGGCCGTGATCGGCATGGGGCTGGCCGGCGACGAGGCCTATCCTCTCGCGCCGTTCGCCGAGGTGTGCGACGCGGCCAGGGACGAGGGGCTGCGCCTGGTGCACCACGCGGGGGAGACCGCTGGGGCGGCCAGCATCCGGGAAGCGCTCGACCTGGGACATGCGGAGCGGCTCGGGCACGGCATCCGGGTGCTCGACGACGACGCGCTGGTGGCGGAGGTACGCGAGCGCGGGATCCCGCTGGAGGTCTGCCCCACCTCCAACGTCCTGCTCGGGCTCGTCCCCTCGCCGTCCGCCCACCCGCTGCCGCGGTTGCGGGCCGCCGGGCTGGTGGTCACGATCAACACGGACGGGGAGACGGCGCTGGCCGACGAGTACGCCCGGCTGCGCGATGTCTTCGGGTACGACGACCGCGACCTGGCCGACCTGGCCCGGGCCTCGATCGACGCGTCCTTCGCCGCCGAGCCGCTCAAAGCGCGCCTCCGGGGTGAGGTGGATGCCTGGCTCGGTGAGCGGTGACACGCCGTCGGACTCCCGCCGATGAAGCGGGCGGGCGTCGCGGCGGCCACGTTCGCCGATCCCGTGGACGATTACCTGGCCGGGGCGGGCGGCCGGTTCAGCAGGGACGACGTGGAGCTGGGCTACCGTGCGACCCTCGCGCTGACCGGGGCGGGCCGGGTCCACTGGATGTTGTCACGTGGGATGCGACCGCCCGACGGCTACGAGGAATTCATCCTGTCATGCGCAGATGCCGTACATAAATCGTGATGAATGGCCGTGGTGAGTGATGTGGGCCGTACCTCATGCTTGTGGGGTGGACTCATCGACGGCACACGCGGATGACAGACTTTCCCAGCGGGTGGCCCTCGCCGGACTCGCCGGAGGAATCCTGCCGTTCGTCCAGTTCGCATGGATGCTTCTCATCCTGGCTTCGATCGACGACATATCGCCCGGTCAGCTGGCGGACGCCTGGGAGTCGAGGCACTGGGCCGTGCTCGTCTTCGCCTGGCCGCTGCTGCACCTCTTCCGCGTCCGCCCGGCCTGGCCCGTCGCCCTCGCGGCCCCGCTTTTCGTCATCCCCGTCTGGGTTCTCGTCGGCGAGCTGGTGGGCCCGGCCATCGTGATGACCGGCGTGTTCGCGTACCCGTTCGCCGTCCTGGTGACCGCGCCCCGGCTCTCCTGGTGGTGGCGCTCCGTGGTGCTGGCCCTGTACCTCGTGCTCTGCGTCTTCCTGGCCTTCGTCCCGGGGTCGGCGCTCAACCCCGGCATGGTCTAGATCGCGCGGCCGCGTCGCGGCCACTGCCGGTACCGCCGCGGACGGGCAGCGGGCGCTCGCCGAGCGGTTCGTGGCCGCGATAGCGCGGGCGACGAGGACGGGGTCCGCTCTACGTGTGAGCCACCCGGATCACCGCCGCGCCGAGCGGCGCCAGCTCCACCCGCCCGGACACCTCCCGGCCGGTGAGCAGGTCGGTCCCCTCCCCGCCCACGGGGACGGACGCGCTCAGCTCGCCGCTGTGGTTGAGCAGGAACACGTACTCGTGCGCGTCGTCGCCCCGCACCGCGCACTCCACATGAGCGGGGACATCCGCGAACCGCGACCGCACGCCCGCCGACGCGACGGTCTCCGCCACGAGGGCGTCGAACGCGGCCTGCTCCAGCAACGTCGCGACGTACACGACACGACCGGCGCCGTACCGGTTCTCGACGACGGCGGCCCGCCCCTCCAGCAGCCCGTCGCCGTACGTCGCCAGGGCCGTCCCCGCCTCCAGGTGGAGATCCTCCCGCCACCACGCCGACGTCGCGCGACGCCCGTCGGCGAACTCGATCGCGAACTCCTCGTGCGGCCGCGCCGGCCAGTACTCGTCGATCTTCGCGCCGATGAGCTCACGGAACGCCCCCGGGTACCCGTCGGGGCGCACCCGGTTGTTCCCGTCGACCACGCCGGAGAAGAACGACATGAACACCGTCCCGCCGTTCCGCGCGAACTCGGTGATCCGCCGCACCCCCTCGTCGTCGACCAGGTACGCGTTCGGCACCACCAGCACCTTGTACCCGTCCAGCGACGAGCCGCAGGACACGACGTCCACGGCGTGGTGCCGCTCCCACAGCGGCGTGTAGTGCCGCATCACCGTGTCCGTATAGCTGAAGTCGTTGCGCGGCAGCCCGGCCGTCTCCTCCAGCCCCCACCAGCCGTCCCAGTCGAACAGGATCGCGATCTCCGACCGCGACGTCGTGCCCGCCGTCGGCGCCAGCAGCTTCAGCTCCCGCCCCAGGTCGGTGATCTCCCGGAAGGTACGCGAGTCCGGCCCGGAGTGCGGCAGCATCGCCGAGTGGAAACGCTCCTGCCCGCCCTGGCTGGCCCGCCACTGGAAGAACATCACCGAGTCCGCCCCGCGGGCCATCGCCGCCAGCGAGCCGAGCCGCATCCGCCCCGGCTCCTTGACGACGTTGAGCTTCCACTGGCTGACCGCGCTGGCTGCCTGCTCCATCAGCAGCCACGGCCGCCCGCCCTTGAGCGAGCGGAACAGGTCGTAGTTGAACGCCGCCGACACGTGCGAGTCGCCCTCGGCCGGGTTGGGGTAGATGTCCAGCGCGGCCGCGTCCTCCTCGGCCGCCCACCTCCAGTAGTCGGCGTGACGGAAGAACCGCATGAAGTTGGTCATGACCGGGATGTCGTCGCGGAACGAGCGGACGATGTCCCGCTCGGCGATGTAACACTCCAGCAGCGCGTCGGAGGTGAAGCGCTTGAAGTCGAGCCGGCGGGTGGGGTTCATCCAGGTGCGGGGGATGTGCGGCACGTCGATCTGGTCCCAGTCGGTGTAGATCTGGCCCCAGAAGCGGGTGGTCCACGCCTCGTTCAGGGCGTCGAGGTCGCCGTACCTGCGGCGCAGCCAGCGGCGGAAGTTGACCGAAGCGGCCTCGTTGTACGCCGTCGGCCCGTACTCGTTGCTGATGTGCCACATCGCCAGCGCCGGATGGAACGAATACCGCTCGGCCAGCTTGGTCGTGATGTTGGCCGCGTATTCGCGGTAGATCGGCGACGACGGGTCGTAGTGCAGCCGGTTCCCGAACCCGAACGGCTGCCCGTCGTCCCTGATGGGGAACACCTCGGGATGCAGGTGGGTGAGCCACACCGGCGGCGCCGCCGTGGGTGTGGCCAGGTTGACGCTGATGCCGTTCTCGTGGAGGAGATCCATGATCTCGTCCATCCAGCCGAACCGGTACTTGCCCGGCTCCGGCTCCAGCGACGCCCACGCGAAGACCCCGAGCGAGACGGTGTTGACACCGGCCTGGCGCATGAGGCGCACATCCTCCCGCCAGACGGCGGGATCCCACTGCTCGGGGTTGTAGTCGCCGCCGTAGGCCAAGCCGCCTACGCGGTTCCTGAACGCGTCCATACGGGTCATGTCAATTCTCCTGTGTCAGTTCCACGGACACGGCGGTGAGCCGCCGCTCGGCGCCGGTGATCCAGCGACATGTCCGCCGGCAGTTCCTCGGCCCGCCGCGCTCGCTTTCGGCGCCCTCCGGAGTCGGCTGCTCAACAGGTGCAGGCATACACCCTCGTTCGCTGGGAGGGACGGGGAGATCAGGTCGGAAAGTTTCCGGTCGGCTTTCCGAAACGTTACCGTGACATTGCCGAAGCGTTACGCTAGGCTGCGGGTCGCGGAACTGTCAACAGTTCCCGACGATCAGCAGCAAACCGCCAGTCATCCCAGCTCAGATGGGCTATCTGGGGTCACGACATTTTTCCGGAAAGTTGTCATCCGCCGGTGTCGGCCTGATGGCGGCACCGAGGCAACGGGAGGTCCTGTGCGCCGAGCCACGCTCGCCGACGTCGCGGCGGCCGCCGGAGTGTCGGTGCCCACGGTTTCCAAGGTCCTGAGCGGCAAGAAACACGTCTCCGCCGCCACCAGGGACAAGGTGCTCAAGGCGGTCCGCGCCTTCGGGTACGAAGCCCCGCGCCCGCCGAGCACGCCCCGGGTCGGCCTGGTCGACCTGCTCATCGACGGGCTCGGCTCGCCATGGGCGCAGGTCCTCATCAGGGGCGCGGAGAAGGCGGCGGCCCGGTGGGGGTTCTCGCTCGTCGTGACGTCGTCGGCGCGGCCCGACTTCGACCTCCGCCGCTGGATCGGGATCATGCGCAAGCGCGGCACCGACGGGATCGTGCTGGTGCTGTCCCGGGCCAACTCCGAGGAGATCACGGCCATCGGGGAGTTGCTGCACGTCCCCCTGGTGTTGCTCGACCCGGTCGGGCAGCGCGACCCGCGCATGTCCACCGTCGGGGCCACGAACTGGTCCGGCGGCGTCATGGCCACCACCCACCTGCTCGAGCTGGGCCACACCCGGGTCGGCTTCATAGGCGGGCCGCTCGACGTCCAGTGCACGCTCGACCGTTACGAGGGCTACCTGGCCGCGCACCGCACGTTCGGCATCGAGTCCGACCCCGAGCTGACCCGCTACGGCGACTTCCTGGTCTCCGGCGGCAAGCGGCACGGCGCCGAGCTGCTCGACCGCGACGACCCGCCCACCGCGATCTTCGCGGGGTCCGACCTGCAGGCCGCGGGCGTCTACCAGGCGGCGGCCGAGCGCGGCCTGCGCGTTCCGGACGACCTGTCCGTGGTGGGGTTCGACGACTCGCCGCTGTGCGAGACGTTGTCGCCGCCGCTCACCACCGTGCGCCAGCCGCTCGACGACATGGCGAACGAGGCGGTGCGGCTCATCTCCGAGGAGCTGACCCATCCGAGGGGGCCCGCCGGCACGCGCATCGAGCTCGCCACGACGCTGATCGTCCGCGCCAGCACGGACCCGGTCACCTGACCCGCCCCGGCCGCTCAGCGATCAGGCATGCCGTACCGGTTCCCGGTGGGGGAGCGGACCGGCCAGGTGGCGGAGTTCCAGCCGCCGGGCAGCGGCTCGACCGACTCCACGAGGATCTTCCGCGCGCCCGGCACTGAGCGCAGCCGGTCACGCGTCGGCGTCGAGTCCGCGCACCGGGCCTTCTGGTGCGAGTACGGCACCATGAACGGCCTGGTCGTCGACAACAACCAGCCCACCGGCACCTGGTGGCTGTACAAGTGGTACGGCGACATGGCCGGGAACATGGTCGCCACCTCCTCGACCACGCAGACCGGCCTGGACGGCTTCGCCGCCTACGACCCCACCCGCAGGATCGTCAACGTGGTGTTCGGCAACGAGTCCGGCACCAACACCGTCAACCTCACCGGCCTCGGCGCGCTCGGCTCCAGCGTCCGCGTCACGCTCACGTCCACCCCGTCCAGCGGCCGCTTCACCGCGGTCACCGCGCCGGCCACGATCTCCTCGACGACCCGGACGGTCAGCGGCGGGCAGCTCAGCGTGTCGGTGCCCGGCATGAGCGCCACCAGCGCCTACCAGTTGCTCGTCGAACCGGTCAGCGGAGTGCCGTCCTACCAGCAGCGCTATGAGGCCGAGAACGCCTCGGTGTTTCCGCGCCCAGCGGCTCGGCGCTTCCAGCGCGTCGGGCGGCGGCTACGTGGGGCGGATCGACAACTCCGGCACTCCGCGCACCGACAGCTACGCCGACTTCGTGGTGAACGTGCCCACCGCGCGGGCGTACACGATGACCATCGGCTACGCCAACGGCACCGGCGCCACCTCCACCCAGGGCCTGGCCTGCAACGGCGGACCCTGGACCACGGTCAGCTACCCGCCGACCGCGGCCTGGGGGCAGTTCGGGGCCACGATCAGCACCACGGTCAATCTCCGGGCCGGATACAACGTGATCCGGCTGGCCAAGGGCTCTCCGTACTTCGCGGGCGGCACCGGATACGCCGAACTGGACTACATCCAGCTCACCTGACAGTGGCCGGCGGGCCGTCCGGGAATGGTCCCGTACGGCCCGCAGGCGCGATGGCGCGGGGAATGGACGTGGCGGCCGGGGCGTTCCAAACCTCGAACTCCGGACTGTGAACCGGCCTTTACCCCACGAGGTAGATCTTTGCCCGGTTTATAGGGTTTCGTTTGCTTTTGTCCGGTTTGAGGGTTAATGTCTTACCTATGTCCGGCGAGTGACCTGTGCCTTCACCTTCCGAAGGACGACTCGACCGGAGTCAGAACCCCCGGTTTCCCCGGATTCTGTAGCGCTCCGCGTAGTGCCCGTATGGCGATGATGCCCGGCTACGTCCGAAAGCGAGCGCGTTGTTCGTTGTCCCCTAACAAAGGACTGGCTTGACCTTGTCTGCTCGCATACGTTCTTTCGCCCTGCTCGCCGCCGCCACCCTCGGCGCCCTCACCATCGGCTCGGCCGCGGCCCACGCGGACTCCGGCGCGGAGAAGAGGGTCATGCTCCAGGGCTCCACGACCGCGTCCTACTTCTGGGACGACTCCTCCGGCCGCGCCGGCGACACCGGCCTGCCCGCCGCGGGCAAGCCCATGCAGAAGGGCCTGGCCGCGAGCCCCAGCTGGCCGCTCATGACCGAGGGCTACGTCGTCTACGAGGGCAAGAAGCTGCCCTTCTTCGTGGGCGACCGCGGCCCCGGCGACCCCTCCAGCCAAGGCGTCATGCTGGACCTGGACGCCAAGACCTTCGCCGAGCTGACCGGCGGCACGTTCAACCCCGACACCCTGGGCGTGGACGGCGTCGGCGGCGAGGGCCACATCAAGATCAACTACGTCATCACCAAGTGGGGCGACGGCATCGGCAAGAAGAACTACCCGGTCGCCTTCTCCACCGGTGCCTGGTCCGAGAAGGACTCCAGCCCGGCCGCGTCGCGGCAGATCAAGGCCCTGCCGGTGAAGAACCAGGCCGGCTGACAACCGCGAGCAGGTCCGTCCACGAGGAGGGCGTCCCCACTGGGGGCGCCCTCTTCGCCTGTATCGTTACAAAACCGATCGACAGGAAGGACGGTCATGACGGAGGTCCCCCGGCCGCTCTATCGCGACCCCATGCACGACGGCGCCACCGATCCCACCGTGATCTGGAACCGTGCCGAACGCGCGTGGTGGCTCGTCTACACCAGCAGGCGCGCGACGGCGCCCGACCGCCGGGACGTCGGCTGGGTCCACGGCACCGACCTGGGCGTGGCCTCCTCCGCGGACGGCGGCGTGACCTGGCTGTACCGGGGGACGATCGACGGGCTCGGCACCGAATGGGGACGGCACACGTACTGGGCGCCGGAGATCGTCGACGACGGCTCCACGTACCACATGTACGTCAGCGTCATCCGCGGCGTCCCCGGCGCCTGGCACCCCCACGAGCGCCATATCCGCCACTACACCAGCCCCGACCTCGTCCGCTGGACGTACCGCTCCACGCTCGCCCTGTCCTCCCCGTACGTGATCGACGCCTGCGTGGCGGCGCTGCCGGGCGGTGGCTACCGGCTCTGGTACAAGGACGAGGCCGACGACTCCCATACCTGGGCCGCCGACAGCCCGGACCTCTACACCTGGCAGGTCAAGGGGCCGGCGGTGACGATCTCCGCCCACGAGGGGCCGAACGTGTTCGCCCTCGGCGGCCGGCACTGGATGATCGTGGACGAATGGCACGGCCAGCGTGTGCTCAGATCCGACGACCTGGAGACCTGGCAGCCCCTGGGCCTCATCCTCGACGAGCCGGGCAGCGGTGAGCACGACGGAGGGTGCGGCCACCACGCGGACGTGGTGGTGACGGGGGAGGAGGCGCTGGCCTTCTATTTCACCCACCTCGACGGGCCGGGCGGCGGGCGGCGGTCGGCCGTGCACGCCGCCCGCCTGCGGGTCCGCGGGGACGAGCTGACCTGCGATCGTGACGAGAAGCTCACCGGGCCGATCTTGCCCGTTGAAGGTCCGGTAACACATCCTTGACACTCGGTGGTTTGTATCGATACAACTTATCGATACAAACCGGCGAAGGGATGGAAAGCCGACATGGCGCAGCATACCGGGGCAACCCGTACGCCTGACGGCGCGAACGGGCCCGAGCGCGCGGCCGGTGAGCCGCCGTCGCCGACGGGCCGCCTCCTGGCCGATCCCGCCCTGGTCGTGGCGGACGGGCGCTACTACCTTTATCCGACGACCGACGGCCACCCCGGCTGGGATTCGACGAGCTTCTCGGCGTACTCCTCGGCCGACCTCGTCGGCTGGCGGGACGAGGGCGTGGTCCTCCGGCTCGGCGTGGACGTGAAATGGGCGGCCCGCCACGCCTGGGCCCCGGCGATCGCCGAGCGGGACGGCGCCTTCTACCTCTACTTCACCGCCGAGCAGAGCATCGGCGTGGCCCGCGCGGACGCCCCGACCGGTCCCTTCGAGGACCTGGGGCGGCCGCTGGTCGCGGCGGGCGGCTTCCCCGGCGTCGCCATCGACCCGTCGGTGTTCACCGATGACGACGGCGTGACCTACCTCTACTGGGGCAACGGCGTCGCCCACGGCGTCCCGCTCAACGACGACCTCATGTCCTTCGATCCAGAACGGGTCGTCTCCTGGGTGCCGACGGGCTTCCGGGAGGCGGCGACGGTCCACCGGCACCACGACCGCTACTACCTGTCGTGGTCCGAGAACGACACGCGCGAGCCCGACTACCGCGTCAGGTACGCCGTCGGCCCCGGCCCGCTCGGGCCCTGGCAGGACCGCGGCGTCCTGCTGGAGAAGCGCCCCGAGCGCGGCATCCTCGGCACCGGCCACCACGCGATCCTCCGCGCGCCGGACGGCGACCGCTGGATCATCGCCTACCACCGCTTCGCCATCCCCGGCGGAGACGGATTCCACCGAGAGATCATGTTCGACTGGCTCGTTCACCGTCCCGACGGCGATCTCGAACCGGTCACCCCCGCGCGGACACACATCCGCGTGCCCATCCCCCCACGGTAAAACGAGTGCTGAAGAGGTGAGCGATGTCCCCACTCAGGTCGTCCCTTCCCAGAACGAAGTCCCTGCTCACGAGGTCGGTCGCGGTGCTGGCGGCCGCGGCCCTGGCCCTGACCGGATGCGGGTCGGGAGACGGCGGCGGTAGCGGCGGAAAGACCAAGCTGAGCTTCTTCTCCTGGGACGGGGAGAAGATCATGAAGCCGCTCATCGAGGACTTCGAGAAGAAGAACCCGAGCATCGACGTCGAGTTCTCCCACACCCCGCCCGTGGCCGAGTACATCGCGGCGCTGCAGACCAGGATCGTCTCAGGCACGGCGGCGGACGTGTTCGTGATCGCGGCCGAGAACAAGACGAACCTCATCCAGGGCGGCTCCGTCAAGGACCTGACCGGCAAGCCGTTCATGGCGAACACGTCCAAGTTCAACACCGCGACCTACTCCCAGGACGGCAAGGCCTACGGCATGTCGGTGTCGTCGTGGTCCGCCGGGATCCTCTACAACAAGGACATCCTCGACAAGGCGGGCGTCACCGAGTTCCCGACGAAGTGGGACGACTTCATCGCGCTGTGCCAGAAGCTCAAGGCGGCGGGCGTCACGCCGTACCTCGAATCGGTGTTGGGCATGCCGCTCACCGTCGCCGCGCTCGTCGGCCACGCGAACGCCGCCCAGGGCGGCGACATGGACGCCCAGATCTTCGCCGGGAAGAAGAAGTTCGGCGACCTGTGGGACGGTCCGCTGACGACCTTCAACCAGCTGTTCACCGAGGGCCTGGTGAGCAAGAACGCCGTCGGGCTGAAGGGCGAACAGATCGTCGACGAGTTCGCCAACGGCCGCGTCGCCATGATCCCCGCTGGTCCGTGGGACGTGGCCGGGCTGCACGAGAAGGCGCCGAAGCTGAACATGGTCTTCGCCGGCGTGCCCACTCCGGACGGCAAGCCGTTCTGGGGCGGCGCGGCCTCGCCCGGCTACGCCATCAACGCCAAGACCGAGCACGAGAAGGAGGCCGAGGCGTTCCTGACGTACCTCGGGAGCAAGGAGGGCGTGGCGCTGTTCAACAAGCAGACGAGCGCCATGACCACCACGGCCGACTTCGACCCCGTGATCGACAAGGTGCTGGAGCCCAACCTGCAGGCCCTCAAGGAGGGCAACTTCTACCTGCCGCAGATCGCCTGGCCGCGGGTCCAGGACGCGCTCAACACCGAGGCCGTCGCCCAGCTCCAGCTGATGGTGCAGGGCCAGGCCAAGCCGGCGGACGTGGCCGCCGCGCTCGACAACCGGCTGGCCCAGGGCTGAGATGACCACGCTCGGCAGAAGGGCGCCCGCGCAGACGGGCGCCCTGTCCTGGCTCACCTCGCCGAAGAGGCTCGAAGGACTGCGCCTGCAGGCGTTCCTGGTGCCGATCGGGATCGTGTTCGCGGTGTTGTTCGCGATCCCGCTGGCGCAGTCGCTCTACTTCAGCGTGACCGACTTCAACGGCTACTCGACGGACGTCAACTTCGTCGGGCTGGAGAACTACCGGAAGATCTTCAACGATCCGTCCATGCTGGCGGGCCTGGGGTTCACGCTGCTGTACGCGATCGGCACCACCGTGATCGTCACGGTGCTGGCGATCCCGCTGGCCGTGCTGTTCAACCGGCGCTTCTTCGGCCGGAACGTCGTGCGCGCGGTCTTCTTCTTCCCGGCGATCCCGAGCATCGCGATCCTGGGCCTGGTGTGGGGGTTCATCCTGTCGCCGCTCGGGTCGGGCGCCCTCAACTGGGTGCTCGACGCCGTCGGCGGATTCGGACCCGTGCCGTGGCTGTCGGACGGCACGCTCGCCCAGCTGTCGGTCATCGTGGTCGCCGTCTGGTCGACCACCGGCTGGCACGCCATCCTTTACCTGGCGTACCTGCAGGCCATCCCCGGCGACTACTACGAGGCCGCGCGGGTCGACGGGGCCTCGCCGCGCCAGTCGTTCTTCAGGATCACGCTGCCGCTGCTCGCCCCGGCGGTCACCGTCAGCTCGCTGCTGCTGATGACCGGCGGGCTGAAGGTCTACGACCTGCCCTACACGCTCACCAAGGGCGGGCCCGGGTACGCGACCTTCACCATCACCCAGTCGATCATCCAGAGCGGCATCGCCCAGGCCAAGTTCGGCCAGGCCTCCGCGCTGGCCGTGGTCTTCATGCTGGTCGTGGGCGCGGTCGTGGCGGTCCAGCTCGTCCTGTCCCGCCGCCTGGAGGGACGCCTGTCATGAGGAAACAGCGCTCCTCGCCGATCCTGTCCCTGGCCATGATCCTGGCCGCGGCCGTGGTCGGCGTGCCGTTCTACTACATCGTCGTCAACACGTTCAAGACGCAGCAGGAGACCTCGGCCTCGCCGCTCGCGCCGCCGACCAGCCTCTACCTCGACAACTACACGCGGGTGTTCGAGAACACGCCGATCCTGCAGTCGTTCCTCAACACCCTGTACGTCACCGCCGTCTCCATCGTGATCATGCTGGTCATCGGGTCGATGGCGGCGTACGCGATGCTGCTGCGCAAGACCCTGCTCAACCGGGTGGTCGGGGTGCTGCTGGTGATCGCGTTCCTGGTGCCGGGGCAGGCCACGCTGATCCCCGTCTACCGGATCCTGGTGGAGCTGCGGCTGGTGGACACCCTGGAAGGGCTCGTCCTCCTGTACACGGCCGGCTCGATCTTCTGTTACTTCCTCATCCAGGGATACCTGCGGTCGCTGCCGATCTCGATCTTCGAGGCCGCGCGCATCGACGGCGCCGGACCCTGGCAGATCTACTGGCGGATCGTGCTGCCGCTGATCCGGCCGATCCTCATCACGGTCGGCGTGTTCCAGACCATGTGGATCTGGAACGACTTCATCACGCCGAGCGTGTTCATCAGCTCGCCCGACAAGCAGACCCTGGTCCTGCAGGTCTACAAGGCGGTCGGGGAGTACAGGGTGGACTGGCCGGCGTTCATGACGCTCAGCGTGATCGTGCTGATCCCCGTTGTGATCTTCTTCATCGCGATGCAGCGCCACATCGTCGACGGGCTCCTCCAGGGGAGCGTCAAGGGCTGAGATCATGAGAGGATGCGGGCCGTGTGGGTGATTGACGAATGGTGACGATCCAGGACGTGGCCAAGGCCGCGGGCGTGTCCGCCATGACCGTGTCCCACGTGATCAACGATCACCCCCACGTCAAGAACGAGACCCGCGAGCGTGTGCTGCGGGCCATCGCCGACCTCGACTACCGGGTCAACGTGGCCGCCCGCAACCTGCGCACCGGGCGCACGGGCACGATCGGGCTCGCCGTCCCCGAGGTGGACCGGCCCTACTACGGGCAGCTCGCCGCCGAGATCATCACGGCGGCGGCCCGGCACGGCCTCAAGGTGGCGATCGAGCAGACCGGCGCCTCGCGCGAAGGCGAGCTCGACGCCCTGGCACTGTCCCGCAACCGGCTCTACGACGGGCTCATCCTCAGCACGGTCGGGCTGGGACCGGCGGACACCGACCTGCTCAGGGTCGACTACCCCATGGTCATCCTGGGTGAGCGGATCTTCGACGGGCCCGTGGACCACGTCGCGATGCCCAACGTGGAGGGCGCGCGGGCGGCGACCGCGCACCTGATCGAGCGGGGCTGCCGGCGCATCGCGCTGATCGAAGGCACGCCGGGGGACGAGGTCGACGTCTCCGGCCTGCGCTACGACGGCTACCGGGAGGCGCTGGGGGAGGCGGGCATCCCCCTCGACCCGCGGCTCCTGGTCCACATCCCGGCGCTCACGATGGAGCAGGGCGCAGCGGCCACGCGCCGGTTGCGCGAGTCCGGGGTCGAGGTCGACGGCGTGTTCTGCGTGACCGACACGGTCGCGATCGGGGTGCTGCGCGGCTTCGCCGACGCCGGGGTTCGCGTGCCGCAGGAGGTCAAGGTCATCGGCTTCGACAACATCGCCGAGGGCGCCTACGCCGTGCCCTCGCTGTCGTCGGTCGACCCCGACCACCCGCTGATGGCCAGCACGGCCGTCCGGTTCCTGGTCGGGCGGCTGGCGGAGAAGGGCAAGAAGCAGCAGGTCGCGCGGGAGTTCATCAGCCGCTTCACGGTAGTGGCGCGGGAGTCGACCGGCTGACGTCCCCGCCCGCCGGCGCGGGTCAGGCCGGCACCCCCGCGCCGGCCTGACTTCCGCGCCTGCCTTCCGGCCCTATCGCCTGGGCGTCCGGATGCCGGGCACCGGCACCCGCGACCAGTCCATGTCCGAGGCGAGGTAGAAGCTCGGGTACGCCGGCTGGTTGTAGCCCGTCTGCTGCCGGGCCACCTCCACCCGGTACTGCGGGTCGTGCATCAGCGTGTACAGCTTGCGGTTCGTGACCTCCGTGCTGAGGAAGATCCGGACCGCCGAGCTGTCGGCCGTGCGCACCAGCAGCTCCTCCCGCCAGTCGCCGAACACGTCGGCCACCAGCCCCGGGTTGCCCTTCGTCCAGTTGTTCGTCAGCGTGCCCTCGGCGGTGAGCACGGTGCCGCGCTTCCAGTCGTCGATCGTCGGCGTCTGCAGCACGGTGGTGGCGGTGCCGTTGACGATCTGGGTCGTCATGTCGGCCGCCCAGCGGATGCTCATGTTCGTGCCGGGGGTGGTCCTGCCCAGGTGGTCGCCGCGGGCGGACCACATGCCCGCCTGGATCGCCGGGTCGCGGGGCAGCGACGACCACGCCTCCAGGCCGCGGACGGCGGGGTCGACGTCGCCGGCCATGCCGCGCCCGGTGTCCACGCCGCTGTAGCCGCCGAACAGCACCTCGCCCGTGGCGGCGTCCCGCATCGCCCACCCGTACGGCGCCCACGGGCCGCCCTCGTGCACCGTCCAGATCTCCAGGCCGGGGCGATCGGGGTCGAGGTCGCCGGCGTGCATGGCGTCGCCGTGGCCGAGCCGGACGTTCTGGCCCGGCACGTTGCTCTGCGGCGGGCCCTCGGCGAACGACGAGTACAGCACGTCGCCGTCGTCGTCGATGGTCGCGGCGCCGTACACGATCTCCTGGCGGCCGTCGCCGTCCACGTCGGCCACGCTCATCGAGTGGAAGCCCTGAGTGGTGATGTCGGCATATTTCGGGTTGCTCCCCGGGACGCCGTGCGGCGAGGCGTTGAACGGGTTGGCCATCGGCGCGTGACCGCTGTCGACGTACCAGACCTCCTTCAGCTTCCTGCCGTCCCAGTCGTAGGCGACCAGCGTGGTCCGCGTGTAGTAGCCGCGGGCGAAGATCGCCGACGGGTGCCTGCCGTCCAGGTAGGCGACGGAGGACAGGAACCGGTCGACCCGGTTGCCCGGCTCGATGCGGGCCATCGCGTAGTCGCCCCACATCAGGCCGTCGTCGCCGCGGCCCGGTTTGTAGGGGATGGTCTGCAGTTCCCTGCCGGTGGCGCCGTCCAGCACCGACAGGTACTCGGGGCCGGTGATGACGAACCCGGCGAACTCCCGCAGCCGGTTGTTGCCGCTGCGGCCCGGCGCGTACACGTCGGCGAAGTACGTGGCCAGCTCCACCGCCGCCTCGTGGGAGAGCGGGTACTGATGCTTGGGCTCGATGCCGAAGGCCTGCTCCAGCGTCGCCGGCCAGCGCCCGGCGACCACCTCGGGGTGCTCGTGCCACTTCTCGAACATGGCCACGACGTGGTCGAAGTAGTCCGCCGCGCTCTTGCGGTAGTCGTCACCGTGCGAGTAGCCGGCCTTGACGTCCCGCCTCGGCATCGTCACGTGGCGCTCGGAGACGACCTCGCCGTTCGCGCCGTAGCGGATCATCTTCGTGCCGGGGGCCGTCTTGAGCATCATCTCCGAGCGGCCGTCGCCGTCGAAGTCGTAGACGAGGAACTGCGTGTAGTGGGCGCCCGAGCGGATGTTGACGCCCAGGTCGAGCCGCCAGCGCAGGGTGCCGTCCAGCTCGTACGTGTCCACGTACGTGTTGCCGGTGTATCCGCGCTGGGAGACGTCCTTGGAGTTCGACGGGTCCCACTTGACGACGTACTCGTACTGGCCGTCGCCGTCCACGTCGCCGACGCTCATGTCGTTGGCCGAGTAGGTGTAGGCCTCGCCCGCCGGGGTCACCCCGTCGGCCGGTTTCGTCAGCTTCAGATCATAAAACGATTTAAGCCAGGGCGTGGCCGCGGCGCTGCGCCGGCCCTCCCGGCCCTTGACGATCGGGGCGACGCGGTACTCGGCGGAGCCGGTGCCGCCGGTGTCGAGGTAGTTGGTGCTGTCGGTGACCGTCGCGATCGGGCGCCCGTCGCGGTAGACCCGGAAGTCGGCGCCGGTCATGCCCGTGGCGCCGGGGCCGGAGACCTCGTCGCCGAGCAGCCGCCAGCTGAGGAAGACCCCCTCGCCGGCCGAGGCCGCAACCAGGCCGCGGTCGAGGTACTCGAGCTGCACGCGCGCGCCCGGCCGCCCATGCCCGCCCGCGGGGTCCGCGGCGGCCGGGAGCGCGGCCACCGGGATGCAGAGGAGGGCGGCCAGCGCTGTGGTGACGGCGCGGCGGACGCCGCTGGGGGGACTCATGTCACGGGCTCCAGGGATGCTGCCCGCATGGAGGGCGCGGGATTGAATCGATATAATTTCCGCGCCCGTGACATTTGTCAAGGTTTAATTTCGCACCGCATTTCGCGAAATGCATGCACGCGTTTGCAGTGAATGAATGCGCCTATCTCGCCATTCCAGCCGCGATTTCCACGGGGGCCGCCGCGAAGCCGGCCGGCGGGGCGTCGTCGGTCACCAGGCGCTCGACCGCGTCCCAGCCGCACACCCGGATCGGGGCGCTCGACGCGAACTTGCGCGCGTCGCTGACCACGACCGTCCGGCGGGCGATCGAGATGAGCCTGCGCTTGGTCTCGGCCTCGTACGGCGTCGCCCCGAACACGCCGGAGCCGTCGAGCGCGGTGGCGGCCAGGAACAGCGTGCGCACGCTCAGGTGCTCCAGCGCCGCCAGGGTCTCGGGGCCGCCGAACGAGCGGGTGTCGCGGCCGTACTGGCCGCCGATGGCGATCAGCGTGACGTCCGCCCTGGGGGCGAGGACGGCGATGGCGGGAAGCGAGTGGGTGACCACGGTGAGGCCCGCGCCGGCGGGCAGGAGCCGGGCGATCTCCAGCGTCGTGGTGCCCGAGTCGAGCGCCACCGCCGTGCCCGGCTCCACGTGCCGCACGGCCGCCGCGGCGATCGCGCGCTTGGCGCCCGCCGCCTGGGCGGAGCGGTCCATGAACGGCACGGCTCCCGAGTCCACGGCCGTGGCGCCGCCGCGTACCGCGCGGACCAGGCCGTCGCCGGCCAGCCTGCGCAGGTCGCGGCGGACGGTGTTGGGGGAGACGCCGAGCTCGGTGACGAGGTCGGCGGCGGCGACGTACCCGTCCAGCTCGACGCGGCGCAGGATCGCCTCCCGGCGGTGGGGCGCCGACGAGTACCGCAGGCTCGCGTCCATGTCGTCCATGCCCCCATGATGACCTATATCCACCATAAGTTGGCGTATTTCCACCATCTTCCTGCCATCTTCGGGCTTATAGTGACAACATGCCGCTGCTCGCCGGGATCGACGTCGGGACCACCCACGTCAAGGTGGGCGTCTACGACGAGGAGGGCCGCTGCGCCGCCTCCGTGCGCCGGACGACCCCACACGACCTGCCCGGCCTCCTCGCCGCCGTGTGGGCGGGCCTGGCGGGGTGCGCCGCCCGCGCGGGCCGGAGCCCGCGGGCGATCGGGATCGCCGGCATGGCCGAGACCGGCGTGCCGCTCGACCGATCGGGCCGGCCGCTCACGCCGCTGCTGTGGTGGAACGACCCGCGCGGCGCGGAGGAGATCGCCGCGCTGGACCGCGACGCGGCCGCGTTGTACGCCGTGACCGGGCGCTGGGCCGATGCCAAGGCACCGCTGGCCAAATGGTTGTGGCTGCGTGCGCACGAGCCGGGGGTGCTGGCGGGGATGCGGTGGTGGGCGAGCGTCCCGGACGCCGTGGCGTACGCGCTCACCGGCACGCTCCGCACCCACGAGACGCTGGCCGCCCGCACACTGGCCTATGACGTCCGGCGGGGGTCCTACGACGAGGACCTGCTGGAGCTCGCGGGGCTCCGTCCCGGCCTGCTGCCCCCGACGGCCGGGGCCGTGGAGCCGGTCGGCGCGCTGACGGCCGAGGTGAGCGGGGTGACGCCCGGGATCCCCGTGGTGATCGCGGGACATGATCACGCGGTGGGGGCGTGGGCCGCGGGTGTGCGCCGGGCCGGGCACGTCGCGGACTCGCTCGGCACGGCGGAGGCGGTGATGATGCCTGCCGCCGCCCCGCCCGGCCCCGGGGCGGCCCTGGCCCTCGGCGTCACGGCCGACCCCTCCCTGGACGGGGCTCGAACGGTGCTGGTCGGCGGGCTTCCCACGAGCGGCGCCCTGATCGACTGGCTCCTCGGCCTCCTGGTTTCCGCCGGGACCACGACGACGCCGGCCGGGCCGCCGCCGGTGCCCGGCCCGGCGAGCCGGGCGGCGGGCGATGCGGCGGCGGGGCGGGGGCGGTATGGGGCCTTGCCGGGGCTTCTGGACGGCGTGCGGTTGCCGACCGGGATCCTCGTGGAGCCGTACCTGGCTGGGCGGGCCGCGCCGGCGCCCGATCGGGAGCGGCGGGTGACGGTGGCCGGGCTCGAGGCCGGGCACACGGCCGGGGATCTGCTGGCCGCGGCCATCGAAGGCACCTGTCTGCACGTCCGGTGGATCGTCGAAGAGCTCAGCGCGCTGACCGGTGCCGCCCCCGGGCGGCTGGTGGTGTTCGGAGGGCAGGTCAGGATCCCGCTCTGGATGCGGGTCAAGGCGGCCGTCTCGGCCGTGCCCGTCGACGTGGTGCGGTCCGGCGACGCCGTCTGCGCGGGCGCCGCGCTGATCGCCGGCCAGGCCGGCGGATCGCTCGACGACGTGCCCGTGCTGCCCGCCGGACGGCATCCCCCCGACCCCGCCCTCGCCACCGCGTACGCCTCCCCGTACGAGCGCTTCCTCGCCTCGGCCCGCAGGCGGGGCGGCCCCCGATGACCCGAGACCACTACCAGATGGGAACACGCATGACCGCCTCCGAGACCATCACGCCCGCCCCGACGCTCGACCTGCTCGCCCGCCCGTCCGGGGGATTCGCCATGGTGGCGATGGACCAGCGCGAGAGCCTCAGGCAGATGTTCGCGGCCGCCACCGGCGAACGCGTGGGCGACGACACGCTGACCGCGTTCAAGCTGGCGGTGGCCCGGGAGGTCGGCCCGCACGCCTCCGGATTCCTCATCGACCAGGACTACGGCTTCCATCAGGTGGCGGCCGAAGGGCTGATCCCCGGCGGGCTGATCGTCGCCGTCGACGACCTCCGGCAGGATCCCGGCGGGCCCGTCGAGGACACCTCGATCGACGAGCGGGTCGACCTGGCCGCCGCCCGGCGGGCCGGCGCCGTCGCCGCCAAGCTCCTGCTCATCTGGCGCGACGACGAGCACCGGCGCCGCCGCCTGGACGTCGCCGCCGAGTTCGTACGGCGGTGCGCCGCGGCCGGGCTGCTGTCCGTCCTCGAAGGCGTGGCCAAGCCGGCCGCCGGCCAGGCCGCGTTCGACGGGCCGGCCGCGATCAGGGAGGCCGCCGCCGAGCTGGCCGGGCTGCGTCCGAGCCTGTACAAGGCCCAGGTCCCGCTCGGCGGCGCGGCGCCGGAGGAGCGGCTGGTGGAGGAGTGCGCGCGGCTCGACGAGGTGATCCCGGTCCCGTGGGTGGTGCTCTCGCAGGGCGTGGAGCGCGACGACTTCCCGGCCGCGGTGCGGGCCGCCTGCCGCGCGGGCGCCTCCGGGATGCTCGCCGGCCGCGCCATCTGGAGCGACCTGGTCGGCACCGGCACGCCCGGCACGCCCGGCACGCCCGTCGCTCCCGCGCTCCGTGAGCGCGCCGTGCCGAGGCTCCAGCGCCTGGCCGGGATCGTCGACGAGCACGCGCGCCCCTGGAGCGCCCGATGAGCCCGGACCCCACCGCGAAGATCGCGATGCTGCACACGGTGCCCTCCCTGGCCGGACCGCTCGCCGAGCTGGCCGCCGAGGTGCGCCCCGACGCCCGCGTCATCCACTTCGTCGACGAGAGCCTCCTCCAGGACACCATCGCCGGCGACGGCCCGCCCCCGCACGTGCTGCGCAGGCTCGTGTCGTACGCGATGTTCGCCAAGGAGTCCGGCGCGAGCACGCTGCTGGTCACCTGCTCCTCCATCGGCGAGGCCGCCGAACAGGCCCGCCCGCTCGCCGAGCTGCCGATCCTCCGCATCGACGAGCCCATGGCCGGGCAGGCGGTCGAGACCGGCACGCGCATCGGCGTGCTGGCCACGCTGGGCACCACTCTGGGGCCCACCACCAGGGCCGTCCGGCGTGCGGCCGCCCGCCGCCAGGTGGCGCGCGAGATCGTCCCGTACCTGTGCGAGGGGGCTTTCGAGGCGTTGCGGGCCGGTGACGCGGCCCGGCACGACGCGCTCGTGCTGGCCGGGTTCGGCGAGCTGGCCGGGAAGGTGGACGTGGTGGTGCTGGCCCAGGCGTCGATGGCGAGGATCGTCACCGAGGCGGCCGGCGACGTCCCGGTGCTGTCGTCACCCCGCTCCGGGGTCGCCCAGCTCGCCTGAGCGGGGGCCGGCAGCTGATCTCCCGTCCCGGGGGGCCGCTCCGTCAGCCGGAGCACGACGTCCTTCCGGGACGGCCGGACCGGGTTGTGCGTCTCTTTGATCACGGCGTCTTGTGCCGGTAACAACGGGGCCTTATGAACGAGACCGTACTTCCTCACCTGTGGAGGCGCCGTGCGCTTATATCCCGCGTTCCTGAGCATCGCCGTCTCGGCCGCGCTCCTCGTCCCGCCGGGGGCGGCGACAGCCGATCCGGCCGAACCGCCCCACCCGGCCGTACGCGACTTCGGCAACGGTCCCGAGCGGAACGAGGTGGCCGCCGGCGTCGACGAGAGGCAGCAGGCCGGCTCACTCCGCCGCGCCCCGGACACGGAATCGTACGGGCTGTCCCGGGACCGCCGGTACCCCAGGCAGACCCTGTTGCCCATCCCCCCGGAGAACCCGGCCGACGCCTCCGTCAAGCTCGGCCTCGTGCCGTACCACGCCATCGCCCCCAAGCTGAACGACCTGCAGAAACGCAGCGACCGGGTGAGCGTGGAGATCATCGGGCGCAGCCACCAGGGTCGCGACCTCTACCTCGTGACCGTCACCGCGCCGGAGAGCCTCAGTGAGGCCCGCGAGCAGAGCCGGATCCGCGACCAGATCGAGAACGACCCGGCCAGGGCCGCCCACCTCGTCAAGAAGTACAAGGCGCCGATCTTCGTCAACGCCAACATCCACGGCAACGAGTGGGAGGGCACCGACGCCGCCCTGCGGACCATCGAGAAGCTCGCGACCGCGGCCGATTCGCAGACGGCCGCCCTGCTCGCGCGCACCCGGCTGTACTTCAACATCACCGCCAACCCCGACGGCCGCGTCAGCGGGGTCCGCGCCAACGGCGCCGGCTTCGACCTCAACCGCGACTTCGTCACCGCCTCCCAGCCCGAGGTCCGGGCGATGCGCCAGGTGATGATCGACACCCAGCCGGTCGCCATGATCGACCTGCACGGGTACGTCAACGGCACGCTCATCGAGCCCACGACGCCACCGCACGGCGCCAACTACGAATACGACCTGTTCATCAAGAACACCTACGCCAACGGCCTCGGCATGGAGGCCGCCATCAACGCGCTGGGCTACACGCCGGAGAAGGACGGCGTCCAGCCGCCGCAGATCCCGTTCAGGGACTCGGAGGAGGGCTGGGACGACTGGCCGCCGATCTTCACCCCGCAGTACGCGCCCTTCCACGGCACGGTCGCCTCGCACACCGTGGAGATCCCGCTCAGGGTCAACAACGCCGACTACACCTCCCAGCCGGTCGCGGAGCTGCGCCGCCGCTCCGCGATCAACACCGACGTGGCCGCCGCCGCGATCCGGGCGACGTACGGCTTCGTGCACTCCAGGCACGACCAGCTGATCGCCGACCAGATCGAGGTCTTCCGGCGGGGCGCGGCCGGCGAGCCGTCCAAGGTCGTGCCGCTCGGCATCGTGCCCGGCTTCGGCCCCGAGGACGTCTACAACACGACCTTCCCCCGCGCGTACGTCATCACCGGCCGGCGCTCGGCCACCGCGGCCGCCCGCCTCGTCGACCACCTGATCGCCAACGACGTGCGGGTCGAGCGGGCCAGGAAGCCGTTCCGGGCCGGCGGCGCGGTGTATCCGGCCGGCTCGTACGTCGTGGACATGCGCCAGCCCAAGCGCGGCCTGGCCAACGTGATGCTGGAGCCGGGGGAGGACATCTCCCCACGCGTCGATGCGATGTACGACATCTCCGGCTGGAGCCACGGCCTGCTCTGGGGCGCCACCGTGGACGGCGTCGCCTCCGGCCCGCTCAACGTCGCGTCCAAGCCGGTCAAGGCCGCCGCGCCCACCGGGTCGGTCCCGTACGGCCGCGGGCCGCTCGCGCTCACGGTGACCGACGCCAAGGAGGTCCTGGCGGTCAACGACCTGCTGGGCCAGGGCGTGGCGGTGACCTGGGCGAACGACGGCAGGGCGATCGTCCCGGCCGAGGCCCGGGAGGCGGCGAGGACCGTGGCCGACCGCTACGGCGTGGCCTTCCTCCCGGCGGGCCCGGCCACCGGCACGCCGCTGGCGCGGGTGCGGATCGCCGCGGCGGCCTCCGCCGACGAGCTGTTCACGCTGCGCGAGATGGGCTTCGCCGTCACCCCGGTCTCCACGGCGGTGCTCAACGCGGGCTTCGACTGGAGCGGGACCGACGTGCTCTACGTCTCCAGCGGCCTCAGTCACGCGGCGCTCAACCCGGCGGCCCGCACGGCGCTCGACGCGTTCCTCGCCACCGGCGGCGTGATCACCCGGGGCGGCACGGGCGCGACGTTCAACGCCGCGGCCGGGCTGCTCACCGCGACCGCGGTCGCCGGCCGCTCCGACGCCAACGGCGTGGTACGCGTGACCTCGCCGGGCGGGCCCGTCGGCACCGGCTCACCCGAGCACTCGTTCGTGTACTCGCCGCGCTGGTTCACCGCGCTCGGGGCCGAGGTCAGGGTCGAGCAGTCGTACGCAGCGGACGGCCCGCTCGTCTCCGGCCACTGGCGTGCCAACGCCGACGGCACGGGCGGACCCGAGGCGGCCAGGGGCCAGGCGGCCGTGGTCAGCGGCCGGGACGAGCGGGGCGCGGCCGTGGTGCTGTTCGGCACCGAGCCGATGTTCCGCAACCACCCGAAGGGGCTGTTCCCGCAGGTGGCGCGGGCGCTGTTCTGGTCGGCCGCGGTCACCGGCGCGACCGTCACCACGCCCTGACACCGTGGGCCGGCGTGCTCGTGGCAGCACGCCGGCCCGCCAGGGTCAGGCGTCCGGGCAGCGGTGCACGTCGTCCGGGGCATGCGCCGAGCTCCTCGCCCGGGGAGCGGAGATCGACTACGACGGACTCAGCGGCCGCATCGAGTTCGACAGCAACGGCGACGTGGGGGAGGGCGTGTTCGGCGTGTACACGTACGACCGTGACAACACCTTCGCCAGGACCTCCACCCGGGTCGTACGTCCATGACCGGGGCCTGCGACGATCCCGGCTTTCGAGAGCTGAACGCGCCAGCGGCATCGCCGTGATCCTCGCTGTGCCGGCCCGGTGACGCGGCCGTGATGGGCCACCAGGCCGCCCAGCACCCCGCCCGCGGCCTTGTCCGGCACCGTGATCGTGACTCGGCTCGCAGCGAGTGTATTGACTGCTCACCCGCCTGAAGGCGGGGATTCCTGGCTCACGCTGCCTGGCTGTCCGGCGGACAGTCGGGTCTTACGCGATCAGCACCAGCCGGGGTCAGACCAGCCCGGACGAGCATCACGCGTGCGGAGTTCTTGTCCCTGGGGGATTCGGCTCCGCACGCGGTGCAGGTGTAGGTACGTTCCGACAGAGGCAGTGCGTGCTTGGTTCTCGCTCCGCACTGTGCGCAGTCCATCGTGGTGTGCGCGGGGTGTACAAGGCGGACGTCCCGCCCGTGCTTGCGGCCCATCTCGATCAGCGCCCTCTTGGTGGCGCCGATGGCGGCGTCGGCGGCCTTGCGGGCCATGGTGGACTTGGCGAGAAACTTGGGCTTGAAGTCCTCCACCGCGAGCGCGTCGTGGTCGCGGACCACGGACTTGGCCCATTTGCGGCCGGTGTCCTGACGTTGCCGGGCCACTTTCTTGTGCAGCTTCGCGGCCTGCCGTTTGGCTTGGCGGTAGCCGGTGGAGGCGGCCTGGCCGCGCTTGGGCTTGCGGCGGGCCATCATCCGCTGGTAGCGAGCCAGCTTCGCGGCGGCCTTCTTACCGTGCTCGGCGTGAGGGAGGTCGTGTGCGCTGCTGGTGGTGGTCGCGGTCTCCTTCACACCCCAGTCGATACCGATCGCCCGGCCGGTGGCGGCCAGGGGCTTGATCTGGGTGGGGACGACGAAGGAGGCGTACCAGTGGCCGAGGCCGTCGCGGTACACCCGCACGGACGTTGGTTCGGCGGGCAGGTCCCGCGACCACACCACGGTCGCCACGATCCCGCCGACCAGGTGCAGGCGGCCATCCTTTAACCGGAACCCACGCTTGGTGTAGTTCAGGGTCGGGTCATCGAGGTTCTTCTTCTTGAAGCGCGGCATCCCGGCCCGCTGCCGGATCGGCAGGCGTTCGGCGATGTCCCTCAACGCCTTGGCTCGGGATCTGCCGAAGTCCCGGATGATCTGCTGCTGAACAACGCTGGAGCCTTCACGAAGCCACGGCGTGATCCGCCGGGCCGCGGTCAGCATCTTGTCGAGCTGGGCTGGGCCGCAGGTCTGTTTGTCGGTGGGGTTGGCCTTGTTGTGCAGGTGCACCTGCTGGGACTTGGCAACAGACTCGTTCCAGATCCACCGGCACCGGTCCCACTCGGCCAGCAGTGCGGCGCGGGCGGTGGACGACACGCGAAGCCGGTAGGTGTACCGGGCGCTCCCGGACCCTTCCCCCTCCTTCTCTGGTGTCGTCATGACACCATCTTACCACTACGCTCGGTGGCATGGATCACGAAGTGCGCATCACCCTTCGACTCCCCGCCAACCTGCACGCATGGCTGGTGGCCCAGGCCGCCGCCAACCGGCGGTCCCTCAACTCCGAGATCCTGCACCGGCTGGAGACCTGCCGCAGGGGTCCCGCCACGAACGACGAATCGCCCTGACGGCGATTCGTCTTTCCCTGCCCTGCTCCGCAGGAGTCCGATTCCTCGCCGCCCTGAAAGCCGGGGCATCCTCGGAGAAATCCGGTGGTGAAACGGCGCGGCGGGAGAAACAGATTTTCCGCCCGGGCGTGAGGTTCACCGCCCGGACGCCTGCCTGCCCCCGGGACGCGACGCCGCTGTCATTTCCGCATGTCGACATAGGTGCGAGACGCTTTCAGGGAAGGACGCGCGCCCATGACGATCTCTCTTGACACCGGTCGGTACACGGTCGCCATGGCCACGAGCGCAGCCGACGTGCGGGCCGCGCAACGGCTCCGGTACGAGGTCTTCGCCGAGGAGATGGGGGCGCGGCTGGACGGGCCCGTCACCGGGATCGACGGGGACAGGTTCGACGCCTACTGCGACCACCTGCTCGTCCGCGACGGGGCCGAGGTCGTCGGCACGTACCGTCTGCTGCCGCCGGGCCGCGCCGACCGGCTCTACTCCGACGCCGAGTTCGACCTCCGCAAGCTCGCGCCCATCAGGAAGGGCCTGGTCGAGGCCGGCCGCACCTGCGTGCATCCCGATCACCGGGGCGGCGCGGTGATGGCGCTGATGTGGGCCGGCATCGCCCGCTACATGGTGGCGGGGGGCCACCAGTGGCTGGCCGGCTGCTGTTCGGTGCCGCTGGACGACCAGGGCGCCGTTGCCGCGGCGGTCGTCGAGGGGGTGCCGCTCGGGCCGGAGGAGTACCGGGTCACGCCGCGCGACCCCTGGCGCGGCGGGCGGGACGCGGCGCGTACCGGCCGGTTCGTGCCGCCCGCGCTCCTGCGCGGCTATCTGCGGCTGGGGTCCTGGGTGTGCGGGGCGCCGGCGCACGACCGCGACTTCGGCACGGCCGACTTCTTCGTGCTGCTGTCGATGGCCCGCGTCAACGGCCGCTACCTGCGCTATTTCCTGGGAGAGCCGCGGTGAGCGCTTCTCCTGCGAGGGCCACGGCGAGCGCGCCCGCGAGCAACATCGCGGGCGCGCCTCGCAGCGGCGTGCCCGGCGACGTGGCCGGCGGTGGCGTGGCCGTCGGCGTGGCCGGCGGTGGCGTGCCTGGCGGGGCGTCCGGCGGCGCCGTTGTGAGCAGCGCCGCCCGGCTCAATCCCTGGCGGCCGCTCGGCCCGTGCTCGCCCGCCGCCTGCGTGGACGTCCCGGTCGCCGCCGCGGGACCGGTCCGCCGGGCGGCGCGGCTGTCGGCGGCGCTGCTCGTGGTGGTCGCGGGCGTGCCGCTGTCCCTCGCGATCTCCTGGACGCGGCCCGCCCGCCGAGCGCGGATCACCAGGATGTGGGCGAGGCTGCTGCTTCGCGCGCTCGGCGTCAGGGTCGCGGTCGCCCAGGGAGCCGCGGAGGGAGGCGGCCTCGTCGTGGCCAACCACATCTCCTGGCTGGACCCGCTGGTCATCGCGGCCACGGTGCCGTCGCGGCCGCTCGCCAAGCGGGAGATCGCCGGATGGCCGGTGATCGGCAGGCTGGTGGCGGGCTCGGGGGCGCTGTTCATCGACAGGGAGCGCCTGTACGCGCTGCCGCCGACCGTCGCGGCGGTCGCGAGCGCGCTGCGGGCGGGCGAAACGGTCGTCGCCTTCCCCGAGGGCACCACCTGGTGCGGGCGCGGGATGGGCCGGTTCCGGCCGGCGGTGTTCCAGGCCGCGATCGACGCCGGCGCCCCCGTTCTCCCGGCGACGCTCCGCTACGGGGAGAACGGCGAGATCTCGACCCGCGCCTGCTACGTCGGGGACGACTCGCTCCTGGCCTCCCTGCTGCGGGTGGCCGCCACCCGCCACCTCGCCGTCGAGGTGACGATCCTCCCTCCGGTGCACCCCATCCCGGCCGGACACCGTCCCGAGGCCCGCGCGGTGCTGGCCATGATCGCCGAGGCCCGCGTACGCGAAAACCTCGGCGCCGCCGGGCATTTCGCCCGCAAGGGCCGCCGCCGGCCGACACCCTCGTCGAGTGAGGACGCTCACCCTCCCGGCCGCTGACGGGGGCTGCGCTCCGGACACGACGTCACGCCACGACGTCACGCCACGGCGGCGCGTACCTCCGCGATGAGCTCCACCGCGTCGTCGACGGTGCGGCCGATCTCCTCCTCCGTCCGGCCGACCGCGGCCAGCAGCGCCTGCGCCCGTTCGCCGAACCGCCGCGGCGCCGACGGCAACCGCGCCGCCGACGCGACCATGCCCTTCTCGTTGATCAGCCAGGCCCCGTCGGCCGCGTGCAACGCGTGGCAGGCCACCCCGATCGCGCGGAACAGCACACCCGCCGCGTACGCCGGGTCGCGGCCCGAAGCCCCGTACCGCGCGATCATCAGGGCGAAGTCGGCCTCCCGCAGCCCTCTGACCAGCGCCGCGCGCAGCGCGGGAGGGTATTCGGCGGCCTCCTCCCGCAGGGCGGCGAGCTCCCCGCCCGGGTCGGCCAGCACCCGGCACAGCGCCGCCTCTCCCACGTAGGCGTGGGAGTAGAAGCCCAGCGGGTGCCCGACCTGCACGCCGATCTCGTAGCGGCCTTCCCGGCAGTCCCGCCAGATCCGGTGCACGCGGTCGAGGTCGCGGTAGATCCAGTCCACCCGCCATCCGTCCACGGTCAGCCACCCGCCGCCGTCCACCCAGGGACCCCACCCGCCGGGCTCCGTCACGTCGGTGGGCTCGCCCGTCAGCTCCCGCGCGAGCGCCCGCAGCTCGTCGACGGCGAGGCGGCCCCGGTAGTAGAGGCCGAGATCGATGTCGGAGTCGGGGCGATGGGTGCCCCGGGCGCGGCTGCCGCCCAGGACCACGGCCACGACCCCGGGCACCCGGACCAGCCGGGCGGCGATGGCGTGAAGATCCTCATCCTGCACGGATCGAGCCTAGGGGGGCGGTCAAGCCGATTTCTGCGCCATCGTTCATGCCCTGGCAGGTCAGGCGCTGGCCGCGGCTCGCCAGCGCTCGACGATCGCCGCGTCTTCGGCGTCGCCGCGCCACTCGTCGGCCTCGCTGATCGCATGCGGCCGCCACTCGTCGTATTCCGGGGCGCCAGGGGCGATGTCTCGGGTGCCGTGCACTCGGGTGCCGTCGGGCAGGATGCTCACGGTGGGCACGCGGAGCACATCGTTGGGCAGCAGGACGACGCTCATGAGGCGCGCTCCCTTCTGTCCCACCGGTTCCGTCGTCATCCAGCATAGCGGGGTCAGCCGATGCCGTATCGGCTTGCCAGCCACGTATACGCCTGCTGCGCGGTGTGTTCCTCGCCCAGGAGCCGGATCAACCGGCGGGCACGCCGGGTGAGCACGCAGGCGAAGCATTCGGCGAAGAGCTCGGCGGCGTCCTCACGGTAGGGCGGTGCCAGGTGGCCGGCGCGCAGCGCGTGTAACGCGACCCAGAACTCACTGCGGGAGGGCATGTCCTCCAGGTGATCGACCGCGTGGCCCAGTTCGTGACCGCACACGCTCACCGAGGGGGACGGGACGCTGCCCACGCCGATGCGGCGCCGGGCCGGGTCGTAGACGCCGGCGCTCCGCTCCCATGACCCTTCTTGCAAGGGCAGGGGGATGCCGCGCAACTCCTCGAAACCCGGCAGGTCCGGCACGGCGCCGGGACCGATCACGATGCCCCCGGCGAGATGGGCGGCCAGGCGGCGGGCCACCGCATGGGGCACCGCCGCCAGCGTCATGATGGCCAGCAAGGTCTCCGCGGGCGGGAAGGCGGCAGGGCTCCAGGCTCGCGTCAGACGAGCTTCCAGCGGACCCACGTGCAGCCATCCCGGTCGTCCTCTGCTCTGGCCGGCCACACCTGTTCCTGTGCTCGCTCTCGCTGGACACCAGGCCGCACGTGATCCCGCTCGCGGCGAGCGACCTCGTTGATCACAAACTCTAGCGGCCCGGGACCGCGCGCGAGGGCGGCGCGGAGGACTTCAGGCGTGCGGCCCGACGGTGACCGTGCCGATGGTCAGCCGCGGCCGGGCCTCCAGCACCTCCCCCACCCGCTCCACCTGCTCGTCCAGCTCGCGCAGTTGCGCGGGGGTGAGGTCGCGGAGCGGCTCCACGGTGACGTCGATCTTGCTGCCGGAGCGCCGCTGGTGCCAGACGCCGCCCACCCTCCCGTCCACCAGCAGCACGGGAAAGTTCCCCGCCTGGCCGCCGGCCAGCGCCCGCTGCGCCGCCGCGCCCGGGTAGAGCAGCTCGCGCGGCCGCCCCGCCACCAGGTACGCGTCGAAGTACGGCAGCAGCCGCACGCCCCGCGGCGGATCCGCGGGCGCCGCCGTGTCGCCCGCGACCACCCAGGCCCGCCGCCCCGCGAACAGCACCTCCTCCACCCCCGCCTCCTCGAACGCCTGGGCCGCCCACCGCACCGGCCCTTCGATCCACTGCGCGAACTGCTCGGGCGTGGCCGGCCCGTACGCCGTGAGATAGCTCCTGACCAGCCACCCGAGCCCATCCGTCGTCACGTGCGGCGTGTCGGGCGGGGCGGTGTAGGTGACCTTGCGGCCCCGGCCCGCGCCGAAGACGAACGCGCCTCGGTGCGCCGCGAGCGCCATCGCCTGCCGCCACCGCGGCCACATGCCCCCGAACGCGGGCATGACGAGGTCACCGGCCCACGGCCCCGTGGCGGCGACGACCGCGTCGCTCAACTCGTCGATCGTCATCTCTGCCACGGCGACCACCTCGCGGATCGCCGCCACCACCTGGTCGGTCTGCTCGGGCGTCATCCTGGTGGACGGAGGGGCGCCGCGGTGCGCGTTCGGCACGGACGACAGCGCGTTCACCCATCTGGGCAGGTCGCGGGCCGGCAGGAGGTGCACCGTGCCGCGCGGCCCGTACGTCTTGACCAGGCCGCGCCCGTCGCGCAGCGCCTCGCGCACGTGCGCCCGGGTGACGCCGCCGAGCCGCAGGCCGATGGACGCCTCGGCGCCCGACATCACCTGGGCGTGCGCCCCGCACATGGCCGCCACGGCCTCGGCGGGGCTCGCGTGCGCGGGGGCCGCGCCCAGCCCGGCCCGCTCCAGCCGCCGCGCGCTCACCTGCGGCCACGACAGTTCGATCACCACGTCCTCCTCGGTTCGGTGTGCCCACGGTAGAACGGAATGCGGAAAGATTCTTGCCGCATTTGCGGCAGGCCCCTGCCGTTAAAGTGGTCGTAAAGCGATCCTCAATGGGGAATCAGTAGTCTCACCCCTCATGACCCGCCTCAGTCCCGTCCTCGGGCCGCTCACCTCCCGGCAGCGCTGGCGCCGGGTCAGGCTCCAGGCCTACTCCTGGTTCCTGACCGGCGCTTACCGGATGGGCGCGATGCACCCCGCCGTCTGGCGGTTCGTCGCGCGCACGTACCATCCCGCGCTGGACCGGGTGGCCGCCCGGCACGCCAGGGTGGCCTGCCAGTTCGCCGCCGTGGACGTGCCCGCCTACCGGCACTTCCTGCGGGCGAACGGCGCCGGGAACGCCAGGCGGCTGGCGGACTTCCCGGAGACCACCAAACAGAACTACGCCGGCGCATACGACGAGGAGAGCCGCTGCCAGGAGGGCAGGCTGCACCGGGCGGGCGTGATCGTGGACGAGTCGTCGGGGTCGAGCGGCAAGCCGTACAACTGGGTACGCGGGCCGCGCGAGCTCAAGGGCATCTACCGCAACGCCGCCGGGTACATCGAGCTGGTCTTCCCCGGCGACCGGCTGTTCGTGATCAACGCGTACTCGATGGGCGCGTGGGCCACCGGCACCACCACGGGCACGGCCATGGCGCGCGTCGCGATGGTCAAGAACACCGGCCCCGACCTGGAGAAGATCGCCGACACGCTGGAGCACTTCGGACCCGGCTACGACTACGTGGTGGCCGCCTACCCGCCGTTCCTCAAGCACCTGCGTGACCGGCTCGACGAGGCGGGGTTCCCGTGGCGGGACTACCGCATCCGGGGCATGGTCGGCGGCGAGGGCATGACGGAGGCGCTGCGCGACTACCTGGAGGAGCGCTTCGAGGAGGTGCGCTCGGGCTACGGGGCGAGCGACCTGACGATCGGCATGGGCGCGGAGAGCGGGTTCAGCGTGTGGCTGCGCAAGCGGCTGGCCTCCGACCAGGGGCTGCGGGACCGGCTGCTGGGCCCCGGCGAGCAGCGGCTGCCGATGATCTTCCACTACAACCCGCTGGAGACGTTCCTGGAGGTGAACGCGGACGGCGAGCTGCTGTGCACCATCAACACCAAGAGCTGCCTGCAGCCCAAGCTCCGCTACAACGTCGGCGACGAGGCCCGCCTGCACACGCTCGCCGAGGTCAAGGCGGCGCTGGGCGCCGGCGCGTACGAGCGCGCGTGGACCGACGAGCGGCTGAACCTGCCGCTGCTGTTCCTGTTCGGCCGCAAGGACTCGACGATCTCGTACATGGGGGCGAACCTGTATCCGCAGGACGTCGAGTACGGCCTCTACCAGGGCAATCCGTACGCGGCCGCGATCAACAGGTTCTGCCTGTCGCTGGAGGAGCTGCCGGGCCTGGAGTACCGTCCGGTGATCAACCTCGAGGTGCGCGGCGACGTGGACCGCGAGGAGCTGGCGGCCGTCTGCCGCAAGGGCGTCGTGGCCCACCTGAGCGCCGTCTCGCGCGACTTCGCCGAGTCGCTCAAGGAGGACCCGACGGCCGCCGACCTGCGGGTCAAGATCTACGACCTGGGTGCGGGCCCGTTCGCGGGGCTCACCAAAATGAAGAACGTCTACCTGGTGAAGGACGCATGAGGACCACGGATTTCAGCAAGGCTCCGCCGCAGGGGCAGGCGACGGCGATGTTCGTCGGGGCCACCCGCTACCGGGGGCCGCTGTCGATACTCACGCTGACGCTGACGTGGTTCCGCATGGTGCGCGACATGAAGCGGATGCGCGGCTACCGCTGGCACAAGGTCTACTGGGAGTTCCCGTTCACGCTCGGCACGCTCGCGTTCTTCGAGGACCGCGACGCGCTGCTGCGTTTCGCCCGCAGCCGGCACCATCGCAAGCTCATGCAGTGGGTGACGGACGGCACGAAGAACGCCACCGGCGGCTACATCCGGCTCTACAACGCCGAGCCCGAGGGCTACAGCAACGGTGTCTGGCGGGCCGAGGGCGGCCCGATGGCGCACATCGAGACGTTCACGCCGCTGTCGGCCGAGGACGGCGCGGGCCCGCCGGTGAGACGCCCGTGAGCTTGGAGCCGGTCGAGACCCGCCGCGACCTGCGCGCCTTCCTGTCCCTCACCGACCGCGTCTACGCCGGCGAGCCGCGCTTCGTCCCGCCGCTGCACGCGCAGGTCCGCACGTGGTTCCGGCAGGGGGTGCGGATGTACGTGCTGCGCCGGCGCGGCCAGGTCGTGGCCCGGACCACGCTGCACACCGACGCCGCGCTGGACGCCAAGCTGGGCGTTCCCGCGCAGCTGTTCGGGCTGACGGAGTTCGCGGAGGGGGCGGCCGAGGAGCTGTTCGACGGCATCCGCGCGGCCGGGCGGGCCGCGGGGCGGCAGACCGCGTTCGGGCCGGTCTCGCTGCTGCCCAACCAGGCGGGCGGCGTCATCACCTCGGGCTTCGGCGAGCGCGGTTTCATCGACAGCGCCTGGAACCATCCGTACTATCCGGTCGCGTACGAGACGTACGGGTTCGCCCGCCGCTTCGAGTCCGACACGTGGATCTGCCCGGTGCCGGAGAAGCCGGTGTTCGCGTTCGACGACGCGCGGATCGAGGCCGAGCGGCTGCGGGTGCATCGGGGCGACCGCCGGCGGGTCCGGGAGCAGCTGCCGATCCTGCGCGAGATGCTGAACGCCAGTTTCGCGCAGCTCGGCTACTACACCGAGATCTCCGCCGAGCAGCTGGCGGCGCAGACGGACGGGCTGGCGTACCTGCTGGACGAGGCGCTGCTGCTGTACCTGACGAAGGCGGAGCGGCCGGTGGCGTTCGTGCTGTGCCTACCCGACATTTCAGAATTTGTCGTGAGACGTCGGGGCAATCTGCATCTGCTGCGTCAGCTCCGCCTCCTCGCCACCCGCTCCCGATACCGCCGCGAGGCGGTGCTCATCATCAAGGGCACGGTCCCCGGCGAGCAGGGTCACGGCTACATGCGGCTGCTCTCGCGGGAGCTGCACGATGGTCTGCGCCGGGGCGGGTACCACACGCTGCGCAGCACGTACGTCGAGCGCACCAACCCCGGCTCCGCCGCCCAGTACGTCGCGATGGGCGGGCGCCCGCTGCACGGCTACACCTTCTACGCCAAGGATCTCTGAGTGAACGAGCTGCGGGCGCTCGAGCCCGACTTCTGGTGTGCGCCCAGCGCGCACAACACCCAGCCGTGGACGCTCACCTACGCCGCCGACGAGGTCGCGGTGGGCTGGGACCCCGGCAGGGAACTGCCCGTCAGCGACCCCACGGGCCGTGATCTGCGGCTCAGCATGGGCGCGTTCGTCGAGTGCTGCCTGATCGTGTGCGCGGACGCGGGGCTCGGCATCGCCTTCCGCCCCGACCCCGGGCCGCTGCGGGTGGGCTTCCTGCACAGGGCGGCGGAGCCGTACCGTACTCCGTTCACGACGGCGGACGTCCGGGCCCGCGGCGCCAACCGCGGCGAGTACCATCCGGGACGGCTGCCCGACGAGGTGGCCGAAGGGCTGGCCGGGATGCGGCGGGTGGCCTGCCGCGATCTGGCGGACCTGCTGCGCGCGGCGGACCTGCACCAGTTCGGGGACCGGGAGGTGACACGGGAGCTGCGCGCGTGGCTGCGGCTCACCCGGCGGCACCGCCGCTACCTGCTCGACGGCCTGAGCGACCGGGCCCTGACCCTCGGCCGGTTCGAGGCGCTCGCCCTGCGCGCCTCGCTCGCCTTGTACCCGGCCCTGCGCCCGCTCGGCCTGCCGCGGCTGCTTGCCGGGGCCTCCCGGGGGCTGCTGGACTACGACGGCGACGTGCTGGTGCTGGTCGGGGCGGCGGGGGACGAGGTGGAGCAGGGTCGCGTGCTGATGCGGCACTGGCTGACGCTGTCGGGCCTCGGCTACACCACGCACCCGCTGAGCCAGATCATCGACTGCGCCCCGACCCGGGAGGTGCTGGCGCAGCGGCTGGGGGTGGACGATCCCGCATCCCTCCTGCACGTGGCCCGCGTCGGCCGCCCGAAGGCGGCCGCCGTGCCGTCCCCGCGGGTGAAGCGGTCGTAGCCCCGGTCAGACCACGTGGCCGACGCGGAAGAAGCCGTCCGGGTCGTAGGCCCGCTTGACCTTCCGCAGCCGGTCGTAGTCGGCCGCGGTGTAGGCGGCCGCCGTACGACCCGGGTCGGACAGGAAGTTGAGGAACGTACCGCCGTTGGCGTACGGGCGCAGCGCGTCGGCCAGGCCGGGCACCGGGGTGTCCACGATGACCGACAGCTTGGTGCCGCGGTGGCTGACCGGGCCCGCGTCCGGACCCGGGCGGCCCATCGCGCCGCCCCAGTGCCGGATCTCGACCGTCTGCGCGTGATCGGCGGCCGCCACCAGGATGTCGGCGACCTCACCGGGGACCGCGTCGAACATGTCCATGTGCCGGTTCGGGGTGCCGCCCATCGCCGTGCCGGCGTACGCGATCGTCCGGGTCTCGTCCAGCAGTGCCGGGCCGGCCGCCCGCCACAGCGGCGCCAGCAGCCGCCTGCCCTCGGCGGCCTCGCCGGTGTACACGACCTTCACCATCATCACGTGCCGGCCGGGCAGCGGCCCGTCGGCGGGCATGCGCTTGAGCACGATCGCGGTGCTGAGCTCGTCGGGGGCGTCGTCGATCCACGTCCGGTACGCGTCCAGGGTGGCGGCCGCCGCCTCGACGGGGAAGTACGCGAACCCGGCGTAGACCTGCGAGACCGGGTAGAGCCGGAACTCCAGGGAGGTCACGACGCCGAACCCGCCGCCGCCCCCGCGCAGCGCCCAGAACAGCTCGGGATGGCTGCTCGCGCTCGCCGTGACGTGCCTGCCGTCGGCCAGCAGGACCTCGGCGCGCACGACGCTGTCGGCGGCGAAGCCGTGCTTGCGCGCCAGCCACCCGAGCCCGCCGCCCAGCGTGAACCCGGTGACGCCGACCGAGGGCGCCGACCCGGACAGCGGCGCCAGGCCGAACGGCGCCGCGGCGGCGATGACCTGGCCCCAGCGCGCGCCCGGCCCCACCCGGGCGACCCTGCGGACCGGGTCCACCAGCACCGACGCCATCGGTGACGTCCTGACCAGCACGCCGCCGTCGGGCGCGGCGTGCGTGCCGTGGCCGGTCGCCTGCACCGCGAACGGCACCCCGTTCGCCCGCGCCGCCAGCAGCGCCGTCCGCACGTCCGCCGGCCCGTACGCCTCGGCGACCAGCGCCGGGCGGGCGTCGACGCTGGGGTTCAACGAGCGGCGCAGCTCGTCGTACGTGTCCTGGCCCGGCAGGTGCACGGCGCCCTGGAAACCGGGGAGGGTGATCTCGTCCTGGATGATGTACGGCCGGCTCATCTGGGTGCCCTTCGCTTAGGTGATCTGCGACCACTGTGCTGGAGGGCGCTTACGGCTTCGTTCCCATCGCCTTACCGGCCCTCTTAAGGACTCCAGGATCTTGCCGCCGGCCGGGATCGGAATCGGGCCGTCGTCTCCATCCGCGCTACGACGCCGGTCGTACGCGGGCGGCGGTGCGCCTGCCGCTGAAGTCGTACGCCGGCCGAGGCTTTTCGGTTAGGTAAGGCTAAGCTAATCTTTTGTCCACAAGGGCGAAGCGTGCACCGAAGAGGAGAGTTCATGGCCACTGTCCCGCGACGCATCCTTGCCGCGGCGCTCGGCCTCGCCGCCGCGCTGGGCGTGAGCGCCTGTGGCGGCACGGCCTCGCCGCCCGCCGCCGCCCCGGCCTCCTCGACGGCGCCGGGACAGGGCCCCTGGACCTGGACCGACGACCGGGGCAAGAACATCTCGCTGCCGCGGCGGCCGCAGCGCGTCGTCGCCCAGTTCGACACGGCGGCCGCGCTGTGGGACTTCGGCGTACGGCCCATCGCGGTGTTCGGCCCGCACAGGCTCAAGGACGGCACCCGCGACCGGGCGGTGGGCGAGGTCGACATCACGAAGGTGGAGTCGATCGGGAACGCCTTCGGCGAGTTCAACGTCGAGAAGTACGCCTCGCTCCAGCCGGACCTGATGGTGGCGGGCATGTACGAGAAGAACACGCTCTGGTACGTCCCGGCGGAGTTCGCCCAGGCGGTCGACCAGGTCGCGCCCTCGGTGGGCGTGCAGCTCAGCGGCAGGCCCCTGGTGGAGATCATCGAGAAGTACGGCGAGCTGGCCGCCGCGCTCGGCGCGGACCCGAAGGCGGCCCCCGTGGTGGAGGCCAAGAACCGCTTCGACGCCGCGAGCGCCGCGCTCAAGGCCCTCGCCGCGGCCAAGCCCGACCTGAAGGTCATGATCGTCGCAGGGTCCCCGGAGACCCTGTACGTCACCTACATGCCCGACCACCCCGACATCAAGTACTGGAGCGAGCTGGGCCTGAACGTCGTCTCCCCGCCCAAGCCCTCGGAGGGCGGCTTCTGGGAGGTCGTGAGCTGGGAGAACGCCGACAAGTACCAGGCCGACGTGATTCTCGTGGACGCCCGCGCCCAGTCGATGAAGATCGAGGAGATGGCCGGGAAGCCGACGTGGGCCGAGCTGCCCGCGGTCAAGGCGGGGCAGGTCTACCCGTGGCGCGCGGCCGAGCGCTACAGCTACCTCGGTTACGCCCAGGTCATGGAGGAGCTCAAGGCCAACCTGGAGAAGGCGCGCGACGACGTCGTCAAGTGACGGCCACGATCTCGGCCCGGGTCAGGACGCCGTCCTCGATGGTGAGCAGGCCCACCGTGCCGTGCGGCTGGCGGCGGCGGTCGGTGGGGGAGCCCGGGTTGAAGATCCGCAGGCCCTCGCCCGACTCGTCGAGCGGGATGTGCGAGTGCCCGAACACCACCAGGTCCGCCTCGGGGAACCGGCGCCGCAGGCGCGCCGGCCGGCCCTTGGCCGGGCCGCTGTCGTGGATCATGCCGATCCGCAGCCCGTCCAGGGTCAGGTCGAGGGTCTCCGGCGCCACCACGTCGGGGCCGTCGTTGTTGCCCTTCACCACGTGAACCGGCGCGTACGCGGCGAGCTCGCCGAGCACGGACGCGACGCAGACGTCCCCCGCGTGCAGGATGACGTCCACGTCGCGCAGGTGCTCGGCGACTTCGGGCGGGCACGAGCGCCAGCGCCTGGGCGCGTGGGTATCGGACAGCACCACCACGTTCACCCCCTTCTCCTGCCCCCGCGCCGCCCATCCAGCCGTGCCCGCGGGGCGGCGCGGACGAGCTGCGCGGCCGGCGCCGGCAGCCGGCGGGATCCTCGATCACCGCAGCGCCGGAAAACAGTGTCAAGACAGGCGGGAGGCTCGGTCCTCGAGGTACCGCCGCTCCGGCAGGCTCATGGTCAGCCCGGCCGCCTCCGCGTACCCCGCCACCGCCGCCGCCGTGTCGCCGGCCATCTCCAGCAGGTGCGCGCGTACCGCGGCCAGCCGGTGGTGTCCCGCCATCCGCTCGTCGGCCGCCAGGCGTTCGAGCAGGCCGAGCCCGGCCCGCGGGCCTCGCACCATGGCCACGGCGACCGCGTGGTTGAGCTTGACGACCGGGTTGTCGTCCATGCCGGACAGCACGCCGTACAGTGCGAGGATCTGCGGCCAGTCGGTCTCCTCCGCCGTCGCCGCCTCGTCGTGCACGGCCGCGATGGCCGCCTGCAGCTGGTAGGGGCCCAGCGCCGTCGTGGACAGCGCCTTGGTGACCAGCTCGACGCCCTCGTCGACGAGCCGCCGATCCCACAGGCTCCGGTCCTGCTCGGCGAGCGGGATCAACCGCCCGTCCGGCCCCGTGCGCGCCGGGCGCCGCGCCTCGGTGAGCAGCATGAGCGCCAGCAGCCCGGCCACCTCGCCGTCGCCGGGCAGCAGCCGGCGCACCGCCCTCGCGAGCCTGATCGCCTCGCCGGTCAGCTCGGTGCGGTGCAGTTCGGGCCCCGAGGTGGCGGTGTAGCCCTCGTTGAAGATGAGGTACAGCACGTGCAGCACCACGCGCAGCCGGTCGGCGCGCTCGGCCTCCGGCGGCATCGCGAAGGGTGCGCCCGTGGCCTTGATGCGCTGCTTGGCCCGGCTGATGCGCTGCGCCATCGTCGCCTCGGGCACCAGGAACGCGCTGGCGATCTGAGCCGTCGTCAGCCCGCCCACCGCCCGCAGCGTGAGCGCCAGCTGCGAGGGCTTCGACAGCGCGGGATGGCAGCACAGGAACAGCAGCGTCAGCGTGTCGTCCTGGTCGCCGGGCCGCTCCTCGCCCGGCGCCGGCGCCACGAACTCGTCGGCGGGCACGCTCACCGCGACGCTCTCCTCGCGCCGCCGCCGCGCGTGCTCGCTGCGCATGTGGTCGATGACCCGGCGCGAGGCGACGGTGATCAGCCATGCCCGCGGGTTGTCCGGCAGCCCGCTCTCCGGCCACTGCACGGCCGCGTCGAGCAGAGCTTCCTGGACGGCGTCCTCGCAGGTGTCGAACTGTTCGTAGCGGCGTACGAGGATGCCGAGCACCTGCGGCGCCAGCTCCCGCAGCAGCTCCCCGACGTCGCCAGGCCCCCGCTCCCCGGCCCTGCTCACCCCTGATCCCCGCGGTCGCTCACGCTCTCGCTCCGGGGCCGCGTCGTCCCGTCACCGGCGTGCGGCTCACCCCTCCACCTCGTCGATGATCGGGCGTACCTCCATCGCGCACAGCTTCGCGTCCGGCCAGCGCGCCGCGATCTCCGTGGCCCGCTCCACCCCGTCGCACTCGACGATCAAATAGCCCGCCAGGAACTCCTTGGCCTCCAGGAACGGCCCGTCGGTGACCGCCGGGACGCCGCCCCGCACCTTCACGGTCCTGGCGCCGCCCGGCCCGTCCAAGGCCTGCCCGCCGACCAGCTCGCCGCTCTCGCCGAGCTCCTTCATCAGCGCGTCGACCTCGGCCATCACCTCGTCGGCCCGCTCGGCGACGGCCTGCTGCGACTCGGGGTTGGCGTAGATCATCAGCATGTACTTCACCCGGCCATCCTAGACGGCCCGCAACCCGATCAAGGCAGTTGTGTAACCCCAGCTCAGGACGCATTTCCGAGTCCGCGGCCGTTTTCCCGGCCGAGGGCGGCGGGGGGATCCGGAGCCCGTTCGGGAGGTCTGACATTCCCGAATACTCCCTGATATGCCCTATCTTAGGGAATGTTATGGAGCAATACACCGTGGAGCAGGTCGCCGGGCTGCTGGGGCTGCACGTCAAGACCGTGCGGAACTACGTGCGGGACGGACGGCTGCCCGCCGTGCGGATCGGCAAGCGGTACCGGATCGCCAAGGACGACCTGGCGGCCTTCGCCGGCATGCCGGTCGGCGCACCGGAGGCGCGGCCGCGGCACGCCGAGGTGTCCAGCATCGTGCAGATCGACGGCGTCGACCGGGCCGCGATGGATCGGATCAGCACGATGGTCATGGGCGCCCTCGCCGGGCGGCCGCACGGGTTGCGCGTGGAGTTCGTCTACGACGAGGAACGCGCCCACGTGAAGATCATCGTGCTGGGCGGGCTCGAAGCCGCCGCCCAGGTGTTGCGGATCGTCGACGCGCTGGTCCGGGACTGAGGGCGGCGTGAGCGCGATCTGCTCCTCGCGGGCGGGCACCTGCATCGCCGCCCGCACCCGAAAGATCATCGACTTCCTGGGAGACCACCCGTGCTTGATGACAGCGTTCACGTGTGCGCGGCCGACGGCCCGCTCCTGCGCGACGACCGCGACGCGCTCGACCTCATCGGCGAGGCGTGGGGGCACGGCGCCACCTGGGTCGCCGTGCCCGTCGAGCGCCTGCACGAGGACTTCTTCTCCCTGCGCACCGGCGTGGCGGGGGAGATCGCGCAGAAGTTCGTCAACTACCGGCTCGGCCTGGCCGTCGTCGGCGACATCTCCCGTTTCACCGAGACCGGCTCCGCCCTGAGTGCCTGGGTGCGGGAGTCCAACCGGGGCAACCACCTCTGGTTCGTACGCGACCTGGACGAGCTCGCGGCCCGGCGCGCCTGATTGTCAGGGTCTGATATCAGGCCCTGACATCAGACAGGGCCGCGTACGGCCGCCTCGATGCCGTCGAGCAGCACGGTCAGGCCCACCCCGAACGTCTCGCCGACCCGGTGCTCCAGGTGCGGCTCGCCCTCCCGGGGCCCGTCGTCCTCGGACTCCACCCACTTCACCATGAGGAAGCGCGCCGCGAACCCGGGCGCCACCTCCTCCAGCATGATCGAGCGCGCCTTCCACCACTCCTCGTCCGGCACGCCGGTCTCCGACGGCGCCTGCCGGGACTCGGCGACCGTCCTGGCCGCGCCGCGGACGAAGTCGAACAGCAGCGCCACCACGCCACGCAGCCGGCCGGGCCGCAGCCCCGTCAGCCGCAGGATGCCGACCACGGTGTCCAGCATCGCGAACTCGTTCGGCCCGAGCACCGGGCGGGCCTGGGACACCTGCAGCACCCATGGATGACGCAGGTAGAAGGCTCGCAGGTGCTCGGCCCACGCGGTGACGGCCGGGCGCCAGCCGCCGCTCAGGTCGTAGTCGGCGGGCAGCTCCGCCAGGGCCCGGTCGTACATGAGGTCGACCAGTTCGCCCTTGCTCGGCACGTACGTGTAGAGCGCCATCCCCGTGCGGCCGAGCCGCTCGCCGACCTTGCGCATGGACAGGGCCGCCATGCCCTCGGCGTCGGCCACCGCGATGGCGGCGTCGACGATCACGTCGACGCTGAGCCCCGGTTTGGGCCCGGGCCGCGTCTCTCCCCGCTCCTCGGTGCGCCACAGGAGCGCCATCGAACGGCGCGCGTCACCCTGCCCGGCGTAAACGACCAACGCGGCGATTCTCCTCGCGGACAGGACTCCTTACGGCATAAAGCCTATCAGCGGGCCCACATCCCACCCTCACCCGCACAGGGGAGCAGGCGCCCGGCTCATCCGGCCGGTCGGTGGGCGGCCACGGTGGCCAGCATCTGCCAGGCCGCCTCCGGGCGCAGCGTCTCGTCCGGGTCGCCCACGAAGGGGTCCAGGACGACGGTCTCCGCGCCGAGCCCGCGCAGCTGCTCGAGGTCGTCGGCGACCTGCTCGATCGTGCCCTCGCCGGCGCGCCGGTCCGCGCCCGTCACCGGCGCGTCCGTCAGCCGCAGCAGGATCCTGGGCGCGAAGGCCGGCACCGGACGGCCCTGCTCGCCGGCGATCGCCGCCAGCCGCGGCAGCGACTCGCGCAGCCAGGGGAGGGTGTTCCTGAGCGGGTGCCACGCATCGCCGAAGCGCGCCGCCCGGCGCAGGCCCGCGTCGCTGCCGCCGCCCACCCAGATCGGCACGCCGCCGGACCGGTAGTCGCCCTCGTCGGCCCAGGCGGCGCGGATGGCGGCCAGATGCTCGTCGGTCAGCCGGCCGCGCCGGCCGTGCGCCACTCCCAGGGCCTCGAACTCCTGCCGCGCCCATCCGACGCCCACGCCGAGCACCAGCCGCCCGCCGCTGAGGTCGTTGAGGTTGGCCGCCATGCGGGCCACGAGCAGCGGATGACGGTACGGCACGATGAGGACCGTGGTGCCGAGCCCGATCCGGGTGGCGGCGCCGGCGAGCCAGGCCAGGGTGGTGAAGGGCTCGTAGAACGGCGCCGGGTACTGCTCCGCGACGTCAGGGGTGATCACCACGTGGTCGGAGACCATGAGCAGGTCGAATCCGAGCCCCTCGACGGTCAGCGCCCATTGCCGAAGGACGCCGGGGTCGGTGCCGGGGCCGAAGTTGGGGACGTTCACACCGAGTCGCATCGGATCAGGTTACCGGGGTCACTGCTCCTGTGGCTCAGCAGACGCCGGGGCCCCGGCGGCCGCAGGGCGGTGCCGGGACCCGGGAATGCGCTGGGGAGATCAGTCGCCGATGCCCGACCAGTCGTCGTCTTCCGCGTTGACGTCGCCGCGCCTGTCGTCCCTGCAGGCGTCGGCGTCGCGGGTGCCGGCGAACACGCCTTGCGCGGTGACGTGGTGGTAGGTCGTGTCGTCGTTGAGCCCGAGACCGCAGCGCTCCGGGTTGTGCTGGGCCCAGTTGCTCCAGGATCCGTCCCACCTGTCCCTGTCCGCGGTGGCGGTGGCCGGGGTGGCGGTGGCCGGGGTGGCGCCGCCGAACAGCACGGCCGCGGCGAGGAACGCACCGCCGGCGGCGATGAGGCTACTTCTCATGATTCCCCCCTGTGATCACGATGTGACATCGGCCATCACTATACGTAGCGATCTTGTGGGGCCGGCGGACCGCCACGTTCGGTTTCGCCCAACGGGGGGCTCTTGACCGGCAAACTCCGAAAGGGATCGCCGGGGACGGACACGTCCGGTCTGGGGAACAAAACCTCGGCGCCCACGGGCTGGTAGCCGGCCGCGAGGAAGGCCCGCACGCTGGCCGCGTTGCCCGGGGCGACCTGCGCCCACATGGGGGCGTGTACGAGGTGGCGAGCGGATCTGGCCAGGAGCCGGCCGAGCCCGCGGCCCCGGTGCTCCGGCTCGACCTCGACCGCCGCCTCCCAGCGTCCCGCGACGCCGCGTCCCACCGCCAGCACGCCGCCCGCGCACGTCCACACGCGTACCCGGTCGCGGTACCTGCGGGCCCGCCGCACCCGCGGATGATCGGCGCCGGTGATCTCGTCCAGCCGTGCCGGAGGCGGGCCGTCGAGCGGCCCGGCCAGGACGAGCTGGTCCAGGCTGCCGATCCCGCGCCCGGTCCGCTCCGCGAGGGCCTGCAGGAACGGCGGGCAGAGCGGGGCCGACAGATCGCCGGCCGGGAGCCGGCCGCGGACCCAGTCAGGGTCGACGTCGGCGAAGACCACGCTGTGCGCGGTGAACGCGATGACGCCCAGGTCGCGGGGCGACGGCTGGGGCAGAATCGTCAGGCCGCCGTCCGGGGCCGGGGGCCTGCCGTGCTCGACGTCCGCGAGGAGACCCGCCAGCGACCGCATGCTCACGTGTCCTGGCCGGTCTCGACGGCGGCCAGGTAGGCGAGGATCCTGTCGCGGTTGCGGGACAGGCAGTCGACGCGCTGCTTGATGCGGTCCGCCTCGGCCCTGAGGAGGCCGGCCAGCTCCGGGGTGAGGCAGTCCGGGTGCAGGTGGATCTCGTCGGGTTTGTCGAGGAACGGGATGATGCGACGGATGATCTCCGTGGTGAGCCCGGAGTCGAGCAGGCCGCGGATCTGCTGGACGCGGTAGACCGACGACTCGGGATAGTCGCGGTAGCCGTTGCCGGCCCGGTCGGGGCTCAGGAGATCCTGCTCCTCGTAGTAGCGGAGCATCCGGGTGGGGACTCCGGTCCGCTGGGACAGCTGCCCGATCTTCACGTTCTCCCTCCTCCCTCCTTGCCTTCACATTGATGAGAAGGTTCCAGCATGTTCGCATGTCTGATGCGATGATCGCCGGGCGGATGCCGTGGCCGGGACTGCTGGCGCTGTTCACGGCCGCCTTCACCGCCGTGATGACCGAGCTGCTGCCCGCCGGGCTGCTGCCGCGGATGGCCGAGGCCTTGGACGTGCCGGAGGGGCGGGTCGGGTTCCTGGTGACCGGGTACGCCGTGGCGTCCTTCCTGGCCGCGATCCCGCTGACGGCGCTGCTGCGGGGGTTGCGGCGGCGGCCCGTTCTCGTCGGGGTGCTGGCGGGGTTCGCGCTGCTCAACGCCGTGACCGCGGTGTCGTCGTCCTACGCCGTGACGTTCGGGGCGCGCCTGCTGGCCGGGGCCATGGGCGGGCTGCTGTGGGCCATGCTGGTGGGGTACGCGGCGCGCATGGTGCCGGCCGCGCGGCGGGGGCGGGCGATCGCGATCGTCTCCGCCGGGATCACGGTCGCGCTGTGCGCGGGGATCCCGGCGGGCGCGGCGCTGGCGTCGGCCTTCGGGTGGCGGGCGGCGTTCGGCGGGCTGGCGGTCGCGGCGGCCGTGCTGGTGGCGTGGGTGCTGTGGACGGTGCCGGACTTCCCCGGCGAGGCGGCCGGTGACCGGGCGCCGGGAGCGGCGTGGAGAGGCGGGTGGGGGGTGGCGGTCATGCCCGGCGTGCGCACGGTGCTGGGGGTGACCGTGCTGGTGCTGGTCGGGCACCAGGCGGTGTACACGTACCTGGGCCCGCTCGCGGAGCGGTCCGGGGCGGTGCCGACGAGCGTGGCGCTGCTCGTGTTCGGCGTCGGGACAGTGGCCGGGATCTGGGTCGTCGGGGCGGTGATCGACCGCCGGCTTCGGGCGACGCTCTTGGTGGTGCTGGCCGTGGTGGCGGCGGCGATGCCGGTGCTGGGGATGTTCGGCGGGTTGACCTGGGCGGTCGCGGTGGCCCTGTGGGGGATGGCGTTCGGGGGAGTGCCGACGCTGCTGCAGACGGCGCTGGTGGACGCCTCCGGGCCGGAGAACGCGGACGTGGCCACGTCCATGCAGACCACGGTCTACAACCTCGGGATCGCCGCCGGGTCGCTGGCCGGCGGCGTGGTGCTGGAGGGCGCGGGGGCGGGGGCGCTGCCGTGGACCGCCCTTCCGCTCGTGGCGGGCGCGCTGGCGGTCGTGGCGGTGGCGCGGCGGCACGCGTTCCCGCCGCCGCACGCTAAAGGCCGTGCCTGGCCAGGGGCTCCACGAGCTCGCGCTCCTCGTACGACAGATGCGACAGCAGGCTGTCGGTGAGCAGGTCCACGGCGGCCCGCAGGTCGTCCAGGCGGCCCGTAGGTCGTCCAGGCGGGTCCGCGACGAACGCCACGAGCGCCCGGTCGATCCGCTCCAGGATCTTGTGGATGGCCTGGTGTTCCTCCTTGAGGCGGTCGAGCACGGGGGTGAGGGCGGGCTCGGCACGGCGCAGCCGGGGGAAGATCATCGCGTCCTCGCCGCTGTGGTGCATGGTGACGAGGCGGCAGTAGGACTCGCAGTAGGCGCCGAGAGTCCAGTTGTTCTGGCGCATGGTCATGGCGTTGATGTGCGAGCGGGCGGCCTCCGCGCCGAGCGCGCCCGCGGCCACCTGGCCGATCAGGTCGCGCAGCTGGGCGAGCTCGGCGCGCAGGTGGTCGTGGACGTCGATGAGGTGCCGGCCGTTGGCCTGCTCCCTGGGGGTATAGCGCCTGCCGGGGTCGGGGCGCGGCGCGGTGGGGCGGGTGCTCTCGTCCCACACGCGGACGTCGCTGAGGCGTACGCCGTCGTCCGGGGTCGGGGTGAGGCCGGACGGCGCACCAGGTGAAGCGGGCTCTTGGACGGTTTCCGTACCGGCTTGCGTGGCGCGGTGTTCAGCGGCTTCCGTACCGGCTCGCGGGGCGCGGTGTTCAGCGGCTTCCGTACCGGCTCGTGAGGCGCGGCGTTCCGCGGCGACGAGCTCGCGTACGGCGGGAGCCGTCTCCGCGGCGAAGCGCTGGATCTGGGCCGGGTCGCCGGCCATGAAGGTGAACACGCTGACGCCGTGCTCCAGCGCGAGCTCGGCGAGCCGGACCGGCGGCAGCTCCTCGCCGAGGTTGAGCAGGCGGCGGATGTCGCCCGGCGAGCGGCCCGCCTCGGCGGCGGCCTCGTCGATGACGGCGTTCCCCTCGGCGAGCGCGGCGGCGCTCCTGAGGTAGGGGAGCGAGGGCAGCCAGCCGTCGGCGAGCCGGCCGGTGAGGCGGAGCATGCGGGGCTTGTACGCGCCGAGCCAGATGCCGATGTCGTGCGCGGGACGCGGCCCGCGCGGCGCGCCGTCGACCCGGTGGTGCACGCCGTCGAACCGGATGCCGCCGGGCGCGCCGGTGTCCCAGGCGGCGCGGATGATCTGGATGCCCTCCTCGAGCGCGTCCACGGCCTGGCCGGGCGTCAGGCGCGGGGCGCCCATGGAGGCGATGGCGTCCCAGTATCCTCCGCTGCCGAGGGCCAGTTCGAACCGGCCGCCGCTGAGGATGTCCAGGCTGGCGGCGGCCTGGGCGAGCATGGCCGGCGGCCGCAGCGGCAGCGGGTGCACGTTGCCCGCCAGCCTGATCGTCTGGGTGGCGGCGGCCACATAGCCGAGCAGCGTCCAGGTGTCGAGCAGGGCCGGCTGGTACGGGTGGTCCTGGAACGTGACGAGATCGAGCCCGGCACGCTCGGCGAGCTGGGCGAGGGCCACAACAGTGTCGGCGTGCTCTGCAGAAGGCACGATGTTGACGCTGAAGAGCAGGTCGTGGCCGTAGTCCGGCATGGAGGCTCCTTGGGTCGCGCGCCCATTAGTTGGTGATACGAACAGTTGGCTGTACGAAGGAAAATAGTTCGTGTCGCGAACGGCTGTCAACTAGACTCGGTCGCGTGGTCACGACGAAGCAGCCCGCCCCGCGCTTCAGCGAGGCGCTCGTCCGGCTGGCGCATCTGGTCCAGCAGGTGTTCGTCGAGGTCGGCAGGGAGCACGACCTGACGCCCCAGCAGGCCCAGCTGCTCTGCCTGCTCATCGGCGGGCCCGTCGGGATGACGGAGCTGAGCCGTACGCTGCACCTGGAGAAGTCGAGCCTGACCGGCCTGGTGGACCGGGCCGAGAAACGCGGGCTGGTGGCCCGCGTCCGTGACACGCGCGACCGGCGGACCTGCCGGATCGCGCTGACCCCCGACGGCGAGCGGATCGGGGTGCTGGCGCACGACGGGACGACCGAGCGGCTGGAGGCGCTGGCGGCGGAGCTGCCGCGGGAGCATCGCGACCTGATGGCGGCCGCGATCGGCGCGATCCTGGCCGAGCACACCGTCAGGACCGGCCGCGTCTGGCCTCCCCCGAAGGGTGACGACCCGGCCCGCTGAGTCTTCTCGCCGCCGCCTGGAGCGGGCCGCGTGCCCTGTTCGCCGCCGGCGCAGCTCTCCTGGGGGAGTCCCTTCCCCTGGACGGGCGCGTACGGGCCTGGTGCGGGGCGTGGTAATGGCGAATCGAGGAGCTCTTTTGCATGCCTTCACGTCCGCGCGCCCCGGCGCTGACCCCTCCGAACCGCGGACCGCGTTCTTCCTGCCCGGCGCGGGGCTGTGCGCAGTCGTTCGAGGCCCGAGGGCGCCCACCTGCGGAGCCAGGCGGACGTCGCCGCCTACGCCGCCCACCGCATGCCCGCCACCTATGCCGCCGCCGCGACGGCCATGAGCCAGGCGGCGGCGCTGGCGCGGGGCTTCCAGCCGGCGATCCACCTGGACGCGGGCGGCGGCACCGGCGCGGCGATCTGGGCGGCCGGCGCCACATGGCCGAGCCTGCGGCAGGTCACCGTCATCGAACGCGACCCGCACGTCGGGACCGCCCGCAGGTCGTACGCTGGCTCGCCGACGGCGCCGCCATGGTGATCATCATCGAGCCCGGCACCCCCGCCGGCTACGCCACCATCGCCGCGGCCCGGCAGGTGCTGGCCGAGCAGGGGATGACCATCGTCGCCCCCTGCCCCCACGAAGGCCGCTGCCCGATCCAGCCCGGCCGCGACTGGTGCCACTTCTCCGTCAGGCTCCCCAGGAGCTCACTGCACCGCCAGGTCAAGTCGGGCACGCTGAGCTTCGAGGACGAGAAGTTCTCCTACGTCGCCGCCGCGTCCGGCCGGTGGCCGGGGGCCGGCGCACGGGTCCTGCGCCATCCGCAGAAACGCAAGGGCGTGGTGTCCCTGCGCCTGTGCACCGAGCAGGAAGGGGTGCGCGACGTGATCGTCTCCAAGCGGCAGGGCGACCTCTACCGGCGGGCCAGGGACGCCGGCTGGGGCGACACCTGGCCCGGCTCACCTCGCTCGTCATCGTCGTCCCCCCGCCCGGCGGGAGGCGTGAAGCCGGCCTCGACTCGGCGGTAACGCACCAGAACCCCGCCGGGCGCGCCATCCTAGAGTGGTGCGCACAACCGATCTTCTCCACGCCCTGTACGCCCGCCGCCTGCGCCGCCAGGTCACGGCGGGCCCGCTGCCGAAGCACGTCGGCCTCATCATGGACGGCAACCGGCGCTGGGCCAGGCAGATGGGCATGGCCAATCCCAGCATCGGCCACCAGTACGGCGCCGAGCACATCCAGGACGTGCAGTCCTGGTGCGAGGGCCTGGGCATCGAGCACCTGACCGTGTTCCTCTGCTCGACGGAGAACCTCCAGCGCCGCGGTGACGAGGAGGTCGCGTTCCTGCTGCGGGTGATCGAGCGGATGGTCGCCGACCGGCTCGACCGGCCGGACGCCCGCTGGCGCGTCCACGTCGCCGGCCTGCTCGACATCCTGCCCGACACCACCGCCCGCGCGCTCAAGAGCGCCGTCGAGGCCACCCGCACCTGCGAGACCGGCTTCCACCTCACGCTGGCCATCGGGTACGGCGGCCGCCAGGAGGTCATCGACGCCCTGCGCGAGCTGCTGTACGAACGGGCCGAGGCCGGCCAGTCCATGGTGGACCTGGCCGCGACCCTGACCGTGGACGACATCGCCAGGCACCTCTACACCGCCGGGCAGCCGGACCCCGACCTGGTGATCCGCACCAGCGGCGAACAACGCATGTCCAACTTCCTGCTGTGGCAGTCGGCCTACTCCGAGCTGTACTTCTGCGAGGCGTACTGGCCGGCGTTCCGCGAGATCGACTTCCTGCGCGCGCTGCGCAGCTTCGCCGCCCGGCAGCGGCGCTTCGGCGGTTAACCGGTTGCCGTGCCCGGCGCCGGGGTGCTGGGGTGGCCGGATGGATGTCAACGAGGTGTTGCGCGAGTTCGACCGGCAGTTGCGGCGCGAGGCCCTGCCCGACGGGCCCGACGCCGAGGTGGAGCGGGCGGGCGGCGTCGTGCGGCACGTCGGCCCCGAGCAGGGCTGGAACGGCGTCCTGTGGTCGGACCTCGACGACGGCACGGCGGACGCGGCGATCGCCGAGCAGGTGCGCTTCTTCGAGGCGATCGGAAGGTCGTTCGAGTGGAAGCTCTACGCCCACGACCTGCCCGCCGACCTCGACCGCAGGCTCCTGGCGGCCGGTTTCACGCCTGAGCCGGCCGAGACGGTCATGGTCGCCGAAACCGCCCACGTCATCGGGGACGCCGCGCCCGTCACCGGCGACCCGGTCGCCGATCCGCGTGCCGGCGCGGGGTTGCCCGAGGGCGTGCGGTTGGCACCGGTGATCGACCAGAGCGGCGTGGAACTGGTGGCCGACGTGCACGAGCGTGCCTTCGGGGCCACCCGTGACCGGATCAGGGAGCGCCTGCGCGCCCAGCTCGCCACCGGCACCGTCGTGGCCGTCGTCGCCATGGCAGGCGACGTGCCGATCAGCGCCGCCCGCATGGACCTGCACCCGGGCACCCGGTTCGCCAGTCTTTGGGGCGGCGGCACCGTCCCGGAGTGGCGCGGGCGCGGCGTCTACCGGGCGCTGGTCGCCTGCCGCGCCCGCGTCGCGGCCGCACGCGGCTACGACTACCTGCAGGTCGACGCCTCCAGCCAGAGCCGGCCCATCCTGGCGCGGCTCGGGTTCGCGGCGCTCACCACGACGACGCCGTACACGCGTCCTTGAGTATCCTTGATCTGCCGCCACCATCGAGGAGATCCGCACGTTGCCCGGAACCGACCCGCGCCAGCTCGGCCTGCTGGCCGACTGTGACAACTGCTTCGGGCTGTGCTGCGTCGCGCTGCCGTTCTCGGCCTCGGCCGACTTCGCCGCCGACAAGGCTACCGGCGACCCCTGCCGCAACCTGCGCGACGACTTCCGCTGCTCCATCCACGAGCGGCTGCGGCAAAGCGGCTACCCCGGCTGCACGGTGTTCGACTGCTTCGGGGCCGGGCAGAAGGTCTCGCAGGTCACGTTCGAGGGCCGGAGCTGGCGGCAGGCGCCGGAGACGGCCCGGCAGATGTACGCGGTGTTCCCGGTCATGCGGCAACTGCACGAGCTGCTGTGGTACCTCGCCGAGGCGCTGACCCTGGAGCCCGCCCGGCCGATCCACGCCGAGCTGCGGCAGGCCCTCGACGAGACCGGGCGGCTCACCCGCGAGAGCGCCGACGTGCTGGAGAAGCTCGACGTGGCGGCGCACCGGGCCGAGGTCAACACGCTGCTGCTGCGGACGAGCGAGCTGGTCAGAGCCGTTCACCGGGGCAAGGACCGCAGGGGAGCCGACCTCATCGGGGCCCGGCTCAGGGGCGCCGGCCTGCGCGGGGCGAACCTGCGGGGCGCGTACCTGATCGGCGCCGACCTGCGGGGCGCCGACCTGCGGCAGGCCGACCTGATCGGGGCGGACCTGCGGGGCGCGGACCTGGCGGGCGCCGACCTCACCGGCGTCATCTTCCTCACCCAGGCCCAGCTCAACGCCACCAAGGGCGATGCCGACACCCGCATCCCGCCCACCCTCACCCGCCCTTCGCACTGGGCGGAGACCCGCCGCGAGCCCAAGCCCGGGCGCGGAGCCCGTGGCAGAGGCCGTCGCGCCAATCGATGATGCCGGACATATGTGTCCGGGGAATGTCCGCTTGATCGCCTGGGGCTGTGGGCCGGCACGTCCACCGGGGCGGAGTTCACCACGCCAAGGCGAATCGGCCCTCTCCCCGCGGTACCGAGGTCTGCGCCGAACTCTGGTTCACAAAGCTCGGCGGCACCTGTTCGAGCTGGGGCCTGCCCTGCGACCTCATGTGAATTCGAGGTCCTCGGCGCGTTCGAGCAGAGCCCGCCGCTCCGATCCGGCGGGAAGGAGGGCGGCGGCCTGCCGGAACAGCGCGGCGGCGCCGCCACGGTGGCCGAGGCGGGCCGTGAGGTCGGCCTGTGCCGCGACGGCGAGCGGGTAGTGCTCCAACGCGCCGGTGGCGAGTGCCTGATCGAGCAGCGCCAGCCCGGCCGACGGTCCGTACGCGTAACCGTGGGCCACGGCGCGGTTGAGGGCGATCACCGGTGAGGGATGGATCTGGAGGAGCTCGTCGTACCACCCGGCGATGGCCCGCCAGTCCGTGGCGTCGGCGGCCGGCGCGGTGGCGTGACAGGCCGCGATCCGGGCCTGCAGGACATAGGGGCCGTCGGATCGGGCCGCCGCCAGCGTTTCCAGGCCTTCGCGGATCGCCGCGCGGTCCCAGCGGCCGCGGTCCTGCCGGTCGAGCCTGAGGAGATCGCCGCGGCCGTCCCGGCGGGCGTCGCGCCGGGAGTGCTGGAACAGCAGCAGCGCCAGCAGGCCGGCGACCTCGTCCTGGCCGGGAAGCAGCTCGTGGAGCAGGCGGGCCAGCCGGACCGCCTCCTCGGCGAAGGCCGGCTCGCCGTCGGCGACGTAGCCGCGGGTGAACAACACGTACAGCACCCCGAGCACGCCGGGGAGCCGCTCGGCCAGCGCCGGGCCGCGCGGGACGGCGTACGGGATCCGCGCGTCCGCGATCTTCGACTTGGCCCGGGTCAGCCGCCGCGTCATGGTCGCATGGGAGACCAGGAAGGCGCGCGCGATGTCGGCGGCCGGCACCCCGCAAACGGTCCTGAGCGTGAGCGCCACCCGCGCCTCCAGGGCGAGTGCCGGGTGGCAGCACGTGAAGATCAGCCGCAGGCGGTCGTCCACGACCTCCTCCTCGGGATGCGGTGGCGGGGCGGCAGGCGTGAGCTCTGCCAGCTCTTGCAGTTTGCGGCGCTCGACGGACGCGCGGCGCAGCACGTCGGTGGCGCGGTTGCGGGCCACGGTCATGAGCCAGCCGCCGGGATTGGCCGGCACGCCGTCCCGATGCCACTTCTCCAGGGCGAGCGCCAGCGCCTCTTGAGCGCTGTCCTCGGCGAGCGTCCAGTCGCCCGTGACGCGGATGAGGGTGGCGACGATGCGCGTGTACGAGTCCGCGGCGGCCGCCGCGACGGCCTCGGCCGTCGCGGCGGGACGTGGCCCCATCGTCACAGGTCGGCGAACGGCCGCAGCTCCAGCCGCCCGTGCCGGGCCATCGGGTGCGCCCGCGCCACGTCGATCGCCTCGTCGAGATCGGCGCACTCGAGGATGTCGTAGCCCACGATCACCTCCCTGGTCTCGGCGAACGGGCCGTCGGAGACCAGCAGCTCGCCGGCGCGGACGCGGACCGTCGTGGCCGACGACACGGGCGCCAGCACGTAGCCGTCCAGCCGCCGGCCGCGCGAGTCGTTGTCGGCCACCCACTTCTCGATGTCCTCGTCGCCGGTGGAGCCCGGGTCCGGCTGGGCGTCGCTGCAGACGAACATCATGTACTTCATGTCAACCGCTCCTCGGTGTCGTGCTGTCATCAGGATGACGAACGGGCTCCCGGGATCCGGACACACTCTCATCAAAGGAGGCGGGACGGCAGGTCCGTGGCGTCGCCGAGCGACTCCAGCAGGTCGCGCAGGGTGCCGGCGAGCTCCTCGCGCCGCTCCATGCCGAGCGTGGCCAGGACGCGGTGCTCGGTCGCGACGTGGTCGGGCAGCACGCGCTCGATCAGCGCGAACCCCTCGTCGGTGAGCGTCACCTGGACGCCGCGCCCGTCCGACTCGCTCGGCGTACGCGTCACCAGCCCGCGCTCCTCCAGCCGGTCGAGCCGCTGCGTGATCGCGCCCGAGGTGACCATGGACGCCCGCATCAGCCCGGCGGGCGTCAGCCGGTGCGGCGGGTCGCTGCGGCGCAGCGTGGCGAGCACGTCGAAGGAGGCCGCGTCGAGCCCGTGCGCGGCGAACGTACGCCGCAGCTCGGCATCGATCAGCCGCGAGAGCCGCGACAGCCGCCCGATCACGGCCATCGGGGAAACATCCAGGTCAGGGCGCTGCGCGTGCCACTGTTCGAGCACCAGGTCGACGTGATCTGCCACGGCTCCACCCTATCGATGTCTTAGCGGTGAGGTAAATCATCTGGCCAAGTCGCTTAGTGCTGAGATACTTTGTCTTAGTGCTAAGTAACCGACGGGGAATCGTCCTGCTGACCGCGCTGACCCCCGCCATCTGGGGGACCACCTACCTCGTCACCACCGAGTTCCTGCCGCCCGGCCGCCCCTTGCTGGCCGCGGTGGTACGCGCCCTGCCCGCCGGGATCCTGCTCGTCGCCATCACCCGCCGCATGCCCCGGGGCATCTGGTGGTGGCGTGCGCTGGTGCTCGGGACGCTCAACATCGGGGTGTTCTTCGCGTTGCTGTTCGTGGGCGCGTACCGGCTGCCCGGAGGGGTGGCCGCGACCGTCGGCGCCATCCAGCCCCTGCTGGTCGCGATGCTGTCGGCCGGGCTGCTGCACGAGCGGCTGACCCCGCGCACCGTGGTCGCCGCCGTGGCGGGCGTGGCCGGGGTCGGGCTGCTCGTCCTGCGGGCCGACGCGCGGCTGGACGCCCTCGGGGTCGCGGCCGCGCTCGGCGGGGCCGCCGTCATGGCCGTCGGGGTGGTGCTGAGCAAGCGGTGGCGGTCGCCCGCCCCGCTGTTGGCCACCACCGGCTGGCAACTCGTGGCCGGCGGACTGGTGCTGCTCCCTGTGGCGCTCGCCGTCGAAGGGCCGCCGCCGGCCACGCTGACCGCCGCCAACCTCGCCGGGTACGCCTACCTCACGCTCATCGGGGCGGCCGTCGCGTACGCGCTGTGGTTCAGGGGGCTGCGGGAGCTGTCGGCGACCAAGGTCACGTTCCTGGGCCTGCTCAGCCCCGTGGTGGCCACGGTGCTCGGCTGGATCGTGCTCGGCCAGCGGCTCACCGCGGCCCAGGTGCTCGGCGCGGCCATCGTGCTGGCCGCCCTCGTGGCCGCCCAGGTCCAGCCCCGCCGCACCCGGCCCCTGCCGGCGGTGGCGCCCCGCGTACTGATCGGCAAGGAATCCTGACGCGTATCGTCGACAGCGACCTCGTCCTCCAGATGCTCACCCGGCATCGTCACAGGGCTGCACACAGGCGCGCGTCGAAGCGAGGTCTCGGAGGAGTACGTCGACGTCGTCGATAAAGTGCGGTTTTGTGATCTTATCTCCCAAGCGGCGACTCCTGGGTTTTCTCATGCTGGCAGGCTGGCCGTGGCTGGCGGCCCTCTCCCTGATCGAGTTGTTTCTCCTGGTGGAGCCGACTGCGGTGGCTCTGGTAACCGGTGAGCTGGTGGGCCGCCTGGCGCAGGGCGCAGCTCGGCAGGACGCCGCCGCGAGCGGCATCGGGACGACGCTGGCACTGCTCGGCGCGCTGCTGGTCACCGGTAATGTGCTCCGCTCGATGAGCCGGCCGATGGCCGAGCGGGTGGGACAGCGGATCGACGCCGCGGTTCGCGAGGAGCTGATCTCCCGGGTCCGGGCGCTGCCGACCCTGGATCGGGTGGAGGACGTCGCCGTCCAGGATGAGCTGACGACCATGCGTTCGCCGCTGCTGACCTGGACCGACGAGGGCATCGGGGCGGCGGCGGTGGGCCGCTTCCGTGCCGGGCTGACCATGGCCGGGCTGGTGACGGCGATGCTGGTGCTCTCCTCCGTGGTGTGGTGGTGGGGCCCGGCGACGGCCGCGGTGGCGCTGCTGCTGGGCCGCTACCGATCCGGCATGTGGCGGGAGTTCCTCAGAGTGGTGTCGGGCACCATGCCGGCCGCGATGCGCGGACGCGCGTGGGCCGCGATGATGTCCGACAGCCGGGACGCCAAGGAGGTCCGGATCTTCGGGCTGACCGGCTGGCTGGAGAAGCACGCGGACGAGAACATCGCCGACGCCGTGCGGCGGGTCGTCGAGTCGAGGGTGGCCCTGCTCCGGCGCGAGATGTCGGTCTTCCTCGGGTGGGCGGCGACCGCGTCGGTGGTGTACGTGGCGGTGGCCACCTCCGGTGAGGTATCGGTCGGCCGGATCGCCGCGACGATCGGCGCGGTCTCCGCCATGTTCGTCATCACCATGTCGAGCCAGGGCGAGGACATGGACGAGGTCGCGATGCCCGCCGTGGATGCGGTCACCCGGATCCGCGCGCTCGCCCCCGGCCTGGAGCCGCCGCCCGGACCGGACGGCGCCGGAGAGATCACCCTTCGGGACGTGGACTTCCGGTACGGGGAGGTCCGCGTTCTGAAGGGCGTGACGCTGACCCTCCGGCCCGGCGAGGTGATCGCGGTCGTGGGCGTGAACGGGGCGGGGAAGACGACCCTGGCCAAGCTCCTCACCGGCCAGTACCGTCCGCGGAGCGGCACGGTGGTCACCGAGCCCGCGGCGTACGCGGTCTACCAGGACTTCAACCGGTACGAGCTGAGCGCGTACGAGAACATCAGGATCGCCGCGCCGGACGCGACGCGGGAGCAGGTCGAGGCGGCGGCCTCCGCGGTGGACGCGACCAAGCTGATCGAAAAGCTGGCCAAGGGGTGGGAGACGGTGCTCTCGCCCAAGTACGCCGACGGTGGCGACCTGTCCGGTGGCCAGTGGCAGAAGATAGCGCTGGCCCGGGCGGCCCTGGCGGCCGCCGGCGGGGCGCGGCTGCTCGTGCTGGACGAGCCGACCGCCAACCTGGACATCGAGGCCGAGCTGGAGGCCTTCGACCGCATCCGCCAGGTGCGCGGACAGGCGACCGTCGTCCTGATCTCCCACCGATTCTCCACCGTGCGGAAGGCCGACCGGATCGTCGTCCTGTCCGGCGGGCGGATCACCGAAGACGGGACCCACGACGAGCTGCTCGCCGCCGGCGGGGAATACGCGCGCATGTTCCGCCTCCAGGCCCAGCAGTTCAAGGAGAGCGCATGAGGGTCGCCGAGATCCGTACCCTGCTGACCGAGTGCCTGCGCCACGCACCGGGACGCACATGGCTGCTGCTCATCCTTACCCCGCTGGGCGCGATCACCCCCGGGTTGACCGCCCTCGGCCTGCAATGGGTCGTGGACGGTGTGCTCACCGGGTCCCGGCCGCTGCTCATCGGCGGGGCGCTCTGCGCGGCGACAGCGGGTGCCTTCGTCCTGGCCGGCAGTCGCGTCATGCAGGTGCAGAGCGGCCTGCTGGGCGGCGAGGTCGGCACCGTACTGGACCGGCGGATCATACGCTGGTGCGCGACCCTGCCGACCACCGCGCACCTGGAGGACACCGAGTCGCTCCGCCGGATCGAGCAGATCCGCGGGCTCGGCGGGCGGACCATCACCACCGGGATGTCCGTCCTGAGCGTGGTGCAGAGCGGGCTCTGGCTGGTCATCACCACGATCCTGCTGGCCAGGGTCCATCCCGTGCTGCTCGCGCTGCCGCTGTTCGCGGTGCCGTCGATCCTGTTCACCCGGACCACTGCGCGCAGGACAGAGGGGGCCAGGGCCGAGACCGCCGAGCGCAACCGGGCCGAACAGCACCTCTTCACGATGATCACCGAGGCGAACTCGGCCAAGGAGCTCCGGCTCGGCTCCTCCGGCGCCCACGCCGCCGCAATCGCGCGCCGCCTGCGCGAGGAGCGGACCGCGATCCTCTGGCGGAGCACGCTCGCCGTCGGCGGCCTCACCCTGATCGGCTCCCTCATCTTCGTGGCAGCCTTCCTCGGGGCGCTGTTCCTCACCGTCCAGCTGGCCCTCTCCGGCGCGGTCAGTCCAGGGGCGCTGCTGCTGGTGGCCACGCTCGGCGGCCAGATCAGGGGCCAGCTCGACCTGCTCGCCAACGCGATCACCCGCTCCGCCCGGGCCCTGGCCATGGCCGGGCACTATCTCTGGCTGCGGAACCTGTTCGAAGCGAGCATCAGCGGGACGCTCTCCCCGCCCGACCGGCTCCGCGAGGGCATCACCCTGTCCGGCGTGGATTTCTCCTACGGCGGGCCGCCCGTGCTGCGCGGCATCGACCTGCATCTCCCGTCCGGTGCCACGGTGGCGCTGGTCGGCGACCACGGCAGCGGGAAGACGACGCTGGTCAAGCTGCTGTGCGGGTTCCACCGTCCGACCGGCGGAACCATCACCGTGGACGGGACACCCCTCACCGAGATGGATCCCGCCGGCTGGCGGGAACGCGTGACCTCGGCGTTCCAGGACTTCAGCCGGTTCCCGTTCCTGGCCCGCGAGGCCGTCGGCGTGGGCGACCTGCCCAGGATGCACGAGATCGCGCAGGCCGCCGAGAAGGGCGGCGCCGCCCAGGTCTTCGCCCGCCTGCCGGAGGGCGAACAGACTCGGCTCGGCAAGGCCCTCGGAGACGGCGTCGAACTCTCCGGCGGCCAATGGCAGAAGATCGCCCTGTCGCGGGCGTTCATGCGGTCCACGCCGCTGCTCGCCGTGCTCGACGAGCCGACAGCCGCGCTGGACGCGGCCAGCGAGTACGAGGTCTATCAGCGGTACGCGGAGGCGGCCCAAGAGTGGCAGAACGCCACCGGCGGGATCACCCTGCTGGTCTCGCACCGCTTCGCCACCATCCGGATGGCCGACCTGATCGTCGTGCTCGACGGCGGGCGAATCATCGAGCGCGGCACGCACACCGAGCTCATCGACCTCGCCGGCCGCTACGCCCGCTTGTACGACCTCCAAGCATCCGCCTACGAGTGAGCAACCCCCGACTCTTCGGCCGGCTCGCCGGCGTCGCCCTGTTCAGCCAGGTCACCGCCGCCTGGGGGAGGCGGCCTTGGTGGGGGCGACGTCCAGCCCGCGCCTGCGGACGGGAAGGGCCGTCTGCGGCGTCATCCGGCTCCAGCGGCACCGCGGAGAACCCGCGGGCGGGTTGCCAACCGGTGTGAACGTCGCCCATGACTTGGACCGCCCGGCCATGCCCGCCGGTTCCATGCTCCCGGGGAAAAGTCGTCCAAGGGAAAAGTACGCGTTCGCGGCCGTTATTCGTCCATCGAACGCCGGGCGGATCCCCGCCTACCGTGGTGCCGGGCCGACCAGCGGGTTCGGAGGGTGTCATGCGTATTCGTGCGTGGATCGTCGCGGCAGTCGCGCTGCCGCTCGCGGTGTCGGGATGCTCGCTCCCCGGCAGCGACCGCACCGGCGCCCCGCCACCGGCGGCCACGGCGGCCCCCGCCTCGCCGGCCGGCCCCGCCTCGCCCGCTTCTCCCGCGCCGGCGCGGGAGCCCGCCGCGCGGGATCCGCGGCCGGGGCCGGAGCCCCTGGCCCGCGCGACGTTCAACGCCGGCGGGAAGCGGAGCGCGGAGGTCGAGGTGCTGGCGCTCAAGCGGCGCGGCAAGCTGCTCGACCTGGTCCTGTCGATCACGCCGCACTCCGAGGGCGAGTCGTACGTGTCGGTCGAGGCGTTCACCGGCGCCGGACCCGCGGCGATCACACTGGTCGACAACGTCCGGCTCAAGCGGTACCTGATCGTGCGGGACTCGGAGAACCGGCCGCTGCAGCCGCCGTACTGGATCATCAAGATCGGCGAGGCCAGCGTCCGGACCTACACCTTCCCGGCGCCGGAGGCCGGCGTGACCAAGCTGGACGTCAGCGTCGGCAGCGAGCCGCCGTTCCGCGACGTGCCGGTGACGTCGTGATCGCCCGTGCCGTGATCGCCCGTGCCGTGATCGTCCGTGCCGTGGCCGCGCTGCCCGTCCTGGCCGCCGCGCTGGCCGGGCCCACGCCGGCGCCGGACGTGCCCGACGAGAACATCCGGCGGGCCGTGCTCGACCTCACGCTCACGATCGAGCCGTTGCGGACGGAGACGGGCGACGGCGGCCGGACCAGGATCACGATCTCCTCCGACGTGCTGTTCGCGTTCGACGCGGACACACTCACGCCCGTCGCCGCCCGCCACCTGGCGGGGATCGCCGCCCGGCTCCGTACGGCCACCGGCGCGGTCCGCGTCGAGGGCCACACCGACGCCAAGGGCACGGCCGCCTACAACCTGGACCTGTCCAGGCGCCGCGCCGCGAACGTCAAGCGGGAGCTGGACCGGGTCCTCGGCGGCACGCCGCGCATCGTCGCGGCCGGCCACGGCGAGGCCGGCCCCGTCGCCCCGAACAGCGAGGGCGGCGCGGACAACCCCGCGGGCCGCGCCAAGAACCGCCGCGTGGTGATCAGCTTCGACGGCTGAAACGGGCTCATCGGGGGTGGAGCCGCCGGCCCCCGTCACCACCTGCGCGCGTGCTGCCGTGGCAGCCTTTCGCCGCGCCTTCTGATCGGCAGAGAGGAACACGCATGATCGGCATGCCCGGGAACGGCCCGGCCCCGCGGTCCGTGGGTGTGGGCGGCCTGCCCGCGCACTCGCCGGCGTCCGACCCCGCGATCTTCGAGGGGCCGCCCCTGCACCAGCTCGGCTTCCTCAGCAGGCACGTCGGCTGACTACGCGGACCTGCGCGGGCGCCGGCCGCGGGGGATCAGGGCCGGGTTGACGTTGTCCAGCACCGTGTCGCGGGTGATCACGACGCGGGCCACGTCGTCCCGGCTCGGGACCTCGTACATCACGTTGAGGAGCACCTCCTCCAGGACGGCGCGGGCGGCCCTGGCGCCGGTGCGGCGCAGCAGCGCCTGCTCGGCGACGGCCGCCACCGCGTCCTCCGTGAACTCGAGCTCGACGCCGTCCAGCTCGAACAGCTTGCGGTACTGCTTGATCAGCGCGTTGCGCGGCTCGGTGAGCATCCGCGCCAGCGCCGTGCGATCCAGCGGCCGCAAGGTCGTCACCACGGGCAGCCGGCCGGTCAGCTCGGGGATCAGCCCGTACGCGACCAGATCCTGCGGCATCACCCGGGCCAGCAGGTCCTCGCCGGCCGCGGCCGGCGGCGCGGACCCGAATCCCGAGGCCCGGCGGACCGCCCGCGCCTCGACGATCCGCTCCAGGCCGGCGAACGCGCCCCCGGCGATGAACAGCACGTTCGTCGTGTCGATCGGGATGAGGTCCTGGTGCGGGTGCTTGCGGCCGCCCTGCGGCGGGACGTTCGCGACCGTGCCCTCCAAGATCTTCAGCAGCGCCTGCTGGACGCCCTCGCCCGACACGTCACGGGTGATCGACGGGTTCTCGCCCTTGCGGGCGATCTTGTCGATCTCGTCGATGTAGACGATCCCGGTCTCGGCCCTGGCGACGTCGTGGCCGGCCGCCTGAATGAGCTTGAGCAGGATGTTCTCGACATCCTCGCCGACGTACCCGCTCTCGGTGAGCGCGGTGGCGTCGGCGACGGCGAACGGCACGTCCAGCATCCTGGCCAGCGTCTGCACCAGGTGCGTCTTGCCGCTGCCCGTCGGCCCGACCAGCAGGATGTTGGACTTGCCCAGCTCGATCGGCTCGTCCCCGCCGGCGGGCGGGCGCAGGCGCTTGTAGTGGTTGTAGACCGCCACTGACAGCGCCCGCTTGGCCTGCTCCTGGCCGATCACGTACTGGTCCAGGAACGCGTGGATCTCCCGCGGCCTGGCGGTCACCTCCCGGGCGGCCGGGACCTCCTCCTCGGCGACGAGCTCGGTGCACAACACCACGCATTCATCGCAGATGAAGACCGACGGCGGGCCGGCGATGAGCTTGCGGACCTCCCGCTGGCCCTTCCCGCAGAACGAGCAATGCGGCTCGCCGCCCTTACCCGGCCTGGTCACCTGCTGCCACTCCCGGATTCGAATGATTAGATCATCTGGATGATAGCAGCATCTACTGCCGCCGGACGCGGCCAAGCTGTCCGGCAGGCGCCGGCGGCGGGGGACGAGAGAGGCCGGCTTGGCATCGGGGGATCCAGAAGGGGAACGGCATCATGCGGCCACCCCCGCCGGAGGTGGTGGTCACCGACCCCGGCGACAACCTGGCCGCCGGACCAGGATGCGTTCAGACGGGGCCCGCCACCGTGCGGTGCGCGGGTGTCGCGTCCATCCGGGCCATGCTCGGCGATCTCCCCGCCGTCTGGGGCGGGCCGGACAACGACCGGCTGTGCGGTGGCGGAGGCGACGATGACTGGCTCTTCGGCCAGGACGGGACGGCGATCGCCGACACCCTCAACGCCGGTTCCGGCACCAACACCTGCACCTCCGACCCTGCCGACGTCCGCATCGGCTGCTGAACACCGGCCCACCTGAGCGCACCACCGATCCGGACGGGATCGGCCGGCGCAGGGGGTGGCGAAGGGCCTCGGGCGGCGGTGGCGAGGGCGGGGACTACCCGGCCAGCGGTTCGACCCGGCGCCCGGTATCCGGATCGCCGCTCCAGGTCCCCGCCCCCAGCACCTCCCCACGCCGGACGATCTCCACGGTGACGAACTGCGCCCGACTGAGATGGCGGGAAAGCCGCACCGAGGACGCGTAGCAGGCCCGAGTTCCCGGTTCTTTTCGCACCGCCGCGACTTTCGCACCCCTGCGCCGCCTCATGCAGCCCGATCAGCGTGTTAAGCCGCCACGGGCGCGGGACTACGGTTTGTTGATGGCATCGCTGCGAATAGTGATCGCGGAGGACAACCTCCAGGCGCGGGCGGGCATCGAGGCACTTCTCTCCGCGAAGCACGGTGCCGGGATCATCGGCGCCTCTCGCAGTTTCCCGATCCAAGCTGTCTGCTGGCCCTGATCGCCCAAAGCTGCAGCTGGCGCGAATATCTCCTGAAGGACCGAGGTGTGCCGCTGCCCGGACCCGACGACGATTCGAGCCGCTGGCATCGATCGCCACGCGCCGGAGTTCGAGATCAACACCTTCTCCATCCTGGAGGTTCTCCAGAACGCCGACGAGCAGGCCACCGGCACATGGAGGACCAAGGCGGGCACGGCATCACCAACGTCAACTACCGCCGGTTGAGGCCGGTGGTTTGCTCTCGCGGTCCCGTCTGGCTGAAGGGAGGCCGGTAGCGTGCGGCTGATTGACGACAGCCCAGCCCGCAACGCCGCGTGCGGCGATGTTGCGGGCCGCGATGTGATCGGCGTGCCCAGCGAGGCCACACCCTGTGCAGACGAATCGGCCCCGCGCCGGACGATTCGCCCTGTTGACGCACCCGCACTCCGGACAGGCCTGCGAGGTGTACCGGGGATCGACGAGGGTGCCGGCCACGGATCCCCTGGAGATCTTCCAGGGCGATCCCGCGGCCGGTGCGTTCGGCTTCGCGCACCACGAACTTCGAGATCTGGTGGTTGACGTCCGTCATCATCCGGTGCTGGCGCCCGGACAGACGGCGCAACACCCGTCGCGCCGCAGGAGTGCCCTTCTGCTGCAACCGCCGGCGTTGCCGATGCCTCCGCTTCCGCAACGTGCGGACATGCGCGTTGCGGTCGATCGGCCCGGCGAGGGCGGAACCCGGCAGCACCACACCGTCGGAGGTGACTGCCAGGTTGGCCACGCCTTGATCCACTCCGACGAAGCCGTGGACCGGCTCGCACACCTCCGGTTTCTGCAGGATGATGGTGACCTGCAGCAGCCACACGCCGCGCCGGAAGATCAGGTCGGCCTCGCCGATCGGCAGCGTGTCAAGAGCCTTGAAGTCTTCTGGACGTCCCGCATAGGGCACGGTGACGCGGCCCATGGGGGTCCACAGCGACACGGTGCGAGCGTCCCGGTTCCAAGTCAGCAGGCGTGCGTCGTAGGGGATGGCGCCGTGCGGGCGGAAGATATGGGCGCGTCTCTTGGTGGCTCGCCGGTTGGCGTAAGCACCGGCGACCCGGGCGATGGCCCGCACGGCCGCCTGCGCGCCCAGCCCGGCCACCTGCGCGCGGACCGGGTGGTAGGCGAGCCGGTGCAGCTCCAGGATGGTGAAGGTACGGCTGCGCCAAGCCAGTCGGGAGACGATGGTGGCCGCCTGGTTGCACACCTGCACCGCCGCTGCCAGGGCGTCGGCCTGAGCAGGGGTTGGCATGAGCCGCAACTGCAGTACCGACGGCAGGCCTTGCCGCTTGACGGTGGAGCGGCGGATCGCCATCGCGTACCTCGAAAAAGGGGGTGGAGTCCTAGTCTTAAGGACCGGTCTCCGCGCCATGTTCAATGAACGACCGCCTCGGCGCCATCGGCGGCACCTCACCATCGACACCGGCCCCGGCGCGGGGCTCCACTTGCACGGCGACATCCCGAAGACCGCCCACCCGGGGCGGCCCGCCGGCATGTGACCACGCTCTGGTAGGAAAGACACCTATGTCGCGCTTTTCGTCCTCCACCCCCGCACCGGACGTCGTCGCCAGGCTCCGGGCCGCCGGCTGCGTGTTCGCCGAGGACGAGGCGGAGCTGATCGCCGCCACCGCCCGCACCCCGGAGGAGCTGGCCGCCATGGTGGAGCGCCGGGTCTCCGGCCGCCCGCTCGAACATGTGCTGGGCTGGGCCGAGTTCCTCGGCCTGCGGCTGGTGGTGGAGCCCGGGGTGTTCGTGCCGCGGCCCCGTACCGGGTTCCTCATCGGGCAGGCCGTCGCTCTGGCCCGCGACCTGCCCGGGACCCCGGTCGTCCTGGACCTGTGCTGCGGCACGGGCGCGATGGGCGCCGCGCTGGCCGCCGGCCTGGCCCGCCGGGTGGAGCTGCACGCCGCCGACCGCGACCCCGCCGCCGTCCGCTGCGCCCGCCGCAACCTGCCGGGCGGCCACGTGTACGAGGGCGACCTGTACGAGCCCCTCCCCGCCACGCTCAAGGGCCGGATCGACCTCCTCGTCGTCAGCCCGCCGTACGTGCCGTCCGCGTCGGTCGGGCTGCTGCCTCCCGAGGCCCGCCTGTACGAGCCGCTGGCGGCGCTCGACGGCGGCGAGGACGGGCTCGACGTCGTACGGCGAGTGATAGCGGGAGCTCCGGAGTGGCTCGCACCCGGCGGCCACCTGCTCATCGAGACCAGCGAACGCCAGGCGGCCGAGACGGCCCGCGCCGTCGAGCGGGCCGGCCTGGCGGCACGCGCGACCGGCTCCGACGACCTGGACGCCACCGCCGTCATCGGCACCCGCGCCACGGCCACCTGAGGTCCCGGAGCGGAGCGTCTTCGTTCTCTGTGTTCACCTCAGTGAAACGGACATCGGCGTGGTCTCGTCGCACGCCGGCCGAGGCCGGGCGGCGATTCGACGCAAGAAAGCGCCACCACCTTAGCGATGTTAAGGTGGCGGGCGATGGCACAGAAGGGACTGGCCCGCGAGACCGTCGTCCGCGCCGCGCTGGAGTTGCTCGACGAGACCGGGCTGGACGGCCTGACCGTCCGCCGCCTGGCCGCCCGCCTGGGCGTGCAGAACCCCGCGCTCTACTGGCACTTCCGCAACAAGCAGGAGCTGCTCGACGAGATGTCCCGTGAGCTGCTCGCCCCCGAGATGGGCGGGCCGCGTGAGGGGGAGACCTGGCGCGAGTGGCTCACCCGCCGGGCGCACCGCTACCGGCGCATGCTGCTCAGCCATCGCGACGGGGCGCGGCTGGTCGCCGGCGGCGACCCGGGGCCCACGGTGGCCCGGGCCTTCGAGAGCGAACTCGAGATCCTGACCGGCCTGGGGTTCACGCCCGGGCAGGGGCTGCACGCGATCGCCTCGCTCAGCCACTACACCCTCGGGTTCGTGCTGAACGAGCAGGCGCGGCGCGAGCGCCGGGCGGCCGGCGACGCTCCGGACCTCGCCGCGTACGCCGCCGAGTACCCGCTCACGGTCGCCGGCGTCCGCGAGGGTGGTGCCCCGGCCGGCGACGAGGCGTTCTCCCACGGCCTGGGGCTCATTCTCGACGGCATCGCCGGCACGCTTCGCGATTTCTGACCGGCACATTTTCGCGATTATATAAATTCGCCCCTTTTGAGGCGCGGCGTGCGCCGGTTGCAGGGCTTCACCTGCATGGACTTCCTTTCGCATTCGCGATTACATTTCTCCGTCAGTCCAGTCGGCGGCCCTTCAATGGTGGGGGAGTAAATGGCTCGTACGCGGAGAATAATGGCGATTTCCATCGCTTTCGCGGTGGCGGCGGTGAATGTCGCGCAGCCGATGCCGGCGGCGGCCGGACGACGGGATCCGGTGCGGATCACCCGGTTCCTGGGAGAGCAGCGGCTCCCGCACATGATGCGCTTCGAAGGCACCACCGTGGGCGGCCTGTCCGGGATCGACCGCGACCCGCGCACCGGCACCTGGTACTTCATCTCCGACGACCGGTGGCGCTACGACCCGGCCCGCTTCTACACCGGCCGCCTGGAGTTCGACCGGACGTCAGGGGCGTTCGACCGGGTGCGGCTGACCGGGGTGACGACGCTCGCCAGGGCCGACGGCACGCCGTACCCGGGATACGGCAACCCGGACGCCGCCGATCCGGAGACGATCAGGTTCGACCGGTGGAGCGGCCGGCTGCTGTGGGGCGACGAGGGGGACCGGCCGGACGCCAGGAACCCGGACATCCCGATCTCCATGCCGGCCGTGCGCGTCATGGACCTCCAGGGACGGCACCTGAGCCGGCTGCGGCTGCCGCGGAACCTGCGGCTGACGGACACCGAGCGCGGGCCGCGCCGCAACTTCGGCTTCGAGGGGCTGACCGTCACGCCCCGGACGATCACCGCCGTGACCGAGGGCCCGCGCCACGAGGACGGGCCGGTGCCGACGGTGGAGCGCGGCGCGCCCGCCCGGCTGACCGTGTGGAGCCGCCAGGGCCACCTGCGCGGCCAGTACGTCTACCCCCTCGAACCGCTCCCCGCCGCACCCGTCCCGCCCACCGGTGAGGCCGACACCGGGGTGTCGGAGATCCTGGCCATCGACCAGTTCCGCTACCTGGCGCTCGAACGGTCCTGGATCGAGGGCGTGAACTACCGGGTGCGGCTGTACGAGATCGACCTGCGTGGCGCCACCAACGTGCTGGACCGGCGTTCGCTGGCCGGCGGCAGTCCGTACCGGCCGGTGGCCAAGCGCCTGGTCCGCGACCTGAGCTCGGAGCTCCCGCCCACGCAGAACCTGGAGAGCCTGGCCTGGGGGCCGCGCCTGGCGAGCGGTGAGTGCACGCTGGTGATCGGCTCGGACGACAACTTCCACCACGAGGAGGCGACGCAGTTCCTGGCGTTCGGCGCCACCGGCTGCCGCTGAGCGCAGGCCGGCGACTCGGCCGGCCTTCCCCGGGCGTGGCCCGGGGAAGGCCGCTCACAGGCCGTGGATGCGGCGGCCGGAGATCTGGTGCGGGGCGATGCGGATGTAGAGCTGGCGGGTGCCGCCCGCCCACGGGGTGACGCCGGTGCCGGCCACGTCCTCGACCTCCTCCTCCGGCACATGGTGGGCCGGCCCCTGCACCAGGACGCTCCACCCTTCCCGGTTGACCTCGTCGATCATGTCGATCTCAAAGGCGATCTTGATGTCGACTCCCTCCAGGCCCGTACGCAGGTCCTGGTCCATGGGCCCGCCGGTGGCGGTGCGGAAGACGATGGCGCCCTTGTGCATCTTGTAGTTGACCGGCAGCACGGTCGGTCCGTGCGAGCTGCTGAACGCCACACGCCCGATCCCGCCCGGCTCGATCAGCCGCCGGCACTCCTCCTCGTCGAGCACCTCCAGCGTCGGATGGGCCATCGCCGGACCGTGCCCGGGCGGCCGTTCCCGGCCGCCGCCGAGCAGCTCGTCCACCGTCGTCCGCAGGGCGTCGGCCAGCCGGTAGAGCGCGCCGGTGTCCGGCGTGTCCGGGTTCTCCTCCAGATATTTGAGATAGCCCGGCGACATGTCGGCGCGCTCGGCGACCTGTTCGCGGGTCAGCCCGAGGCGCCGGCGGTGGTGGATGATACGTCGTCCGAGATCGCCGGTTCCTGCCATGATCGATTCTCCTCGTCTATAGAAACGGCGCACGGTGCCGTTGATGCGCGCCTCGTGGTTCTCGGCGTCGATGAAGACCTGCCGCCCGCGGTAGCGGATCGGCATGGACAGCAGCCCGAGCCGGCCGGGCAGCAGCGGATCCAGCCGCAGCCCGTCCCGCCGCAGCTCCATGCCCAGGTAGCAGCGCTGCAGGAGGTCGAGCGTGCCGCCCATGGCGCCGAGGTGGATGCCCTCCGCGGTGGTGCCGTCCTGGACGTCCTCGACGTCGCTGCAGAGGGCCTCGGTGAAGAAGCGCCACGACCGCGCCCGGTTGGAACGTGCCAAAACCCAGGCGTGCACGACCGCGCTCAGCGTCGAGCCGTGGCTGGTGCGCTCCAGGTAGTAGGAGATCGTCCGGGGGACCAGATCGGGGTCCGCCGGGTAGCCGAGCCGCTCCAGGACGGCGGCCAGCTCCTCGGCGGTCAGCAGGTAGAACAGCATGAGCGTGTCGGCCTGCTTGGACGCCTTGTACCGGTTGACGTCGTCGCCGCCAGCCTCCAGGGCCCGGTCCAGCCGCCGCACGCCGCGGTAGCGGTCCCAGTCGAGCTCCTCCAGGTCGCCGTACCCGCTGAACTGGCTGATGACGCCGTCGTGGAAGTCGACGCGCAGCCGGCGGCCAACGGCGTCCCAGCGCTCCAGCTCCGCCGTCGCGGGCGCCTGGTCGGGGACCAGGCAGGCGGTCTCGAGGGCGCGCATCAGCAGCCAGGCGGTCATGACGTTGGTGTAGGCGTTGTTGTCCAGGCCGGGCAGGGTGGCGCCCGGGTAGCCCTCGTGGTACTCGTCGGGGCCCATGACGCCGCGTATCTCGTACCGGTCGCCGTGGAGGACCGCCATCGAGGCGAAGAACCTGGCGATGTCGATCAGCAGCTCGGCGCACCACGGCGGCATGGAGCCGGTGGCCAGGTAGTGCTGCCACACGTTGTAGGCGATGGCCAGGCCGACGTGCCGCTGCAGGTGGGAGTGGTCGGGCAGCCAGCGGCCCGAGATGGGGTTGAGGTGCAGGGTCTGGGCCTCCTCGCGGCCGTCGCTGCCGCTCTGCCAGGGGAACATCGCGCCGTCGTACCCGGCCTCCCTGGCCGCGTCCCTGGCCTCGGGCAGCCGCCGCCAGCGATAGCGCAGCAGGCCCAGCGAGATCTCGGGGAAGCGCAGGTCGAGCCAGGGCTGGACGAACAGCTCGTCCCAGAACACGTGCCCCCGGTACGCCTCGCCGTGCAGACCGCGGGCGGGCACGCCGGCGTCGAGGTCGGCGGTGTGCGGGGAGAGGGTCTGCAGCAGGTGGAAGATGTGCAGGTGGACCATCTGCGACAGCTCGGGCCCGTCCACGTCGAGCCGGGCGCGCCGCCACAGCCGCCCCCAGGCGGCCGCGTGCCGGGCCAGCAGCTCCTCGAAGCGCGGGGCGCGGCGCACGTGGCGCAGGGCCGCCGAGCGGGGGTCGTGGACGGCGTGGTCGCGCGAGGTGGTCAGCGCCACGGTCTTCGTGAACGTGACCGGCCGGCCCTCGGCCAGCTCCAGCACGTGCTCGGTGGTGATGCGATCGGCCTCCCTGCGCACCTCGCACGGCGCCGGCGGAGTGGTGATGCGGCCGGCGAGCGCGATCGTGATGTGGGAGCACCGGGTGACGGCGGTCAACCACGTGATGTCGTCCTGCGTGCCGGTGTCGTGGCCGGTCAGGTGGTCGCCGCGGAGGTCCCGGTAGCGTGCCACCCCCTCGTTGGCCACCCGCCCGTCGAGCACGGCGCGCACGCGCAGCGGTCCCGACCAGTTCTCGGTCGTGAACGTCGTCTCCATCGCCGCCAGATGGGGGTCGGCCATGGACACCAGGCGGCGCTGGCGTACGGATGTGACCCGGTCGGACCGGTCCCGCCAGCGCAGCTCCCGCATCAGCACCCCGTTGAGCAGGTCGAGCTCGTGGCGGTAGTCCAGCAGCTCGGCGTGCTCGGGCGCGAACCATCCGGAGCCGGGCGTGGCGAACGTCAGCGGCAGCCAGTCGGGCAGGTTGACGATGTCCTCGTTGCTCACGGTACGTCCGGCCACGACGGAGTCGAGCCGGTCGTAGCAGCCGGCCACGTACGTGCCCGGCGTGCGCAGCTCGCCGTCCGGCGTGGCGCCCCGCGTGGCGAACCTGCCGTTGCCCAGCGTGCACAGCGCCTCGCGCAGCCCTTCCCTCACCGGGTCGAAGCCGTCGTAGACGAGCGTCCAGGCGTTCATTCCCGCCCCACGGGCACGCGGCCCGCCACGCTCGCGTCCGCCAGGTCGCCGACGACCGCGTCCGCTCCGGCGGCCCGCATCGCCGCCGCCTGCGACCCGCTCCGGTCTACCGCGACCAGCAGCCCGAACCCGCCCCTGCGCCCGGCCGCCACGCCCGGCAGCGCGTCCTCCACGACCGCCACCTCAACGGCGGGCAGCTCCAGGCGGCGCGCGGCCTCCAGGAACAGCGCCGGATCCGGCTTGCCCGGCAACCCCAGCTCCGCCGCGTCGTTTCCGTCCACCAGCACGTCGAACAGGTGCAGCACCCCCGCCGACGACACGACCGCCCGGCAGTGCCTGCTGGCCGACACCACCGCCGTGCGGCAGCCGCGCCGCCGCAGCTCGTGCAGCAGCGTCACGGTGGAGGGGAACGCCGCCACGCCGTGCTGCTCGATCTCCTTCACGAACAACGCGTCCTTGGCCAGTCCGAGCCCGTACACGGTGGCCGCGCCCGGCTCGTCGTCCGGCCCGCCCTCGGGCAGCGAGATGCCGCGCGAGGCCAGGAACGTCCGCACCCCGTCCAGCCGCGGCCGCCCGTCCACGTGGGCCAGGTAGTCGCCGCGGATGTCGAACGGCGCCGAGCGGCGGCCCCGCAAGAAGGCGTCGAACACGTGCTTCCACGCCGCCGCGTGCACGCGGGCCGTGTCGGTGACCACGCCGTCGGCGTCGAAGACGACCGCGCGGAGCCTGGTCAGGTCGAAAGTGGCCATGCCTGGACGCTACCCGCGCAAACGCGCCCCAGCCCTGGATCCGATCACTCCCCGCACGGTGACGGCCACGTACGGCCAGATGATCAGCTCCAGGACGCTGGAGCAGTCGTGCGGCGCGGACGACGCGAGCTGGGCGGCCAGGTGGAAGAAGGCGGGCATGGCGGCGGCCACGTCACGGCCGAGTCCGCAGACGGTGGTGTACGGGCCACTCCGCGGCGGCGGGACCGTAGGTGAAATAGCCGCAGCTCTCGCCGGGGATCAGGACCGATAAGAGTGCCGGTGCGACGGGCCTGGAACCGAGGAACCAGTGGCCGCCCCGCCCGTCGGGGATGGGGGCGAACGTCTCCCGCCAGGGTCCGGTGACCGCGGTCACCCGTTCGGTACGCCAGCGGTCTCCCGTACGCCTGACCAGGAGGGGCTTGGTCGTCCGCGCGGTGTTCGCCGGAGACGTTCGCGGTGATCTAGAGCCCGGAGGCGTCCGCGGTGATCCAGAGCCCGGAGGCGTCCGCCGTCACCCCGTTCGGCGAGTAGTGGAGCGAACGACCGGGCGGCAGGGCGTCGCCGGGCGGGACGATGCTCCATACCCTGCCGTCGTAGTGGCCGACCAGGGGGATGTTGCTGTCGCGGCGGTCCCAGCCGAGCACCCGGATGTCCGTGGCGGATCGGACGGCGGCGCTGAAGACGACCATCGCGGCTTGGGTGTTGCCCAGCCGGAGGCCGTGTAGTGCCAGGTCTCCTCGCCGAACAACCACACGTCGTGATCGCCCAGGACGGCCAGATCCTGGGCGGAGGGGACCGCCAGGCGCCCCCGTGAAGTCCGGGCGCGGCCGTCCCAGCGGTGCGATGCCGGGCCGGGATCTTCGTCGGCCATGATCCCCGGCCGCCGTCCGGGGGTACGACATACCTCAGCAGGCCGGGATCCTCACCCCAGGAGGCGCCGAATGACATCACGCACCGAGCGCGTACTGCCGCCGCTGCTGATCGCGCTCGGGCTGGCCCTCGCGGGCTGCGGCACCGGCGAGCCGCCGGCGGTGACGGTCACCGCGACCCCCTCGCCTCCGCCGGCCACTCCATCGCCCACGCGGCCGACGCCGCCGGCCACTCCGTCGCCCGCTCCCACCCCGAGCGCGATCCCCCCGAGCGCGACGCGGACCCCCGGCTCCGAGGAGCGGCTGGTCGCCGGCCGTTACCAGCCGCTGTGGCCGTTCTCCACCCAGGCGGAGGCCGCGGAATGGCAGCGCGCCCACCGCGAGGACGGCCGCGAGGCCTGGCGCCTCGATCCGGCCCGCACCGCGCTCGCCTTCACCCGCGACTTCCTCGGCTTCACCGAGATCGACCAGGCCGTCAAGACCGTGCGCGACGGCCGGCACGCGCGGGTGCACGTCGGGCTGCGCGCCGAGGAGGGGCCGCGCCCGATGGTCGCGGCCGTCGTGCACCTGGTCAGGTACGGCTCGGGGGCCGACGCGCCGTGGGAGGTGGTCGGCACCGACGACACCTCGCTCACGCTCACCACCCCCAAGTACGGTGCCGCGGTCGGCTCCCCGCTGACCGCCGGCGGGCGCATCACCGGCGTGGACGAGAGCATCAGGATCCAGGTCCGCCACCCGGACGCCGTGCTGGGCGAGAAGTGCTGCCTGTCCGCCGGCGGCCAGAACTCCCGCTGGTCGGTCAAGGTCTCCTTCACGCCGGCGCCGGGCCGTACGCTGACCATCGTGGCCTCCACCGGCGGCCACGTCGCCACCGTCGAACGCTTCGCGGTCACGGGCGTGACCGTCGCTCCCTAGAAGCGGCGGGCATGGGAGGGCCGGTTGTTAGCATGACCCGTTATGGAACTGCGGCAGCTCGAATACCTGGTAGCCGTCGCCGAGGAGGCCGGCTTCACCCGGGCCGCCGCCCGGCTGCACGTCGCCCAGCCCGGCGTGAGCGCGCAGATCCGCCAGCTCGAACGCGAGCTCGGCGAGCCTCTGTTCGACCGGACGGGACGGACCGTGCGGCTGACCGAGGTGGGCGGGGCCGTGCTGCCGTACGCGCGGGCCGCGCTCGCGGCGGCAGCAGGGATGCGGCAGGTCGTGGACGAGTTCACCGGGCTGCTGCGCGGCCACGTCGTCATGGGCGGCGTCACCGCGCCCTCGGTGCTCAGGCTGGCCGACATGCTCGCCTCCTTCCACGAGCTCCACCCGTCCGTGGAGATCTCGCTCGTGGAGACCGGGCCGGTGGCCCTGATGGACGACCTCCAGAGCGGCCGGCTCGACCTCGGCCTGCTCGGGCTCGGCGGCCCGCTTCCTCCCGGGGCGGAGGCGCAGGTCGTCGTCGACCAGGCGCTGGTGGCGGCCGTACGGCGCGATCACGAGCTGGCGGCGAAGGAGTCGATCACCGTGGCCGAGCTGGCCGGGCTGCCGCTGATCAGTCTGCCCATGGGCACCGGGCTGCGGACCGCGCTGGAGAACGTGTGCGCGCAGGCCGGGTTCGCGCCTCACGTGTCGTTCGAGGCGAGCGAGCCGCTCGTGCTGGGTGAGCTGGCCGCGCGCGGGCTCGGCATGGCGATCCTGCCCGAGTCGGCGGTCGCCGCGGCCAGGGCCGAGCTGCACGTGCTGGCCCTGACCGAGCCGAGCACCCGCGCCAGGATGGGCCTGGTCTGGCGGTCGGACGCGCCGAAGAGCCCGGCCGCCCGGGCGTTCCTCCGCCACGCCCGCCGCCATCTGCCCGACCTCGGCCGATAGTTGACGAACGGCGATTCACCCATGGGGGGCGATCATGGGCAGCCCGCCGAGCACGCCCGCCGCACCCGCGACGAGACGCTACGACCCCGTTGAAATCTGGACTGACGCCCCCGGCGACAAGGATGATCGGAATGCTGACGACCCACTGGTCGCCGAGCGCGCGGTGGCCGCAAGCATCGAGGTGCTCATGAGTCAACTGGAAAACGCTTCCCCGGAAACCGGGTCGCTGGCCGAGCTCGCCAGGAGGCACGGGCTCCGCCCCGCCATCGCGCGCCCGCGATTCCCCGTCTACCTGCGCCAGCTGTGGGAGCGGCGGCACTTCGTCCTGACGTACGCCACCTCGCGCAACGTCTCGAAATACTCCGGCTCGGCCCTGGGCCAGCTGTGGCAGATCATCACCCCGCTGCTGAACGCGGCCATCTACTACGTGATGTTCGGCCTCATCCTGGGCGGCAGCAAGAACATCGACAACTACCCGGCCTTCCTCCTGACGGGCATGTTCGTGTTCACGTTCACGCAGCGGACCGTCACCGCGGGCGCCAAGTCGATCTCCGGCAACCTGTCGCTGATCCGGGCGCTGCACTTCCCCCGTGCCTCGCTTCCGCTCGCCTACACGATCCAGGAGCTGCACCAGCTGGTCATCTCCATGGGCGTGCTGCTCGTCATCGTGGTGATCACGGGAGAGCCGCCCACCTGGTTCTGGCTCATGATCCCCGTGGTGCTGGTGCTGCAGACCCTCTTCAACGTCGGGGCGGGCCTGATCCTGGCCAGGCTCGGAGCGTCGCTGCGTGACCTCAACCAGCTGCTGCCGTTCATCATGCGGACCTGGCTGTACGCCTCCGGCGTCTTCTTCGCCATCCACGACAAGGTGGTCAACAGCGCCGGACTGCCCGAGTGGGTGGCCACCGCCATGTACCTGAACCCGGCCGCCTCCTACATCGAGTGGATGCGCGACATCCTCCTCGAAAAGCACACGCCGCCGCAGCTGGTGTGGGTGTCCTGCCTGGGCTGGGCGGTGGCCACGCTCGTCCTCGGCTTCTGGTACTTCTGGCGGGCCGAGGACAGGTACGGGCGGGGCTGACGGCCTCCCGGCCGGGGGCTGGGCCCGCCCCCGGCCGGGAGTGGTCCTGGCCGGGGGCGGACCGTCAGGAGCCGCCGCCCCCGCAGCCCCCGCCCCCGCATCCGCCGCCGCCCCCGCCTCCGTCTCCGCCGCTGCCGCTGCCGCCTCCGCCGAAGTCACCGCCGCCGTAGCCGCCGCCGAAGTTGAAGCCGCCGAAGAATCCGCCCTCGGACGAGCCGCCGCTGTACGAGCCGCTGTCGTACACGGGGACGTACACGGGGCCGTACGATCCGCAGTGGCCGGGGGCGCAGCACGTGGTGGTGGTGCCGCCGCCGGACCTCACCCGGGTGTCGCGCCCGAGCGTGTCGGCCAGCTGCCGGTCCGGCAGCTTGGTGAGCCCGTGCAGGGCCACCACCTTGATGTCGTCGGAGCTCGACCACGCCCCGTCCGCCAGGTTCTCCACGTCCGCCCGCTCCAGCGCGGCCTTGCCCGTCTTCGTCACCGGGTCGGCCATGGCACGACGCAGCCAGAAGAAGCAGACCACGCCCACGACCGCCGCGGCGGCCGCGATCAGGGCCGAGCCGATCGACCCCAGCGGGAACACGCTCGCCGCAGCCGTGATCGCCGCGAGCACGGCGAAGACCATCAGCCGGTTCGCACGCCGCCGCGCCAGCCTCCGGTCGGCCGGCGACATCAGGAACCCCTGCCTCCACAGCGGCGTGGTCAGCCGCCGCATCGCGTTGTCGTCGACCGTTTGGTGCCGCACCTGTGCCGTCGTGCTCCCGCCCGGAGCCGCCGAGACGTGCTTGAACACCGCCCGCTCGACCGGCGTCCCCCGGCGCGGCCGGAACCCCTGCACCGGCGTGACGATCCCCTCGCTCGACACCCGTACCCCGCCCTGCGACACCAGCGACACCAGCGCGGTGTTGACGACCCGCCGCGGCCCACCCGCCAGATACGCCGCCTCGTAGAGGTCGAGCGAGTGGCCGGTGGCCGAAGCAGTGGCGGAGCGGGCGATGACCAGTGCCAGCCGGGTCCTGATCGCGGTGTACGCGACGAGCGCGAACAGCGCGATCGCGATCCCGTAGAAGACCTCGCTCATGAGCGTCCCCCTGACAGACGAATTGCCGGATACCCCGTTTGGTCAAATGACGTTTGCGGTGGGAGCGGCGGTTCCCGGGAAAGTTGGCAAAACGAGCAAAAGGGGGCTCAGTGGCGGTCGCGCGCCTCGAAATGGGGGTTGAAATGGTTTTTCTTACTGACCTTGATGAGGGTCTCGACGACCTTTCCCTTGAGGTCCACGATGCCGAATCCGTCGCTGGTGGGGGCGAGCAGGTGGCGCTCGTCGTACCAGCCGATCACGGGACCCAATAAGGGCTGGAAGCCGGCTTGACGCGGGTGACGGCCTTGCCGATGGCCGTGTCCCACACGCAGGCCGCCCTTTCCAGTGAGGCGCAGGCGGTGACGAAGCGGCGGCCGGAGCGGGGTTTCGCCAGGATGGTTGGGGATGAAAGGGCGGGATGATCAGGTTGCTGCAAGGGACCGGCCGGACGGCCGTCCGGCCCGGACCCGGGCTTCGACGCCGACTTCGCAGAGGAGATCCATGAGCACACACGCCGCCGATCCGCAGGGTGACCGCCCGGTCCGCCAGCTCCGCCTGGTGGTGGAGGCCGAGGACTACGACGCCGCGCTGGCCTTCTACCGCGACGTCCTGGGGCTTCCCGAGCAGGCCGCGTTCTCGAGCGGGGACGGGGCCAGGGTAACGATCCTGGACGCCGGGCGGGCCACGCTGGAGATCGCCAATCCGGCGCAGAAGAAGATGATCGACGAGGTCGAGGTCGGGCGGCAGGTGGCGCCCAAGATCCGGGTCGCGTTCGAGGTGGACGATGCCCGAGGGACGACCGGGCGCCTGGTCGCGGCGGGCGCGACCGAGGTCGCCCCGCCCACGGTCACGCCCTGGGAGTCGCTGAACGCCCGCCTCGACGCCCCCGCCGGCCTCCACATCACCGTCTTCCAGGAGCTGCGCAGCCTGGCCGAACGCGAGTCCATGGACGGCTTCGCCACCGACCAGGACCGGCACCCGGACTCCTGACCCGTCACGCCCCCTCGCCCCCGCACCGGACTCGGCCGACGTGGTCGCCGGCACGGCCGGGCTGCCCATGACGGCCGGGGACCTGCGCCGGCGCGCTCCGTCGGCCTTGCCCGGCGACCGTCGAAGAAGGTCACCCCGGCTTGCAACGCCGAACGGATCACGCCGATCATGTCCTGGCGGGTGCCCGGGTTCGGGACGAAGCTCTGCGACATGGCGCCCCTCGCCCGGCCAGCCCATCCATGCCAGCCGAAACGGGGCCGGGAGCTCGGGGACAACACCGGCACCGCGCCCCGAGCCGACCGCGCAAGTGCGCATCCGCGGTGTCGGCGGCCCTGCTTACTTGATCGCGCCCGCGCCGATGCCCTTCACGATGTGCCGCTGCGCCATCAGGTAGAAGATCACGACCGGCACGATCGAGATGGTCGTGGCGGCCAGGAGGATCTGCTGCTGTGGCGTCTCGGCGGAGGTGAAGGCGGTCAGGCCGCGCTGGACGGGCATGAGGGAGTTGTCCTCGAACAGGACGAGCGCCATGAGGTACTCGTTCCACGCGCCCAGCCCCTGGATGACCGCCACGGCGGCGAGGCCGGGCCGGGCCAGCGGGAGGATCACGTTCCAGAAGATGCGCAGCGGGCCGGCGCCGTCCAGCGCGGCCGCCTCTTCCAGGGCGCGGGGCTGGCTGACGAAGAAGCTGCGCATGATGAGCGTCGACATCGGGATGCCCGAGGTGATGAGGATCAGCACGTAGCCGACGGGGTTGTTCGTCAGGTTCAGTGAGATGAGCAGCTTGTACTGGGCGAGGAACATGGCGGGCGCCGGGATGATCATCACGGCGAGGATGACGAACGTGAACGCGCCCTTGCCCGCGAAGTCGAGTCGCGCGAGGGCGTATCCGGCGAGGCTGGACACCAGCAGGATGCCGATGACGGCGGATCCCGTGTAGAGCACGCTGTTGCGCAGGTAGATGCCGAGTTCGCCCTGGACCCATGCGGTCACGTAGTTGTGCCACTGCGGGTTGGCGGGCAGGAAGCTCTTGTTCGAGAGCAGCTCCGTGAGGCTCTGCAGGGACCCGGACAGCATCCACAGCAGGGGGAACAGCGCGGTCAGCGCGGCGACGCTCAGCAGTCCGTACAGGCCGATCTTGTCGAGGCGTACTCCTCGTCGAGGTGGACGAGTCCCGCCTTCGGTCGTGCTGGTCGGTACTGATGTGACGGACATCGCGCCGGCCTCTCCCCTCATCCGACTGCTCATGCGCGGGACCTCCGCCTGGTGATCGCGAGCTGGATCACGGACAGCAGAACGAGTGCGCCGCCGAAGATGACCGACATGGCCGCGGCACTGCCGTACCGCCAGTTGACGAACGCCTCGTTGTAGATCGCGAGGGTCGGCACCATCGTGTGGTGACCTGGCCCGCCGTTGGTCAGCACCTGGACGGTCCCGAAGATCTGGAGTGCGGCGAGCAGCGTGAGCAGGCTGACGATCGAGGTGACCGGGGCCAGTTGCGGCCAGGTGACGTAGCGGAACTTCGACCAGCGGTTCGCGCCGTCGAGCTCGGCGGCCTCGTAGAGCTCCTTCGGCACGTCTTGCAGGCCCGCGAGGAAGAGCAGGAAGCCGAATCCCCAGTGGAACCAGATGAACACCGCCGCCACGGTGGGCAGCGCGACGGCCGGGTCGCCCAGCCAGTTCTGCTGGAGCGTGCTCAGACCGGCCAGGTCGAGCAGCCGGTTGAGTATGCCGGATCCGGGGGCCAGGATGAAGGAGAACAGCAGGCCGACGACGACGACCGACAACACGCCCGGCAGGTAGAAGACGGTGCGGAAGAAGGTCTTGCCGCGGGTGATGTTGTTGACGGCCAGCGCCATGCCCAGGGCGACTCCGTTGCCGGCGACGAAACCGACGACGCCGAAGAACAGGACGTTGCGCATGGACGCCCAGAAGATCGGGTCGGAGGCGACGAAGCCGTAGTTGTCCAGCCCCACCCATGGGGTGTCGGGGCTGACGCCGTCCCAGGACTGGAAGCTCAGCAGGATGGCCTGCGCGAACGGCGTGATCGTGAAGATCCCGACGAGCGCGACGGCCGGCGCCAGGAACAGCCAGCCGATCAGGTTGCGCCGGAGAGCGCGCCTCCCGCGCGGCGCCCGAGAGGGGCGCCGTGCGGGAATCGCGAGGTGCTGCGTCGTCATGACGTACGGTCCTGCGCCGCCTGGATGGTGGTGAGTGCTTCGTCCACCGTCGTCTCGCCCAGCACCAGGCGCTGGGACTCCGCTCTGATCGCGGTGATCACGTCAGGCGTGAAGGTCGTCGACATGACCTGCATGGTCTTCACACCGGCGGCGAAGCCCGCGAGCTGGTCGGGGATGTCCGCGCCGGCGAGGAGTTCCGGATTGCTGGGCAGGATGCGAGCGGTCTTGGCGAACACCGCCTGCTGCTCGGGCTCGGTCAGCCACTTGACGAACGCGAGCGCCTCCTTGGGATGGTCGCCCCTCGGGTTGATCACCGCGCCCTTCCCGGGGATGCCCGGCGAGCGTGGGTCGTGGACGCTTCCGGGAGCCTTGGGCAGCCCGCTGGAGAAGTAGTCCTCGAATTCCGGGTTCGTCCTGAGGCCGACCGCGATGCCGGGGGCGGCGTCGAAGATGGCGCCCATCGACTTGGTGAAGAAGGACGACTCCACGTTCGGGTGGTCGTCCTGGCCACCGGGGATGGAGTCGTCGGCGAGGACGCCGGCCTTTTTCAGGTCGACCAGGAATTGGAAGGCGTTGCGCCAGCCGTCCTGTTTCCAGCTCGCCTTCCCGTTGAGGGTCGCTTCGATCTCGGCGTCCGTCAGCCAGTTCGAGGCGAGGCCCTGGACGACGTTCGGCGTCTGCGATGCCGCGATGGAGAATTTCGCTTTCTTCGCGGCGAGCGTGTCGATGAACTCGGTCGTCGTCGCGGGCGGCTTTTCCGCCGACATTCCGGTCAGCGCCGGGTTGATGAGGAAGCCGTACGTCTGCGTCTCCCAGTGCACCGAGTAGATGCCGGGCTTGACCCCGAGGTTGTTGCCTTCCTGGAACGTCGACATCTTGAGTACGGCGGGGCTGAAGTTCTTGCTCCAGCCGGCGTTCAACTCGGCAGAAAGGTCCATCGCCCAGCCGGCCTTGTAGAACGGCGCCATCTGGGACGCGTCGAAGGACGAATAGACGTCGGGCATGGACCGCGACTGCGCCTTCGCCTGGAGCTTGGGCAGGTAGTCGACCGGTCCGGGCGTGTCAATGGTGATCTTGACGCCGGTCTTCTTGGTGTACTGCTGCGCGAGCTGGGTGAGTGCGGCCTCTTGCCCGCGCGACTGGTTCATGAAGGTCAGTCCGGCGTCCCCGGTGTTGGTGGATTGGCCGGATGACGAACAGCCTGCCAGGGCAAGCGCCCCTGCGATTGCCAATGATCCCGCGGTCGCGATGATGGTGCGGCGGCGGGCGCCGCGTGCTGTGAATGTCGTACCCATGGTCCTCGCCTCTGGAAGCCTTGGATGGGGGAGGCGGCCATTCTTGATGCCCGCCCCGGCATTTCCGGTGGACGCCGTGTAATGCCGATGAAGTGGTTCTGGCCCTGTCAGCCGGCTGCCGGCCGACCGTTCTCCTTCCGTGTCCATGAAGATCCGCTCAGGACGCTGGGGCGGGGAAGCGCGCCCAGTCCTTCTGACGTGAGAATCCAGCCGCCGGGAAGCTCTGCCCCCTGGTTCACTGCTGTGGCGAGGTGCGCCATCGCAGCCAGCAGCCCTCCGTTCGCCGGGAGATAGATCGTGAGGAATCCCGGCATTTGCGGATTGTGTCCGTTGGGGAGGAACACGTTCTTGGGTGAGGGAAGCAGGAGGGCGTCGATCGCTCGGCCGACGTCGCCGAGGCGGGCCGCGGTCATCGCCATGACGGGGTAGTCCCAGCCCCAGCTGGACTGCAGGTCCCAGTGCTGCCATACGGCATCGAGCGTCGCCGACATCGTGGCCGGGTCCACGAGGTCGGTGTCCGGCAGCCACCCCAGCGCCATGAGCATGGACGGGTGATCCTTGCGGATGAGCCACGGGGACGTCGCGATGGCGGCGTACGTGCCGTCGGGCAGCAAAGCGGGCCTGCGCATGTTCCGCGCCACCCGGTCCCACTGCTCGTTCGGTTCGAGACCGAGGCGGGTTCTCCATTCGTTCGCCACGCCGAGCGCCCACGACCAGTACGCCAGCTCGAAGGTCGGATCGGCGTTCGTCGCCCGGTCGAGGAGGTAGCTCTCCTGCGCGGGGATGAGCGGAGGCGGCAGCCGGAAGGCCCCGTCGCGTTCCTCGGCGAAGTCGGCCATGAAGTCGGCGGTCGCCTCGACGAGCGGGTAGTGCTCCCGCAGGAACGACTCCTCGCGCCCCTCGCCGCGCAGCAGCTCCAGCAGGTAGATCACGTGCGGCTGCTGCCACAGGAGGAAGACGCCGATGTGGCTCGGCGACTCGCGCGCGGACGGGTCGGTCTGCTTCGGCCAGCGGGCTCCGAGATACCCCTGCCGGCGGGCGGTCGCCTTCGCGGCCTCCAGGGCGCCGTGATACCACCGCATGCTGCGCTCGAGCAGGTGCCCCCGACCCCACATCGGGAAATGCGCCGCGTGCCACCAGTGCATCTCGAGGTGGAACTTGCCCGACCAGGTGTTGTACGTCAGACCGGACTCCGCGGGAGGCGTGACCCCGGCGCTGTTGACGGCCATGAGGTACTGCGAGAGAACGACGCGGCGTTCGAGTTCTGCGGCGCGCGTGTCCGTGCTGCCGGCGAGGCTGATCGCGGCACCGGTGCTCCAGTGCTCGGCCCACCAGGTCCGCGCGGACGCGCTGACGGCGGAGAAGTCGTCTTGGTGCGGCGGCCGGTCCTGATCAGGTGTCAGGGTCACCACGACCTCGAGAACGGTGGCGCCCGTGTGCGCGACGACCGAGTCGGCCCCTTCACGCAGGCTGCCGGTGGTGCGGACGCCTACGCCGTAGGTCAGCGCCTCCACCGTGCGCCGCGCCTGCCAGTGGCGCTCCGTCCACTCGTCCCAGACCGTCTCCTGCGCGAGCGGCAGTTCGAAGGCGGCCAGGTCGTCCGGCTGATCGTCGAACACCCAGGCGACGCCCCACCCGCGCGGCAGCAGGCCGGACTCGATGCGCACGGCGAAGCGGTGATCGTGCGGGTCGGCGACGGTGGTGACGTGGACGCGCTCGCCGTCGAGGACGTAGGCGGCGTGGATCGTCGCCGTCCACAGGTCGAGCTCGGTGCGGACGTTCGTCAACGCGGCCGGGTCGTCGAGCCCCGTCCCGTCGGGGCGGACCAGGGCGAGGCGGCCGAGGTGGGCGCGGCGGGGGTTGAAGTGGTACCACGCGCCCGCGACGAACTCCTCGGCGATGGGGTCGCCGGCCCGTTGCAGGCCCATGCGGTCGAGGTAGGGCACCGTGCCGCGGGACGTCTCGTACAGGGTGGTCGTGTCCTCGAGCCGGAGCTCCCGGTCGGTGCGTATCTCGTACCAGCCCCAGGTCGACTGTGTGCGCAGGGGGATCTGGAAGTCGTCGGCGTCGAAGACGCGCGGGCGCTGCTCGGGCAGGCCGGACAGCCCGTCGTGAGCGACGCGGCGCGGGTCGGGGACCAGCTCGTGGAAGGACGGGAACGTCTGCAGTCCGGAGATGTCGACCGTGAGCGCGATGTCACCGTTGCCGACCGTGAGGACGCCGGCGGGGTGCGCGGACGTCAGCACGGGGTTGTGCCGTCGCACGAGCCGGCGCCGGTCGATTGCCTCGGACATCCTCGCCTTTCCTTGAATCTTGAGTTTCAGCTGCTGAGGTCTCTCAGAGCGCGTTGGCCTTGGCGACGCCGCCCAGCCACGCGAGGCTCGGTTTGGGCCGGCGCTCGAACGTCTCCCGGTCAACGGCGACGAGGCCGAACGTCGGGTCCCAGTGCCCCCACTCGTAGTTGTCGAGCAGGCTCCAATGGATGTAGCCCTGCACGTCCACGCCCGCTCCTAGCGCCTGGGACAGCGCGTCGAGCGCGCCGGTGGTGTAGGCGATGCGCCGGGAGTCGTCGCCCCGCGCCGCCTCCAGGTAGACGTCCTCCCAGACGTACTCGAGCCGCCGGCGCACCTCCTCCGCGCCAGGGCGGGTTTCGAACGCGCGGCTCGCGACCGACCATCCCACCCGGGCGTCCGTGCCCTCGCGCAGCACGTCCCGGGCCGCGTGATGCGCCTCGACGAGACGGCGCCCGATCTCCACCGGCGGCGCCGGCTTCACCGGCCGGGGCGTGTCCGCTTCCAGCGTGGGGCTCAGCCACTCCAGGCCCGAGCCGGGGTCGAGCGTCGCCTCCGCCTCGCGCACCATGATCGCGAGCATGTTGGGCTCGTTGATGGTGCAGACCCACTCGACGCCGTCGAGGATCGAGGTGGCCGTCTCGGCGTAGGCGCGGAAGCGGTCCACGGCCCGTTCTCCGCGCCAGCCGCCCTCCTCGCTGAACCATCTCGGCGAGGTGAAGTGGTGGATCGTGACGAACGGGGTGACGCCCGCGGCGAGACATGCGTCGATCATGCGCCGGTAGTGCGCGAGCGCCGCGCGGGACACCCTGCCCGGGGCCGGCTCGATGCGCGCCCACTCGATGCCGAAGCGGTAGGTGTTCAGGCCCGACTCCGCGACGAGCCGGATGTCCTCGGCGTATCGGTGGTAGCTGTCGAGGGCGTCGCCGCTGCGATCCGCTCCTGGCATGCGCTCCTCCTGCGCCCAGAAGTCGCTGTTGACGTTGTTGCCCTCGACCTGGTGCGGTGCGGTCGCCGCACCCCAGAGAAAGCCGTCGGGGAAGGTGCGCATTCGTCTCTCGATCATGTTCCGGGGCGACCTGGATCGCCTGCGGGGCCGGGACGGGCCCCGAGTGCGAGTTAACGTAGCCGTTACGTCGCGCGAAGGTCAAGGGAAAACGTGTACCGGTCTACGACGTATCTAGCGGGTGACATGGGCATGATCTGCGTCATCCGCTAGTGTTCATAAACCGGTCTACATCTGCGACAATCTCTGCGTCGTACGATCGGCAGGACTCGGCTGGAGAAGGGGATGCCCATGGTCGCGCCGGAGCGACGACGAAGAGTAACCATTTCCGACGTGGCGAAACACGCCGGGGTCTCCAAGGCGGCGGTCTCCAAGGTCATCCGGAACGACTACGGGGTCAGCGACGCCATGCGAGAGCGCGTCAAGCGGGCCATCGACGAGCTCGGCTATCGTCCCCAGGCCGCCGCGCGGGCGCTGCGCGGGCGGGCGTTCACCATCGGCGTGCTCATGCGGCACATCGGGATCCCGTTCTACGCCGAGATCATGACCGGGCTGGTGGATCAGCTCGCCGAGTCCGACTACCAAGCGATCATGATCCAGGGAGGCACCCTCGACAAGACCGAGAAACGTGCCCTGGACGCCTTGATAGACCGGCAGGTGGACGGCATCCTCCTGATCGCTCCATTGGTCGGGCGCACCCAGCTTGAGCAGGTGGCGCGCGAATTCCCCACCGTGGTGCTGGGCCGCCACGACAGGTCGCCGGCGTACGACTTGATCGTCGACGACGACAGGGTCGGCTCCGAGCTCGTCATGGAGCACCTGATCGCGCTCGGCCACCGTCGCATCGGGCACATCACCTTCCAGCGGGAGCACGGACGGGTGGCCGACCAGATGCCGCGCATCAGAGCCGAGACCTACGAGCGGGTGATGCGGGACCACGGGCTCGCCGACGAGATCGCCGTCGCCGTTACCTCGTACTCGGAGGAAGGCGGCTATGACGGCGCCCGCGAACTGCTGAGCCGCGATCCGCGCCCCACCGCGATCTTCGCCGGTTCCGACGAGGCGGCGCTCGGCGTGCTGGCCGCGCTGCACGAGGCGGGCCTGTCCGTCCCGGACGACGTCTCCGTGGCCGGCTACGACAACACCAGGCTGGCCGCCCACCCCAACATCGCGCTGACCACCGTCAACCAGGACGGAGTCGTCATGGGCCGGATGGCCGGGCGGCTGCTGCTCGAGCGCATCGAAGGCCGCACATCACCGGTGCAATTCTCGGTCGTTCCGAGCCTGGTCGTCCGGCGCTCCACCGCCTCTCCCCGCTGACGTCCCGCCTCTACCGGAATGCGAACACTGTCGAAGTGAGCAGTTGCACAAGGTCAACACCCCCTGCCACCCCTGGCCGATCGAGTCGCGCTCGCCGGGCGACTCGCCGGCCATCGCGCTGATGCTCTGTCCCGAACGTGGCAACCTTCGCGCGCAGCCTGCTCCCCGCATCGGCGTGGACGGCTCCTACCTGCCCGGCTCCACTCAGCCGATCCGGGTCTGCGAGGAGGCCGAAGTGCGCTTCCCGCTGGAGGACATGTTCGCCAAGATCCGGGCCTTCGGCCGCGCGCACGTCCAGTCCCCGTGACGAGATCGACAGGACCGGCAGGCCGTACACCTCTGATCTTCAGGAACTCTCATCCCGAGGAGTGACGTGATCCGCACATCGTTCAACGACAACTGGCAGTTCCGCCCGAAGGTCAATCCGTTCGCCGAACTGGCCGGCACCGCGGTCCCGTTCGAGCCGGTGATCGTGCCGCACGACGCGATGCTCACCCGCGACCGCGACGCCACCACGGACGGCGCCGCGACCGCTTACTTCCCCGGCGGGACCTACGAGTACCGCAAGACGTTCCTGGTACCGGGGGAGCGCCGAGGTAAGCGGATCATGCTGCAGTTCGAGGGCGTCTACCGGGACGCCACCGTGTTCATCAACGGCAACTACGCCGGGCAACGCCCGTACGGATACTCGCGGTTCCTCATCGACGCCGACCGGTTCCTGCGGTTCGGCGAGAACAACGAGGTCCGCGTGGAGTGCCGGAGCCACCAGGATTCGCGCTGGTACTCCGGCGCGGGCATCTACCGCGACATCTGGCTGCTCGTCGGCGAGGTCGTCCGCATCAGCCCGGACGGCGTCCACGTCACCACCCCGGACATCGACACCGAACGCGCGGTCGTGGAGGTCGCGACCACGATCGAGAACGACTCCAACGACCTGCGCACCGTCCACCTGGTGACCGAGATCCGCGATGCCGCGGGAACCGTCGTCGCGTCCGACACAACGCCGATCACGATACAACCTCACGAGCCGGCCATCGCCCGCCAGCGCCTCTACGTCCGCGACCCCTCGCTGTGGAGCGCGGACTCGCCCGCACTGTACACGTGCGCGGTGTCCATCACGGACATCGACGCCATGGAGGTCGCCTTCGGCATCCGCTCCTTGCGCCTGGACCCTGAGCACGGGCTGCGGATCAACGGCGAGACGGTCAAGCTGCGCGGCGCCTGCGTGCACCACGACAACGGCCCGCTGGGCGCCGCGACGTTCGCCCAAGCCGAGGAACGCCGCGTGCGGCTGCTCAAGAACGCGGGGTTCAACGCGATCCGCATGGCGCACCATCCCATGAGCACCGCGATGCTCGACGCCTGCGACCGTCTCGGCATGCTGGTGGTCGATGAGGCGTTCGACACGTGGACTTGGAGCAAGAGCCCCTTCGACTACAGCCTCGACTTCCCCGAATGGTGGGAACGCGACCTCGAGGCGATGGTGGCCAAGGACTTCAACCATCCCAGTGTCATCCTGTACTCCCTCGGCAACGAGATTCCCGAAACCGGCGCGGCCACCGGGGCCATATGGGGCCGCAGACTCGCCGGGAAGGTCCGTGCGCTGGACGACACCCGCTTCCTCACCAACGGGATCAACAACCTCCTGGCCCTGCTGCCCGATCTGCGCGTCCAAGAAGGCGACGACACGGGTATCAACACCCTGATGGCCGACAGCGGCTTCGACGTGAACGCCGTCGCCGGCTCCGACCTGGTGACCACCCGCACCGCCGAGTCCTACAGCGTGCTCGACGTGGCCGGGATGAACTATTCGGAGGTTCGCTACGCGACCGACCGCACACTGTTCCCGAACCGGATCATCCTGGGCACCGAGACCTTCCCGGCCCGCATCGACAACAACTGGCGACTGGTCAAACAGCACAGCCACGTCATCGGCGATTTCACCTGGACCGGCTGGGACTACCTGGGCGAGGTCGGTATCGGCCGGCCACAGTACGTCACACCGGATACCCCCCGCCCCACGTTCACCGCGCCGTATCCGTACCTGCTGGCCGACTGCGGGGACATCGACATCACCGGCCACCGGCTTCCCGTCTCCTACTACCGGGAGATCGTCTTCGGCCTGCGCGACCAGCCTTACCTCGCTGTCCAGCGGCCACAACACCATGGCAAGACCGTCATCAGCAGCCGATGGGCCTGGAGCGACACCATCGCCGGCTGGACCTGGCCCGGCCACGAAAGCGCCCCGATCATCGTCGAGGTCTACAGTGACGCGGACGAGGTCGAACTCCTCGTCAACGGTCGCTCCCTGGGACGCAGACCGGTCGGCGAGCACCACAGGTTCCGCGCCGAGTTCGAGACCACCTACGAACCAGGCGAACTGCTCACGATCGCCTACCGCGACGGCGTCGAATCCGGCCGCGACGTCCTGCGCACCGCGACCGGCCCCATCGTGCTGCACGCCGAACCCGAACGACCGATCATCACGGCCGATGTCGGCGACCTGGCCTACATCGCCTTCACCCTGACCGACTCGGCCGGGACACCGCACCCCGCAGCCGACCGGCCCGTGCGGGTGAACGTCACCGGCGACGGAACGCTGATCGGCTTCGGCAGCGCCGACCCGGCGAACAAGGAACGATTCGACTCGACCGAGCACCACACCTACCGGGGCCGCGCCCTCGCCGTGGTGAAGCCGACCGGACCCGGCACCATCCGCCTGACCGCCGTCGCCTCAGACTGCGACCCGGTCGAAGTGCTGGTCACGGTCGAAAAGCCGGACCGGTAACGGTAGAGCAGGTCTGTGCCGGCGTCGGGCGTGCGTCGTGAACGCGAGCGTCGGCGTCTTAGATCACTTCCTGTGACTGCCCGCGAGGCCGCCCGCCGGGCCGCCGCGTGACCTTACTCCGGTGGCAGCCAGCTGTCACCCCTCTGCGTCCGGGTCAAGCCGGGTCTCTAAAAGCAACCCCCTTCTTGAAGATCATGAACCAGGAGTCGAACTCTCTCGCACCGCGATTGTCGGTGCGGTACTGCCTCGTCTGTGGGGTGATCCCCACAAGCTCCCACCCCTTGCTGCCGAGTTCGTTGCACTGGGCCTCTAATTCCCAGGGCAACCCCTTTCCTGTCACGACCTTGTACCGCCACGTCGGACCGCCGCCGCTACCTTCCATGCCGACAGCAAACCTCAGGCCCCCGTATCACGCCACGTTCGGCATGACTCGCGCCAGGTGACGCGGTATCTGGCCGCATGCCATCCAGGTGTCCAACGCGAGGTCATGCCGTGATCAATGGCCAGATTGGATGTCACCTGGCATCGGATGTCACCTGACAAGGAGACCCTCGTGCAGATCAAGCCCCGCGTCCGCATCGTCGGCGCCGAACGAGCCCAGCTTGCACAGCTCGTCGCCGGCCGCTACCGATTGGGCGAGTCCATCCGGTAGCGGCCGGAACGGAGCAGGTGGAGGTCGTGTTCACCGTGCCCGGCGTCGAGCCGGTCTCCGCCGACTGGAAGCTTGCCGAATGGGCGCCGGGCCTGGCCACCGACCAGGGGGCGCGGTCGCGCGCATCCTGTTCGGTCCAGGCGGCACTGTGAGCCGGCCAGCCCGGCAGGCAGCACCGGAATCCTCGGTATCCGCTTCCACCGCGACCGCATTACAGCGCGCCGTGCAGAGCGACCGCAGGGTGAGGCGCCGACGACGGCGCTTCGGCATTCCAGCCGCACCCCGCCTCTGTGTGCTCGCCCTGCTGCCACACCATGTTGCGTCCCTTCGAGAAAGAGTGAGGGCGAGAGATCATGCCGCTTCCGGACCATGACCAGGAGTGGCCGCCGCCGCACATCCAGCGCGAGATGCGGCTGTATGACGAGTGGGGAGCCTGGTACGCGGGCGACCCGGACCGGCTGGCCGAAGTGTACGGCGCGCACAACCCGATGCACGCGGTCGGCTTGGACCCCAAGGGGTGAGACCGGCCGAGCAAGGGCTTCACCGGCTGGATTCAGCGCGCGGCCCGCTGGTTCTTGGGCACGCCGCCGCCGCTCGGGCAGGTCCGCTCGACGAAGTTGCGACAAGATCATGCACGAGGCGGGCATCTATGGGGCGCTGCTGGAGGCCGCCGAACTCGTGGCCGCGCTGGTCGCGCAGGAGGAGCGGGCCGGCGACGCCAAGGACTACGCCGGCTACCTGGCCCCCATCAGGCGCGGCCTGGACGCCCATATCTCCGGCGTTACGCCAGGCGCTCGGCAGGAAGGCCCGCGACTTCACCGACGTCGTCAGAGACGCGGCCGGAGCCTGGCGGACTTGACCTGGAGCCGGCACGGGCTGCCCGGCAACGCCGCCAAGCCCTCACGCCCGGAACGGGGCGGGTGGATGAATGAGCAGGTTCACCGCGACAGCGACCTGTAGCGCCCATCGCGCGAGCGTGGAGCGGCGAGGTCCTGGCTCGGAGCCTGCTGGTGCAGCGGGTCGGGTGGCTGACCGGGCCTGGCCCGGGACCTGACCGCCCGCTTGGTCGCCGCCCGGTGGAGTGCGGCGGATATGGACGTGCCGGCCTGCGGGGTGGGGCTCGGCCGCCCTAAGGCGTCTCCACGGCGCGCAGGCGCTCGGCGAGGAACTCCTGCTCGGCCGCGTTCTCGCTGAGCGCCAGCGCCGCCCGGTACGCCGCCACCGCCTCCACATCGCGGCCCAGGCGGTGCAGCAGGTCCGCCTTGGTGGCGGGCAGGTAGCGGTAGCCGGCCAGGCGGCCGTCGCGTTCCAGGGATTCCACCTCGGCCAGCGCCGCCTGCGGTCCCTCCACCATGCACAGCGCGACCGCCCGGTTCAGCGCGACCACCGGCGAGGGCCAGACCCGCAGCAACTCGCCGTACAGCGTGAGGATCTGCGGCCAGTCCGTGCTCGTGTAGCCGGGCGCCTGGGCGTGCAGCGCGGCGATGGCCGCCTGCAGCGTGAACCGCCCGGGCGGCCCCGACCGCAGCGACGCCACCAGCAGCCGGTCCGCCTCGGCGATCAGGTCGCGGTCCCACGCCGAGCGGTCCTGCTCCTCCAGCCGCAGCAGACGGCCGTGCGCGTCGGTACGGGTGGCGCGCCGCGCGTGGTGCGCCAGCAGCAGCGCCAGGAGCCCGGCGGCCTCCCGCTCGGCGGGCAGCAGCAGGCACAGCATGCGCGCCAGGTCCAGCGCCCGGTCCGTCAGCTCGTCGCGTACCAGGTCCCGGCCCGAGTGGGCGGTGTGGCCGGTGGAGTAGAGCAGGTGGATGACGGTGAGCACCGCGTCCACCCGCGCGGGCAGGTCCTCGGCGGACGGCACCCGGTAGGGAATCCGCGCGGCGGCGATCTTCTTCTTGGCCCGGGTCAGCCGGGCGGCCATGGTCGGCTCGCTCACCAGGAACGCCTGCGCGATGTCCGGCGTCGCCACCCCGCACACCAGCCGCAGCGTGAGCGCGATCCGCGCCTCGGGGGAGAGTGCCGGATGGCAGCAGGTGAAGATGAGCCGCAGGCGGTCGTCGGGGATGGCGTCCGGCTCGGGCGTTCGTGCCTCCTCCGGCTCCGGCTCCAGCAGCAGCGGCAGCTTGCGCTCCAGCGTGGTGCGGCGCTGCAGCACGGTGAGCGCGTTGCGCCGGGCGACCGTGGTCAGCCACGCGCCGGGCCGCGCCGGCACCCCGTCACGCGGCCACGTGCGCAGCGCCCGCACGTAGGCGTCCTGCACCGCCTCCTCGGCCGCGTCCAGGTCACGCGTGACGCGCACCGCCGCGGCGAGCACGAACGCCCACTCGCGGCGGTGCGCCTCGGCGACGGCGTCCTCGACCGCGGTCAGCTCTCCTCCAGGACCTCATAGCCGATGAGCGGCCGGACCTCCACGCCGCCCTGCACGGTCGGGGTGAGCCTGGCGATGGCGAGCGCGTGGTCGAGGTCGGGGGCCTCGATCACGAAGACGCCGGCCAGCACCTCCTTCGTCTCGATGAACGGCCCGTCCGTCACCAGGTCGCCGCGGATCGCGGTGGCCGTCTCCGGCTCGTCCAGGGCCATCCCGGAAATGATCCGCCCGCCCAGCCCGGCGGCCTTGGCCGGCATCTCCAGGTGTCCCCGCTTGACCTCCTCGGGCAGGTCCGCCGGGGGGACACGCTCGTACAGCAGCACCGCGTACTGGGCCATCGCCATCAACCTCCGCTTTCCGGCCGCTCCGGCGGCCCTTCTTCAGCACCGACAAGCGGCCACGGCCGGAATCGACAGGCTCCCGGGAAAACTTTCGCACGATCTACGGGCGGGGGCGGCGCCGCTCCCGGGTGCGCGCCGCCCAGGCGGCGTCCCAGGCGCGGTACCGGGAGCGATCCAGCAGCCACCGGAAGGCGGCGAACGCCACCGCCGTCAGCGCGGCGGCCACCGTCCAGACCATCATCCCCGTGACCACGGCCGTGACCCGGACCTCCTCGCGGTCCGGCGGCGCCAGGGCCGGCCGCCCGCCGGCGTCGACCCAGATCGGCACCTGCGTGCCCGCCTTCGCCAGTGCGGGAGCGCTCACCTGACCCGTGCGCTGCTCGCCTGAGGGCATCGTCCACCACGCCGCCGTCGTCTTCCCGGCGACGACCGCGCCGAACGACAGGGACGTGACGGGCGTGTCGGCCAGCAACGTCGCCCACACCCGCATCCGCCCGCCGTCGCCCGCGCGCACCGCCGCGTCGTGCGCCTGCCGCCCGGCCGCCACCGCCGGCCACACGCTGCCCAGCACCAGCAGCAGCGCCACCGCCAGCCCGGCGCCCTCCAGCCGATCGGAACGCCGGCGCAGCGGATTGCCGTCCGGCCAGTATCTCCGCACCCACCACAGCACACGCCTCATCGAGCACCCCCTCGCCGCCGGTGTGATCATGCCGGGCGGAGTCGCCGGTCCCCTCCGCCCACTGGGACTTTAGGCGCTCGGCGGCGACGGCGCGCTCACTTGGCGGCAGGACGGGCCCTGACGTGCATGCGCTCGCCCTGCGGCCCGAACAGCGCGAGCACCTCGGCCGGCTCGGCGTCCGGGTTGACGAAGGCGTGCGGCGTACGCGTGTCGAACTCCGCCGCCTCTCCCGCCGCCAGCACCACGTCGTGGCCGCCGAGCAGCAGCCGCAGCCGCCCCGACAGGACGTAGAGCCACTCATAGCCCTCGTGGACCTGCAGCTCCGGCTCGTACCCCGGCCAGTTCGGCGGGTAGATCTGCTTGAACGCCTGCAGCCCGCCGGGCCGGCGGCTCAGCGGGATGTACGTCATCCCGTGGCGTTTGACCGGACGCAGGTGCACACGCGGATCGCCGGTCACCGGCGCGTCGATCAGCTCGTCCAGCTGGACCTGGTGGGCGCGGGCCAGCAGGAGCAGCAGTTCCAGGGTCGGCTTGCGCTGCCCGGACTCCAGGCGCGACAGGGTGCTGACCGAGATGCCGGTGCCGCTGGACAACTGCGCCAGCGTCACGCCGCGCCCCTGGCGCAGCGCCCGCAGCCGCGGTCCCACCGCCTGGAGCGTCCCCTCGAGGTCCATGCGGCTACTTTGCCATTACGGCAACGATATTTGTCAAACGCGCGGCGCTCAGCGGACAGTGGCGCATCAGATGGATACGAGAGGAGTCGCGCTGTGGACGCGAAGTACGACGTGGTGATCGTGGGCGGCGGGGCCGCCGGGCTCAGCGGGGCGCTCACGCTGGGCCGGGCGCGCCGCAAGGTGCTGGTGATCGACGCGGGCCGGCCGCGCAACGCCCCCGCCCGGGGCGTGCACACGTACCTGACGCGGGAGGGCATGCCGCCGCTGGAGCTGCTGGCCGCCGGCCGCGAGGAGGTCGCCGGGTACGGCGGCGAGGTCGTGACCGGCACCGTCGTGGTCGCCGAGCGCCTCGACGGCGACGAGTCCGGGCGGTTCCGGGTGGTGCTGGAGGACGGGTCCGCGGTCGTGGCGGACCGGCTGCTGCTGACCACCGGCCTGGTCGACGAGCTGCCAGACGTGCCGGGGCTGGCCGAGCGGTGGGGACGCGATGTGCTGCACTGCCCGTACTGCCACGGCTGGGAGGTACGCGATCAGGCCATCGGCGTGCTGGCCACCGGGCCGCTCGCCGTGCACCAGGCGCTGCTGTGGCGCCAGTGGAGCGACGACGTGACCCTCTTCCTGCACACCGGGCCCGAGCTCGGCGAGGAGCAGCGCGAGCAGCTCGCCGCCCGCGACGTCGCGGTGGTCGAAGGGGAGGTGACCGAGCTGGACGTGGCGGGAGACGCGCTCGCCGGGCTGCGGCTGGCGGACGGCCGGGTGGTGGCCTGCCGGGCCCTCGCCGTCGCCACCCGGCTGACCGCCCGCGCGGACCTGCTGGCGGGGCTGGGGCTGGAGACCGAGGAACAGGAGATGGCCGGGCACGTGATCGGCACCCGCATCCCCGCCGATGCGACGGGCGCCACGAGCGTGCCCGGGGTGTGGGTGGCGGGGAACGCGGCCAGCGTCACCGACCAGGTCATCGCCGCCGCGGCCGGAGGCGTACGGGCGGCGGCGGCCGTCAACGCCGACCTGATCGCCGAAGAGACCCGCCGCGCCGTCACCGCCCGCCGCGCCGCGGCCGGGCACGGGAAGGCCGGCGGCGAGCCGGAGTCGCAGGACGCGCCGGCTCCGCACGGGCACCATCCCTGGGCCGGCGGTGTCCCGGCCTCCGCCGAGGAGTTCTGGAACGGCTTCTACACCGACAAGGCGCAGGTCTGGAGCGGCAACCCCAACGCCATCCTCGTCAGGGAGGCCGCTGACCTCCCGCCCGGGCGGGCGCTGGACCTGGGCTGCGGCGAGGGGGCGGACGCCGTCTGGCTCGCCGGCCGCGGCTGGCGGGTCACCGCGACCGACATCTCCCAGGTGGCGCTCGACCGCGCCGCCGGACACGCCAAGGCGGCGGAGGCCGCCGACCGCATCGACTGGCAGCGGCACGACCTGGAGACGTCCTTCCCCGAAGGCTCCTACGACCTCGTCTCCGCCCACTACCTGCACTCTCCCGTCGACCTGCCGCGCGAGAAGATCCTGCGCGCCGCGGCCGCGGCCGTCGCGCCCGGCGGGGTGCTGCTGATCGCCGGGCACGCGGGCTGGCCGTCCTGGGAGGAGAACCCTCCCTTCGACGCGCACTTCCCGACGCCGCAGGAGGTCCTCGACGCGATGGAGCTCGCGGAGGGGGAGTGGGAGGTGCTGCGCAGTGAGGAGGTGGAACGTCCCCAGAGCGCCCCCGACGGCCGCCCCGGCACCCGCATGGACAACGTACTCAAGGTCCGCAGACTCCCCTGACCACCCAGGTCATTCGGCGAGACGACGGTCGCAGGGCGTCAACTGCCCGGCAGTGCCCGGTAGACCGTGCCCTTACCGCCGAGCCGGGTCGCGAACGCGCTCGCCGGGATGAAGGCCGACTCCCCAGGTCGCAGCGTCAGCCCGTCGGCGCCCAGCCGGGCCTCGCCCTCGATGCACACCATGATCTGCGGCTGGCCGCCCGGCAGCTCGTGCGAGATCTCGCCGTCCAGGTCGTGGCGGCTGAGGGCGAACTCGGGCGCCGGCGGCCGGTAGTGGTGCTCGCCCCGCGCGCCCGGCTCCGCCCGCACCAGATGCGGCTCGCCGGGCGTGAAGTCCACGACCCGCATCAGCTCCGGAACGTCGATGTGCTTGGTGGTGAGCCCGCAGCGCAGCACGTTGTCGGAGTTGGCCATGATCTCCACGCCGATGCCGCCGAGGTAGGCGTGCGGGACGCCGGCCCCCAGATAAAGGGCCTCGCCGGGGAGCAGGTTCACGTGGTTGAGCAGGAGCGCGGCGGCCACGCCCCGGTCGCCGGGGCAGGCCCGCGCGATGTCCGCGTAGACGGCGAGCCCGGGGTCGTCCGTGCCGGCCAGCGCCCGCTCGGCCTCCTGGCGCAGCGGCCGCGCGGCGTCGTCGAGCATCTCGGCGAAGACCACGCGCAGTGCTTCCCCTGGCTCCGCGGTGCGCAGCGTGTCGATCCAGGGCCGCAGGCCCGGCACGCCGAGGCGGCCGAGGAGGGCGGCGGTGGCGGCGGGGGAGCGGAAGCCGCACAACCCGTGGAACGGGGTGACCGCGCACACCATCTCGGGCTTGTGCGAGGCGTCCTTGTACGTGCGGGCGAAGTCGTCGAGGGGGATGCCGCGCGCCGTCTCGTCGGCGAACCCGGCCCGCGCCTGCTCGGTGCTGGGATGGACCTGCAGCGACAGCGGCCGCGCCACGGCCAGGACCTTGAGCAGGTACGGCAGGGCGGGGCCGAAGCGGGCGACGGCCCGCTCGCCGAGCGTGCCGGCGGGGTCGGCGGCGATGAGCCGGTCGAGCGGGGTGCCGCCGGCGATCGACGGCGCGCCGGGGTGGGCGCCCATCCAGAGCTCGGCCTGCGGCTGCCCGGTGGGCTCCGCTCCGAACAGCTCGGGCAGGGCGGTCACCGATCCCCAGTCGTAGGGGCGGATCGTGGTGGCCAGGCGCATGGGGGCGAGCAGGGCGGGCTGTGACACGGCGCAAGACTATCGCGCGGACCTCCGGGAGTGTCGCCGGGCCTGGTACGGAGCCGGGGCGCCTGGATCGGCGGCCTGGCGGGCCCGGGGCCCGAGGACGGCGGGCATGGAGCGGGTGCTGTTGCCCAGCAGCGTGTCCAGCGGGCGCAGTTCCTCCGGCCGGGCGGCGGCCCGGATGCCGGGGAACGCCTCGAACAGGGCCCTCAGCGCCACCTCGGCCTCCAGCCTGGCCAGCGGCGCGCCGAGGCAGAAGTGCGGCCCGTGCCCGAACGCCAGGTGCGGGGCCGGCGGCCGGCTGATGTCGAAGCGGTCCGCGTCCTCGCCGTACTGGCCGGGGTCGCGGCCCGCCGAGGCGAAGCAGGCCAGCACCGGCTCCCCGGCCCGCAGGTGCACGCCGTCGATCTCGACGTCGCGCACGGCGTACCGGAACGGGAAGTAGGCGATCGGCGAGTCCCAGCGCAGCGTCTCCTCCACGGCGGCGGTGAACGGGCACTGGCCCGAGCGCAGCAGGTCGAGCTGCCCCGGCGTGTTGAGCAGGGCGCCGATGGCGTTGGTGATGAGGTTGACCGTGGTGACGTGGCCGGCGATGAACAGCAGGTCGATGGTGGCGAACAGCTCCGTCTCCGACAGCCGCCCGCCGTCCTTCTCACGCAGTGTGATCAGATCCGTGATCAGGTCCTCGCCGGGCGTCCGCCGGCGCTCCTCGATGATCTGGTGGAGCAGCCCGTGCAGAGCCTCGCGTACCTCAGGACCGTCCTCGAGGTCGTTGCTGACCTGGGCGACCGCGTCGGTGAGCTCGTGCAGCCGGTCCTGGTGCCCGCGCGGGATGCCGATCATCTCGGAGATGACCTCGCGCGGCAGCGGGTAGGCGAACTCCCGCCGCAGGTCGACCGGCTCGTCCGGCGGCATGTCCGCGAGCCGGTCGAGCAGCTCGGCGGTGATCGCGGCGATCTTGGGCCGGAGCCGCTCCACCCGGCGCGGGCCGAACCCGGCGGCCAGCGGGGCGCGCAGGCGGCGGTGTTCCTCGCCGTCGGCGTTGAGCATGGAGACGTCGGTGACGATGCGGGTGATCGCGGTCCCCGGCGGGGCGCTGTCGCGGGCCGCCGGGTCCCAGTACTCGATCTCCCTGGTCATGTCGGGATGGGTGAGGACGGTCATCAGCGTCGCGTACCGGGTGGCGGCCCAGGCGTCCACGCCCTCCGTGGTCACGGGCACGAGCGGCCCGGCCCGGCGCAGCCGCTCGTTGTCGGCGTGCAGGTCGCGGGTGGCCGGGTCGAGGATGAAGCGGATCAGCTCGGTCATGGGTCATCCCGTCCGTTGTCTGCCGACCGCCAGCGCGGTCACGTCGATGCCGGGGTCCTGGTCGAGATAGAGATCGCGGACCAGCTCGCCGGCCGCCGGCGCGTTGCACAGGCCGTGGCCGGAGAAGCCGGTCGCGTACAGGAACGCCGGAGGTCCAGGGTGGTGGCCGATGAAGGCGGTGCGATCCGGGCTGGCGTCGCGCAGCCCGGTGACCGCCGGGTGCAGGGCGAGCCCGGCCAGGCTCGGGTACGTCACCGCGACCTGGGCCGCCACCCCGCGCCGCCAGGCCTCCCGGTCGGGACCCGGGTACCCCATGCCGATGAGCAGCCGGTCGCCGCGCACCCGTACCAGCAGCCCGCTGGCGGCGTGCAGGGTGACCGGGATGTCCGGCGTGCCGGGCGGCAGCGGGTCGGTGACCAGCAGCTCCTGCTCGATCGGCTCGATGAACGGCATGTCCACTCCCGCGCTGCGCACCAGTGAGGCCGACCAGGCGCCGGCGGCGCACACGATCGCGTCGGCGGTGATCTCGCCGTCGGCGGTGAAGACGCGGCCGGCCCGCGTGTCCAGCCCGGTGACCGGGCATTCCGTCTGGAGCGTGGCCCCCGCCCGCGCGGCCGCCTCGGCGTACGCCTGGACGATGGCGGTGGTGTCGGAGACGTACGCCTGCGGCGAGTACGCGGCGGCCAGCAGCGGCAGGTCGCCGATGAGCGGGTTGTGCTCCCTGGCCTCCGCCGCGCCGATGAGGCCGACGTCGACGCCTGCCTCCCGCTGGGCGGGCAGGTCGGCCTGGAAGGCCGTGACCTGCTCCGGCTCGGTGAACAGCACCAGGTAACCGACCTGCCGCAGCGGCAGGTCGGTCCCCGGCCTGGCCGGGAAGTCGTGATAGGCCTCGAGGCTGCGCACGGCCAGCGCCGAGCTGACGGGGTTGCCGGCGAAGTACGACCGGACCACGTCGGCGGTTGCGCGGGAGGCGCCGGAGCCGAGCGCGCCGCGTTCCAGCAGCGTCGTCTCGACCCCGGCCTCCGCGAGATGGAAGGCGATCGACAGCCCGATCACGCCGCCGCCGATCACCGCCACACGCGTTGAGCTCATGCCATCGCCTCCACGCGGCGCAGGTTGTCGCCCGCCTGCCACGGGAACAGGTGCAGGTTCCACCCGCCCAGGCAGTTGCAGTAGAGCGCCATGTGCGCCATCGCCGACATGAAGTCGACGTGGCTGTTGAGGCGCTCCAGGTCGTCCATGAGCCGCTTGGTGAAGCCCCACAGCGTGTCCAGGCCGCAGTAGCCGAGGAACTCCGCCGGGGTGTGGGCGAGCTGGCGGGTCATCTGGCGCAGCCACGGCAGCGGCATGCCGTCGATGGCGGCGCGGACGAGGCCGCCGTAGCAGCTGTAGCCGAGCGGGCGGGTCTCGCCGTTGACGAACAGCAGCGTGGTCAGGACCGTCTCGTAGCTGCCGGCCCGCGACGGGATGCGGCCCGCGTGCAGGTCGACCAGCTCGCGCGGCGGATCGAGCCAGATGCGCTCGGTCTCCGCGTGCACCTCGGCGATCAGGTCGTTGAGCTCCGGGTCGCCGACGGGCAGCCGGGGCAGCTTGTGGCCGCCGGGCTGGCCGGCCCGCCGCACCTCGGCGATGACCGGCTCCTTGGTGGTGTAGACCGACCGCCACACCTCGCGGCCGGCCTCGATCAGGGCGTCGAGGTCCTCCGCGACGACCTGCCCGATGGGCGTGGCCGTCATCGGCTCGGTGAGTTCGCCGTACTTGATGCCGAGGTGCTGCAGTCGTGAGCAGAACAGGGTCCCGTCGGGGACGGTGCGCCGGTCCACGCGGTACTCCGCGGGCGCGTGCAGCAGCGAATGGACCGGTGCGACGTGGTACAGATGATGGCCGGCGACCAGGGCGTGGCCCTGCAGGCTGCGGTACGGCAGCGCGTCCCAGAAACACTGGGCCAGGGCCGCGTTGCGCTGGTCGAGTTCGGCGGCCACGGTGATCCCGAGGCCGGGCCAGGCTATTTCCACACGCTTCGATTCGTTCACAATTCGTCACTCTAACGTCACGATTTGTGGTGATTCGGGCGGGGGTGTGTGTTTTACCAGGTCATGACCGCGTCTGGGGGCTTCAGCAGGGCCCAGCTCCGGTCGTCGCCCCAGATCGAGTCCGCGGCCACGTACGGCCGCAGCAGCTCGGTGAGCCCCGCGTCGCCGCGCCCGTTCAACTCGGCCGTGGCGAGCGCTCTGGCCACGCCGGCCAGCACGTCCGCGACCTGGACGCGGGCGTCCAGGTGCGACTCGGCGAGCCGCAGCCCGGCCAGCCCGGGGGCGAGCCGGCGCAGCTCGGCGATCCGCTCATCGGTCAGCGTGGTCTGCCGGTCGTGGACCACGGAAACGGGCCGGCCGTCGCGGCCCCAATGGGCGACGGCGTGCAGGATGCCCGGAATGAGCGGGTCCAGCGACGGGAAGGCCTGCGGGTCGGCCAGCAGCCGGTCGCGGAAGGCGGCGACCCGCGGCCGGGCCGCCCACAGCAGCTCCATGATCTCGCCCGCCGTGCCCTCCGCCCGGCGCAGCTCGCCGACCAGCCGGAACACGTCGTCGACGGCGACGGTGACGCCCTGGCCGTTCTTGGCGCGCAGCAGGTAGTTGAACGCGTCGAGGAAGGCCGCCCACCGCCCGGCCCCGAACGCGCGCGGGCCCTCCCGGTAGAGGGCGACGGCCATGGCCCTGGCCTGCGGATCCAGCCGCAGGCCCGGCACGGGCTCGCCGCCCAGCAGGCCGATGACCTTGCCTGCGACGAGGAACGTCTTGTCGGTCAGGTAGACGTGGACGTGGCCGAGCACCGGCCCGTCCACGCCCAGGAGCCAGCGCAGCGCGACCCGGTGCTTCTCGCGCAGGATGTGGCCGGCTTTGTACTCGGTCACCGGGGACGGCGCGCGGGCACGCAACTCCCGTATGCACGCCTCGGCCGTGGCGAGGTCCATCAGCACGCTGGCGTGCGCGAACACGACGGTGTTGCCGCCGACGAGCTTCTCGCCCTCGGCGCCTGACTCGTCGCACGCGATCTCGAGTGCCTGGCTCACTGCCAGCGAATCTAGCCAAGGCCCGGGCCTCACCGCGAGGGAATTTCCGGTTATAGCGGGAGCTATTGCGAGGTACGGGTGAATTGCTGGTTCTGGCCGCCGTTGCACGGGTACTGCTTGAACTGCACGTCGTTGGCCTGCGACGACGACGGCAGGTCCGCGCACTTGCCCGAGTGCCTGGCCACCAGCCGCACGTAGCCGCCGCCCGCGTCCTGAACCTGCCACTGCTGGTTGTGGCCATTGCCGCAGCCGTACACCTGCAGCGCGGCCCCGTCGGCGGTGCTCACGCCGTCGACGTCCAGGCACTTGCCGGAGTGGCGGGTGACGATCTGCACGTAGCCGCCGCTGACCGACTGGATGCGCCACTGCTGGTTGGTCCCGGAGCCGCAGGTGTACTGGATGACCGGGGCCAGGTTGGCGGTGGAGGCGTTGCGCACGTCGGCGCACTTGCCCGAGTGCCGCACCGCGAGCCGGTCGTAGCCCGAGCCGGTCGCGGTGATCGTACCGGCCGCGGCGTCGATGGTGAGCTCCCGCGCGTACGTCAGGCTCATCGTCGTGTTGCCCGGGAACTGCACCGGCAGCCACACGTACCGGGAGTCGTTGACCGGGCCGCCCCAGGCGCCGGCCCACCGGTCGCCCATGTACAGGTACGACGTGCCGGACGTGCCCTGGACCGGCAGCACGAACGCCGGCTGGGAGCCGTACGTGAGCGAGTCCCCGGCGTTCTGCCAGGCGCTCCACGTGCCGGTGATGCTGGTGGCGGTGGCGTACTTGGCCTGGTTGGGCTGCCAGCCGGTGGCGCCGGAGGTGAGCAGGAAGTACACGCCGTTGCGCTTGAACATCGCGGGGGCCTCACGGTGGTCGCCGTCCCACATGCGCGCCAGCGCGGCCACGTCGGTGTAGCCGGCGGTGAGCCGGTAGACGTGCAGGTCGTAGTTCTGGTCGGCGGCCGAGATCATGTAGCCCGTGCCGTCGGTGTCGACGAACGCGGTGATGTCGCGCGACATGTGCCCGAGCGGCCGGAAGCTGCGCAGGTACGTGTAGGCGCCGTCGACGGTGCTGGAGACCGCCACGGCCGCCCGCGCCTCGCCGTAGTCGCGGCCGTTCTCCTTGTGCATCCACATCACGAACTGGCCGGTGCTCGCGTTGTAGATCACCTTCGGCCGTTCGATGTTGGCGACCTGCAGCTCGGCGTGGCTGGACTGGGTGAGCACGTGGTTGCGGAACTCCCAGGTGCGCAGGTCGGCCGAGCGGTAGGCGGAGACGTAGCGGAAGGTGCCGTCGGCGTTGCGGTTCTCCCCGAACCAGTAGTAGTACGAGCCGGCCTTGACCACTCCGCCGCCGTGGGCGTGCAGCAGGTTGCCGGAGGTGTCGGTGAACGGGGTGCCCACGGGGACGGTGACGGGCGCGGCGGCCGGGGCGGGGGCGGCGGGTAAGAGCGCCAGGCAGAGCCCGGCCAGGAGGGTGAGGACGCGGGACATGGTGTGGCGGCTCCTCTGTCAGGTGACCGGTCACGTCAGACGTTGGTGAAGCGGACGGTAAACGCGGTCAACGGCGACGTCAATCGTGGGCCACCGCCCCGCTCGTCACCGCCGGCGTCGCGTTCTCCGGCCCGTGGGCGGCCACCACGGAGACGCCCGCGCTAGGTGATGTCCCGCCGGAGCGTGATGAGCCGGGCGAGGAGGACGAACGCGGCGACGTACGCGGCGAACAGCAGGCCCCCGCCCCAGGCCGGCAGCAGCGCGCCCGTGTCCGGCCGCAGGCCGCCGAGCGCTCTGGCGGCGCCCGTGGGCAGCCAGCGGAAGACGTCGGGCGCCAGCCACGCCAGCAGGCCGTCGCCGTACATGAACAGCAGGAAGGCCAGCACGATGGCCCCCACCTGGTTCCTGATCAGCGCGCCCAGCGCGACGCCCAGCGGCGCGTACAGCGTGGTGCTCAGCACCGCGCCCACCAGGATGAGCGGCACCTCCGAGGACAGCGCCGGACGCCCGAGTGCGGCCAGCACGGACGCCCCCACGGCCACGGTCATGATCGCCGACAGCACCGCCACGACCAGGCCGATCAGCCCGTACGCGGCCAGTTTCGCGGCCACCACCGCCCCTCTCCCCGGCGTGACCAGGAAGGACCAGGTGATCGTCTGATGCCGGTACTCGCCGGCCATCCCCATGATCCCGAGGACGAGGACCAGCACGTACGCCTGCTGAGCCATCGCATGGACGTTGGCCAGCCTGATCGCGTCGTCGGGAGCCGGCAGGACCGCCTGGAGCACGGCCCACAGGGCGCAGAACACGGGCGCGATGACGACGAGCGTCACCGTGGCACGGCTGGAGCGCGCCTTGAGCAGCTCGGCGCGGACGAGGGAGGTCATCGGGTCGCCTCCAGGTAGAGATCCTCCAGGCCGGCCCCGGACTCCAGGCCGCCGCTCCACCGCAGTCGCCCGCCGCTGATGATGACCACGTGGTCGGCGATCTGCTCGATCTCGGCCAGGATGTGCGTCGAGACCAGGACGCTGTTGCCGTCCAGCGCGTACGCGCGCAGGAACCCGCGCAGCCACCGTATGCCGTCCGGGTCCAGCCCGTTGGCCGGCTCGTCCAGGACGAGCACGGGCGGCGCGCCCAGCAGCGCCGTGGCCAGCGCGAGCCGCTGGCGCATGCCCAGCGAGAACCCGCCGATCCTGCGCCCCTGGACCGCCTCCAGCTCCACCTGCCGGAGCACGTGGCCGACGCGTGAGGCGTCCAGGCCCGCGGCGACGCGGACGGCCTCGAGGTGGTTCCCGGCGGTGAGGCCGGGATGGAAGGCCGTGGCCTCCAGGATCGCGCCGACCCGCTGGAGCGGCCGGTCCAGCCGCCGGTAAGGCAGGCCGTGGACGGTGGCGCTGCCCGCCGTGGGCGTGACCAGGCCGAGGATCATGCGCAGGGTCGTGGTCTTGCCGGCGCCGTTCGGGCCGAGGAAGGCGGTGATCGCGCCGGACGGCACGTCGAACGACAGGTCGTCGACGGCGGTCACCTTGCCGAAGGATTTGCCGAGATGGCTGACGCTGATGGCTGTCATGGTCCTCAGCGTGCGAGAACGACGGCCGCGAGCGCATGGGAGCACGGTACGAGAAGGCGGATCCACCCACGGGTGGATGACGTGCCACCCGTGCCCGGCTAGCGTGACGGCGTGGCCTTCTTCAGGCGTCCCAGGGTCCGCGTCACCTTGGTCACCTTGTTCGTGCTCTACGTCGCCGCCGGGCCGGTCACCTTCGTCGTCTGGCGGCCGAGCCTCGCCGATGCCCTGCTCGCGCTGCCGGTCGCCGCGCTGACGGTGGGCGGCTACCTGATCGCCCTGTGCGGGCAGGCCTCGGACCGCCAGGCCTGGTGGCTGCTGCTCCTCTCGTTGGCCGGTGCCTCGGTCATGCACGTGGCCGCCCCGTACTCCGGCACGTCGTTCTTCTTCGTCGTGATCTTCCTCGCGCCCTTCCGGTTGCGGACGCGCCTCGCCGGTCTCCTGACCACGGTCGACATCCTGGCGTGGCTGCTCGTCTCGTACGCGATCAGCCTCGAGGCGAGCTCCGTCCTGGGGGTCGCGGCCGGGCTGGCGTACTGCGCCGTGCTCGCCTTCCTGCTGCAGCACCTGTCGGTCACGAGGCGGCAGACGGCGGAGGTCGCCGAGGCGCGGGCGCGCGAGGCGGTTCTGTCGGAGCGGGCGCGGCTCGCACGGGAGGTCCACGACATCCTCGCGCACACGCAATCCGCGCAGATCGTGCATTTGGAGGGCGTGCGGCTGCTGCTGAAGGAGGACGGCGACCGCGCGCTGGCGCTCGACCGGGTGGAGCGGGCCGTGCGGCTGGCCAGGTCGAGCCTGGAGGAGACACGCCGGGCCCTCGACGCCCTGCGCGAGGACGCCCTGCCGCTGACCGAACGGCTCGAACGGTTCGCGGCCGAGTTCCAGGCGGCCACGGGAGCACGCTGCGCCCTGTCGGTCGACACGGGTGTCCGGGCGCTGCCCGCCGAGGCCGGCCTCGCGGTGGCCCGCACGGCGCAGGAGGCCCTGACCAACGTGTGCAAGCACGCGCCGGGCGCGTCGGTCTCGGTCGCCGTGCGCCGCCGGGGGCGGTGGTGCGAACTGGTGGTGCGCGACGACGGCGGGCAGCGGGCGGGCACCGCCCCGGCCGGCAACGGCTACGGGCTGGTCGGGATGCGCGAACGGGCCGAACTCCTGGGCGGCTCGCTCAGCGCGAAGGCCGAGGAGAAGGGGTTCGCGGTGGTGCTGCGGGTGCCGGTATGACCGTGCGGGTCCTGGTCGCCGACGACCAGACCGTCGTGCGCGAAGGGCTGATGCTCCTGCTCGGGCTGTTGCCCGGTGTGGAGGTGGTCGGCGCCGCCTCCGACGGTCTGGAGGCCGTCGAGATGACGGCCCGGCTGGCGCCGGACGTCGTGCTCATGGACCTGCGGATGCCCAGGCTCGACGGGGTGGAGGCGACGCGGCGGATCCGCGCGCGGCACCCGGAGGCCGAGGTCGTGGTGCTGTCGACGTACTCCGACGACGCGTCCGTGTTCGCGGCGCTGCGGGCCGGCGCGCGGGGATACCTCACCAAGGACACCGACGCCGAGTCGCTCGCCCGGGCGATCTCCGTCGTCGCGGGCGGCGAGGCGCACTTCGCCCCGCACGTGCAGCGCCGCCTGGCCGAAGCGGTGGCCGACGGCGGCCGGCCGGCGGCCAGGGCCCTGCCCGACGGGCTGACGCAGCGCGAGGCGGAGGTGCTGGGGCTGATCGCCGCGGGCCGGTCCAACGCGGAGATCGCCTCCGAGCTGTTCATCTCCGAGGCCACGGTGAAGAGCCACATCAACAACCTCTTCGCCAAGGCGGGCGTGCGCGATCGCGCCCAGGCCGTGACGTACGCCTTCCACCACGGCCTGGCTCCCACGCGCATGACGTGAGGCGCACGTCCGGCCGAGCGCACGGGGTCGCGGGGCCCGCCCGAGCCGCCTCCCGGCTCGCCTCGACCGGCATCGCCTTCCTGGCAGGAGGTGCAGGCAGGCGGTCGTTAGGCGGGGGAGGCGCCGGGTAGCCGCACTGCTCCAGGGGTGAGCACGAGGGAGTGAATCGCTATGCGCGCGAGAAATACCGGGATGACCGCCGAGGAACGGCGGCCGCGCCTGTCCAGGAGCATCGCCGCGGCCGGGCTCGGCTTCTGCGCGGGGGCCGCCATCGCCTATTTGTTCGATCCGGCGCGGGGACGGTCGCGCCGGGCCCGGAGCCGTGACAAGGCGTCGCACGCGACGCACGAGCTGCGTGACGGCCTCGGCGTCCTCGGCCGGGACCTGACCAACCGCAGCCGTGGCTCGGCCGCGGCCGTGCGCTACCGCGTGGCCGGCCGGTCGGCCGACGACCGGATCCTGTACGAACGCGTCCGCGCGGAGCTCGGCCGCCATGTCAGCCACCCGCACGCGGTGGAGGTCCACGTCCAGGACCGCGTCGTCACGCTCACCGGTGACGTGCTCGCCGCCGAGGAAGAGCGGACCCGCCGGGCGCTGCGCCGCATCCCGGGCGTCAAGCGCGTCGAGGCAGGCTGGGTCACGCACCGCGCCGCCGAGGAGAGCTTCCGGCTGCGGGGAGGCGGGCGGCGCCGCGAGCCGGTGCCGGAGCTGATGCAGGAGCAGTGGTCGCCGACCGCCAGGTTCCTGGCCGGTACGGGCGCCGCCGCCCTGTGGGCCGCGTCGGGCGGGCTGCCCCGGCCCGCCGCGTGGGCGATCCGCGGCGCCGGCGCGGTGCTGGCCGCCCGGGCCGCGACGAACCTGCCGCTGCGCCGCCTGACCGGGGTCAACGCCGGACGGCGCGCCGTCGACATCACCGCCGCCATCACGGTCGACGCGCCCGCGGAGACCATCTGGGCGCTGGTGAGCGACTACTCGGTCTTCCCCCGGTTCATGCCGGACGTGCGCGAGGTGCGCCGCTCCGGCGACGGGCGGACGTCCCACTGGCTGATCAGCGGGCCCGCCGGGGCGCCGATCCGGTTCGACGCGACCGAGACCCGCCGCGAAGAGGGCCGGGAGATCGCATGGCGGTCCGCCGAGGGCGAGCTGATCGCCCACACCGGCGCGCTGCGCCTGACGGAGCAGCCCGACGGCCGGACCCGCGTCCAGGTGCGGCTCACCTACAACCCCGTGACGGGCGCCGCGGGGCACGCCGTGGCCCGGTTGCTCGGCGCGAACCCGGCCCGCAGGCTGCGGCAGGACCTGATGCGCTTGAAGTCGTACGTCGAGAGCGAGCGGCAGCCCGTCGGCCCGCGGGGCGCGTGACGGCGCCGCGTGGGACGGCCAGGCGTTACCGCATGTCACCGGCGGGTATGCGTGTGCCCGGCCCGGGTAGAGGGAGCCGAGGGACGGGAAGGTCCCGTCATCACAATGGGGGAGGTGATGTCCCCAATGACCCGCCAAATGGAGAGCCATCCCGACATCATCCGCATGCGGGAGAGGTACGAGGTGGCCGCGGCCAATCCGGCAGTTCAACTGGCGGACGGGCTGACTCTGCTGGCCGGGCTGTTCCTGGCGCTGTCGCCGTGGATCGTGGGATTCACCAACATAGGGTCGCTCACCATGAACAACCTGGTCACGGGGATAGCCGTGGCGCTGCTGTCGCTGGGCTTCAGCTCGGCGTTCGGCCGCACGTACGGCATCGCCTGGACCGCGCCGCTTCTCGGCGTGTGGACCATCCTGGCCCCGTGGCTGATCAGGGGCGAGGCCGACACGGCCGCGACGATCACCACCAACGTGATCGTCGGTGCGGTCATCGCGATCCTCGGCCTGGTCACGGTCGGCATGGGCATGACGAGAAGGCGGTGAGGAACATGTCCCGGGCCGGATGACCTCCGGCCCGGTCCCTGTCACCGATCCGGCTTCTCGGACTTCTCCGGCTTTTCCGACTTCTCCGCCGAGGGCGACGCCGTCGGCGATGCCGCCGGTGATGCCGCCGGTGATGCCGCCGGTGTTGCCGTGGGTGGTGATGGCTGGGGCGAGGCGCTCGCGGCGGGCGCGGTCGTGTCCGGGGGAGTTCCGACGGAGGTGAACACCAGGACCGCTGTCCCGGCGGCCACCACCACCACGAGGGCGGCGGTGACGTACACGAACCTGCGTACCACTCGCCTGCGCTGCTCCCGCAGCCTGGCCTCCTCGCGCCGCAGTGCGGCGCGCCTGCGCTTGACCTTCCGCTGTGACATGGGCACTCCCGAAAAATCCTCGGGCGTCACCATAGGAGGAAGCGCGTAAGCCCCGGCTAAATGATCAGCCCGCACGCCTCATGTGCCCACCGTGCGGTGGACACGGGCGGAGCGGGTGAATCGCGGGCGGAAGCCGGCGGCGGGCTACCGTTCGATGCTGGCGTTGAAGTGGGCCAGGCCTTCGGCGAAGGAGGCCAGTTCCTCGGGAGTCCAGTCCTTCAGGACCGTGGCCAGGCCGTTGAGCCGGTACTCACGCTCCGCCGCCACCAGCCGCAGGCCTTCTTCGGTGATGCGGAGCTTGCGTGCCATGCCGCCCTCGGGGTCCGGGATGCGCTCGGCCAGACCGCCGCGGAGCAGGACGGCGGTCTGCCGGTTGACGGTGGAGGTGTCGAGGCTGAAGGCCTGCGCCAGCTGGCCGATCGACATCGGCCCTTCGGTCTCGAGCCGCCGGAGCAGGATGTAGCTGCTGCGCTCGAGCCGCCGCTCCTCGGCGGCGGCCATGGCCAGCTCCTTGTACCGGCCGATGAGCATGAGCTCACGCTCGATGTCGGCGATCTCCCTGCGCACGTGTGCCTCCCGTCGGAGGCCAGGATATCCGTCAATCGGGAAATGTGTAAGATACATACCTTATGTATGGTGCACAGTGAGGCGAGACTTGGGGGAACGCATGGGTTCAACGCGCGCCGCGCCGCGCAGTGGAGCGATCATCGGCGTGCTGGCGGCCGCGGGCATCACGGTCTCGCTGATGCAGACCCTGATGGTCCCGCTGATCGCCAGCCTGCCGGCGTTGTTGCACACCACCACAGCCAACGCCTTCTGGGCCATCACCGCCACGCTCCTGGCCGGCGCGGTCGCCATGCCCGTCTCAGGCCGGCTCGGTGACCTGTACGGCAAGCGCCGCGTCATGGTGGTGAGCGCGTTCCTGCTGGCCATCGGCTCCTTCGTGTGCGCACCCGCCGAGTCGCTGATCCCCATGGTCGTCGGCCGCACGCTGCAGGGACTCGGCATGGGGGTGATCCCGCTGGGCATCGCGATCATGCGCGACGTGCTGCCGCCGCAGCGGCTCGGCTCGGCCATCGGCCTGATGAGCTCCTCGCTCGGCGTGGGCGGCGCGCTCGGCCTGCCCGCGGCGGCACTGGTCGCCCAGTACGTCAGCTGGCACGCGCTGTTCTGGGCGGCGGCCGGGCTCGGCCTGCTGATGAGCGTGCTGATCCTGCTGATCGTGCCGGAGTCCCCGGTCAAGTCGCCCGGCCGCTTCGACTTCGTCGGGGCGGCCGGTCTGTCGGCCGGCCTGGTGTTGTTCCTGTTGCCGGTCTCCAAGGGCGCCGAGTGGGGCTGGACGAGCGGTCTCACGCTGGGCATGTTCGCGGCCTCGGCGGCGATCCTGCTCGTGTGGGGATGGTGGGAGCTGCGCACGCCCGCGCCCCTGATCGACCTGCGCACCAGCGTGCGCCGCCAGGTGCTCCTGACGAACCTGGCCTCCATCGTCATCGGCTTCGCCATGTACGCGATGTCGCTGATCACCCCGCAACTGCTGCAACTGCCCGCGGCCACCGGCTACGGTCTGGGCCGGTCGATGGTCGAGGCCGGCCTCTGGATGGCGCCGGCCGGGCTGGTCATGATGGCGATCTCGCCTCTGGCCGCACGCCTGTCGGCGGCCAGGGGGCCCAAGGCGTCGCTGCTGCTCGGCGCGCTCGTCATCGCCTCCGGCTACCTGCTGGCGCTGTTCCTGATGGGGTACGCGTGGGGCGTCCTGATCTTCTCGTGCGTGGTCAGCGCCGGGATCGGCTTCGCCTACGCGGCCATGCCCTCGATCATCATGGGAGCCGTGCCGCGTACCGAGACGGCCGCCGCGAACGGTCTCAACAGCCTGATGCGCGCGATCGGCACGTCCTGCGCCAGCGCGGTCCTCGGCGCGGTCCTGGCCAACATGACGATCAAGCTCGGGCCGGTGACCCTGCCGTCGGAGGCCGGTTTCCGCGCCGGCTTCGTCATCGGCGGTGGCATCGCCCTGGTGGCGGCGCTCATCGTCGTGACCATCCCCGGCCGCCGCGCCGCCGCCCGGGAGGCGGCGGGCACGGCGGCCGACCTCGGCCGGCAGGTCCGCACACCCTGAACCCGCCGTGGTACGGCCAGACAACCGGACAACTCTGTCCGGTTGCTAGCATGGCCGTTGTGCCGGGCTCGCGCCGACCGAACAGAGGACCGAGCGCCGCCGCGGAGAACCGGGCGGCGCTGATCGCCGCTGCGCGGGAGGTCTTCGCGAACGCCGGCTACGCCGCGCCGCTGAGCACGGTCGCCCGCGCGGCCGGAGTCGGCCAGGGCAGCCTCTACCGGCACTTCCCCGACCGCGTCAGCCTCGCCATGGCCGTGTTCGAGGAGAACGTCGCCGAGCTGGAGGCGCTGGTCGCCGAGCCGGACACGACCCTGGCCGACGTGCTGGCCCTCATGACCGAGCAGACCCTCGCCTCGACGGCGTTCATCGACATGGTCGGCACGCCGCCGCTCGACCCCGACCCCCGCATCGTCGGCCTGCGCCGGCGGGTGGCGAGCCTGCTGGCGGGCCCGCTCTCCGACCCGCGCCGCGCGGGCGGCATCCGCGCGGACGTCACGGCGGACGACCTGGTCCTGGTCGTCGGCATGCTCGCCGGTGTGATCGCCAAGATCCCGGCCCCCGAACGGCGCGGGACCGCCGACCGCGTGTGGGCCCTGCTCCGCAAGGGCATCGAGGCCTGACGGCAGCCGATCGCAGGGCGGTCCGGACGTGCGCCCGGCCCGGCGGCCACGGAGATGCCGTGTCGATCGGGCAAGATCGAGAACGTACGGTTCCGTTCATTGAGAATTCATCGGGGACGCTGACTGATCTCCGCACGCGGGGTACGAGGACCCGCATGCTCGGACACATCACTCGTTCCCTGCGCCGCGTGGCGGGCGTCGTCGGCGCTCTCGGCGGACGCTCCACGTGGCGGTATCCGGGTCGTATCCACCTGGAACTGCTGTGCCGCCCGGTTCATGAGGCCGAGATCGAGAGCAGGCTGCAGGCGGTGCCCGGAGTCCTGTGGGCGCGCGTCAACGTGCCGCTGGGCCGGGCCATCGTCGCGCTGGACGACCCGCCGGCCGAGACCGGCGAACTGATGAGGGCGCTGGACGAGGCGGAGGCCAAGGGCGAGTCGCGGGTGCCGGGGGAGCCGCCGCCCGGGCTGGTCCTGGCGGCGGACGTGGGCGGCATCGTGGCGACCGGCGTGGAGTGGCTGGTACGCCGCACCCCGCTGCCTGCCGAGGCCGCCGGCCTGCTCTCGCTGGTCGACAACCTGCCCCGGCTGCGCGAGGCGATCGACGACGCGATCCCCCTGCCCGCGCTGAAGACATGGCTGCCCGTGGCGAGCGCCGCCGTCCAAGGGCTGGCGCCCGGTATGACAGGGCTGGCGGTCGACCTGGCGCAGCGGGTGGTACAGGTGCGCGAGGGCAGGGCCGCCGACGAGGCGTGGCGGGCGGCCCAGGAGAGCCTGACCGGGACACCGGAGCAGGCCGCCGCGTCCGAGATCCCCCGGCAGCGTCCGGTCGCCCTGCCGCCCGGCCCGGCCGAGCGGTACGCCGACCAGTTACTCACAGGGGCGCCCCTCGGCGGGGTGGCGGGCGCACTGCTGACCATGAACGCGCGGCGCGGCCTGCAGACGATGATGATCTGCACTCCCAAGGCGGCGTTCGCGGGGCGAGAGACGTTCGCGGCCGAGCTCGGGACCATGCTGTCGCGCCAGGGCGTGGTGATCGTGGACCGCAGGGCGTTGCGGCGGCTCGACCGCATCGACACGGTGGTGTTCGACGAGGAGGTGCTGCTGTCGCCGCGCAGCGTGATCGCCGAGGTGACGCCGGTGGACGGAGCCGACCACGAGGAGGTCGCCACCTGGCTCTACCGGCTCTTCGACCCCGACCGGCCACGCGCCGCCCGGCAGGACGGCCCGTGGCGGCTGCGCGCCCGCGGCGCCAAGCTCACCTTGACCCGCGACGGTGACAAGCAGGCGACCGCCGTGACGACCCGCCAACGCTCACCTGACGGCGAGGCCGCCGTCGCCGCCACCCGCGCGGCGGGACTGCGCGTGGTCGTAGGTCCGGGCGTGGACGCCGGACAGGTGCGGCGGCTGCAGGCCGAAGGAGCAGGCGTCCTGCTGGTGTCCGCGGACGGCCACGCCCTGGCTCAGGCCGACTGCGGGGTCGGTGTGCCGCCCGTGTCCGCGGACGGCCGGACGGCGGCGCGCTCCGGCCACGGAGCAGGCGTTCCATCGCACGACTCGCCGCGAGGCGACGCGCCGTCGCCGAGCGTCCCCTGGGGTGCCCACATGCTGCTCGGAGACGGCCTCGGCCCGGTGGTGGGGCTGGTCGCGGCGGTGCCGGTGGCGCGCGAGGTGGCCGACGGCGGGGTACGGCTGGCTCGCGCCGGTACGGGAGTCGGCGCGCTGCTGGCCCTCGTCTCACCCGCCGCACGATCGGCCGCCCATGCCTTGACCGCGGTCCACATGACGACCGGCCTGTCGATGAGTCACGGTGCCTGGCGCGCCTGGCGTATCCGGCGCACTCCCGCCCGCGCTGCGGCGGACGCGCGCCCGTGGCACGCGATGCCGGTCGAGGCGGTGCTGCGCGAACTGGACACGGGCCCCGAAGGCTTGAGCGCGGCGGAGGCGGACCGGCGGCGAAGACCGGCCACTGCCGGCAGACGATCGTCGCTGCTGCGCGAGACGGGGGCGGAGCTGGCCAACCCGTTCACGCCCGTGCTCGCGGCCGGGGCGGCGGGCTCGGCCGCGGTCGGCTCGCTTGTGGACGCCGTCCTGGTGGCGGGCGTCATGGGGCTGTCGGCGCTGGCCGGCGGCGTGCAACGGCGGGCCGCCGCACGTACGCTGTCCGACCTGGCCCGCCACGTACGTGTCCCCGCCCGGGTTCTGCGCGACGGGACGGAACGCGACACCGACGCCCGCGACCTGGTACCCGGCGACATGGTCGTGCTCTCGGCCGGTCAGGTGGTGCCCGCCGACTGCCGGATCACGGCGGCGGAGGGGCTGGAGGCCGACGAGTCGGCGCTGACAGGCGAATCCCTGCCCGTGGCCAAGAACGCCGCGCCGGGGTTCGCCCGCGAGGTGGCCGAGCGCGGCTCGATGCTGTACGAGAGCACCTCGATCGCCGCCGGCACCGCCAGGGCCGTGGTGGTGGCCGTGGGTGAGGACACGGAGGCGGGACGCGCCATGGCCGCCGCCGGGGAGCGGGTCCCGCGCAGCGGCGTGGCCGACCGGCTGGCCGAGATCACCCGGGCCACCGCGCCGATCGCGCTCGGCGCGGCGGCGGCCGTGACGCTGGCCGGCCTGGTCCGCGGCCGCCCCTTGCGCCAGTCGCTCGGCGAGGGCGTCAACCTCGCCGTGGCCTCCGTGCCCGAAGGGCTTCCGCTCCTGGTCAGCGCGGCCCAGCTGGGGGCGACCCGCCGCCTGTCAGCGCACGGCGTACACGTACGCGATCCGCGCACCATCGAGGCGCTCGGCCGGGTCGAGGTGCTGTGCTTCGACAAGACCGGCACGCTCACCGCCGGCGAGATCCGGCTGGCCCGCGTCTGCGACGCCCGCCGCGAGGCACCCGTGCGGGAGCTCGGCGATCTCGGCGCGGTCCTGGCCGCCGGCCTGCGGGCGACGCCCGGCGAGGACGGCGACGGCGAGCACAGTCACCTGACCGACGCGGCCGTCGCCGCGGGCGCAGAGGCGGCCGGAGTGACCCGGCGTACGGGGGCGCGCGGCTGGCGCGAGCTGGTGGCGCTGCCGTTCGAGCCGTCCAGGGGCTTCCACGCCACTCTCGGCCGCACCGGCAGGTCGCGGCTGCTCAGCGTCAAAGGAGCGCCGGAGACCGTGCTGCCGCGCTGCGCCCGCGTACGCGTGGACGGCGCGGAACACCCCCTCGACGACAAGGAGCAGCGCCGCATCGAGGAACGCGTCGAGCGCCTGGCCGCCTCCGGCCACCGGGTGCTGGCGGTGGCCGAGCACCGGACGACGGCGGAAGAGCTCGACGACGGCGACGTGACCGGCCTGACGTTCGTCGGGCTGCTCGGCCTGGCCGACGCGGTGCGCCACGCCGCCAGCCCCGCCGTGAGCCGCCTGCGCGAGGCCGGCGTGCAGATCGTCATGCTCACCGGCGACCACCCCAGCACGGCGGCGGCCATCGCCGCCGAGCTGCTCGCCGGCGAGCAGCGCGTGCTCACCGGCGCCGAGCTGGACGACCTGGACGACGCGCGATTGGACGAGCGGCTGACGTCCGCCGACGTCGTGGCCCGCTGCACGCCGGAGCAGAAGGTCCGGGTGGTGCGGGCGTTCCAGCGGCTCGGCAAGGTCGTCGCGATGACGGGCGACGGCGCCAACGACGCCGCCGGCATCCGGCTGGCCGACGTCGGCATCGCGCTGGGCGGCACCGGGACCCCGGCCGCGCGGGCCGCCGCCGACCTGGTCGTGAGCGACGACCGGCTGGAGACCATCGTGTCGGCTCTGGCCGAGGGCCGCGCCATGTGGGCCTCGGTTCGCGAGGCGCTGGCCATCCTGGTGGGCGGCAATCTGGGCGAGATCGGCTTCACCCTGCTCGGCGCGGTCGCCGGCGGCGCCTCCCCGCTGTCGGCCCGGCAGCTGCTGCTGGTCAACCTGCTCACCGACCTGGCGCCCGCGCTGGCCATCGCGCTGCGCGCGCCCTCGCCAGAGGAGACGGCGAACCTGCTGCAGGAGGGTCCCGAGAGCTCGCTGGGCCGGGCGCTCGACCGCGACATCGCCCGGCGGGCCGTCGTCACGGCGTTCGGCGCCGGGCTCGCCTGGACGCTGAGCCGGTACACCGGGACGGCGGCGCGGGCGCGTACGGTCGGGCTGGTCGCCCTGGTCGGCACCCAGCTGGCGCAGACGCTGCAGGCTGCGGGACGGGACCGTACCGTGCTGGCCAGCGCGCTCGGCTCGGCGGCGGCTCTGGCCGCGATCGTCCAGACGCCCGGCGTCAGCCACTTCTTCGGCTCCACGCCGCTGGGACCGGTGGCCTGGTCGACGGCCATCGGGGCCGTGGCCGTCGCGCTGATCTGCGACCGGGTCGCCGAGCGTCCGCTGAACAGGATCCTGGACAGACTCGGTCTTGTCGGGTGAACGCGGCGAGCGGATCTGCGAACGATCCGCCCGTCGCGCCGCACCTCTGCTCAGTTGTAGGGATTGTCGTAGTCGGCCCAGTCAGTGTCCTGCTGGTACTGGTTCTGGTTGTTGAACCACCCGGCGACCACCTCGAGGCGGACTGTCGTCACGGCGCTGCCGTGATCCCTCTGCTCGGAGTGCAGGGTCAGCGTCTGGCACCCGGATTCGGACGCCGAGCCGGTCTGGGGCGGGCCGTACGAGAATGATCTATTGATTCTGACCCAGAGGTTCGGTGCGGGGTAGCTGTGCTGCCAGCACAGCCGCAGCGAGTATGTCAGCTTCTCGGCCGTAAACGGACCGAGCTTGCAGCTCCTCGCCGTCGATGGCTTCGACGGTCCGGTCCGCGTCAGGCAGCGTGACTCACTGCCCAGCCCGTCTCACCGCGTGAGGCGATGTTCCGGGCTGCGTTGACGTCGGCGTGCTCAGCGAAACTGTGAGGTGTAGGCCGCATTGCCGCCGGACGGACTCTAGGAAAGCGTTTTCCCGCCCGTCAACACAGACCTCGGACCGCGCCCGGCGGTCGTGGGCATCGGTGCTGGTCGAGGCATGACAGGCTGGTTTTCTGGCGGTGAAACTTTTCAGTGGTGCCCCGCGCGTCCCAGAGCCGCCTGGCGCGGACGTAGTACCCGGGTTCGCGGCCGGTGGGCGGAGGCTCAGTCAGGCGACACCTTGAAACGGGTCAGCACTCTCCTGCCGTCCGTCATGAAGATCTCGAACCTGTCCTCGCCGGCCGCGTGGGCCGGCGAGACGGACGCGAAGGCGAGTTCGTCGTCCCCGTCGCCGTCATAGTCGCCCGCCGCCAGTGGCATGGCCTGGGTCAGGCCGTGGACCCCGTCGCCGGGACGCAGGCCGGCTGAGCTGCCCCAGGAGATGCGGGTCGAATCGTAGCGGGGGTGCGCCCCGCCGAATGCGAGGTCGTCGCGGCCGTCACCGTTGAAGTCGCCGGAGACCGCCGGGCCTTTGGTGCCCTTGAACGTCTTCGTACGGCCGTCCCCGTAGTAGACGGTCAGGGTCTTCGAGACCGAGGGGGCCTCGGTCTCGTAGCCCGGCTCGTCGTTGCGGCTGCCGTCGTCGCCGACCGCCACGTCCCTGCTGCCGTCGCCGTCGAAGTCGCCGAACACGGCCGCCATTCCCTTGGTGAGCTTGTACCCCTGCTTGGACAGCCCGCCGGGCCCGGCTTCGAGCAGCCAGCCGGAGGTCTGCTCTCCGTCGTCGCGCTCGAACACGATCAGCCCGGTCGCGCGCCGCCCCTTGATCTTGTCCACGGTGATCCGCCAGAACTCGTCGCCGGTCGGCGACTCCTGGACGATCTGGCGGCTCGAAACTCCCTCGCGGCTGAACGGGCCGTACAAGATCATCAGGGTCGCGTCGCCTTGGCCGACTGCGGGCGGCCTGGACACCGCCACGTCGGCGTTGCCGTCCCCGTCGAAGTCACCGGCCGCGGCCCGGTTCGCCGCCACGTTGCTCTCCATGGGCAGCGGCATGCGGGTCGGAAGCGTCGTGGCGTCGATGCCGCGCGGGCCGCCCCAGAAGATGTGCGGGCGCATGTCCTCGTGGGTGTTCGGCCGGCCGTATCCCACGATGTCCCCGAAGCCGTCGCCGTCGAGGTCGGCTCTGCTACTCGGGCCGATCAGCCAGGGATAGAACATGTCCGGCGGGACGATCGTCTTCTTCCGCTGGTCGAGGCCCCGGGGTGAGCCGTAGACGGCGGCGAGGTAGTGCAGGTTCTTACTGGGCAGGCCCACCTCGACGATCAGGTCGGCCCGGCCGTCGCCGTTGAGGTCGTCGGCGCGTCGCTTGTCCTTGGCCGCACGAGGCGTGGACGTTGGCGGCGCGGCGGTCGTGGGAGCGGAGGAAGCCGTGGGTGTGGGCGGTTGCGGGGTCGTCCGCGGCCCGGTCGCGGGCCTCGGCTCGTTGCCGCAGGCCGCCGGCACGAGGCTCAATGCCACGCAGATCATCATCCTTAACGGCACAGGCACAGGCACAGGCACAGACCCTACGCTTGTGCGAACCACGTGTGTCGAGTCACTCAGTACAGTGTCGGGGTGGCAGGTGAGCAGGTGAGCGCCCGGGTGGACAGCTGGATCTGGTCTGTGCGGCTGACCAGGACCCGTTCGATCGCGTCCGATGTCTGCCGGGGCGGGCACGTCCGGGTCAACGGAGTGCGGGTCAAGCCCGCGCACGCCGTCCGGGTCGGTGACGAGGTGCGGCTGCGGCACGAGGGGCGCGAACGCATCGTGGTCGTCTCCCGGATCATCACCAAGCGCGTCGGCGCCGCCGTGGCCGCCGAATGCTACGTCGACAAGAGCCCTCCGCCTCCTCCGCGCGAGGAGACCGTGACGGTGGCTGTTCGGGCTCGTGGCGCGGGTCGTCCCACCAAACGCGAGCGGCGCAGCATCGAGAAGCTGCTCGGTCGCCCGGCGGCGGAGGGGCGAGGCCGCGGGGCGCGCCCGGAGTGATTCGGGCCGCCGGCGCGCCTACTGATCAGCCGCACCTGCTCCGGGTCCGCAGGTTCAGCCGGACGCCGCCGACGTCGCTCTTGTGCACCGGCCCGGCGGCCTTGAGCACGACCGGCCGGCCGAGCCGCCGGGCACGCATCAGGCCCGACGAGGGCGCTGCGGGAGCCGCCCGGCAGGGGCCACTACAGTGAGGGCGTGGTCACCCGTGCGAGCTCCAGCGGACGTCGCCAGTTCCTCACCCGCAGGATCGTCGTGGCCGCGGGACGCCGCGTGGCCGAGTCCGAGGGCGTCGGCGGGCTGACCATCCGGCGGGTCGCCGCCGAGCTGGGCGCGGCCCCCATGGCGATCTACCGGCACGTCAAGGACAAACAGGAGCTCATCCTCGCGCTGCTGGACGACGTGGCCCAGGGCCTGCCGCCGCTGCCCGCCGAAGGGGGGACCCCGCAGGAGCGGATCGTGGGCGCGTTCGCCGCCGTGGACGCCTACCTCGCCCGGCACGTGTGGGTGGTGGAGATCCTGCGGCAGGGCGAGCTGTTCGCGCCGCGCGCCGCCGCCCTGTTCGTCTGGACCCTCGACCAGTTCGCCGAACTGGGGAAGGACGACCGTCAGGGGACCGACGCGTACGCGCAGTTGTGGTGGTATGTCCTCGGCCACCTGTCCTACCTGCCCGGCGTCGCCCCCGAGCGGCGCGCCGCCCGCATGGAACTGCTGGCCTCCTCGGTCGGCGACCCCGGCCGCGTCCGCGAGGCGGTCCGCTCCTTCGGCCACGAGACCGCGTTCCTCAACGGGCTCCGGACCCTCGTGGACGCGCTCGCGGCCCGCTGACCCCATCGCACCCACCCACTATTTAGGTTTGCCTAATTTATGTGTACTTTGTACGCATGACTCAGCGCCCGAAGGCCGGGTGGACTTTGGCCGTGGTATGCCTGGCCGCGGTCCTGCTCACCCTGGACATCACGATCGTCAACGTGGCACTCCCCGAGATCGCGGGTGAGCTGCAGGCCCGCCTGGACGGCCTGCAGTGGGCCATCAACGGCTACACGCTCGCGTTCGCCGCCCTGCTGCTGACCTCCGGATCGGTCTCCGACCGCGTCGGCCGCCGCGCCATCTTCACCGCCGGGGTGGTCCTGTTCACCGCCGCCTCCGCGGCCTGCGGATCGGCCTGGAGCCCCGGAGCCCTGGTGGCCTTCCGCATCGCGCAGGGCGTGGGCGGCGCGATGGTCATGGGCACCGCGATGGCGCTCATCGCCGGCGCCTACCCGGCGGGCCGGGCCCGCCAGAGCGCGATCGGCGCCTTCTCCGCCGCCGGTGGTGCCGCCGCCGGGCTCGGGCCGCTGGCCGGCGGCCTGCTGGTGGACACGCTCGGCTGGCGCTGGATCTTCTGGATCAACGTGCCCGTGGGCGTGCTCGTGCTGGCCGGGGCGCTGCTGCGGCTGCGTGAGCCGGCCAGGCAGGCCCCCGCGGGCCGGATCGACGCGCTCGGCGCCGCGCTGGCCGTCGTCATGCTGTTCGTCCTGAACTACGCGCTCATCGCCGGACCCGACCAGGGCTGGGGCTCGCCGGGAGTGCTGGCCACGCTGGTCGCCGGGCTGGTGCTGCTCGGGCTGTTCGGCGTGGTGCAGGCGCGCCGCCCGTACGCGGTGCTGGACGTGCGCCTGTTCCGGGTGCCGACCCTGCCCATCCTCGTCGTCGCCCCGCTGGCCGGGCGGCTGGGGCAGAAGATTTCCGCCTCCCGGCTGATGGCCGGCGGCTTCGCGCTGATCACGGTCGCGTTCCTGCTGCTGGCCAGGGTGGGCCCCGACAGCGACTGGAGCGTCGCGTTCCCCGGCTTCGTGCTCCTCGGCGTCGGCGGGGCGCTGGCCTTCCCGCCGCTGCTGGGCGTCACGCTCGACGTCGTCCCGCGCGAGCGGGCCGGAATGGCCTCCGGCCTGTCCAACACCTTCTTCCCGCTCGGCACCGCCACCGGCGTCGCGTTGTTCGGTGCGATCTTCACCTCGCGGATCGGCGCCGAGCTGCCCGGCCGGGCCGCCGCGGTCGCCGGCGGCCGGTTCGACCTGGTGAGCGGGTCCGACCTGGAGGCGGCCAGAAGCGCCTTCACCGGCGCGCTGTCCACCACCTGTCTGGTGGCGGCGGCCGCCGGGCCGGCCGGCGTGGCGATCTCGCTGCTGCTCATCCGGGCCCGCGACATGGAGCCCGTGCCGGTGAGCACGTAGCCGCAGGCGCCCCGCCGCACTAGGGAAAGTCCTAGGGCGTTCCCCGGGGCGCCGCCCCGGGGGACGTGTCAGCCTGCTGCAAACGAGTCGGCTTCGAGGAGGTCGGGCGGCGCGGTACGGGGGCGCCCACGACCGAGGGATGGGTGGAGGCATGACCCAGGCATCAGGTCCGATGGCGAAATCGGCGGAGCTGCGGGACTTCCTGCGCACGGCGGGCACACTGACGCCCGCCGACAGGCGCACGCTGGTCCAGCAGGCGCTGCTGCTCATCGAGCAGAACTACGCGCATCTGCCGCTCAAGGTCGCGATGCACGCGGTGAACCCGGTCCAGCGGCTACGGCTGCTCGGCCTGCGGCTCAGCAGGCAGACCGAGACGAGCATGGATCCGGAGTGGCGCTTCCACGCGGAGCTGTCGGAGATCTTCCACTCGGTACGCGACCTGCACACGAACTACCTGCTGCCACAGCCCTACGCCAGCAAGATCGCGTACCTGCCGTACCAGATCGAGGAGTACTACGAGGGCGAGGACCGCCACTACGTGGTGACCAGGGTCGTCGAGGGCTTCTCCGCGCCGGGGTTCGGCCCGGGCGTGGAGGTGACCCACTGGAACGGCGTCCCGATCGACCGGGTGGTGGCGCTGAACGCGGCGCGCTTCGCGGGAAGCAACCCGGCGGCGCGGCACTCGCGCGGTCTGCAGTCGCTCACGATCCGGCCGCTGCGCATGCACGTGCCGCCGGAGGAGGACTGGGTGACGCTCAGCTACGTCAACGGCGACGGGATCGCCAAGGAGCTGCGGGAGAGATGGCGCGTCGCCGACAACCTGCCGCCCTTCGTCGACGCCGACCGGCTCAGCACCGCGGCCGTGGCCCAGGGCCTCGACCTCGGCACGGACGAGATCGGCCGCGCCGTCAAGCTGCTCTTCGTCCCGGAGGCGATCACGACCAGGGAGGCGCTGGACGTCGCGGACCTCACGGCCGAGCCCGCGGCGCCGGGCGCGCACGTGCCGACGTCCATGCCGTCGGTGTTCCGGGCCAGGAGCGTGGTCACCGCGGCCGGCACGTACGGCCACATCCGCGTGTTCACCTTCAACGTCAACGACCCCGACGGGTTCGTGGCCGAGTTCGTCCGGCTCATCGGGCTGCTGCCGCAGAACGGGCTCATCGTCGACGTACGCGGCAACGGCGGCGGGCACATCTTCGCCAGCGAGTTCCTCCTGCAGACGCTCACCCCCCGCGCCATCACGCCGGAGCCGACGCAGTTCATCACGACGCCGCTGAACGTGCGGATCTGTCACCAGCACAAGGGCGACCCGACCGGCCAGATCGATCTCACGCCGTGGTGCGCCTCGATGGAGCAGGCGCTGGAGACCGGCGCCGTCTACTCGGGCGGCTTCCCCATCACGCCCGCCGACGGGGCCAACGCCATCGGCCAGCGCTACCACGGCCCGGTCGTGCTGATCACCGACGCGCGCTGCTACTCGGCGACCGACATCTTCGCCGCCGGCTTCCAGGACCACAAGATCGGCCCTGTGCTGGGCGTGGACGACAACACCGGCGCGGGCGGCGCCAACGTGTGGACCCACCAGCTGCTCAAGCTGCTCCTGGAGCTGCCGGAACCGGCGGCCGACAGCCCGTACCGGCCGCTGCCGGGGGAGGCGGGCATGCGGGTGTCCATCCGGCGCACCCTGCGTGTGCACGACCGCGCGGGCACCCCCGTCGAGGACCTCGGCGTGGCGCCGGACCACCGCCACCGCATGACCCGCCGCGACGTCCTCCAGGACAACGCGGACCTGCTGGAGCGGGCCGGGCAGCTGCTCGCCGCCCAGCCGGTGCGCCACCTGGACGCGCGGGTCGCGGCGGCCGGCGAGGAGCTGGCCCTCCAGACCCGGTTCCTGGACCGGGCCGACGTCTACCTGGACGGCCGGCCGAAGGTGTCGGTGGACCTGTCGCAGGAGAACGTGACGGTCCCCGTCCCCGGGATCGGCGCCGCCCGGGTGATCCGCGTGGAGGGCTTCCAGAACGGCGACCTCGTGGCGGCCCGCACGATCACGCGCTGAGCCGCCCAGGCCGTCTCCCCAGGCCGTGTCCCCGGGCGCCGGGGGCACGGCCCTTCACACGCGCAGCAACGACGGCCAGGTCTTCGGGCCGACGGAGCCGTCCTCGTCGAGGCCCTTGGCCCGCTGGAACCCGCGGATGAGCTCGACCAGGCCGGAGTCGCACTGGGTGGACTCCAGCCAGCCCTGCAGCCCTTCCGGGATGCCCGTGTACGCGGCGGAAGGCACGTGACCCCGGGCGAACAGGCAGCCTCTGACGGTCTTGACGTCGTAGTTGTCGTCACCGGGCCGGATCACCGGCAGGTCCTTCACGATCTTCTCCGTCCAGGATAATTCCGACTCCTCGCCGCCCTCGAGGAGGGCCTCGACGGCCTTCCGGAAGTCGTTCATGTCGATGGAGTGCGGGTCGGGCTTGGAGGTGTTGACCTCCCGGTGCGCCTTCACGCGCGAGGCGGGCAGCCCGAACTCGCGGCAGAGCTCCGCGCACAGCCGGACGTAGGCGTCCTTCTGCGCCTGCGGCCAGGGCTGCCTGCCGTCGTTCTCGGCTTCGATGCCGATCGAGCTGGAGTTGTCGTGCCGCGGCGAGGTCGAGGGCGCGTTGTGCCAGCAGCGGCCGGCGGCGATGACGTAGATGGTGCCCGACCTGCCGAGGCCGAAGTGCGACAGCGGCCCGTCGAGCCCGGGCCGGCCGTCGCGCACCACCGCGAGCGACGGGTAGTCCCCGCCGCCGGCCGGGCCCGCGGTGTGGTGGCAGACGATGCCCTGCACCTCGGGTTGCGGCCCGTGACCGCGGGTCTTCCAGCCGGCCACTTCGGTCACCGGGCTGCCGGTACGGCGGGCGACGTCGGCGAGCTGGGTCAAGAACGGCATGAGGGGACCTCCATAACGGTCTGCTATCACCGCTTTACAGATCTTTGCATGCTGTCCCATATCGAGGTTGGGGAAATCCGGAAATGTCCTACGTGGTCTTCGCCACGGTGACGACGACCTTCCCCGAGGAGCGCCCCTCTTCCTGGTACCTGACGGCCGCCGGGATCTCCTCGAACGCGTACTGCCGGTCGATCACCGGATGGATCTCGCCCGCCTCGATGAGCTCGGTCAGCGTGATCAGGTTCCGCTTGTTCTCCTTGCACGCGACCACGTCCGTCCGGGTCACCTTGTGCGGCAGGAACAGTGAGGCCGCGAGCGCGGCGAACATGGTCCCGGCCGGCTGCAGCCACCGGCCGCCCGGCCCGCCGACCAGCACGTGGACGCCCCCCGGCTTCAGAACCCGCCGGTAGGCGGAGGCACCGTGGCTGCTCGCGTTGTCGATCACCAGGTCGTAGCGGCGGCCCTGCCGGGTGAAGTCCTCCTTGGTGTAGTCGACGACCTCGTCGGCGCCGAGCGAGCGCACCAGATCCACGTTCCGGTGGCTGCAGACGCCGGTGACCTCGCCGCCGAACGCCTTGGCGAGCTGCACGGCGAACGTCCCCACACCTCCCGACGCCCCGTTGACCAGGACCTTCTGCCCCGGCTTGAGCCGCCCGTCGTCACGTACGGCCAGCAGGGCCGTGTTGGCCGCCATCGGCACCGCCGCGGCCTCCTCGAACGACAGGTTCCGCGGCTTCGGCGCCAGCTCGCTCTCCCGTACACAGGCGTACTCGCCGAACCCGTCCCGCTTGGACATCGCGTACACCTCGTCGCCCGGCTGGAACTCGGTCACGGCCTTCCCGACCGCCTCGACCTCCCCGGCCAGGTCGGCCCCCAGGATCGGGATGCCCGGCTTGCGCAGCCCGAGGCCGCCGGGCATCAGGCGGGCGACGTACGGCTCGCCGCGCATCAGGTGCCAGTCGTAGGGCTGGACGGAGGTGGCGCGCACCCGCACCAGCACCTCGTCGTCGCGGGGCTCGGGCTTGTCGATGTGCTTGAGCTCGAGGGCGCTGGGCGGGCCGTACGAGCTTGAGACGAAGGCCTTCATCACGTTCTCCTCATGTCGGGTGAACGTCAGTGTGACCAAAGGCCGCGGACGGGGTAACAGCCGAAAGTACGACCTCGCCGGTGGCCGATAGGACGGTCCCGCGCGGGCCGTTGTGCCGATGAGCCGGCACCGTCCCGGCCGTCACCATCGAGGCATGACCACCCTCCAGCGCACCGCCACGACCAGGCGGGGATGGCTGATCCCCGCCGGGCTGCTCGTCCTCGGCTTCATCCCCGTGGTCGCCGGGGCCGTCCGCCTGACCGAGCTGACCGCGGGCGCGGACATCACACCGGCGAACGAGCGGTTCTTCGCGATGCCCCTGCCCGTGGTGCTGCACATCGTGTCCGTCACCGTGTACAGCGTGCTGGGGGCCTTCCAGTTCGCGCCCGGGTTCCGCCGCCGCAGGCCCGGCTGGCACCGCGCCGCCGGGCGGGTCCTCGTCCCGAGCGGCCTCGTGGTGGGGTTGTCCGGCCTGTGGATGACCCTGTTCTACGCCCTCCCGGCCGGCGACCAGGGGCTGCTCACGGTCTTCCGGCTCGGGTTCGGCTCGGCCATGGTGGTCTCCATCGTGCTCGGCGTCGCCGCGATCCGGCGGCGCGACATCGCCCGCCACCGCGCCTGGATGACCCGCGGCTACGCGATCGGCATGGGCGCGGGCACGCAGGCGGTGACCCAGGCCGCCTGGATCGCGGTCAGCGGCACGCCCGGCGAGCTCACCAGGCAGCTGCTCCTGGGCGCCGGCTGGGCGATCAACGTCGCCGTCGCCGAATGGGTCATCCGCCGGCGCCGGCGCCCCCGCGTCAGTTCTTGATCCGGTTGGTCTCGTACGCCCACATCGCGATCTCGACGCGGTTGCGGACGCCGAGCTTGGTCATCAGGCTCCCGACGTGGCTCTTGACCGTGCTCAGCGAGATGTGCAGCTCCTTGGCGATCTCGCTGTTGGTGCGCCCCCGCGCCACCGTCGCCAGAATCTGCTCCTCCCGGTCGGTGAGCGCCTCGATGGGCTGCGCCGGCGGCGCGGCCGGCCCGGCTCCGGCGAACGCGCCCAGCAGCCGGGCCGTGATGTTCGGCGCGATGAGCGCGTCGCCGTCCGCGGCCGCCCGGATGGCCTGGGCGAGCAGCTCGGGTCCCGCGTCCTTGAGCAGGAAGCCCCTGGCGCCCGCCCGGAGCGCGGCGTAGACGTACTCGTCGAGGTCGAACGTGGTGATGACGACCACGGCCAGCGGGTCCGCGACGTCCGGCCCGGCGAGCAGGCGGGTGGCCTCGATCCCGTCGAGGCCGGGCATGCGGATGTCGAACAGGCACACGTCGGGCCGCAGCCGCCGTGCGAGCTCGACGGCCCGCCGCCCGTCGCCGGCCTCGCCGACGACCTCGATACCAGGCTGGGCGTCGAGGATCATCCGCAGCCCGGTGCGGGCGATCTCCTGGTCGTCGGCCACGATCACCTTGATGCTCATGTCGCCACCCTGGTACGTGGTAACACGGCCGTCACCGTCCATCCCCGGCCGGGATTCGGGCCGGCCTCGCAGGTGCCGCCCAGCAGGCCGGCGCGTTCGATCATGCCGATGAGACCATACCCCGGCGTCGCGATCGTCCGGCCGGAGACACTGTCGCCGTCGTCGCTCACCCGCAGGCGCACCGACGTGTCGTCGGCGGCCACGCTGACGTCGATGCGGGTGGCGTGCCGCGCGTGCCGCCGGGCGTTGGTGACCGACTCCTGCGCGATGCGGTAGATCGCGGCCCCGACCGACGGGGGGACGCCGTCGAGGTCGCCGCTGATCTCCACGGCGACCGCCGGGCCGACCCGGCCCCGGCCGGCCAGCTCTTTCAGATCGGCGATGTGCTTGCCCGGTGTCAGCTCCGCCGGCTCGTTCCTGCGCAGGAGGTGCACCATGGCCCGCATCTCGGCCAGGGTGCGCGACGCCTCGGCCTCGATCACGCGCAGCGCGTCGGTCGCGGCGTCCGGCTGCGTCGCCGACGCCGCCAGGCCCGCCTGGGCGCGGATCGCCATCGCCGAGACGTGGTGGGCGACGGTGTCGTGCAGGTCGCGCGCGAGCTGCTCGCGTTGGAGGAGCTTGACCTGGTCGAGCTCGCGCAGCCGGGCCCGCGCCCGGTAGCGGAACGCCACGCCCAGCGTGAGGCAGGAGAACATCACGGCGAACGCGCCCACCAGGTCGCCGGAGATCAGCCGGCCCGAGACGATCGAGGCGCACACCACGCCCAGCGTGATCAGGAATCCGATCACGGCCTCGCGGCCGGATCCCCACCGATACAGCGAGTAGATCAGTATCAGGACGTACACCATCGTGTACGCGTCCAAGGAGGTGCCGCCCATCAGGAGCGGGGCCAGGCTCGTGCCGACGAACATGATCAAGGCCATCAGCAGCGGCTTGGTCCGCCGCCACAACAGCGTGGGCACCAGCGCGATGGTGACGGCGACCGAGACGGCCCGCCACGGAAGGTCCGGCCGCAGCACCCCTTCGACAACCGCGAGCGGCACGAGCACGCCCACGAGCGCCCAGTCCCACCACGTCCGGCGCGGCACGCTGGGGGGACGTGGCTCGTTCCACACGGAGCGAAGAAGACCGCGCACGCCATCATCGTACGAGACCGCGCCACCCGACCGGCCCACGCCACCAGGCCGGACGACAACGCGCGCTTCGCGCCGCGACGCCGGGCGGAGGAGCCGCCGGCGGGCTCAGCGGCCGGGCTGGACGTGGGTCAGGTCCGCGCCCAGGAGGTCGGCCACCGCACGGAGGTCGGCCAGGCGGTGGCCGGTGCCGAGGGCCCAGTGGTGGGAGATGCCGCTGGCGCTCCAGGCGTCGGTCCACTCACCCGGGTCGCAGCCGAAGTCCACCCGCGACGTCGTGTTCCCGATCCGCAGCAGCGGACCCTCCACCACCTCGCCCTCCGACACCACGAACCCGTACCCGCCGTCCCGCGCCTGCCGCAGCCCGAACGCCGTGACCGGCCCCCGCGTCACGTCGAACTCGACCGACACGCCCCACCCGCGCTTGCCGTGGTAGACGCCGAGCCCGCGCAGCAGCGGGCGGCGTGAGCTGATGGCCAGGTGGGCGGGCCCGTCGTGGCCCATCTCCACGTGGCCGCGGGCGAAGTCGAGCGCCTGCAGCTCCGTGAACGAGCCGCCGCCGCCCAGCCGGTCCATGATCAGCATGGCGAGCGACGTGCGCAGCTCGTACTCGCCGGCCGCCGGCACGCCGCGGGCCGTGAGCAGGGACGCGCCGAGGATCATGCCGGCCCCGAGCCGCTCGTGGATCTCGCCGTCGAGCCCGCGGTGGTAGTACGCCAGACTGTCCAGCTGGAAGTCGTCGACCAGCCGGTCCAGCCCGGCCGACACGCGCGCGGCCCACGCCAGGTCCTCGTCGTTCACGGAGTCCGCGAGCTCGAACACCTCGCGGGCCAGCTCGACGCGCTCGGCGGTCTCGCCGTCGGTGACCTTCTCCACGCGTACCCGCAGGTCGTCGAATTCCAGCACCTCGACGTGCCCGCCGAAGTTCGCGCTGACCAGGGTGAGGTCGGTGGCCACGTCCAGCATGCCCGGGTACAGGTGCCCCATCAGGCCGTGCCGTCCCCGCCGCAGCGCGGCGCGCACGGCGGCCGCCCGCACCCACCGGCCGATCCGGTCCCACGCCCGCTCGTCCTCCAGGTAGCCGGAGACCGAGCGGAACGGGATGCCGCAGCGGGTGAACGCGTTGGCCATCTCCGGCAGCGGGCAGGCGCCGCAGTAGGCCAGCCACTGGCCCGTGTCGAACGTGGCGTGGTCCATCGACTCGGTCGGCTGCAGGTTGATCAGCAGCACGGGCGCGCCGCTGCGCTGCGCGATCGGCACGAGCATCGTGGCCGTCATGTACGTCGTGAGGAACCCGACGATGAGGTCGCACCCCGCCTCGCGCAGCTTCTCCGCCGCCGCCGCGCCCTCCTGGGCGTCGGAGATGAAACCGACGTCCACCACCTCGCAGTCCAGCGCCTTCATGCGCTCGGCCACCCGCGCGGACGAGCGCTGGAGCTGCGGCAGCAGGTCGGGGAACTGCGGCCAGTACGCCCCCAGTCCTCCGGCGACCAGCCCCACCTTGGTCGGGGGCGGTGTGATCCGAGTGAACGTGCTCACCGGTTCTCTCCCTTCAGCGGACTTCGACCTCGATGATCCGGGTGTAGTCGTTGGCGCCGTTCGAGGCGAGCGCGACGACGCGGACGGCGTCCGCGGTGACGGGCGCGAAGTCCGAGCGCGCGCTGCCCGCGGTGTTGCCGCGCACCTGCGCGACCGTCTGCCACTGGCCGCCCACCTGCGCCTGGACGTCCCAGTCCCGCAGCCCGTAGATCGCGGCGGGGTAGCGCTCGGTGTCCAGCGTGTACAGCTCCACGCGGGAGACCTGGCGCGGGCCGCCGAGCGCGACGGCGACGGTGTCGGGCCAGGCCCGGCCGGTGGCGTCGTTCCAGCCGTTGCCGCCGGCCCAGCCGTTGGAGGACCGGTCGCCGTCGGCGACGCTGCACGGCGGGTAGTTGGCGTTGGTGTGCTGCGAGGAGGCGGTGACGGGCCGGCGCAGCGCGTGGTTGCCGCCGTTGTCCAGCCGGTCCACGGGCATGACCTCGACGGGCACCTCCAGCGTCCGGCCGGAGGCGCGCAGGCGCAGCCCGTAGGTGCCCTCCTTCGCGTCGGGCGGGACGGCGACCAGCAGCTTCGCCCCGAGCTCGTAGCCGGGCGGCAGGTAGCTGGTCAGCATCGAGCGGGAGGCGGTCAGCGGCGGGTCGGTCTCGACCCGCATGGTGGCGTACGCGGGCTTCCTCTCCTCGCTGCGCATGCCGATTTCGATCTTGGCGGGGCAGGCGGGGTCCACGCCCAGCGGGGCGATCAGGCGGCCGGCGCCCGCGATGGGGGTCACTCTGGGCTCCCAGGAGGCCCCGAGGGAGAGCGCGAGGGCGAGCGCCGCGGTGAGGTAACGCATGATCGTTCCTTCCTAGAGCGCGTGCAGGCCGGGGGCGCCGTCGAGGGTGACCAGGCTCGCCCTGGTGGAGACCGGCGCGCCGGGCCGGTCCACGTACGGGACGACCTTGAAATCGGCCCGCCACCGGTCGCGGGTCACCTCGCAGGAGACGTAGCCGCGCTGGTAGCTGGAGAACCTGAGGTGCGGGTTGACCGGGTCGCTGCCGCCCGGCGGCAGCCCCGTCTGGGCGTTGCCGTTGCCGCCGCTGCTGACGGACGTGCCGACGAACTCCACGCCGACCGTGGGCGAGGCCGGGTCGTCGAAGTTCGCCTTGAGCTCGCCGGCCAGGTTGTAGTGGATGTCGCCGGTCAGCACCACGGGATTGCTCACCCGGCGCTCGATCATGCCGTTGATCAGGCGGTCCTTGGCGGCCTTGTAGCCGTCCCAGAGGTCCATGCTGAGGCGCTGCGCGGGTCCCTGATCGAAGTCGAGCTGGATCATGGCGACCTGCTGGGCCAGCACGTTCCACTTGGCGCGCGAGCCGCCCAGGCCGTCGAGTAACCAGGACTCCTGCTCGGCGCCGAGCATCTGCCTGGCGGGGTCGAGGCGGGCGGCGCAGTCCACCTGCTGCCCGTCGCCGCAGACCTGGTCGTCGCGGTACTGCCGGGTGTCGAGCACGTTGAACTCGGCCAGGTCGCCGAAGGTGAACCTGCGGTGGATCCGGGCGTCCGGGCCCTGCACGGCCGGCGCCCGTACGGGCATGTTCTCCCAGAAGGCGCGGAAGGCGTTGGCGCGGATCACCAGGTAGTCCTGCTCGGTCACCTCGCCGCCGGGGCCGTGCGGGCCCGCCCAGTTGTCGAGCACCTCGTGGTCGTCCCAGGTGACGATCCACGGCGCCCGGTGGTGCGCGGCCTGCAGGTCGGGGTCGCTCTTGTAGAGGCCGTACTGGACGCGGAAGCGGTCGAGGGTGTCGCACTGCACGCGGAACTGCTCGGGCACGGGCGTGTTCCGCAGGCCGCCCATCGGCACGATGCCGTACTCGTAGATGTAGTCGCCGAGGTGGAAGACCACGTCGGGGTTCTCCTCGGCCAGGTGGCGGTAGGCGCTGTAGTAGCCGTCCTGCCACGACGCGCACGAGGCGAAGGCCAGGCGCAGCGCCTCGGGGCTGCTCCGCGGCGCGGGCGCGGTCTTCGTCCGGCCCACGGGACTGATCTCGCCGCCGGTGCGGAAACGGTAGAAGTACTCGCGGCCGGGCCGCAGGCCCTTGGCGTCCACGTGGACGGAGTGACCGTACTCGGGGGTGGCCCGGGTGGAGCCGTGCCGGACGCGCCTGGTGAACGCCTCGTCCTCGGCGATCTCCCAGTCGACCTTGATCGTGTTGTACGGCAGCCCGCCGAGCGGCTCCAGCGGCCTGGGCGCCAGCCGGGTCCAGAGGATCACCCGGTCGGGCAGCGGATCACCCGAGGCCACGCCGAGCTGGAAGGGGTAGTCTCCGCCGCGCACGCTCGCCCGCGCCGTCCAGGGATCGGCGAGGCCGGTGGTGAAGGCCAGGGCGAACGCGGCGCCGCCGAGGCCGAGGAAGGATCGACGCGAAGGGCCATCCATGCTTGCTTCCTAAGCTGGGGGGCGAAAGCCCTCACTTTGTAGCAAGCGGGCGAGCGTGTAACAAGACTCTAGTTACAAATAACGTCCTTTAGCGTTACATCTGTGCCACCTGGACGTTGCGGTGCCGGTCGCGCAGCCGCTGGAGCCGCTCGGCCGGGGCGGCCGAGTCGACCACGACGACGTCGAAGTCGTCGAGCGGCGCGACCCGGTGCAGCGCCACCCGGGCCAGCTTGGAGCCGTCTACGGCCAGGATGCGGCGGGCGCCCGCGCGCAGCATCGCCCGCTTCACCAGGACGATCTCCTGTTCCTGGTGGTAGGCGTACTCATCGGAGATGGCCGAGGTGGAGACCACGACCACGTCGGTGCTCACCGCCTCGACCGCCTCCACGCAGCCCAGGCCGAGGAAGGAGTCGTGGGTGGCGTGGTATTCGCCGCCGAGCGCGATGAGGCGGATGTCGCGCCGCCCGGTGAGCAGCCTGATCGCCTCCAGGAAATTCGTCACCACGGTGAGCGGGGCCAGTTCGCTCAGGTGGCGGGCCACGGCCAGCGCCGTCGTGGAGTCGTCGAGCATGACCGAGCTGCCCGGCTCGATCATCCCCGCCACCACGCGGGCGATCGCGTCCTTCTCGGCGGTGTGGGCCTGGAGCCGGTAGGCGATGTTGCTCTCCCAGACGTTGCTGGGCTGGGCGGTGGCGCCGCCGCGGACCTTGCGCACCATGCCCTGGCGCTCCAGCTCGTCGAGGTCGCGGTGAACGGTCATCACGCTCACGCCGAAGCTCTCGGCGAGCTCCGTCACCGAGGCGGAGCCCTGGCGGACGATGTGCTCCACCATGCCCCGCCACCGGGCCGACTTGCTGGGGGTGTGGTTACGCGACTCCACCGAAGCCCTCTCACCCGTTGTGGCCGGCTGCGAATCTTATCCCTTGACACCGGTCTCGAGCGACTCGTAACCTCCGCAGATATATCACTTTTAACAAATTGGCTGTTAACTTAACAACCAGTTCACGGAGGTGGGCGCCGGCATGACCGACCTTCTGCACGAGGCCAAGGTGAGCCGCGGGCGGTTTCTGCGGATGATGGGCGGCCTGGCCGCGGCCACGGCCGTCACTGTCGTCAACTCAGGCTGCTCCACCAGGCCGGATACCACTGCGACGACCGGCGGCGGCGCCGCGACCGAGCTCAAGTTCGTCGGCGTGGCCGACCAGAAGGCGCCGATGGACAAGCTGGCGGCCGCCTACCAGCAGGCCAAGCCGTCCGTGCGCATCGCCGCCTCCTACGCCCCGACCGACCAGGTGCAGACCTCGCTGCGCACCCAGCTCGGCGCCGGCAACGCCCCCGACCTGCATGTGGTGTACCCGGGCAACGGCAGCGCGATGTCGATGTCCCAGATCGCCGGGGCCGGACTGCTGGCCGACCTGTCGGCGCAGGCGTGGACCAAGACGATCCCGGCGGGCTTCAAGCCCGCCTTCCAGCTCGACGGCAAGACCTACATCTTCTCGGCCGGCTCGTCGGTCATCGGAGCCGTCTACAACAAGAAGGTCTTCGAGAAGGCCGGCGTCGCGTCACCGCCGGCCACCTGGAGCGAGTTCCTCGCGCTCTGCGACAAGCTGAAGAAGGCCGGCGTGGTGCCGATCGCGCTGGGCGCGCAGACGCCGTGGGTCACCCAGCTCATCACGTACGCGCTGGTGCCCTCGACCGTCTACGCCAAGGACCCGTCCTTCGACGACAAGCAGCTGGCCGGGCAGGCGAGCTTCGCCCAGTCGGGCTGGCGCCAGGCCATGGAGATGTACCTGGAGCTGCAGAAACGCGGCTTCTTCAACGACAAGCCGAACGGCACCACCTTCGAGCAGCAGACCTCCATGGTGGCCACCGGCAAGGCCGCCATGGCGATCCAGGTCTCGGCCGTCCTGCCGGACTTCCGCAAGGCCGCCTCCTCGCCCGACGACCTGTCGATGTTCCCCGTGCCGGGCGCCGACGACGCGAGCTCCGTGTGGATCCCGGCCGGGGTGGTCGTCGGGCTCGGCGCCGGCGCCAAGGGCAAGAACGCCGAGGAGGCCAAGGCGTTCATCGACTTCCTCGGCAAGCAGGAGAACATCAACGCCTGGGCCAAGGAGATCGCCGCCATCCCGCTCACCCAGGACGCCTCCTCGGCCATCGACCCGGCCGTGGAGTCGTTCCTGCCGTTCACCAAGGACCGGGCGGTGCCGTTCATGGACCAGCGCTGGCCCAACGCCGAGGTGCAGCCCGTGCACTTCGCGGTGATCCAGGAGCTGCTGGCCGGTGATGCGACGATCGACGAGGCGCTGAAGAAGATGGACGAGGCGTACCGGAAGTGACCTCGATGACCGCTCGGCGGGCGCGCCGGGCCGGCGTCGCGCGGCGCCGTCGATTCGGGGGGCGCTTCAGCGCCGAAACCCCGCCCTGGCTGTTCGCCGCGCCCGCTCTCGTGGTGTACGCGCTGGTCGTGCTCTATCCGGCGGTCAGCGGCGTGGTGTACGCGTTCACCGACTGGAGCGGGATCGGCCGGGACATGTCCTTCGTCGGCCTGGCCAACTTCCGCACGCTGCTGGGCGACGAGCAGGCCATGGGCTCGATCGGCAACACGTTGCTGCTGACCCTGGCCATCGTGGTCGTCCAGAACGGCGTCGGGCTGCTGCTGGCCCTCGGCGTGCACGCCAGGCTGAAGAGCCGCGCCCTGCTCCGCGTGATCTTCTTCGCGCCGGTCGTGGTCAGCCCGGTCATGGTGGCGTTCCTGTGGAAGTACATCTACAACCCCGACCCGTCCGCGGGCCTGAACGGGCTGCTCGGCCTGCGCGTCGACTGGCTCGGCGACCCGTCGGTGGCGCTGTGGTCCATCGCCGGCATGGTGGTGTGGCAGTACGCCGGGTACTCCATGGTCATCTTCCTGGCCGGGCTGGAGGGCGTGCCTCGCGAGCTGCACGAGGCGGCCATGATCGACGGGGCGGGCACCTTCCAGCGTTTCCGCTACGTGACCTGGCCGCTGCTGGCCCCCGCCGTGACGATCAACCTGATGCTGTCCACGATCGGCGGCCTCAAGCTGTTCGACCAGGTCTTCGCCGCCACCAACGGCGGCCCCGGCTATGCCACCGAGACCCTGTCCACGGTGCTGTACAAGCAGGCGTTCGTGTTCGGCAAGTTCGGCTACAGCACCGCGGTCGCCCTGGTGCTGGCGCTGTTCGTGGCCGCGGTCTCCCTCGTCCAGGTCTCCTACCTGCGCGGCCGGGAGGTGAGCACGTGAGAAGGACCTTCCTCCTGGAAGTCGTCATGATCGCGGTGGCGGTGGCGTTCCTGTTCCCCGTCTACATCCTGGTCTCCCTGTCGCTGAAGGATCCGGCGCAGATCGCCCAGACACCGCTGGCACTGCCGGACCCGCCCACGTCCGGCAACTTCACCACCGCCTGGTCGGCCGCGGCGCTCGGCCCGTCTCTGGTGAACAGCACCGTGATCACCGTGGCGAGCCTGGTGGCGCTCATCGTGCTCGGCTCCTTCGCCGCCTACTTCCTGGCCCGCGTGCGGACCCGCCTCGGCTACGGCCTGTACATCCTGTTCCTGCTGGGCATCGTCCTGCCGTTCCAGCTCGGCATGATCCCTCTGTACGAGCTGGTGAGCGATCTGGGGCTGATCGGCACGCACGCCGGGATGATCCTCTTCTACACCGGCATCCAGCTGCCGTTCACCGTCTTCCTCTACACGGGATTCATCCGGGCGCTGCCCCGCGAGTACGCCGGCGCCGCCCAGATCGACGGCGCCTCGCACCTGACGGCGTTCACCCGCGTGGTCTTCCCGCTGCTGCGGCCCATCACCGGCACCGTGCTGATCCTCAACGCCGTCTTCATCTGGAACGACTTCTTCACCCCGCTGGTCTACCTGGGCGGCTCCGGCTACGAGACGGTCCCGGTGAGCATCTTCGCCTACGTCGGCCAGTACGTCTCGCAGCACGGCCTCGTCTTCGCCGGGCTGGTGCTCGGCGCGCTGCCGATCGTGGCGGTGTTCCTGGCGCTGCAGCGCTATGTGATCAAGGGCTTTTCCAGCGGGCTCAAGGGATGAACGTCTTCGACGTGTTCCGCGGCGAGCCGCCCCGGGCGTACTCCCCGGCGGCCATCTGGTGGTGGAGCGGCGAGCCGCTGCGCCGCGACCGGCTGCGCTGGCAGCTCGAGCGGCTGGTGGCCGGGGGAGTGCGCAACCTCGTCATCCTGAACCTCGCCCCCTCGGGGCCGATGTTCGGCGCCGACGCCGACGACCCGCCCTTCCTGTCCGAGGCGTGGTGGGAGCTGCTCGACGGGGTGTGCGCGGACGCGTACGAACTGGGCGCGTACCTGTGGTTCTACGACCAGCTCGGCTTCTCCGGCGCCGACCTCCAGGCCCGGCTGGTCCAGGAACGTCCGGAGTTCGCCGGCCAGTGGCTGGCCGCCGACGGCTCCGTCAGGCTCCGCGGCTTCGACTACCTGTCGCCGGAGGCGTGCGCGGTGCTGCTGGACCGGGTGCACGGCGAGTTCGAGCGGCGGGCCGGGCACTGGTTCGGCCGGGTGATCGCCGGGTCGTTCCAGGACGAGCTGCCGACGCTGCCCACCTGGTCTTCCCGCTTCGCTCAGGAGTACCGCACCAGGCGGGGCGCGGAGTTCTCGGCGGCCGAGCCGGACTGGCAGGCCTACCAGCGGACCAGGGCGGAGCTGGCCGAGGAGGCGTTCTTCCGGCCGCTGGCCGAATGGCACGCGCGGCACGGGCTGCTGGGCGGCTGCGACCAGCAGGACCCGGCGCGGGCCGGGCATCCGGTCGACGGGGTGCGGCTGTACGCCGACTACGCGCGTACGCACCGCTGGTTCGGCGCGCCCGGCTCCGACCACCACGGCGACGCCCGCCTGCACTCCTCCCTGGCCCACCTGTACGGGCGGCCGCGCACCTGGATCGAGGCGTTCCACTCCAGCGGCTGGGGCGGCACGCTGGAGGAGACTTTCGACTGGCTTCTGCCTTGGCTGCGGGCCGGGGCGACGCTGTACAACCCGCACGCGGTCTACTACACGACCAAGCGCGGCTGGTGGGAGTGGGCGCCGCCGTCCACCGACTGGCGGCAGCCGTACTGGCGCCACCACCGCGTCTTCGCCGACGCCGTGACCCGCCTGTGCGCCGCCCTGTCCCTGGGGCGCCACGCCTGCGACGTCGCGGTCCTCCTGCCCACCGCCACCGCCCAGGCGGGCACCGCGCTGGACGGGACTCCTGGCCGGGCCGTATCCGATCTGCCCGCGTCCGTGGCGCGGGTCGATGCGGCGCCGTCCCACCCGGTCCCTTCCGGCCCGCTTCCAGACGTGGCCGCTTCGGGCGCCGCGGCATCGGGCACGGCACTGCCGTCCGGCGTCCGGCCGGAGTGCTCCGGGCCGGAGGTGCCTCATGGTGAGAGGGCCGGGCCGGAGGTGCCCCGGGGCGAGAGGGCCGGGGCGGGCGGGGACGTGCTGGACGAGGCGGCGTCCCCGGCCGGCGGGGCCGGATCGCAGGTGGCCGGTGAGGCCGGAAGGCGGGCCTTGCGGGCGCAGGAGGTGTACCGGGAGATCGTCGGTGACATGGCGTGGTTCGCCGCCAAGCCCGGCGTTCTCGACCGGCTCCGCCTGGACGCCGACGTGATCGACGAGGACTCGGTGCGGCGCGCGGCCGTCGCCGGCGGACGGCTGACGGTGTCCGACGAGGCGTACCGGGCGATCATCCTGCCCGCCGTGACGGTCCTCGACGACGACGTCGCCGCCAGGCTGGGCGAGTTCGCGGCGGCCGGCGGCCTGCTCGTCGCCGTCGGCGCGGTCCCGGACGCCCTGCGCGGCCGGGTCCGCTACGTGGAGACCCCCGGCCACCTGGGCGAGGCGCTGGCCGGGATGCCCCGGCGGGTCGAGGCCCCGGTGCCCACCCTGGTGCGCGAGGCGGGCGACACCACGCTGGTGTTCCTGACGGCGGCCTTTCCCATGGCCAGCAGGATCTCCGTCGGACGGCCGGAGGAACGCGGCGTGGAGCTGGGCTGGCTGGACGCCGAAATCGACTTCGACCCGGCCCGCTACGCCCGCGAGACGCGGGTCGTCGTCCGCGGCGTGCGAGGCACCCCGAAGCTGGCCCGGCCCTTCGCCGGCGGCGAGCCCGTCGCGCTGCCGCACACGCGGGACGGGGACGCGGTGGAGGTGGTCGTGCCGTTCGACGACGGGCCGGCCGCGCTGCTGGTGTTCGACGGATCGCAGGTGGAGCCCGCGCCGCCCCGGCCCGCGTACCCGGTGGAGGCCGAACTCGGGGACGAATGGGACGTCGAGCTCGTTCCCACGCTGGACGACACCTGGTCGGACTTCGGCGGCGGCGCGACAGTCGAACGCTGGACGCTGCGGACGCCGGACGGGGAACCCGTGGCCGTGACGTTCGGGCCGCGGGGGGAGCAACGCGTAGGCGACGGCCCGTGGACGCCCTCGGTGTGGTCGGCCTCGCGTGGCCTGCGCAAGGATCCGATCCACCGGGAGACGCTCGGCCCCAAAGGGCACGTCCCGGCGGAATTCCTCGCATTCGGCCGCGTGTCGGCGGGCGCGCGGGCCCGTTTCCGTACGGTGCTCACCGTGCCGCCCGGCGGCGGCCGGCTCGCCATCGGCGCCGGGGCCGCCAAGACCCTCTGGCTCGACGGCGTGGAGCGGACACTGGACGACGCGGGGTACGCCGCCGTCGCCCGCTCGCCCGTCGCGCCCGGCGAGCACCTGCTGGAGCTGCTGCTCGTCCCGGACGAGGAGCTCGACCTGCGCGCCTACGTCTGCCTGGTGGCCGACCCGGCCGACGCCGCCCGCCCCGAATGGATCTCCGGCACGCCGCTGGAGACCGTCGTACGCCCCGATCACGGCGATGCGCTGCTCCAGGTGGCCTCCACCGCGTTCTGCCGGGTGCTGGTCAACGGGTCGGAGGCGGGCCGGCAGGGCGGCTTCGACCCCTACGCGGAGGCCGACGTCCCGCGTGTGCGCCGCTACGACGTGTCCTGCCTGCTGCGACCGGGCGACAACACGATCCGGATCGAGTCGGACGGCTGGGTTCTGGTCGACGGCCTGGCCGTCTCCGGCCCCGGCTGGTCGCCCCGCCCCCGGGTACGCAGACGCCAGCACGGCGACCCCGCCGCCCTCTGCCTGCGCCCACGCCCGCACCCGCTGCCCGAGGCCGGCTGGCTCGACGGGCGTCCGACCGCCCTGCCCGCCACGTTCGCGGTCCCCGGCGCCCGCGCGCGGGCCGAGCGCTTCCTCCTGGACCCGCCGCCCGGGATGACCGGCGTCGACGTGGACGCGGCCGGCCCGGTGGAGGTCGTCCCCGCGAGCGGCGGGGGCCTGGAGCTACGCGTGGCCACGGTCCCCGGCGCGCAGGCGGGGGCGGCGTTCGCCGGACCCGTCCGGTTCACCTGCGGGCCCGGCCGCATGCGGCTCGGGGACTGGGAGGAGCAGGGGCTGGCCGGCTACAGCGGCGGCGTGCGCTACCGCACCACCGCCGCGGCCCGGTCCGGGCCGGGCGTCGTAGATCTGGGCCGGGTGCGGGGCACGGCGGAGGTCACGGTCAACGGGCGGCCCTGCGGCGTCAGGGTGTGCTCGCCGTATGTCTTCGACGTCGAATGGGACGACGGCGACAACACCGTCGAGATCCTCGTGCTCGGCACCCTGGGTCCGTACCTCGACGAGGTCAGCCCCACGCACTTCGTCTTCCCCGGCCAGCGCGGCACCGGCCTGTTCGGCCCGGTGCGCCTGCGGCACCCATGACCACGCGCACGGAAGCTCACCCGCCCTCGGTCGCGTAGCTCACCGCCCGCTCCTGGCCGAGCCGCGTCCCGCCCTGGAACGCGCGCTCGAACGCCCGCTGGCCCAGAACGCCGCGGGCCTGCTCGGCGCAGTGCTCGTGCCAGGTCGCGTGGTAGCACAACCGCTCCGGCGCGGCGCCCACCGCCTGCCACAACGCGTGCGCGGCGCCCAGCAGCCCGGCCGCCCGTTCTTGATCGCCGCGCGCGCCGGCCACCCACGCCAGCACCTCCAGGCACTGGGTGAGGCACCACCGGTCCTCGATCCGGCCGGTGAACTCGGTGGCCTCCGTCACCAGCGCCTCCGCCCGCGAGCAGTCGCCCAGGCTCCACCGCGCCACGCCGAGGGCCAGCTGCGCGTACGCGCGGGTGACCAGCGCGTGGTGCCGGTCGCACAGCGTCAGCAGCTCCTCGCCGAACTCGGCGGCCAGGCGGGGATCCTCGATCGAGCCGTACGCCGCGGCGAAATAGAGGTTGAACATCGTCCCGTCCACATCGTCCAGAGCCCGGTGCAGGTCCAGGGACTCACGCAGCAACTCCAGGCCGCGCCGTGCGTCGCCGGTGGAGAACGCGGCCACGCCCGCGGTCCGGATGGCGTACGGCAGGATGTGCTCGTACCCGCCTTGACGCACGAGGACGAGGCATTCCTGCAGCCGCGGCAGCGCCGCCTCGACGTCGCCCTGGCGCAGGGCCAGCATGCTGTCCACCCACAGCGCCGTGGCCCGCGCGCGGCCGCGGTCCGGCACCAGCTCCAGCCCGCGCTCCAGCCAGTAGCGGCCCTCGGCCAGCGAGCCGACGAGCATCCAGAAGCACCACATGGCCGACGCGGTGCCCAGCCCCACGAGCGCCAGCCGCGGATCGCCCAGGCACGCCTGGAGCGCCGCCCGCACGTTGGGCAGCTCCCTCCGCAGCAGCCGGTACCGCTCCAGCTGGTCGGGAACTATCCGGTCGATCCGGTGGGTCTCCACCAGATCGCGGTAGTGGTGGACGTAGCGGGAACGCAGAAGCCGCCGGTCGGCGGGCGGCAGCCGCTCGCCACCGTAGGCGCGCAGGCTCTCCAGCATGCGGTACCTGACCGCGCCGTCGCGCCGCTCGCCGACCAGGACCGACTTGTCCACCAGCCCGGCCAGCAGGTCGAGCACCTGCGGGGAGGCGATCCCCTCGCCGGTGCACACGCCCTCGACGGTGTCCAGGTCGAACCCGCCGGGGAACATCGACAGCCGCGCCCAGAGCCGCCGCTCCCCGGCCGAGCACAGGCCGAAGCTCCAGTCCATGGTGGCGCGCAGGGTGCGGTGGCGCGGCAGGGCGTCGGGGGCGTCGGCGGCCAGCACGTCGAACCGCTCGTCGAGCTCGCGCGCCAGCTGCTCCAGCGACGAGGTATGCAGCCGCGCCGCGGCCAGCTCGATGGCCAGGGGGATTCCCTCCAGGCGCTGGGCCACGTGCACCACGTGCGCCATGTTGCCCGTGGTCAGCGTGAAGCCGGGCAGGACGCGGGCCGCGCGCTCCACGAACAGGCGGACGGAATCGTGGCGGGCGATCTCCCGCAGGGTGTGGCCGGGCTCCGGCACCGACAGCGAGGGCACGGCGAGCACTTGCTCGCCGTACACGCCGAGGGTGTGCCTGCTGGTCACCAGGAGCCGCAGCCGGGGTGCGGCCCGTAGCAGCCGGTCCACGAGGCAGGCGCAGCCCGTGCGCAGATGCTCGCAGTTGTCCAGCACCAGCAGCATCCGCTTGCCCGACAGGTAGTCCACCATCACCTTCATGGGGTCCGGGGCCGCGTCGCGCAGGCCCAGCGAGGCCGCGATCGTGGCCTCCAGCAGGTCGGCGTTCTCCAGGGCGGCCAGCTCGACGACCTCCACGCCGTCCGGGAACGCGTTCTGGACGGTCTCGGCGATCCGCTGCGCCAGCCGGGTCTTGCCGACGCCGCCGGGGCCGGTCAGGGTGAGCAGCCGGCTCGTGAACAACATCCGCCTGGCCGTGGACAGTTCGAGCCGGCGCCCGACGAAGGTGGTCCCGCCTGTCAGCAGACCGGCGGTCATGACGAGCTCCCGGGGGGCGAGTGGCCCTGCTCGCCGACCCAGGCGGCGATCTGGGCGCGCGAGTTGAACCCGAGCTTGCACAGAATGTGCTCGACGTGGGCCTCGGCGGTGCGCTGCGCGATGACCAGCTTCGCCGCGATCTCCTTGTTGCTCATGCCCTGCGCGACGAGGCGGGCGATCTCCAATTCGCGCCGGGTCAGCGGCGAGGGCTCGCTCTTGCGCTTGGCGGACGGCGGCGGCGTGACGCGGCCCATCGCGTACGCGAGCGTCTCGGCGGAGCCCAGCTCGGTCCCCTTGCGGAAGGCGGCCTCGAAGCCCCCTTCACCCAGGCGCTCCCGCGCCACCGTATCGGCGGTGTCGTGGTAGCCGGAAAGGTAGCCGAACAGCGGGCCGCCGAACGACCGCCAGCTCTCCCGCGAGGCCCCGAGCAGCACCGCGGTCCGCTCGGGCGCGTCGTCGGCGGCCATCCACGCCAGCGCCTCGACACAGAGCGCGATGCCCAGACGGTCGTCGAACGGCTGCTTGAGCCGGATGGCCTCGCGCTCCATCTCGATCGCCCGCGCCGTGTCACCCTGCCGCCACATCTCGATCCCGAACAACCACAGCGTGTACGACTTGAACCAGTGCTCGCGGCGGGTCTCGCAGATCGCCAGGCACTCCTTGAACTGGGCGGTGGCCTGGTCGGAGTGGCCGAGCAGCGAGTGCGCGGTGGCCAGGTACATCAGCGCGTTCACGACGCCCATCTCGTCGCCCACCGCGAGGTTGCCCTCGGCCGCCTCGCCGAGCTGGTCCACGGCGCCGGCGGGGTCGCGCTGGATCAGCGACGAGAGGCCGGCGACGTAGGCGGCGCCGGCGAGCACGGTCGCGTCCCCGAGCCGGCGGCCCAGGTCCCGGCACTCGTCCAGCAGCGCCCCTGCGACCCCGAAGTCGCTCTGCAGGACCGCGAGCCGGGCGTTGACGCACAAGGCTTTGGCCCGCGCGGGCGTCGGCCCGGATGTCGTCACCGCGGCGGCGGCCAGCAGCCGGTCGAGCCAGCCGCGTCCCTCGCGCAGCGCGCCCGCCGCGATCCAGTAGAACCGCAGCGCCGTGGCGATGGCCAGCCCGGCCTCCGCCTCGCCCGGCGTGGTGAGGCAGTAGTCCATGGCCGTGCGGAGGTTGCCGTGCTCGGCGCGCAGGCGGGCGAACCAGGTCACCTGGCCGGGACCGTACCAGTCGTTCTGGGCGCGGGTGGCGAGGTCCAGGTACCAGTCGCGGTGCCGTCTCTTCAGCGCCACCTCCTCGCCCGACTCGCGCAGCCGGTCGCGGCCGTACTGGCGGATGGTCTCCAGCAGCCGGTAACGCACTGCCTGCGGCTGCTCCTCGCGGGCCAGCACGGACTTCTCCACCAGGCCGTTCACCAGGTCGAAGACCTCTTCGGACGCGATGCCGTCGCCGGCGCAGACATGCTCGGCCGCCTCCAGGTCCAGCCCGCCGGAGAACACCGAGAGCCGGCTCCAGAACAGCCGCTCCTCGTCGGTGCACAGCGCGTAGCTCCAGTCGATCAGCGCACGGAGCGTCTGCTGACGCGGCAGGGCGGTCCGCGGCCCCGTCGTGAGCAGCCGGAAGCGGTCGTCCAGCCGGGTCAGCAGCTGCTGCACGGAGATCGCCCGCAGCCGCACCGCCGCCAGCTCGATGGCCAGCGGGATGCCGTCCAGCCGCCGGCAGATCCGCGTCACGCTGTCCCGGTTGGCGTCGGTGACCTCGAAGCCGGGGACAGCGGCCTGTGCCCGCTCGACGAACAGCCGCACCGCGTCGGACTGCCGCAGCGCATCGGCGGGGCCCGCGCCGTCGGTCTCCGGCACCGACATCGTGGGCACCGGCATCATCCGCTCGCCCGCGGCGCCGAGCGCCTGCCGGCTGGTCGCCAGGATGTGCAGGTCCGGCACGGAGCGCATCAGCGCCTCCGCCATTTCGGCGCACTCGGTCAGCAGATGCTCGCAGTTGTCCAGGATCAGCAGGATCTGCCGGTCCCGCAGGTGGTCGACGAGCACCTGCACCGGAGGCCGGAGGGAACGGTCATGGATCTCCAGGGTTTCGGTCACCGTCTGGAGAAGCAGCTCGGGGCTCTCCAGCGCCGCCAGCTCGACCAGCCACACCCCGTCGCGGAAGGCCCGCCGCAGGTCGAAGGCGACCCGCAGCGCCAGCCGGGTCTTGCCGACGCCGCCGACTCCGACCAGCGTCACCAGCCTGCCCTCGGACAGCAGCCGCTTGATCTCGGCTATCTCGTGTCGTCGGCCCACGAAGGTGTTCAGCTCCGCGGGGAGTGCGCAAACGCTCGGAACGTTCGGCGCGGCCATGGTCATGATCGCTCCAACGGCTCGGTCGAACTCCGAGCCCCATAACCAGGTTATGTCCAGTCCCTTTTCCTCCTCACCAGGCCGCGTCCCCGAACGGTATGGCGCGGGTAAAACCCGCTCATGCGTTGAGCGCCGAGTGGCGGCGGCTGTAGGCGAAGTAGACGAGCAGGCCCAGCAGGAACCACAGGACGAAGCGGAGCCAGGTCTGCGGATCCAGGAAGGTGATCAGCCAGAGCGAGAAGACCACGCCGATGGCCGGCACCACGGGCATGCCCGGCGTGCGGAACTCCCGGTGCAGGCCGGGCTGCCGGTAGCGGAGCACGATCACCGCCGCGCACACCACCACGAACGCCAGAAGGATCCCGATGTTGGTCAGCTCGGCCGCCTCCCTGATGGGCAGGAAACCGGCGATCAACGCCGAGACGGCGCCCACGATCCAGGTGACGCGTGTCGGCACCCGCCGTACCGGATGCAGCCGGGCGAACCACTGCGGCAGGAGCCCGTCCCTGCTCATGGCGAACCAGACCCGGGTGACGCCCAGCATGAACGTGAACATGACGGTCAGGATGCCGACGATGGCCCCGGCCGCGATCAGCGTGGCGACACCTGACAGGCCGACGGCGGCGAACGCCGAGGAGAAGCCGCTCTCCGGGTCGATGTCCCGGTAGTTCTGCATGCCGGTGAGCACCAGCGTCGCCAGCACGTACAGGATCATCGAGATCACCAGGGAGTACACGATGGCCTTGGGCATGTGCCGCCGGGCGTCCTTGGACTCCTCGGCGGCGGTGCTCATCGCGTCGTAGCCGAAGACGGCGAAGAACACCGTGGCCGCGCCGGTGATGGCGCCGCCGACGCCGAAGGGGAAGAACGGCGTGTAGTTGGCCGTGTTGACGTAGAAGAAGCCGACCGCGATCACCAGCAGCACCACCGCCACCTTGACGGCGACCACGAACGTCTCGAACCTGGCCGCCGCCCGGATGCCGAGGTTCAGCAGGAAGGCGATCAGCAGGCACAGCACGACCGCGAACAGGTCCACCACGCGCCCGTCCCCGGTGCCCGGCGCGCCCAGCATCCAGGCGGGCAGGCCGAAGCCGAGCTGCTGGACGAGGAAGCCGAAATATCCGGAGATGCCGATCGCCACGACGGCGACGATCGCCGTGTACTCCAGCAGCAGATCCCACCCGATGAACCAGCCCACGATCTCGCCCAGCACCGCGTAGCCGTAGGTGTAGGCCGACCCGGCCTTCGGGATCATGCCGGCGAACTCGGCGTACGAGAAGGCCGCCGCCGCGCTGGCCACCCCGGCGACCAGGAACGACACGAGCACCGCCGGGCCCGCCGTCTGGTTGGCCACCGCCCCGGCCAGGGCGAAGATGCCGGCGCCGATGATGCCGCCGATGCCGATCGCGGTGAGCTGCCACAGCCCGAGGGACCGGGACAGCTCGCCCTCGTGCTCCTCCGCGATCTGCTCGACCGGCTTGCGGCGGAACACGCCGTGCGTCGCAGCCATCACAGCCTCCCGATCACCCGTTGGCCTGCTCTTCCTGGCTCCTTTCCTGTGCTGACCGGCCCATACGGCCCGGCGGCGGGATTTGACGACTTCGTGGCGGTGTTCGCGGCGTTCCTGCGGGCACGGGGGAACGGATGGATCTCGACACGGCGCTCGAACGGCGGACGGTCAGGGTCGGCGACTGGTCGCTGGCCGGGTGGCGGCGCGGGCCGCGGGAGGACGGCGGGACGACGCCGGTGGTCTGCGTGCACGGGGCCGGCGTGTCGAGCCGGGAACTGGGGCCGCTGGTCGCGGCGCTGGGGGAGCGTGTGCCCGCCTGGACGGTCGACCTGCCGGGGTTCGGGAAGAGCACGAAGCCGCCCCGTCCGCTGGACCTGTCCGCTCTCGCCGACGCCCTGGCCGGCTGGCTGGCCGCCGCCGAGCTGCCGCCCGCCTGCCTGGTAGGCTGCTCGTTCGGCTGCCAGCTCGCCGTCGACGTGGCGGTGCGTCACCCCCGGCGGGTGCGTTCGCTCGTCCTGGTGGGGCCGACGGTCGATCCGCGGGCGCGATCCTGGTCGCGGATGATCGGCAGGTGGATGCGCAACTCCGTACGGGAGGACCCGCGCATGACCCCGCTCAACGTCGCCGACTACCGGGACGCGGGGCTGCGGCGGGTCGTGGCCACCTTCCAGGTCGCGATGCGCGACCGGGTGGAGGACAAACTGCCGCACGTCTCCGTGCCCACGCTCGTGGTCAGGGGAGAGCACGACCGGATGGTCCCGCAGGACTGGGCGGAGCAGGTCACCAGCCTGACGCCGGGCGCCAGGCTGGTCGTCGTGCCGGGAATGCCGCACATGATCCCGTTCCGCGGTCCCGAGGCTCTGGCGCCGATCATCACGGGCTTCACCTCGTCGTAGTGCCGAAATCCGCAGGGATCGGGCGGCCGGCTCCCAGCGTGGCGAATAACTCCTCCCACAGCGGCATCACGACCTCGGGCGTGTAGTCGTGGGCCGTCTCGGCTGCGCCGGCGCCCAGGCGCCGGCGCAGCTCCGGGTCGCCCATGAGGCGCCCGAGGGCCTCGCCCAGCTCGTCGACGTCGCGCGGCGGCACCAGCACGCCGTCCCTGCCCGGCGTCAGCACGTCCGCCGGGCCGGTCGGGCAGTCGAAGGCGACGATGGGCAGGGCGTGGCCCATCGCCTCGATCATCGCCATCGGCAGCCCCTCGATCCGGGAGCTGAGGGCGTAGATCGACGCCTTGGCCAGCTCCTCGTGGATGCGGTCGGTGCGGCCCATGAGCCGGATCCGCCCGCCCATTGCGTGCTCGTCGATCCGCTCCTGCAGGCGCTGCTGGGACGGCCCGGTGCCGAAGATCCGCAGCGTCCACTCCGGGTAGGCGTCCGCGACCCCGGCGAAGGCCGGGATCAGCATGTCGAAGCCCTTCTGCGGCACCAGCCGGCCCACCGCGATCACGACCGGGTTGCTCTGGTCGGAGTGCTTGCGGTGCTCCATGTGCACGGCGTTGGGGATGCGCACGATCGGCGTGCCGGGGCTCAGCAGGGCGCGGTATTCGGCCCGGCTGGTCTCGGTCAGCACCACGATCGCGTCGAAGCGGCCGTAGTGACGGGCGACCTGCTCGCGTACGGCCGGGTGGTAAGCGGCCAGGTTCATGTGCTCCTGGGCCACCCGGATGACCTTGCGCGAGGCCCGGCGGGCGGAGATCAGGTTCAGTGCCGGGCGGGTGGTGACCAGGATGCCGTCGTTCAGCGCCGACACGTAGTCCATCGCCGCCGCCTCCACCCGCTCGGTGAAGTACTCGGCGGCGAACTCGCCGTACGGCACGATCTTGCCGCGGGCGCGCCGCCACACCTTGCGGGCCAGCGAGTCCGACGCCACCCCGTCACGCTGGTCCACCAGCGCCGACAGCCGCACCCGCGGGTCGATGGCGAACTGCGGCTTGGTGCGCCGCCGCACCAAGCTGACGATCTCGACGTCGTGGCCCGCCTCGGCCATCGCGCCGGCCTGGTTGATCACCGTGCGGATGGTGCCGCCCATGCCGTAGGCGTGCAGGAGCATGTAGCGGATCTTCACGGCAGGTACCCCCACGTCCGGCACATGCCCGTGAGCGCGCCGGGGATCTCCTCCGGGCGCGGCAGGTCGCGTCCCGGCTGCACCTGCCCGGAGCGGATCTTGTCTTTCCAGTCGCCGAGGCCCTTGGTGACCACGTCCGGCGTGCCGTAGGAGAGCATCTCCGGCGCCCACGGCAGGTCGAGGAACTCGCAGATCCCGCGAAGGGTCTTCTCCGGCTCCGCGGTCAGGTCCTCGTAGCGCACCGTCAGGCCGGGCAGAGCCGCCCTGGCACGCTCCACCGCCTTCATGTACCGCAGCGCGTCGGCCGCCGCCTCGGCCGGGGTGCGCTTGTCCGGGCTGGCCTCGTGCCACGAGGTCGCGATCGAGGCCGGGTGCCGCAGCAGGAACACGTACCGGGCGTCCGGCCAGCACGCCGCGATCCGCTCGTAGGCGAAGGCGTTGGCGGGGGTCTTGTCCACGATGAACCGTTTGCCGGCGCGCACCAGCTCGCGGTGGAGCACCCGGTCCCACAGCAGATGCTCCAGATCCGCCCGGTCGTGCCCGAGCGCGGCCATCGCCTTCTCGGCCAGGCCGGTGCCGAACTCCACGCCCAACCGGCGGACGTGCAGCTCATGGGGCGCGTGAAGGTCCGGGTGGGCGTTCAGCATCGACCGCAGCAACGTCGAGCCGGATCGGACGGGGGACAGGACGAACACGGGAGCCGTGAGCAGGCGATCCACCTGGGGGTCGGCCGGTGGCCGGAACGGCACGTCAGTAGGCTTCTTCGGCTTCTCGGCGGGTTTGCCGGACTTGTTCACCCGTTCGATCCGAAGGCCCGCGTGCCTGGCCAGCGCGCCGGTGATCTTACGCTGCCACTTCATGGCGGGCAGAGTACTGACTTTTTCTGGGGATTGACTGAGAACGAGAGGTACCGTGCCGACGCCCGTGGCCGGCGTGCACCGGCTGCTCGTGCGCGCCGGGGGAGGTTCGCTGCGCGGAGAGCCGTTCACCGGGGAAGTGCTCCGCACCGTCGCGGTGTGGGCCCGCGGCGACGACCGCGTCAACGATGCCTCCGCGTGGACAAGGAGATGCCCGTGCTGCCTTCAGCACGTTGAGCGGCGCGCAGGTGCGCCCGGCTCCCAGAATGCGGGAGCCGGGCGCGGTGCTCGCTGTCCACCGGCTGGAAGGGCCCGCAGACCGTGCCCTTCGCATGCGGCGTCGTCAGCCACGCGTGGTGGCGGGCTCGGGCTCGGCGCGGGCGGCCCTGGGGCTGCGCAGCGTCGCGGCGGCCAGCACGGCGCCGGCGACGGCGATGCCGGCTGCTCCGACGAACGCGGCGGAGAAGCCGCTGGTCAGGGCGGGCAGGTTCCCGAGCTGGGCGGCGCCGTTGGCGGCGGCGACGGCGGTCATGGCGGCCAGGCCGAGCGCGGAGCCGACCTGGTAGCTGGTGTTGACGATGCCCGAGGCCAGGCCGCCCTCCTCGGGGCGGGCGGAGGAGATGGCCGTGCCGAGCGAGGGGATGAAGGCCAGCGCCATGCCGAGGGCGGCGACGAGGCTGGCGGGCAGGACGTCGGCGGCGAAGCTGCCGTCCGGGCTGATCAGCGACAGCCATGCCATGCCTGCGGCGAGCAGGGCGAGGCCGGTGACGGTCATCGCCTTGGGGCCGAACCGGTTGATGGCCCGCGGCGCGAGGACGATCATGCCGATCATGATGAGGACGGTCATCGGCAGCAGCGCGGCTCCGCTGGGGAAGGCGCTGTAGCCCAGGACCTGCTGCAGGTAGAGGTTGAGGAAGAACCACATCGGGATCCACGCGCCGCCGAGCAGCAGCTGGGTCAGGTTGGCGGCGGCCAGGTTCGGCGTGCGGAAGATGGACAGCCGCATCAGCGGCTCGCGGCGGCGGGCCTGGATGGCGACGAACGCGCCGAGCAGCACCACGGCGGCGGCGAGCGCGAGCCACGTCTGCGCCGAGCCCCAGCCCACTTCGGGCGCCCGGACGATGGCGTAGACCGCCGCGCCGAGGCCGGCTGTCACGGTGAGCGCGCCGGTCACGTCGACGGAGCCGCGCTGGGCCTGGGCGGCGGGCATCAGCGGGCCGGTGGCGAGCAGGGCGACGAGCGCGATGGGGATGTTGATGTAGAAGACCCACGGCCAGCTCAGGTATTCGGTGATCACGCCGCCGAGGAACACTCCGGCTGTGCCGCCCGCGGGCGCGGCGGCGCCGTACAGGGCGAGGGCCTTGGTGAGCTCCTTGGGATCGTGGCCGAACAGCATCATGAGCAGGGTGAGGGCCGACGGGGCGATCAGGGCGGCACCGACGCCCTGCACGGCGCGGCCGGTGAGCTCGACCCACACCTCGGGGGCGATGCCCGCCACCAGCGAGCCGATGAGCAGGATGAGCCAGCCGGCGCCGAAGAGGCGGCGGGCGCCGAACAGGTCGGACAGCCGGCCGCCGAGGAGAAGCAGCCCGCCGAAGGCGACCACGTAGGCGTTGAAGACCCAGGACAAGCTCTCCTGGGAGAAGCCGAGCTCTTCCTGGATGCGGGGGAGGGCCACGCCGATGATCGACGTGTCCATGATGACGATGAACTGGGCTGTGGCGATCAGGGCCAGGGCGGTCCATCGCCGGGGGGATGGTGCTGACATGGAACTCTCCAGACGCTAACCCTACGGGGGTAGGGTATAGAGGGATGAAGACGACCCCGTGTAGTACCTCTAGGGGGTATGGGCAGGAACATACATACACCGGGGGGGTATATGTCAAGTGGGGTGTCGGTGGACTTGGACCTCCCCTGCCTCTGAGCGCAGTACTATCGGCCCTAGTCGAGCATGAGCCGCAGTGAGCAGGCGTGTGGCCGCACGTTCGGATTCTGAGTACTAGAGGCATGGTGGAAGGAGGGGCGCATGGGCGGACCGGCCCGGTGGTCGTCCCTTCGCTTGCCGCGATGGCTGTTGCCGGTGGTGCTCGTGCTGGGTGTCTGGGGCATGCACACGCTCGGGCACCTCGCCGCCCATCATGGTCGGACCGCGGTGTCCGGCCCGTACGCTCTGGCGCACGCGGAGCCGCCCGCGAAGACGACACACGGCGGTGAGATGCCGGAGCGCCGCACCGAGCTCATCGGGCCGGCCTCGCCCGCCGAAGGGCCCATGCTCGGCCCCGGGATCTCGCTCTGGCTGGATCCGACCGATGTGTGCCTGGCCGTACTGCCCTTGGTCCTGTCCCTGTTGATCGCGCTGACCTGGGCCAGAACGCGGCCGTGGCCGGAAGAGGCGGCTGCCGGGACGCCGTGGGTGGGCGCAGTGGCCAGGTCGCCGCCACGCCGCCTGGCGCCCACCCTCGCCGGGCTCTCGGTGATGCGGACATAGGCCGATCCATTCGCGGACGATCTCCAGGGTCGTCCGTGATGCCAGGCCATGTACCTCAATCACCAGAGAGATCACGATGTTCAGGAATGTCAGGGACTTCTCCGCCGCCGTCGTCACCTCGGGTGCCGCACTGGTTCTGCTGACCGCATGCGGCGGCGGCACGGACGGCGCCTCCATGGGCGGGCACGACATGTCCAGCAGCGCGCCGGCTGCCACGACGACGAGCGCTCAGCCTGTGGCGGCGTTCAACGACGCGGACGTGATGTTCGCGCAGATGATGATCCCGCACCACGAGCAGGCGGTCGAGATGGCCGGGCTGGCGGAGACGCGGGCGTCGGACAAGGAGATCAGGGAGCTGGCGGCGAAGATCAAAGCGGCCCAGGACCCGGAGATCCAGACCATGCGGGGCTGGCTCACCGAGTGGGGCAAGCCGATGCCGTCCGAGGGCATGGACCACGGGATGGGTCATGACATGCCCGGGATGATGTCCGAGGAGGACATGAAGAAGCTGAAGGACGCCAAGGGGGCCGCGTTCGACCGGCGGTTCGCCGAGCTGATGATCGCCCACCACGACGGCGCGATCGAGATGGCGCGCACCGAGCAGTCGCAGGGGTCCGACCCTGAGGCGAAGGAACTGGCCAAGGCCATCGAGGCCGCTCAGCAGGCCGAGGTGGAGCAGATGCAGGCGATCCTCAAGCGGCTCTAGCGCGAAGGCCGCCTGGCCGGCCGCCGGGCGGCCGGCCAGGCTCGGCCGCTCCGGCGAGCAGTGATGAGCAGGGGATGAGTGCTCCGCGGCACGACATCCGCGTAGAGGTGAGCCGGTTCACGTGTGATCCAGAGCGGGGCCGGAATCCCGGGTTGGAATACCATAGGGGGGTATGGTACGTTCAGGATGCCGGAAGGGGGACGCATGGTTGGATACCGCAGTCCGTCGCCGTCTCCCTGCTCGAGGAACATCTGGCGCACTGCGTCGCCGAAGCCGCCGCCAAAGCGGTCCCGAGGCGCAGGCCAAGGTCAAAGAGGCTTCCGACGCCATCGCACGGCTTGTCCGTTCCTGACGAACACCACTGGAAAGGGTTGATTCACATGGCTACCGCTACCTACACCGTCAAGGGCATGACCTGCGGCCACTGCGTCAGCTCGGTGAAGGAAGAGGTCGGCGAGGTCGCCGGCATCACCTCGGTGGAGGTGGACCTGGCCGGCGGCCTGCTGACCGTTGACAGCGACGAGCCGATCGACGCGGCGAAGATCGTCGCCGCCGTCGAGGAGGCCGGATACGAAGTGGCGAATCAGTCATGAACGCCGCCACCAAGCTCGGCGCTTACGTCCTGGGGCTGGCCGTCGTCTTCGGCGGCGCCCTGGGCGCGGGGCGGGTCGTCGGCCCGGCGGCCGCCCCGCCGCCGGCCGAGGACCACAGCGCCATGGCCCCCGCCCAGCAGGCCACGGCCGACGGCCATGGTGACACGCACGGCGGCGCCACACAGCAGACGACGCAGCAGACGACGCAAAGCGATACCCCTGGGGGGCTCCAAGTGTCCGACAACGGTTACACCCTCAATCCCTTGACCACGATCAAGGCCGGCGAGCCGGCCGATTTCCGCTTCACCGTGACGGGGCCGGACGGCAAGCCGGTGACCGACTACCAGGTCGAGCACGACAAGAAGCTGCACTTCATCGTGGTCTCGCGGGATCTGTCGACGTTCCAGCACCTGCACCCGGTCGAGGCCGGCGACGGCGTGTGGTCGGTGAAGCTGACCCTGGACGACCCGGGCGCCTACCGCGCCTTCGCCGACTTCGTCCCGGCCGGAGGCAGCGGCCTGACGCTGGGCACGGATCTCCTGGTCGCCGGTGACTACGCGCCCAAGGCCTTGTCCGAGATCAGCCGCACGGCGAAGGTGGACGGCTACGCGGTCACGTTGACGGGTGACCTGATCCCCGGCCAGTCCAGCAAGCTCACGTTGAGCGTGAGCAAGGACGGCGAGCCGGTGACGGATCTCCAGCCGTACCTGGGTGCCTACGGTCACCTGGTGGCGTTGCGCGCGGGTGACCTGGCGTACCTGCACGTGCACCCGGACGGCGAGCCGGGCGACGGCAAGACCGCGGCGGGGCCGGAGATCACCTTCTACGCCGAGGTGCCGAGCGGCGGCGACTACCGGCTGTTCCTCGACTTCCAGCACGCAGGCAAGGTCCGCACGGCGGACTTCACCGCCCAGGCCGGGGCCGGGCAGCCCAAGCCGATGGCCGAGCCGAGCGCGAGCCCGTCCCACGGCAACCACACGCACTGATCGCAGGACGCGGAGAAGGAAGAGGTGATGTCCTCCATAACCGCGGGCCGGCCACGCCGACCGCGCTGCTGGACCGGCGGCGGGGATGACCTCAGCCCAGGGTGTGCAGGGTGCGAGGAGACGCGGGCTCGGCGCCGTGGATGCCGGATAGATCATTCAGCAGCGGCTCGGCGTCGCGGGCGGTCTTCAGCATGTGCGGATCGAGTTCGGCGGTGATCACAGCGGGTGCGTCGGGGCCGGCTTCGGCGAGCAGGCGCCCGTCCGGGCCCCAGATGGCGCTCGCCCCGCAGGCGTCCCAGCCCCCCGTTCGGCCGATGTGGTTGGCCAGCAGCGTGTGGCAGGTGTTGTCCAGGGCGCGGGCCGGGAACCAGGTGCGGGACTCGTGATAGCCGACTCCGACGCTGAACAGGCCGCCGACCAGATAGGCGTGGCAGCCGTCCAGTGCCGCCGCGCGGGCGTGCTCAGGGAAGCCGGCGTCGTAGCAGATGCCCAGGCCGAGCCGCCATCCGTCGAGTTCGAGCGTGCAGCCGGTGGTGCCGGCGCGGTAGATGTCACGCTCGGTCCTGAACAACGCCTGCTTGTCGTACCGTGCGACGAGGTCGCCGTTCGCGTCGATCACCAGGGCCGAGACGTACAGATCACGCCGGTCGTGCATGGCAGCGCCGACGATTGCGACCGTGCCGGTTCCGCGGCAGGTTTCTGCGATCGGGTCGAGCCGCGGGTCGCCGGGCTGTACGGCGCGGCGTTGGGGATCGGCCCGGATGAGGCCGGGTTCGTACCCGCTGAGGAACTTCTCCGGAAACACCACGAGCCGGGCTCCGTCCTGGGCGGCCTGTCCGACCATGGCCGCCGCGGTGACCGCGTTGGCTTCGACGTCACCGGCCACGGCCTGGGCCTGAGCGGCGGCGATCCGGATCGGTCTGGAAGGAAGCGGATACACGGGTGGCTGATCTGAACGCTCTGCCATGGATCTTCAGCTCCTCCTGAGTGACCGATCGTGAACCTGTCACGGCGCTGCTTGGTTGAGGCCGCTTTCGTACGCGAAGATCACGGCCTGGACGCGGTCGCGCAGGCCGAGCTTCATGAGGAGCCGCTTGACGTGGGTCCTGATCGTCGATTCCTCGACGACGAGCGCGGCGGCGATCTCACGGTTGGACAGGCCCCGGGCGATGAGGGCGAGGACCTCCCGCTCGCGCGGCGTCAGCCCACCCAGCCTGGACCGGTCGGCGAGATCGGGGATGGGCTGGCGGGCCATGCGGTCGACCACGCGGCGGGTGACCGACGGCGACAGCAGCGAGTCGCCGGCGGCGATGGTGTGCACGGCGGCGATGAGCTCCTCGGGCCGGGTGCGTTTGAGCAGGAAGCCGGAGGCGCCGGCGCGCAGCGCGCCGAAGATGTAGTCGTCCTGCTCGAAGGTGGTCAAGATCAGCACCCGCACCCCGGGCGCGGCGCGCGACAGCTCGCGGGTGGCCGCGATGCCGTCGAGATCGGGCATGCGGACGTCCATGAGCACGACATCGGGCGCCAGCCGGCATGCCCGATCGACCGCCTGCCGCCCGGTCGCCGCCTCTCCGACGATGTCGATCGTCGGGTCGTTGGAGAGCAGCTCGGTGAGCCCGGCACGCATCAGGTCGTCGTCGTCGCTGATCAGCACCCGCGTCATGGACGGTGGCCTCCGTCGGGGATCCGGCCGCGTACGCGGAAGACGTCGCCGGCGCGCTCGACATCGAGACTACCGCCGAGCAGGGTCGCGCGTTCACGCATGCCGATCAGCCCATGCCCGCCGGTGCGGCGGCGGACGCCGTTGACGCGCACGGGGTTGGTGACGGTGAGTCCGACGTCGGTCTCGCCGTAGGTCAGCTCGATGCGGGCGCTGCCGGCGCCGTGGCGGGCCGCGTTCGTGAGCGCCTCCTGCAGGATCCGGTAGACGGCCTGCTCGGCCGGGCCGCCGAGGGCCGGCGGCGGGCCCGAGGGGTGCAGCGTGACCCGCAGCCCCGCCGCCTCGTGGTGCGCGATCAAGCCGTCCAGGGACGCGAGTCCGGGCGGCGCCTCGTCGCCCGGACCCTCCGTGCGCAGGGTGCCGACGATCTGGTCGATCTCCCCGACGGTCTGCCGTGCCAGATCCTCGATGGCCTCGAGCGCCTGGAGCGAGCGGCCGGGATCTTGGTGGTGCCGCAGGCGGGCCGCGCCGGCGCGGACGGCTATCACGCTGATGGCGTGGCCGGCCGAGTCGTGCAGGTCGCGGGCGATGCGGGCGCGTTCCTCGGCGGTGGCGAGCAGTCGCTCGCGCTCGGCCTCGCGCTCCGCGCGCATGGCGCGGGCCCGCAGCTCGGCGATCTGCTCACGGCGCAGCCGCGTCCGCTCGCCGGCGAACCAGGCCACCACCCAGGCGAGCGGAGTGAGGGACAGCGCGGTGACGCCGGGAGCGTCAGGGGCCGCCGTCACGGTCGCGCCCAGATGGGCAAGGCCCAGACCGCCGACGACGGCCGTGGTGCGCCAGGTCCAGGGGTCGTGCCGAGCGCGGCTGGCGGTGAGCAGGTAGAGCGCGGCGCCAGGGCCGAGCACCAGCGTGGAGTGATGGCCGAGGGCCGAGAACAACGTGCCGGCCGCCGCGGTGACCGCGAACACGCCGAGCGGGAAGCGCCGCCAGGCCAGCAGCGGCAGCGCCGAGCAGCCCACCAGCACCAGGGCGAGCATATCGATGTCGCCGGATCCGGTGCGGGGCGGTCCTGTGCCGCGGTGGGGGAGGAGCCCGAGTCCGTGGGCCAGCAGCGTCAGCGACCCGATGAGCACGGCGATGGTGAGCGCGACGTCGAACAGCGTCCCCCAGAGGGGCCGGGCCGCGAAGAGCCGATACGCGCTGGTCTTCGAGGGCACGAGCCACACGCTACCGCCGCGCGCGCCGATGGGAGTCCCCCTGCCGGATGAACCGTGTCCACGCCATGGGGACGCGGATGTTCTCCTCGCGGGGTGACGCGCCACCTCGCCCGCCTTGTGTGGACTGGTCCCATGCCACCGACGCCACGTGGCGGCACGCCGGCGCTCGAACCTGTCACGAACCAGCACGAAAGGACGACCGACATGACCGACTCGCCCTCCGCCCACGACCCCGGTGTGACCCACGACCGCGGATCGCCCCCGCGTATGCCCCGCTGGGTGAAGGCAGCCGTGATCGTCGTCGGCGTCCTGCTCCTGCTGTTCGCCGTGATGCGGATCACCGGTCTCGGCGGTGAGCACGGACCCGGACGGCACAAGCCGGCGGGAATCGGCCTCACCGATCAGCGGGGTGAGGCGTGACGCTGCCACCCGGCCTCCGCAAGGCCGTGCTCATCACGCACGTCACCTGCTCGGTCGGCTGGCTGGGCGCGGTCGCCGCCTACACGGCGCTCGACATCGTGGCGGTGACCAGCCAGGAGGTCGCGACCGTGCGCGGCGGGCATCTGGCCATGGACCTGATCGTCTCGTACGTCATCGTCCCGCTCGCCCTGGCGGCGCTGGTCACCGGCCTCCTGCAGTCGCTGGGAACACCGTGGGGCCTGTTCCGGCACTACTGGGTGCTGGCGAAACTCCTGCTCACGGTCGTCGCCACCGCCGTCCTGCTGGCGGAGACGCGGACGGTGGCCGCCATGGCCGAGTACGCCGCCTCCGGCGCCGATCCCCGCGCCATGCCCGGGACGCTGCCGCATTCCATCGGCGGCCTCGTCGTGCTGCTGCTGATCACGATCCTGTCCGTGGTCAAACCACAGGGCTTGACGCCGTACGGGTGGCGTAAACGGCAGGAGCGCCGGCGGACGAAGCCCGGGGGCCGCATGCCGGTCTCGGGCTAGACGAACTTCCAGGGGGCATGATTTCACCATCACCGCCTCCGCGATCTGTGCCGGCCACCGGGCCGGTCACCTGCTCTTCGGGGACTGCGCGCCCGAGTGGCCCGGACATGCCTGAGCGTGCACGAGGTGGCGACCGACCCGAGCCGGAGCGATCTGGCGCCGTCGATGCAGTCACAGCCCGGGGGACCGGCTGAACCGGCGCACAGTGAAGAGGTACCTGGAGGCCGGCGGACCGGCGGCTCCTCCAGCGGCAGCGGCGCGGACAATGGCGTTAGGCTCGCCCGCGGACTCAGGGGCGTCCCAGCGTGGGCCGTCACCTGTTGATCGACGACTTGGAGAAGTAGATGAGCAGCGCCGACACGGTCATCGCCGTGCTCCGTACCGGGCACGACAATCTTGCCGGACTGGTGTCCGGGTTCAGCGACGAGGACCTGGCCCGGCCGTCCGGCGCGGCCGAGTGGGACATCTCGCAGGTACTCAGTCACCTGGGCAGCGGCGCGGAGATCGCGCGGGCAGTCGTCCAGGCCGCTCTCGCCGGCGAGCCGAGCCCCGGCCATGACTTCAACCAGGCCGTCTGGGACAGGTGGAACGCCATGACCCGGCGGGAGCGCGCCGGCGGTTTCCTGCAGGCGAACGAAAACCTGACCGCGCTCTACGAGTCGCTGGACATGGGCACCCGCGAGAAACTCCGCATCGACCTGGGTTTCCTGCCCGCGCCGGTAGACGTGGCGAGTGCAGCGCGGATGCGCCTCAGCGAGTTCGCCCTGCACTCGTGGGACGTTCGCGTCGTCTTCGACGAGCACGCCACGCTGGCCCCGGATGCCACGGCGGCTCTTCTGCACGGGGCACCTGACCTGCTCGCCTGGCTCGGCAAGGCGGACGAGCTCGACGGCCGGCGACTGGTCATCGAGGTGACCACAACCGAGCCCGCGTCCGTCTTCGCGCTGAGCCTCGAGGCGCCGATCAGCGTGGACTTCGACGTTCCGGAACGGCCCGACGGCACGCTCACCCTGCCCGCCGAGGCCTGGCTGCGGCTGGTCGCCGGCCGGCTCGCGCCCCGACACACCCCCAGTGGCGTGGTCGCGGCGGGCGCTGCCGACCTCCACCTGCTGCGCCGGGTCTTCCCCGGCTACTGAGCAACATGTCATAGGTCAGGCGCTGCCACGCATCCTGGTGGCCTGGGGTGACGATGAATCGGCATTGGCCGCTGCCCCGGGCCTTCCGGGCTCGCGCCCACGCGCCTGCACACCGCTTCTCGTGCGAACGCCCACGTCCAGCCTGGTCGATCACGTACGACGAGACCCACGGCAACGGGCCCTCGCCTCGCCCTGATCGCCGGAGCACCCGGCACGGCGGACTTGAGCCCACCTGCGCTGATGGGCGCTCGTGGCTAGCGGACCTCGGCCGCGCCGAAGGCGAGCCACCCGAGATCGCTGAAACCCGCTGCCTCGGCGACCGCGGCGGAGGCGCGGTTCTCGGGGATGTGCATGTAGGTGGGGACCGCGCCTTCGTCCCGCACCCGCCTGGCGGCCTGGGCGATGAGCCGGCGTGCCAGGCCGCGGCCGCGTGCGTGGGGGGTGGTCACGACGGCGAGCTCGTGCCCGTAGGCGTCGTGCCGTTTGACCCCCACCCCGGACAAGTGCTCACCGGTGGCCGGATCCCTGGCGACCAGGACGTCCCCGCCGAAAGGCCGCAGCCAGTCGGGAACCTCCGGATCAGCGGCGGGTACCCAGACCCCGGCGTCGGGAAAGGGGGCGGGGCGGGTGGTCCACCGATAGACGGCGGTGAACCAGCCGAGCTCGGGAAAGCCGACCAGGGCGGGTATCCGTGGTCCCAGTGAGGCGAGGTCCTTGTCCTTGGCGTACTGCTCCGCCACGGCCGCGGCGTGCTCGGGCGGGACCGACAACACGCCGCCCTCGGGGCTCGCGACTCCGATGGCCGGGTGGATCTTGCCGTCCCAGCCTGGGCGGCCGCGCCCGGGCGTGCCGATGACGTCCAGCCCGGGAGCGGCGGGCCGGCCGCCGAGCCAGCGGGACAGGTGCTCCGCGAGTCGTCGCTCCATCGTCTTCCTCCATATACCTTAGGGGGGTATAGTACATCGACGGACCTCGAGGAGGACACATGCGACGTCTGACCCCGCTCGATCCCGCTGACGCGCCGGAAAAGTCCAGGGAGTTGCTGAACGACATCATCGGCAGGAGGGGCGGCGCGGGCGACATGGTCGCCACCATGGCCCACTCGCCCGCGCTGCTGCAGGGCTACCTGGACCTCTCGCGCGCCATGAAGCGCGTCAAGCTGCCGCGCGCGCTCAGCGAGAAGATCTCGCTCGCCGTCCAGGAATGGATCGGATGCGGCCTCTGCCGTCAGGCGCACGCCGAGGCCGGGCGCGCGGCCGGGCTCAGCGAGACCGACATCGCGCTGGCCCGGCAGGGCACGTCCACCGACGCCAGGGAGGCGGCACTCATCGCCCTGGCCGTGCGCGTGCTGGCCGAGCCCTCCTCGATCACCGATGAGGACGTCGCGGAGCTGCGCGCGCACGGCTGGAGCGACCGGATCGTGGCGGAGATCGTGGGCGTGGTCGCCCTCAATCTCCTGACCGGCGCTTTCAACCTCCTGGCGGGCTTGGAACCGGCGGAGCAGACCTCGTAGGCGTCGGCCGCAGGACATGAAGGTCAGGCCCGCCGGTAGCCGGGCAAGGACATCATGCTTCCGGTGAGCTCCAGTCTGTACGGCGAAGCCGTCGGCGTACGAGACGATCATCCGGTGCCCGGCCGGTCGGCCCCTCGGCGTTCCACGGCAGATGTCGTCCGCCTGCCTGCTGGGGGAGTGCCGCCAGGACTTCCGTTCCGATGGCCGAGGTGAGCCCGATCTCCACGCGGGCCCGCCGTGATCAGGGGGCCATCGTCCACAGCATGACCGACATGCTCGACGCCATCGCGAGATGCGCGGTGAACGCGGCGTCCGCCGAGGCGTCCGCCCCCGGCCTGCGGCGGTGGGTTCCGGCGCTCAGCGGAGCCGCCGCCCGGCCGGGGGACTGAGCCCTCGCCCAGAAGGACGCGGTCATGTACACCAGCAGGTCGACGACACCGTCCAGCATGATGAGCAGGCGGTGGATCACGCGGCCGGGCCGGCCGATTTTCCCGCCCGTCCCGGCGATCGATCGCCTCTCGCCCCGCAGCCACGTCCATATGGAGGCCGCCATGGACAGCAGGAAGTACAACGCCAGCGCGGCGAAGGCACCCGGCCAGAGGGAGCCGGCGCCCGCCGACGCGTGAGCGGACGTATGCGCGCCGGCCGCATGAGCCGCCATTCCCGGCGCCGGCCCCATGTGCGAACCCATGTCCATCGCGGGCATTCCGGCCATGGAGGGCAACCCGAGCGCGAGAGCGGCCCCGGCGGAAGAAGCAGGCGCGGCCATCAGCGCCATGATGACCATCACGCTGCTCGCGAGCACCTGATGGACCCAGTGGACTCCGTGCCGCCAGCCATGACGGAGGGCGTGACGCGTCGCGGCCGCCGTGCTCCCCAGCGCGGCGAGTGCGAACGCGGCGGCCCACCAAAGCCCGGACTGCCCGAACGAGCCGGCTGTCGCCGGCAGGCTCATCAAGGCCATGCCGATGGCCATGAGCAGCTCGATCCCGGCCGCGTACCGGCTCCAACCCCTGGCGGAGACCAGCCGGAGCGCGCTGAGGGCTCCTGCCACGACCGCCACCAGAGCCGTCAACCAGCCCATCGCCACCTCCGCGTCGGCGTTCTCCCCCGGGACGGGCCGCCGCGTCCTCCGAAATGTCCGAGATGTGGTGCGCTTCGCGCCGCACTGACAGACTCGGGCCGCGACCGTCCGCTCAAGTGAGTACTACGCACTGACGTAGGAGGTGGTTCAGAGGGAAGGGTCGGCGCTCCAGCGCTGGCGCCTGAGCCGCCAGTACTACTACCCGCAATCATAGAGACGATGGAGTGGCCGCCGGCGAGGGCTCCCCCGTCCGAATCCGCCATCGGCGCATCCGGGATCAGGTAAAGAATTGGATACGGAAACCCTTGCCCAGCAAGGGATTTCGTTGAGTTCTCCCCTGAATCACCGGAATCTGATTTGCACCGCTCTATGTGAATTACTTACCTTTGAGAGCTTGAGGCGCACGACCAGGTCCCTCTTGGGGATGTGCGCCCATCACCGAGACCGTGTTCTACCTGCGCCGGCAGCGTGCCCGCAGAGTAGCGCGGCCGCCGAATCCGCGAAAAGAGCGGAACCGGGAACCCAATTTCGCCGGGGTGAATCGGAATGCCCGCAGGGCCGCTTCCGTAGGGCACTTCCACGCCCGAACCCGTCAGCTAACCCGGTAGGCGGCATGGAAGCAAGGAGCAAACCCCAGCATGACCAAGACCGTACTTTCCCATGCCCTCACGCCCGCCAACGGCCTGCGCCTCCTCATGGGAGCGACCGTGGCCGCCGGCGCCCTGTTCACCGCAACGCCCGCCTTCGCCGCCGACCACCAGGGCGACCGCGCGACAGGTGTTCAGGCCGCCGCGAAGAAGCCCGCCCAGATCACGGCCGACACCGTCATCAAGATCGCGGAGTCCCAGGTGGGCGTGACCGAGAACGCGGCCGGCGGCGGGACACCCTTCCACGCCTGGTACATGGCCTCGCAGCGCGCCAAGGAAACCGTGGCCCGCGACGGCGGCAGCATCCAGGCCTACGCGAACGCGCCCTGGTGCGCCATGTTCGTCTCCTGGGTCGGCGAGAAGGCCGGCGCCAGGCCCACCGTGGGCTGGGACGCCTACACCATCACCTACGCCAAGTGGTTCGAGAAGAACGGCCACTGGGGCACCCAGGCCAAGCCCGGCGCCGTCGTCTACTTCTCCTGGGACGACAAGAGCATCGACAGCATCGACCACGTGGGCCTGGTCAAGAAGGACAACCAGGACGGCACCGTCACCACGATCGAAGGCAACACCGGCAACGGCAAGGTCGAGGAGCGCATCCGGCCCACGTCCCAGATCGTCGGCTACGGCTACCCGCAGTACAAGGCCTGACGAGCGCAGGACCCGAAGACGGCCTGGTGGATGCGACGTTCTCTGCCCGCCCAGGCCTCTCGCGCCGCACGTACTTCTGGATCTTCCCGGTGGAGGTCTTCGGCAGTTCCCCGAACTCCACCACCTTCGGCGCCTTGAACCGCGCCCGCCGCGCCCGCACGTGATCCATGATCTCCGCAACGGTGGCCGTGGCGCCGTCGGCCGGCATCGACAGCACCGTCGGCGCGCCTTCCAGGTGCGTGACCCCTCGGCCCGGATGGGACGGCGTGACCGCCCGCGGCTCCGCCCCCGCCGGCAGCGCCTCGTGCGGGTGTTGATCGCCACCAGCGGGCGGGGTCCTCACCCGATCATGATCGCCGCCGGCCGCCGTGACCACTCGGTGAACGCCTCGTCGCCGACCCAGGCCGTGTACCGGTCCATCCCCATGGCGGTGATGAGCACGCCGGTCTGGGTCTCCTGGGCCGTCAGCGCACGGACCTTGCGTGCCGCCGTCTCGGTGTCCAGCACCAGGTCGACCGCCAGCCGATGGGCGGGTGTCGTGATCGGGTAGCCGGAAGCGTAGATGCCCAGGCTCTTGCTCAGCTCGCTCCAGCGTGAGGCCCGCCGTTCGGCGACGGTGGCGTGCAGCAGCCGCGCCCCCGGCGGGGCGGAGAGTTCGAAGGCCGCGGTGGTCCAGGCCGACACCGTCTGGTGGTCCAGGTGGCCGGTGATGCCGTCCGGGCCGAAGGTCAGCACGGTGTCCGGGCGAACCCGTCCGATGACGTCGCACAGCCGCGCGATCGCCTCGGGCGCGGGAGCCGCCGCGGGTCGCGGTCACGCACACCACCCGCGATCCGTGGTCGCGAGCCATCGCCATCAGACCGCCCGACAGGTACGCCTCGTCGTCGGGGTGCGCCCAGACCCCGAGGACCGCCCCCAGCTCCGCGACATCGATCATGACCGTCCCTCGCCTTCCGCAGGCATCCGATCGTGGAAGGACGACCTCTCAGAGCGCTGTCACGACGCTGTCAGGCGCCCGTCAGACGACACCGCGGGAGCGCTGAGACGCCTGCGCGGCCGCTCCCTGCGCGGCCGCTCGCCACTCGGGCGCGAGCACGGACCAGATCTCTACGTCATGCCGCTCGCCCCGGTGCGGGTAGCTCTCCCGCAGCATCCCCTCCTTCGTCATCCCGAGCCGCCGGGCCACGGCGATGCTGCCCTCGTTCGCCGCCGAGACCCGCCACTCCACCCGATGGACGCCCCGCTCCTCGACGGCCCAATTGATGATCACGCGCGCGGCCCTGGTCACCAGCCCCTTGCCCACGGCCGACGGCTCCAGCCAGCAGCCCGCCTCGGCGGTGCCGTGCTCGACGTCCATCGTCCGGAAGAGCACTCCGCCGACCAGCTTGCCGTCCGCCCAGATGCCGTGGATCCGCCCGGTGTCGGCCGCGGCCTTCTCCGCGTACGACTGCAGGAACGAGCGGCTCGACTCCAGGTCCGTGACGTTGTCCGCGAGCGGGATGTACTGCCCGATGAACTCCCGCCCCCGGTCCATGTGCGCCAGGAACTCCCCGGCCCGCCACGGCTCCAGCGGACGCAACTCGGCACCGTCGTCCCCCAGGGATATCGCGTACATCCTTGCCCTCCACGGTCAGAACGGAAATTCAGTCGACGGCCACGGCGGCCGCTGCCACCATGGGCGTGATGTACCGAGCGTAGAAGCACCTCGATCACCGCAGGCGACGGGCCCGGAGCCACACCGGCCCGGCATGGCGGCCATCGCCCTGTCCACGCTGTTCGTCATCGGCAGCGCCCTTGGCGTGCGCTGCCTGCCACCGAACGAATGTGATCGAGGTGCGGGCGTCCAGGAACGCCCGGAAGAGGACTCTTCATGAAACTTCACGAGTACGCGCGGTACGACGCCGTAGGAATCCGGAATCTGATCAAGGCGGGCGAGGTCACCGCCGACGAGGTCGAGGCGGCGGCCCGGCAGGCACTGGCCGAGGCGAACGCACAGGTGAACGGCCTGGCGCTGCCGGTGTTCGAGCCGGCGCTCCACCACGCCGGCGACGGGCCGTTCGCCGGGGTCCCGTTCCTCATCAAGGACCACGGGCCGGTGGCCGAGGGCGTGCCGTTCTTCATCGGCAGCCGGAGCCTGCCGGGCATCGTCCCCCAGCATGACACCGACCTGATGACCCGCTTCCGTGCCGCGGGCCTGGCCACCCTGGGCCTGACCACCGCACCGGAGCTGTGCGTCAGTTTCTCCACCGAACCGGCCAGGTACGGGCCCACCCGTAACCCGTGGGACCTGGACCGGGGCGTGGGCGGTTCCAGCGGTGGCGCGGCCGCCCTGGTCGCCGCCGGGGCCGTGCCCGTCGCGCACGCCAGCGACGGAGCCGGCTCCATCCGGATCCCGGCTTCCTGCTGCGGGCTGGTCGGGCTCAAGCCGAGCCGGGGCCGCGTCCCCTGCGGACCGGACACGGGGGAGCCGATGCTCGGCATGGCGTACGAGTTCGCCCTGACGCGCACGGTCCGCGACGCCGCACATCTCCTGGACGCCGTCCAAGGACCCGGGGTCGGTGACAAGTACACCGCGCCGCCGCCGCGCCGCCCGTACGCCGGCGAGCTCGGGACCGATCCCGGGCGGCTGCGGGTGGCGGTGACCACCGATACTTGGTCGGGCACGACGGTCGACGGCCAGGTGGCCGCGGCGGCGGCCCGCGCCGGGCAGGTGCTGGAGGAGATGGGTCATGTCGTCTCCGCGGCGGGCCCGCACGTGGACTGGGACGACGTCATGCGGGCCTGGGTCGCCGAAGGCGTCGCGATCTCCTCCATGCTGCTGCTGGCCCCGCGAGAGCCCGACCCGGCCCTGATGGAGGCGGTCTCCAGGCAGTTCATGAAGGTGGCCAGGGAGTACAGCGCGCTGGACCTGCTGGCCGCCTTCAACGCCCAGAACCGGGTGACGCGGTCGGTGAGCGCGTTCCTCACCGAGTACGACCTGCTCGTCACCCCGGCGCTCGGCCGTCTCCCGGCACCGCACGGCACCCTGCGGTACGACGACCCCGGCCACACCGTGATCAGCTGGCTGGAGTCCCTCACGGACTACGGGCCGTTCACGGTGGTGTTCAACATCACCGGTCAGCCGGCGATCAGCCTGCCGCTGGGCACGAGTGAGGACGGGCTGCCGATCGGCGTGCAGATCGTCGCCCCCTACGGGCGCGAGGATCTGCTGTTCCAGGTCGCCGCCCAGCTGGAACAGGCCATGCCCTGGAAGGACCGGATCCCGCCGGTGTTCGCCGGGAGGCGCTGACGGGGGAGACTCAGGCGGACGTGGCATGCTCCTCGATCACGTGACCCAGTATGGGGCGGTACGGCCGGGTACCCCATAGAAAGTCATGGATCAACGGGCGGATCCGGAACGGAGCAGCCATGACCCGAACGGTGGCCGCGCCGACGGCGTGGACGCGAGACACCCTGCGCGAGGAGGACTGGCTGATCCGGCTCGGCGGCGGACGGATCCCGGACGCCGAGGCCCTGGCGGGCCGGGTCGTGGTCGCCCTGAACCAGGGCCCCGGGCTGATCCTCCTGCGGGGCTGGCCGGGCGACGACCTCGACGCGCTGTACCACGGCTTCGGCGGCCTGCTCGGCACGCCCCGGGCGGGCGGCCCCACCCTGGTCACCCGGGCGGCCGCCGCCCAGGAGCGCGGTGGCATGAGCGACAGGGAGCTGGCCTTCCACACGGACCGGGCGGGCCCGCCCGGTCCGCCGCGGCTGCTGGGGTTGTTCTGCGTACGTGCCGCCGCCCGCGGCGGCGACTCGCTGCTGGTCAGCGGCCACTCCGTCTACAACCGGCTGGCCCGGGACCATCCCGCCGCGCTCGCGGAGCTGCGGCAGGACTTCCACTTCGGCGCCGGGCCCGGCTTCGACCGGGTGTACCCGGTGTTCCGGTGGGAGCGCGGCCGGCTGCGCGTCCAGTACAACCGCTACTGGATCGAGCGCGGACAGCGGGAAGCGGGCAAGCCGCTGAGCGCCCGTACGCTGGCCGCGCTGGACGCCTTCGACGGCGTCCTGTCCGACCCCGGGATGGTCGTCCGCTGCCACCTCCGGCCCGGCGACCTCCTGATGCTCGACAACAACGTGATCCTGCACGGCCGGACGGAGTTCACCGATTCCGGCGCGCCCGGCCATGGCCGCTGCCTGGCCAGGCTGTGGGTGGACTGAGCCGGGCTTCAGCCCGGGAGCGCGTCAACGACGCAGGGACAGCTCGTCGACGATGGCCTCGGCCAGTTTCGCGGCGCTGGGTGCGTACTGGCGGGCCAGGGAGCGGAACAGCTTCTCGGCGCGGATCGCCGGCCAGTCGGCGGGCAGGTGCTCGGCCGGGAGGTGCGGGTCCTGGCGGACGAGCTGGAGCCAGTCGGTGTGCAGGATCAGCTGCCTGGCCAGGTCGTCGGCGGCGGACTGGAGCGGGTGCGGGGTGTCCCAGCGGTGGAGGAAGGTCCGGTAGCGCTCGGCGATCTGGTCGGTGTCGAACGCCTTGCGCACCAGGTCGGCCGACTCCGTCGGCTTGAGCGCCCGCGCCTGGAGCACGGTCACGTTGTCGCCCAGCGCGAGCGGGGCGAGCATCGCCTCGATGTCCTTCGTGCCCGGAGCGATCCACAGTCCGCCCTGCAGCAGCCCGAATCCGGACCAGATGAGCTGGGAACGCAGGTCGTGGCGGGTGCTGCGTTCGCTGCCCGGCAGGGAGAAGCCGACGAGGGTCCAGGTGCCGTCCCAGTCGCGGTTGACCGCGCCGGTCTCCCAGATGCGCCTGCGCCCGTCGTCGAGCACCTGGACGGCGTGTGGGGTGAGCCCGAAATAGACCTTCTTGCCCTGGCGGTGCCTGGTCAGCAGGTTGCGCTTGGCCATGCGGGTGAGTGTGGAGCGGACCGCCTCCTCCGAGACGCCCAGGCGGGCGAAGACGTCGATGACGCTGCCCGAGTAGACCGCGGTGTCGCGTTCCAGCACGTAGATGCCGAGAAAGCTGAACATCAGGGACTGCGGGCGCGCCGATGGCATCTGCGGCTGATCGTGCCCATCCTCGCGCTTCACAGGCAAGAGCGTAGAGGAGCCGAGATGGTGGGCAAAATCGTGACGATAGTCGTCAATGTGCCCGATGTTGAGAGAGCCTGCCGCCGGCGGTCCCCGTCGCGGCGAGTCCCCGCGCGGACGGCGACCTGCCGGGGAGGCGCTGCTCGCCCAGGGGTATGCGACGGGCAGGCATGGGTTGGAGCGGGTGCGAATATTGGGCACATCTTTGACCTAGGTCATGGAAGTGCCTTACATTGGCGAAGTCGGCAGGATCCTGTGTTGTTTGGGGTGGAGAAATGGATTTGTCGGGCAAGGTGGCTGTGGTCACCGGAGCCGGTCGCGGTCTCGGGCGGGCGTACGCCGAAGCTCTCGCCGCCGCCGGCGCGGCCGTGGTCGTCAACGACGTGGACCCCGGAGCGGCCACCGAGGTGGCCGAGGCGATCGCCGCCGCGGGGGGCAAGGCCGTGGCCGAGGCGGGCGCGGTCGGCGGGAGCCAGGTCGCCGAGCGGCTGGTGGACACGGCGGTCAAGGAGTTCGGCCGGCTCGACGTGATGGTGACCAACGCCGGCATCCTGCGCGACCGCGTGTTGTGGAAGATGTCCGACGAGGACTTCGACGCGGTCGTCGAGGTGCACCTGCGCGGCACGTTCACCTGCGCCCGCGCCGCCGCCGTGCGCATGCGCGAGCAGGGCGAGGGCGGCCGGCTGATCCTCATCTCCTCGCCGGCCGGCCAGCGCGGGAACTTCGGCCAGACCAACTACGCCGCCGCCAAGGCCGGCATCGTCGCGATGGCCCGCACCTGGGCCATGGAGCTGGCCCGCTCGAACGTCACGGTGAACGCCGTCGTGCCCGTCGCCGCCACCGAGATGACCAAGACGATCCCGGTCTTCGCGCCGGTCCTGGAGGAGGCCGAGCGCACCGGCGGCCCGCTGCCGGAATGGCTGCGCAAGGACGAGGGCCTCGGCACGGTCGAGGACGTGGCCGGGCTGATCGTCTACCTCGCCTCGGACGCCTCAGGAGGCGTCACCGGGCAGGCCGTCGGCATCGGCGGCGACAAGCTGGCCCTCTGGTCGCACCCGGCCGAGAAGGCCGTCGCGTACGCCGACGGCGGCTGGAGCGCCGACGCCATCGCCGCCTCCTGGGAGTCCACGGCGGGCGCCGAGCCGGAGACGTACGGCATCCCGGCACCCAAGGGGCCCTCGTCGTGAACCCGAAGGAGATGGACGTCGACGAGCTCGTCGCGATCGACGTCCACACCCACGCCGAGGTCTCCAAGGACGGGCACGGCTCGCTCAGCCCGGCGCTGTTCGGGGCCTCGGAGGAGTACTTCGGCTCCCACGAGCGGCCCACGATCCCGCAGATGGCCGCCTATTACCGGGAGCGGAAGATGGCGGCGGTGGTGTTCACCGTGGACGCCGAGCACACCACCGGCCATCCCCGCATCTCCAACGAGGAGATCGCCGAGAGCTGCGCCGAGCACCCCGACGTGCTGATCCCGTTCGCCAGCGTCGACCCGTGGAAGGGCCGGGCGGGCGCGCGGGAGGCACGCAGGCTCGTCACCGAGCACGGCGTGCGCGGCTTCAAGTTCCACCCGAGCATCCAGGGCTTCGACCCCAACGACCGGATGGCGTACCCGCTGTACGAGGTGATCGAGGAGCTGGGCGCGGTCGCGCTGTTCCACACCGGCCAGACCGGCATCGGCGCGGGCGTGCCGGGCGGCGGCGGCATCCGGCTGAAGCACTCCAACCCGATGCTGGTCGACGACGTGGCCGTGGACTTCCCGCACCTGAAGATCATCCTGGCCCACCCGTCGTTCCCCTGGCAGGACGAGGCCCTCGCCGTCGCCACGCACAAGCCGTACGTCCACATCGACCTGTCCGGCTGGTCGCCGAAGTACTTCCCGCCGCAGCTGGTCCGCTACGCCAACTCGCTGCTCAAGGACAAGGTGCTGTTCGGCTCCGACTACCCGGTGATCACGCCGGACCGCTGGCTGGCCGACTTCGCCAAGCTCGACATCAAGCCAGAGGTGCGGCCCAAGATCCTCAAGGACAACGCCGCACGCCTGCTCGGCCTCACCCCCAAGGACCCCAAGGAGCTGCCATGACGACCATCGCGAACGGCCTGGAGGAGCTGAAGGCGCTGGCCGGGACGGACCTCGGCCGCAGCGACTGGCTGGAGATCACCCAGGAGCGGGTGAACACCTTCGCCGACGCCACCAACGACCACCAGTGGATCCACGTGGACCCGGAGCGGGCGAAGGACGGGCCGTTCGGCGGCACGATCGCCCACGGCTACCTCACCCTGTCGCTGCTCATCCCGCTGTTCAACGAGCTGCTCGACATCCAGGGCATGAAGATGAGCATCAACTACGGGCTGGACAAGGTCCGCTTCCCGAGCCCCGTCAAGGTGGGCGCCAAGATCCGCCTCGCCGCCACGGTCGCCGAGGTCGCGGACGTGCCCGGCGACGGCGTCCAGATGCTGCTCGACTTCACCGTGGAGATCGACGGCGCGGCCAAGCCCGCGTGCGTCGCCCGTGCCGTCTACCGGCACTACGCCTGATCCACCCGATCTGAGGAGCCCCCCACTCATGTCGAACCCCGTCCAGCTGCGCCGCGCGGTGGCGTCGAGTTTCCTCGGCAGCGTCATCGAGTACTACGACTTCCTGCTGTACGCCACGGCCTCCGCCGTCGTGTTCAGCAAGGTCTTCTTCTCCAACCTCGACCCGCTGGCCGCCACGGTGGCCAGCCTCGGCACGTTCGCCACCGGCTACCTGGCCAGGCCGGTCGGCGGCGTCGTGTTCGGCCACTTCGGCGACCGGCTGGGCCGTAAGCGCATGCTGGTGCTGACCATGGTCCTGATGGGTGTGGCCAGCTTCCTCATCGGGGTGCTGCCCACGTACGAGCAGGCCGGCGTGCTTGCTCCGATCGCGCTCGTGCTGCTCAGGCTCGTGCAGGGGATCGCGGTCGGCGGCGAGTGGGGCGGCGCGGTGCTGATGTCGGCAGAGCACGCCACCGGCCGCCGCGGCCTGTGGGCGAGTTTCACCAACGCCGGGGCGCCGTTCGGCATGGTGCTGTCCACGGGCGCGCTGAGCGGCACCGCCGCCGTCCTCGGCAACGAGGCCTTCCTGGCGTGGGGCTGGCGGGTGCCGTTCCTGATCAGCATCGTCCTGCTCGCGATCGGCCTGTTCGTCCGGACGCGCGTGGAGGAGACGCCGGTGTTCAGCGCCGCCGTCAAGGAGGCCGCCAAGGAGAAGGCCTCCCGGTCCCCGCTGATGGACGTCCTGCGCGACCACCCCAGGACGCTGCTGCTGGGGGTCGGGGTCGGCCTGGCCGCGTTCGTGGCCCAGGGCACGCTCACCACCTTCCTCATCGCGTACGGCGTGCAGGCCGGCTTCGAGCGGCAGGCCGTGCTGAACGGGCTGACGCTGTCGTCGGCGCTGGCCGTGCTCGGCATCCTCGGCTGGTCGGCCCTGTCGGACCGGGTCGGGCGGCGGCCGGTCGTCGTCACCGGCGCGCTCATCATGGCGGTGTTCGCGTTCGCCCTGTTCCCGCTGGTGGACAGCGGCAGCGTGGTGCTGCTCACCGTCGCCCTGGTCCTGGGCCAGTCCGTCGTCCACCCGATGATGTACGGGCCGCTCGCCGCCCTCTACACCGAGCTGTTCAGCACCCGCTCCCGCTACACCGGCGCGTCGCTCGGATACCAGCTGGCCGGGCTCGGAGCCGGGCTGGCGCCGGTGCTGTTCGCCCAGATCCTGGCCGCGAACGCCGGCGGCGGGACGCTCGTCGTCTCGGCGGTCATCGCCGCCGCCTGCCTGCTGGCCGTGGCCTGCACGCTGGCGCTCAAGGAGACCAGCCGCGGCGACCTGGCGGACGCGGCGACGGCACCTGATGCGGTCACGGGCGCCACCCGCGCCCCTTCGTCCTGACAGGAGAACCACCCCCATGCAGAACTCCGGGATTGGCGGCTGGCCGGCGCGGCGGGCCCGGATGACGCCGGACCGCACGGCCTTCGTCTTCGGCGCGCGCTCGCTGACGTACGCCGAGGTCCACGAGCGCGTGACGCGGCTGGCGGCGCGGCTGCGGGACAGCGGCGTGCGCGCCGGGGACCGGGTCGCCTACCTCGGCCCGAACCACACCGCGTTCGCCGAGACCATGTTCGCCACGCACGTGCTCGGCGGGATCTTCGTGCCGCTGAACTTCCGGCTCACGGCGCCCGAGATCGACTACATGCTCGGTCACTGCGGCGCCAAGGTCCTGATCCACGCGCCGCAGTGCGCCGGCGTGGTCGAGGCGCTGGCGGGCACCGCGGCCCTGGATGAGATCGTGGCGCTGGAGGACTACGAGAGCTGGCTCGCGCAGGGGGACCCCATGCCGATCGACGTGCCGGTGAGCCAGGACGACCCCGCGCTCATCCTGTACACGTCGGGCACCACCGGCAGGCCCAAAGGCGCCACGCTCAGCCACGCCAACCTGGTGTGGAACACCTACAACATGCTCATCGGAGTGGACGTCGCCGGCGACGAGACGACGCTGGTCAGCGCCCCGCTGTTCCACGTGGCGGCGCTGAACCAGACGCTGCTGCCGACGTTCATCAAGGGCGGCCGTTCGGTGATCATGCCGTCGTGGGACGTGGACGCGTGCTTCGACCTCGTCGAGAAGCACGGCGTCACGTGGATGTTCGGGGTGACCACGATGTTCGCCGCGCTCGCCCGCTCGCCGCGCTGGGCCCGCGCGGACCTGTCCTCGCTGCGCACGCTGATGTCCGGGGGAGCGTCGATCCCGCCCGCGCTGATCCGCACCTACCAGGAGCGGGGCCTGGTGTTCTGCCAGGGGTACGGGCTCACCGAGACCTCGCCGGGGGCGACCTTCCTGGAGGCGAGCGAGAGCGAGCGCAAGGCCGGCTCGGCAGGCGTGCCCGTCTTCTTCGCCAACGTCCGGGTCGTCCGGCCCGACCTCACCGACACCGGGCCCGGCGAGCCCGGCGAGGTCCTCATCCAGGGTCCGAACGTCACCCCCGGCTACTGGAACGACCCCGCGGCCACCGCCGCGTCCTTCGCCGAGGGCGGCTGGTTCCGCTCCGGCGACGTCGCCACCCTCGACGAGGAGGGGCATCTGTACATCGTGGACCGCGTCAAGGACATGTACATCTCCGGCGGCGAGAACGTCTATCCGGCGGAGGTGGAGGCGGCCCTCTTCGAGCACCCGGCGGTGGCCGAGGCGGCGGTGATCGGCGTCCCCGACGCGACATGGGGGGAGACCGGGCGCGCGTTCGTGATCGCCCGTCCCGGCCACGCCGTCACGGAGGAGGAGCTCCAGGACTACCTCCGGGCCCGTCTGGCCAAGTACAAGATCCCCCGCTACGTCACGTTCGTGGACAACCTGCCGAAGACCGGCTCGGGTAAGATCCAGAAACTCAAGCTCCGCGATCTGTCCCTAGGTGGACGAGGCGCGTAGGAAAAAAATCTACCTGTAGTGAACTCAGGCGCCCGGCCACGGGTGGCGGGCTCATCCGCACCTGGTGGCGGGAGCGGTCCACCAAGACCTTCCGAGCGGCGCCGCGAACGCGGTCCCGCATGTGGCGGGCCACGGCTCCTGGCACCTCATCCACCTGGTCGCGGTGCCGGGGATCGCCCTGTGGCCGGTGGGGCTTCGCCGCGTTGGCCGCCACACTGGCCGACGGCATGAGCCGGGCGCTCGGCCACGTCGCCACCGGATCGCGGAGGCCGTCTACCGGATTCTGCAGGGCACGTTCGTGGCCTACATCATCTGGCTGATCGGCGTACCGTTCCTGATCATGGGGTCGCGGTCGCCGTCGGCCGCGCCTACGCGCGGTGGCGCGGGCCCGGCGGGCTCGCATCAACGGCCGGCGCTGCGGTCCTGAGGAGGCCCGGGCCGGCCTGCATCAGTGGGGCGGGATGTCGGACAGGGCCGTCCGGCAGCGGTTGAGGTAGGCCTCCAGGTCGCGCCGCTGCCGGTGGGTGAGGCCGGAGAGCATGCGCTCCTCCAGGTCGTCCATCGCCGCGTCGTAGGTCGCGAGCAGCTCGCGGCCGGCGTCGGTGAGGCTGATCAGCATGGCGCGCCGGTTCTCCGGGTCGCGGCGGCGGCTGATCAGGCCGCGCCGCTCGAGCGAGGTGATCATGTCGGCCATGGACTGGGCCGTGACGAAGGAGTTGCGGGCCAGCTGAGCGGAGCTGAGCCCGTCCCTGCGGCGCAACACGGTGAGCGCGGTGTACTGCAGGGCGGTGATGCCGGCCGGCCTGAGCAACTCGTCCATGTGTGATCGCGCGGCGAGCTCGACCTGTTTCACGACGTACATCAATGACGGGCCCCGGGTCGCGACCTCCGTGGATCCGGCGCCGCCGTCCGCGGTCTGCACCACGTTCTCTCCTTGTCTCGACAATCAGACTTCCTGATTATGCAACACCCTCTTGCGCTCGCCGCCATATGGGCGTAATTATCAGGAAACCTGTTGGTCGCGGCGGCGTGACCAGGATTAACGCGGTGCGGTGTCGACCGTACTGGGAAGGCGAGCGGGCCATGACCGACTCCGTGGCACAGAACGTCCCGACCGTAGCCCGGCCGCACGTCGAGCCGGGCAAGCTCTTCATCGGCGGAGAATGGTGCGAGGCGAACGCCAAGGGCAGGCGGGACGTCACCGACCCGTCCACCGGGAAGGTGTTCACGACCGTCGCCGAGGCCGACGCCTCCGACGTGGACGCGGGCGTCAAGGCGGGGCGCGAGGCGTTCGGCGCGTGGTCGCAGACGGCCGGCCGCGAGCGGGCGCGCATCCTGCACCGCGTCGCGGACATCATCCGCAGGCGCGAGGACGAGATCGTCGCGGTGGAGAGCGCCGACGTCGGCAAGCCGGTGAGCCTGTGCCGCGCCGTGGACGTCGCCACGGCCGCCGAGGTCTACGAGTACTACTCGGGCCTCGCGCAGAGCATCCAGGGCGCGACCCGGCACATCCCGATCCCGTCGCACGCCTACACCCGGCGCGAGCCGCTCGGCGTGGTCGGCGCGATCACCCCCTTCAACTTCCCGCTGATCCTCAGCAGCTCGAAGATCGCCCCGGCGCTCGCCGCGGGCAACGTCGTGGTGCACAAGCCGGCGGAGGACACCCCGCTCAGCGCCCTGCTGATGGCGGAGATCCTGGCCGAGGCCGGCGTGCCGGACGGCGTGCTGAACGTGGTCACCGGCGGCGCGGAGGCAGGAAAGGCGCTGCTGCGCCACCCGGGCGTCGACAAGATCGCCTTCACCGGCTCGACCCAGATCGGGCGGTACGCGGCGGGCACGGCGGGAGAGGCGCTCAAGCCCGTCACCATGGAGCTGGGCGGCAACGCCGCGCAGATCGTGTTCGAGGACGCCGACCTCGAGAAGGCCATCGGCTCGGTCATCAAGGCCTTCGTCTTCAACACCGGCCAGTTCTGCATGGGCGGTCCGCGCCTGCTCGTCCACCGCTCCCTGCACGACACCGTCCTGGAGATCCTGTCGGGGGCCGTCGCCGGAGTGCCGGTCGGCGACCCCTTCGACCCGGCCACCGTCATCGGCCCCATGGCCGCCGAGCGGCATCTCGCCAAGGTCGAGGACTACGTGCGCCTCGCCAAGGAAGAGGGCGGCCGGATCGTCACCGGCGGCGAGCGCCTGGATCTCGGCGGCGGCTACTACTACCGGCCGACCGTCATCGCCGGCCTGGAGGACGACTCCCGCGTCGTGCAGGAGGAGATCTTCGGCCCCGTCCTGACCGTCCAGCCCTTCGACACCGAGGACGAGGCCGTGGCCAGGGCCAACGGCACCCCTTACGGGCTCGCCGCGGGCCTGCAGACCCAGGACCTGGCCCGCGCCCACCGCGTGGCCGCGCGGCTGGAGGCCGGCATCGTCTGGGTGAACGACTGGGCGATGCTCGACCCGGCGATCCCCTTCGGCGGCGTCAAGCAGTCCGGCTACGGGCGGGAGTACGGGCCCGAGGCGCTGGAGTCCTACACCCGTGTCAAGTCCGTCGTCATCGCCCTCTGAGCCGTCGTCGCCCCCTGAAAGGAACACCATGACCACCACTTCAGCGGCCGTCGTCGAGTCCGCGGGCGCGGGCTTCGAGCTGAGCGACGTCGAGCTGGCGGAGCCGCGCCCGGACGAGGTGCTGGTCCGGATGGTCGCCGCCGGGATCTGCCACACCGACCTGGGCGTCGCCGCCGGCGGCCTGCCGTTCCCGCTGCCCGGAGTCCTCGGCCACGAGGGCGCGGGCGTCGTGGAGGCGGTGGGCTCGGCGGTGACCCGGGTCAGCCCGGGTGACCAGGTGCTGCTCTCCTTCACCTCGTGCGGGAGGTGCGCCAACTGCCGCGACGGGCACCCCGCGTACTGCGCGGCCTGGCTGCCGCTCAACCTGCTCGGCGGCGCCCGCGCGGACGGCTCGCCCACCGTGACCAGGGGCGGCGCGGCGATCGGCGGGCACTTCTTCGGCCAGTCCTCCTTCGCCAGGCATGCCCTGGTCGACGAGCGCAGCCTGGTCAAGGTGGCCGCCGACGCGCCGCTCGACCTGCTGGCGCCGCTCGGCTGCGGCGTGCAGACCGGCGCCGGGGCGGTATGGAATGTCCTGCGCCCCCGCCCCGGCGCCACCCTCGTCGTGACCGGAGCCGGCGCGGTCGGCCTGTCCGCGATCATGGCGGCCAAGCTCACCCCGGCCACCCGCGTCATCGCGGTCGACCGCCTCCCGGCTCGGCTCGACCTGGCCCGCGAGCTCGGCGCCACGCACACCGTGGACACCACCACGGACGACCTCGCCGAGGCGATCGCCGACCTCACCGGCGGCCAGGGCGCCGACGGCGTGGTGGAGACGACCGGCAACCTGGCGGTCGCGGGCGCCGCCGTCGGCGTCCTGGCCGCCCGTGGCACCGCCGTGCTGGTGGGCGCCCCGCCGTTCGGCTCCGCCATCCCGGTGGACGTCAACTTCATGCTGCCGGGCCGCAGGGTGGTGGGCCTGACCCTGGGCGACAGCGAGACCGAGTCGCTGATCCCGGTCCTCGCGCAGCTCGTGTCCGACGGGCGCCTGCCGATCGGCCGCCTGATCAGGCACTACAAGTTCGAGGAGATCGGGCGCGCGGTGCAGGACATCGCCTCCGGCGGCACGATCAAGCCGGTCCTGCGGTTCTAGGGATTCGTTTTCCGGCATCCGGGAAACGGCGTTCCGCCGGCCACGTGACCGAGGCCACCATCGTTTCATCCCCCCGGACTATCGAAGGAGCCGACCGATGTCGAGCATCCCCCGCGATCAGTGGTACGTGGCCGCGTACGGGCACGAGATCGGCCAGGAGCTGTTCAGCCGTACCGTCTGCGGTGAGTCGATCCTGTTCTGGCGCACCCGCGCCGGGACCGTCACCGCCATGTCGGACCGCTGCGTGCACCGCCGTTTCCCGCTCTCCGAGGCGCCCACCCGGCTGGTCGAGGACCAGGTGGTGTGCGGCTACCACGGCTTCACCTACGGCGCCGACGGCGTCTGCGTGGCCGTCCCCGGCCAGACCCGGGTGCCGCGTACCGCGCGGCTGAAGAGCTACCCGGTCGTCGAGCAGGACTCCTTCGTCTGGGTCTGGATCGGGGACCCGGCCAAGGCCGACGCCACCCGGATCCCGCGGGCGCCCTGGCTCGTCTCGCCCGGCTACACCACCGTGTGCGGGATGGAGCCGCTCAAGGCGCGGTTCGAGCTGCTGGTGGACAACCTGCTCGACCTGTCGCACGAGACGTACCTGCACGGCGGCTACATCGGCACCCCCGAGGTGGCCGCCACCCCGATCACCACCGAGGTGGACGAGGAGGCCGGCATCGTCTACGTCAGCCGCCACATGGACGACGCCGAATGCCCGCCCTTCTACGCCAAGTCCACCGGCCTGACCGGGCGCATCATGCGCTGGCAGGACATCGAGTACACGCCGCCGTGCCTGTACAAGCTGCACTCGCGCATCGCCCCGCTCGGCGTGCTGCCGAACGCCGACGGCAGCGACCCGGACGCCTTCCACGTCGAGGTCGTCTACGCCATCACCCCCGAGACCGAGCACACCACCCACGACTTCTGGGCGGTGGCCCGCGACTTCGCCCTGGACGACCAGGGCGTGTCGGACTTCCTGGCCGAGCAGAACCGCACCGTGGTGCTGCAGGACGTGGCCGCGCTGGACGTGCTGGAGCAGGTGATCGCCACCGAACCGGCCGGCTACCAGGAGCTGTCGATCAACATCGACACCGGCGGGCTGGCGGCCCGGCGCCTGCTCGCCAAGCTCGCCGGGCAGAACGTCCCCGCCGCGGCGTCGCGGTCATGACGTCGTTCGAGCCCGTGCGCATGCTCGCCGGCCGCGAGGTGCTCCGGGTGGTGTGGCTGCCGGGCAGCGACCTGCTGATGGGCACCTGCCACTGCGGCGCGACCCACGTGGCCGAGGGCCCGGTCGAGGTGTGGGAGTGGCTGCTCGCCCACCCGGACGGCCACACCGCGCAGGACGTCCCCGGCGGCCCGCCCGTCCTGTCCGGAGCGGGGGCCGCGCGATGACCACGACCACCGAGGGGATCGCGGTGAGCGGCGCCGCCTCCGAGGCCGAGCGCAAGGTCGTCGTCCACGCCCGCGAGTGGGCGGCCGACGGGGTCGTCGCCCTCGACCTGCGCGACCCGGCCGGCGGCGAGCTGCCCGCCTGGACGCCCGGCGCGCACATCGACCTGGCCCTCGCCGACGGCCTCGTGCGCCAGTACTCTCTGTGCGGCGACCCGGCCGACCGCACGACCTGGCGGATCGCCGTCCTGCGCGAGCCGGACGGCCGGGGCGGGTCGGCGTACGTCCACGACGAGCTCCACCCGGGCACCGCGATCCTCATCCGCGGCCCCCGCAACCACTTCCCGCTCCACCCGGCGCCCCGCTACCTGTTCATCGCCGGAGGGATCGGGATCACCCCCATCCTGCCCATGGTCACCGCCGCCGGCGACGCCGAGTGGAGGCTGGTGTACGGCGGCCGTTCGGCCGCGTCCATGGCGTTCGCCCGCGAGCTCCAGGCGGCCCACGGCGACCGGGTGGTCCTGCGGCCGCAGGACGAGCACGGCCTGCTCGACCTCGACCGCCTCCTCGCGGACGAGCACCCGGACACCCTCGTCTACTGCTGCGGCCCCGCCCCGCTGCTGGAGGCCGTCGAGGCACGCTGCGCGGCCCGGCCGCCCGGCACGCTGCACGTGGAGCGTTTCACGCCCAAGGACGCGGGCGAGCCGACGCGGGCGGAGTCGTTCGAGGTCGAGCTGGCCGCCACCGGCCTGGCCCTGACGGTGCCGCCGGAGCGGTCGATCCTCGAGGTCGTGGAGGAGGCCGGCGTGCAGATCCTGTCCTCCTGCCGCGAGGGCACCTGCGGCACCTGCGAGACCGCCGTGCTCGCCGGCGAGGTCGACCACCGCGACTCGCTCCTCACCCCGGACGAGCGGGCGGCCAACGACACCATGTTCGTCTGCGTCTCCCGCGCCGCCTGTCCCAAACTGGTCCTCGACCTCTGACCCTCCAGGAGCCGTCGATGCAGATGCCCGCGCCCCGGCAAGCGGCCGAGCGGACCGGCCCGGTCGTGGCCCGGGCGCTGCAACTCCTCGCCGCGTTCACCCCCGACCGGCCCGCGCTGACGCTCAGCGAGCTGTCCCGCCGCTCCGGGCTGCCCGTCTCCACCGCGCACCGGCTGGCGGCGGACCTGGTGGCCTGGGGCGCGCTGGAACGCGACGTGGCCGGCTGCTACCACATCGGGCTGCGCCTGTGGGAGATCGGCTCGCTCGCCCCGCGCGGGCTGGGGCTGCGCGAGGCCGCCCTGCCGTACCTGGAGGACCTGTCGCAGGTCACCCGGGAGAACGTGCAACTCGCGGTGCGGGAGGGCACCGAGGTGGTGTTCGTCGAGCGGATCGCCGGCAGCGGCGCCGTGCCGGTGCTCACCCGGGTCGGCGGCCGCTTCGCGCTCACCGCGACCGGCGTCGGGCTCGTCCTGCTCGCATACGCGCCCGTCGAGGTGCAGGAACAGGTCCTCACCGGCCCCGTCACCCGCTACACGCCACGCACCATGACCGCCCCGCAGCAGATCCGCGCCGCGCTCGCCGACACCCGCGCCCGCGGCTACGCGATCAGCGACCGCCAGGTCACCATGGACGCCGTGTCCGTCGCCGCGCCCATCCATGACGCGCAGGGCGAGGTCGTGGCCGCGGTGTCCCTGGTGGTGCACCACGGCGGTCCCTCACTCCACGCGCTCGCCACCCTCCTGCGCACCAGCGCCCGCGCCATCTCCCGCGCCCTCCCACTGCTCGCGCCCCGGCCGCACGCGGGCTCGCGATCCGCGGGGTCACCGATGAGTTCGCCACCGGCGGCGGATCAGACCGGGCAGGACCGCGCATGAGGAGCACGCCGTGTCGCCCGAGGAACTGTTCCGGCGCGGGGGGTGATGCCGACGACGAGTAACGGCTCAGCCTTCCCGATGCCCCGGCAGACCCCGCCGGGGCACGATCATGCACCGCCACCGGGTGAAACGCAGAATCCCGGCGCCGGCGAAGTAAACGATCAAGGCAGGGACGGGCAGGCCGGTGACGCCGTGGTCTCCCGGGCCGGCCGTCGCGACGCCGAGGAGCCCGGCCAGCACGACGCCCATGCCTGCGAACGTGAGCACGCCTGCCGTCACCCCCACCGCGGCTCCCGGCGCCGGGCTCGGACCGGAGCGCCGCTCCACCGGCCCGAACACCACGACCAGCACGCCGAGAATCACCGCCAGCACGACGAGCCAGGGCACCCGCAGCAGCACCCACAGAGGTGTCCCCGGCGGCGGGTCCGGCAGCCACCCGGCCGGGTACAGCGCCAGCACGCCGAGCACGGCGGCGGTCATGTGCCACAGGAACAGCGTCATGATCACCGAGTTGACCGCGACGACGACGGTCCACGGGCGCAGCCGCCGCAGCCACCGGCAGGCCGGGTCATGGACCGCCAGGGCCAGCCCCGCCTGCGTCGCGGCCAGCGCCAGCAGCGCCAGCGTGGGCGGTGAGGTGTTCTGGATCTCCTGCCCCGCCAGCCCGACCATGCTGATCGGATACGGGCCGGGCACGGTGAGCACCACCAGGGCGGCCAGTCCCGCGAACGCCAGCGGCAGACCGGCCCGCGGCCGGGCCGGCAGACGGCCGTCCTGCCAGGCGAAGCCGAGCTGATGAACGGCCAGCCAGGCGAACAGGAAGTTGGCCGACCCCACCGCGGGGAGCCACCCCGTCAGCCGTGCCGCGTCGCCCAGGCCGACCAGGACGGCCAGCGCGACCGGCACCGCCAGGCCGAATCGGCGGTGCAGGGCGTGCATCGGCGGGGTGAGGGTCACCGCCGCCAGGTACGCGACCAGGAACCACAGCGGGATCCCCGCCAGCCACACCGCGGCGCCGACCAGCCCGGGATCGGCGCCCGCGGCCCGCGCGAGCAGCGCGGCACCCGCCAGGACGGCCAGCAGCACGGTGGTGGGGCGCAGGAGCCGGTCGGTACGGCGCAGCGTCCAGGCGGCCGCATCGCCGCCGCGGTCCCGGCAGGCGGCCAGCGAGGCGGCGTTGGCGTACCCGCCGACCAGGAAGAACACCGGCATGACCTGGAACAGCCAGGTCAGCGGGCGCGTCCACGGCACCAGCTCCAGCACGTTGCCGCCCCGCGGGCCCCCGTCGTAGGTCACGTGCACCGCCAGCCAGTGGCCGGCGACCACGGCCGTGATCGCGATGGCGCGGAGCAGGTCGATGTGGCGGTCCCGATGCTCCGGCGTACGCTCGGCCAGCCGCCGAAGCTCCCGCAGCGCGCGTAGCGGAGGCAGACTCATGACACCGTCACCGGGCCCACCGGCAACGACCCCTCCCCGACCTCGGTTGACGCCTCTCGAGAGCGTCTACCCGGGCAGCGGCCGGCCTATCCCCGCGGGGAAGGTCCGGGACGGATGTTGGCTTCTCCGGCCCCTGGGCAGAGTGGCGTTATGCGCGCTACACAACTTTCCACCGACGAGGAGCACAGCTATGCCGTGATCATGGAGGACGGCGACGAGGTGGTGGACGGGCTGACCCGGTGGGCGGAGAAGCACGGCATCCGGGCCGCGCGGCTCACCGGCATCGGCGGGTTCCGGCGCGTCCTCCTGGGCTTCTTCGACCCCTCGACCAGGGACTTCCGGCGGATCCCGGTGGATCGGCAGACCGAGGTGCTGGCCCTGGTCGGCGATTTCGCCATGGCCGACGACGGCAAGCGGCCGGAGTTGCACGCCCACGTCGTCGTCGGGCTGCCGGACGGCGCCACGCGCGGCGGCCACCTGCTCGAGGGGGAGGTGTGGCCCACCCTGGAGGTGATCGTCACCCAGTCGCCCCGCTACCTGCGCCGCCGCCACGATCCGCGCACCGGGCTGACCCTCATCGACCTCGACGCGGGTGCCTGACCTGGAGGTGATCGAGCATGTTCGCCCACCGTACGGAGGCGGGCCGCCGGCTGTCCGCCCGGCTCCGGCATCTGCGTGATCAGGACGTCGTGGTCCTCGGGCTGCCGCGGGGCGGCGTGGTGGTCGCCTACGAGGCCGCTTTGGCGCTGGGGGCGCCGCTGGACGTCATCCTGGTGCGCAAACTGGGCGTGCCGATCCAGCCGGAGCTGGGGTTCGGGGCCATCGGCGAGGACGGCGTACGCGTCATCAACCCGGCGGTGGTCGAGGCCGCACGGGTGAGCGCCGACGACATGGAACAGGTGGAGGAGCACGAGCGGGAGGTGCTCCGGCGTCGCGCCGAGCAGGTGCGCGCCGGGCGGCCGAAGATCTCCCTGGCCGGGCGGACCGCCGTCATCGTGGACGACGGGATCGCCACCGGATCGACCGCCCGCGCGGCGTGCCAGGTCGCCCGGGCCCAGGGCGCCGCCCGCGTCGTCCTGGCCGCGCCGGTGTGCCCGCCCGAGGCCGCCGAACGGCTGCGCGGCGACGCCGACGAGGTCATCTGCCTGGAAACGCCCGTGGACCTGGGCGGGATCGGCCTGTGGTACCACGACTTCCGCCAGGTCGGCGACGCCGAGGTGACGGACCTCCTGCGCCGCGCCGACAGCCGGCCGGACGGAGAGCGGCACGCCGGCGACCGGGGGGATCCGGAGCAGCACCCGGGCGATCGGCCGGTCCCGGAGCAGCACCCGGGCGATGGGCCGGTCCCGGAGCAGCGCCGGAGCGATCAGCCCGTTCCGGAGCAGGGCTCCGGCGAGCGCTCCGGCCCCGGCCGCCGTGCTCGCGCACGGCAGCGGCCGCGATAGCCGGCAGCGCTACGCCGATCGCGCTCGGCCAGGGCCGGACCTGGCCGAGCGCGGAGCCCTATGACTTCTCCAGCGGGAAGTGGCACGCGGCCGCGTGCGCGGGCTCCTCTCCGGACGGTTCCAGGGGCGGCACCTCGTGGGCGCAGAGGTCCTGGGCCTGCCAGCAGCGGGTACGGAACCGGCACCCCGACGGCGGGTCGAGCGGGGAGGGCACCTCACCCTTGAGCAGGATCCGCTCGGTCCGCGCCCCCGGCGTGACGTCCAGCACCGGCGCCGCGGACATCAGCGCGGCCGTGTACGGATGGCGCGGCCGGTCGAACACCTGCCGCGTCGGCCCCGTCTCCACGATCTTGCCGAGATACATGACCGAGACCCGGTCGGCGACGTGCCGGACGACGGACAGGTCGTGGGAGATGAACACGTACGACACCCCCAGCCGCGCCTGCAGGTCGGTGAGCAGGTTGAGCACCTGCGCCTGGACCGACAGGTCGAGCGCCGACACGGGCTCGTCGCACACGATGACGTCCGGTTCGAGCGCGAGCGCCCTGGCGATCCCCAGCCGCTGGCGCTGCCCGCCGGAGAACTCCTGCGGGAACCGGCGGGCGTCGCCCGCCCGCAGCCCCACCATCTCCAGCAGCTCGGCCACCCGCTTGCCGCGCTCCTTGGCCGGCACCAGGTCGCGGTGCGTCCGCCACGGCTCGGAGACGATGTCCTCGGCGCACAGCCGCGCGTTCAGCGACGCGAACGGGTCCTGGAACACCATCTGCACCCGGCGCCGCCACTTGAGCAGTTCCTTGCCGCGCAGCCCGAACGGGTCCGTACCCTCGAACCTGACGTGCCCCTGGTCCGGGCGCTCCAGCATGAGCAGCACCCGGGCGAGGGTCGACTTGCCGCAGCCGGACTCCCCGACCAGCCCCAGCGTCTCGCCGCGGGCCAGCCGCAGGTCGACGCCGTCGAGCGCGCGCAGCCGCTTGCGGCCGGCCACATGGAAGGTCTTGCTCACCCCCGCCACGTCCAGCAGCGGAACGTCCGCCTCCTTCGCGGCGAGCGCCGTCGTGGCCGGCTCAGTCATCGGTCAGCTCCCTCCAGTGGTGACACGCGGACAGGCGCCCGGGCCCGGACTCGACCAGGACGGGGCGCTCCTCCGCACACACGTCCGAGGCCATCGGGCAGCGCGCGCGGAACGCGCAGCCCGAGGGCACCGCGTGCAGATCGGGCGGGCTGCCCGGGATGGACTTGAGGGTGACGCCGCGCGCGACCTCGGCCGGCACCGAGTCGAGCAGCCCCCGGGTGTACGGGTGGCGCGGCTTCGCGAACACGTCCGCGACCCGGCCCGTCTCGACGATGGCGCCCGCGTACATGACGGCCACGTGGTCGGCCTGCTCGGCCACCACCGCGAGGTCGTGCGTGATGAGGATCAGCGCCGTCTGCTGCTCGGTGCGCAGCTCCCGCAGCAGCTCCATGATCTGGGCCTGCACGGTGACGTCGAGCGCCGTGGTGGGCTCGTCCGCGAGCAGCACCTTCGGCTGCAGGGCCACGGCCACCGCGATGAGCAGCCGCTGCCGCATGCCGCCGGAGAACTGGTGCGGATAGGCGCCGGCGCGGGCGCCCGGCTCGGGGATGCCGACCCGTTCCATCAGCTCGACGGCCCGCTCCCGCGCCGCCCGCCGCGACAGGCGCTGGTGGATACGGAAGGGCTCGGCGAGCTGGGCGCCCACCGTCTGGACGGGATTCAGCGCGGTGAGCGCGTCCTGGAACACGATGGACAGGCCGGGTCCGGCCAGCCGCCGCCGCTGCGCCGGCGGCAGGGCGAGGACGTCGGTCCCGTCCAGGCGCACCTCGCCGCCCGCCACGTGCGCGACCGGGTCGAGCAGCCCGACGATGGCCTGCGCCGTCATGCTCTTGCCGCAGCCGGACTCGCCCAGCAGCGCCAGCGTCTCGCCGGAGCGTACGGAGAAGCTGACCTCACGTACGGCGCGGACCGTTCCCGCGGGGGTGCGAATGTCGACCGCCAGCCGGTCCACTTCGAGCACCGGGGTCACGGCTTCACCTCCTTGACACGTCGCGAGCGGGGCAGCGTGAGCCGCCACCGCTGGCCGGGGTCCATGGCCAGCCGCGCCCAGGACGCGAGGACGGTCGCCGACACGGTGGTCACCACGATGGCGAGACCCGGGAAGACGGCGATCCACCAGGCGCTCTGCAGCACCTGCCGCCCCTGGGCGACCATCAGGCCCCAGCTCATGTCCGGCGGCTGGATGCCGATGCCCAGGAAGCTCAGCGACGATTCGGTCAGCATCACGAAACAGAAGTCCAGGGTCGCGACGGTGAACAGGGTGGGCAGCACGGTCGGCGCCACGTGCCTGCCGATGATCGCCCAGCTCCGGGCGCCGAACGTGCGCGCCGCGTCCACGAACAGCCGGCTCTGCAGCTCGGCCGACTCCGCCCGGGCGGCCCGCAGGTAGATCGGGATCCGCGCGATCGCCAGGACGAGGACGATGTTCAGAGCGCTGGGGGAGAAGACGTACAGCACGACCACGGCCAGCAGCAGGGAGGGGAAGCTGAGGATGACGTCGGCGACGCGCATCGACACGCTCTCCCGCCGGCCGCGGTGGTAGCCGGCCCACATGCCCCAGATGGAGCCGACGACGAGGGAGATCAGCACGGCCGGGATCGCGACGGACAGCGTCGTGCGGCTCGCCACGACGAGCCTGGCCAGCAGGCTGCGCCCGAGCGAGTCGCTGCCCAGCGCGAACGCCCAGCCGTCGCCGAAGCTGAACGGCGGCCGGTTGACCGCCCGCAGGTTCTGCTTCACGGCGAGGTCGCCGAGCAGCAGCGGCCCCGCGAGCGCGGAGACGGCCACGACGACCAGGATCACCACCGCCAGGCAGGCGAACTTGTCCCGCAGCAGGAGGCGCCCCCAAGGGGTACGCCGGGTATCGGCGAGGGTCATGCCGTCACCCCCTGGCGTACCCGGGAGTCCAGCAGCGCGTAACAGGCGTCGATGACGATGTTCAACGCGAAGATCGTCACCGCGGTCACCAGGACCGCGGCCTGCAGCACCGCGAAGTCCCGCTGCAGGATCGAGGTGATCATCAGCTTGCCGATGCCCGGCCAGCCGAAGATCGTCTCGACGACCACGGCCCCGTTGACCAGCCCGACGGTGAGGTCGCCGGCCACGGTGAGCGCCGGCGGCGCGGCGTTGCGCAGCGCGTGCCCGAAGACCACCCGGACCTCGCCCGCACCCTTGCTCCGGGCGACCTTGATGTACGGCGCCGACAACGCCGAGACCATCGCCCCGCGCACCACCTGCACGAGCACCCCGAAGGGCCGGATCAGCAGGGTGACCACCGGCAGCACCCACGCCGCCGCGCCCGCCGTGCCCGACGTGGGCAGCCAGCCCAGCGCCACGGCGAAGACCAGGACACCCATGATCGCGAACCAGAAGTCCGGCATGCTCGCCGCGGTCGTCGAGGTGAAGCTCGCGACCCGGTCCGCCACGGAGTTGGGGCGGTAGGCGGCCCAGCTCCCGACGACGACAGCGCCGAGGATCGCCAGGATCATCGTGGCCCCGGCCAGCTGCAGCGTCGCCGGGAACGCCCGCAGCACGGCCGCGGCGGCCGGTTCGGCCGTCCGCAGCGACTCCCCGAAGTCCAGCCGGACCACCTGGGCGAGGTAGTCGCCGAACTGGACGAGCAGGGGCTGGTCGAACCCGTGCCTGGCGGCGAACTCCGCCCGCATCTCCGCGGTGGCGCTGAGCGGCAGGTAGAGATTGGCCGGATCGCCGGTGAGCCGCGCCAGGCAGAACACCCCGAGGACCACGACGACCAGCGGGATCGCGCTGGAGGTGATGCGACGCCGCAGGAAGGTCAGCACACTTGCTCCTCTCAGCCGGCCGGGTGCACGTCGGCGAGGCGCATCTCGTCGTTCGTGGCGGCGTTCGGCTTGTAGGTGACCTTCTTCGACAGGGCGAGGATGCCGGTCATGTGCGCCATGACCGCGTCCCGGACGACCTCCTTGCTCTGGTACTCCAGCGCCTTGGCGAACGCCGCCTGGCGCTCCTCGCCCGACGCCTGCTCGGCGGCGCCGATCAGCTCGTCGAGCTCCTTGGTGCCGTAGCTGCTCTGGGCGCCCTTGGTGCCGTAGATCTGGCCCATCGTGAAGGCCGCGTCACCGGCCTGGTTGCCGTGCTGGGCCTGCAGCAGGGTGGGGCCGGCGTCCTTGGGGAACGGGGCCAGCAGATACTCCAGCCAGGCGTTCACGTCGAGCATCTGGATCTTCACCGAGAGCCCGGCCTCGATCAGCGCGTTCTGCACGACCTCCATCGCCTCGGCGGCCTTGGGGTAGATCCCGTTCCGCCCGATGATCGTGATGGGGGTGTCGGTGGGGACGCCGTCCGCCTTGGCCTCCGCGATCAGCTTCTTGGCCTGAGCCATGTCGAACGGCCACGGCTGGATCGCCGTGTTGTGACCGGTCACTCCTTCCGGCACCAGTTGTCCGGCCGGCTTGCCGAGCCCGGCGAAGACCGAGGCGACGAGCCCGTTCTTGTCGATGGCGTAGTTGATGGCCTGGCGTACGCGGACGTCGTTCAGCGGCGGCTTGGCGGCGTCGATGCGCAGGTAGGAGGTCTCGTTGTTGGGGAACTGCACGGCGCCGTCCCCGGCGCCGTCCTCGGGGGCGAGGCCGATGGCGATGTCCGCCTCGTCGCTCTGGATCATGGCCGCGCGGATGCTGCCCTCGGCGCGCCAGACGTACTCGGCCGCGGCGAACTCGGGCGCCTTGCCCCAGTATCCGGAGAACCGCTCCAGCCGCAGGCTGCGGCCGGTGTCCCACTTGGCGATCTTGTAAGGGCCGGTGCCGACGGGCTCGCGGACCTTGCCGGTCGTGCTCGTCGTGGCCGGCACGATCTCCACGAACGACAGCCGCAGCGGCAGGATCGGGTCCGGCTTGGCCGTCTTCACCTTGAGGGTCGAGGCGTCCGGGGCCGTGGCCGTGAGCTCGATGCCGCCGAAGACGTAGCCGTCCACGTTGCAGTCGATCTTCGAGCCGACGGTCCGGTCGATGGAGAACGCGGCCGCCTTGGCGTCGAACGCGGTGCCGTCGTGGAACTTCACGCCCTGCCGCAGGGTGAAGGTCCACTCGGTGGGCGAGTCCTGCTTCCACTCGGTGGCCAGCGCCGGCTGGAGCTGACCGGTGGCCGGGTCGCGCTCGGTGAGTGCCTCGGTGATGTTGGCCCGGGTGACGCGTCCGGTCGCGGTGAGCGAGGCGTCACACGGCTCCAGCGTCGGGGGCTCCTCTGGCAGCACGATCCGGACAGTGCTCGCCACGTTGCCGCCGGACGAGGGTTCCGGACCGCTGTTCGCGACCGTGCAGGCGCCGGCCGACAGGATGGTGCCGAGCGCCAGCAGGGCAGAGGCCGCCTGGCGGCGGCGCGGGGTGGTGATCATGGTTCCTCCGAAAAATGCCTGCCTCTGATGCCGGGCAGGCGCGTGCGCCGTTCAGCGGCGGGACAGATCCACGTCCCCAGATTCCGTGAACGGTATGACGGGGAAGGCGAGCAGCCCGGATGGGGCGGCGGTGACTCGCCTGGTGGAGAGGGATATCAAGCGCAAACCTCTTGTCTACATATAGAGACACTGGCTATATGTGTAGCCGAGACATTAAGTTGGTGTTTCACCAAACGTCAAGAGGTGGTCGATGACGCAACACCCGCCACACCCGTCCGGTGAGACCACAGGAGGTGTACGCAGCGTCAAGTCGGCCGAGCGGACCATCGCCGTGCTCGAATACCTCAGCGCCACCACGCAGGCGTGCTCGCTGCGTGCGGTGGTCACCGCCCTCGGCATGCCCCGGGCCAGTGGTTACGCGCTGCTCACCACGCTCGTGAACACAGGGTGGGTCGAGAGCGACGACGCCGGCCGTTACCGGATCGGAATCCGCGCGCTCCGCGCCGGCGCGGCGTACGTGGAGCGGGACGACGTCGTCCAGCGGGCACAGTCCGTGATGGCGGAGCTGAACGACGAACTCGGCGAGACCGTGCACCTGGCGCGCCTCGACGGCGCGGAGGTCGTCTATCTGGCCACCAACATCTCCCGGCACTCCCTCACCGTCGTCTCGCGGCCCGGCCGCCGCCTGCCGTCGTGGGCGACCGGGCTCGGCAAGGCGATCCTCGCCGGGCGCCCGTGGGAGGAGGTCGACGAGCTCCTGCCGGACACCCTGGCGTCGCGGACCCCGCATACGATCGTGGACCGGGCGGCGTTGCGGGCGGAGCTGGCGGAGATCCGGCGCCGCGGCCACGCCGTCGACGAGCAGGAGTCGACCGTCGGCCTGCGCTGCTTCGCCGTCGCTCTCGGCTTCGGGCCCGTCCCGAACGAGGCCCTCAGCTGCTCCGTCCCCATCGTCCGCCTCGGCCCTGAGAGGGAGGAGGACATCCTGTCCGCGCTGCTCCGGGCCAGGGAACGCATCATCCGATAGGCGGTCGTTCCTTGGAACAGTTTACGCTTGCTCTTTTATTAACACTTGCCCATTATCTTGGGATATGACGTTCGAGCCGGCGGCGATCGCCCCCGCCCGGGACCGCCGGGTACGCCGCTCGCGAGCCGCTCTCATGCAGGCCACGATCGCCCTGGTGACCGAGCGCGGCACGGCGGCCGTCCCGCTCTCCGAGATCGCCGAGACCGCCGACGTGAGCCGGCAGGTGGTGTACCAGCAGTTCGGCGACCGCGACACGCTGCTGCTCGAAGCCGCGCTCGATCTCGTCCGGCGCGAACTGCTGCCGGAGATCGCGGACGCCGCGGACCTGTCGGCGCGGCAGAACCGGGCGCTGGCCGCGGCGCGGCACTTCGCCGAACATCGTGTGTTCTACCGGGCGGTGCTGACGAGCTCGTGCGCGTTCGGGCTGAACAAGGCGCTGATGGGCCTGTTCCTCCCGCTCAACCGGCAGGTCATCACGCGGCTGCACGGCGAGCGGACGGACCCGGAGCTGTTCGACGACCTCGCCCTGTTCGTGACCGGCGGCGGGGCCGCGTTCATCAACGCCTGGGTGGTGGAGGGCGAAGACCCTCTCGACCCTGAGGAGTTCACCGAGCGGCTCCTGCGGTTGACACCCGTCGTCACCGGCATGCGCCCGCCCATCATCGCGCACGACGAGGAGCAGGGACCGTGAAACTGATCAGCCGTCTCATCGAACGGCGGCTCCAGCTGCCCCCGCCGTCGACCCGGGACCTCGTCGTCCAGCGGGATCTCCGCGTGCCGATGCCCGACGGGACGGACCTGCTGGCGGACCGGTGGGCGCCGCGGGCCGGGGGAGAGGGGCTGCCGACCGCGCTGCTGCGCTGCCCGTACGGCCGCCGGGCCCCACTGGCCTGGGCCATGGCCATGCCGCTGGCCGAACGCGGCTACCAGGTGCTGATCCAGAGCACCCGCGGCGGCTTCGGCTCCGGCGGGACCTTCGACCCCATGCGGCAGGAGCGTGAGGATGGCCTGGCGACCCTCGACTGGGTGGTCAAGCAGCCGTGGTTCGGCGACGCGATCGTGCTGGTCGGCCTGAGTTATCTGGGATACGTCCAGTGGGCCGTCGCCGACCGGCTGCCGCCGCAGGTCAAGGCGATGATCCCGCAGGTGACCGAGTCGGCGCTGACCCTGGAGTTCCTGCGCGAGGACGGCATGTCGCTGGAGACGCCCTTCGGCTGGGGCGTCCTGGTCGCCGGCCAGGAACGCCGCCTGGCGATGCTCCGCCAGCCCGTCCAGGCCCGGCGCACGCGCCGGGCGCTGCGGACGCTGCCGCTGAACCAGGCCGACGTCGCCGCCATCGGCGCACGCTCCGACTACATCCAGGACATCCTCGCCTGCGACGCCGGCGACCCGCGCTGGGAGGGCATGGACCACCGGCACCGGGTCGCCGAGGTGAGCGTGCCGGTCAGCTCGATCGGCGGCTGGTACGACATCTTCCTGCCCGGCCAGCTCCGCGACTTCCAGATCCTTCAGGAGGCCGGACGCCCGGCCCGGCTGACCGTCGGGCCCTGGACGCACCTGAACGGGGACGGCACGGCGCTACGCGAGGCCGTCGAGTTCGGCCTCGCCTGCGCCCGAGGCGAGCAGCCGCCGGAGCGCGCGCCGGTGCGGCTGTACGTGATGGGTGAGGAGGCCTGGCGCGACTTCGACTCCTGGCCGCCCCCCGGCTATCCGGCGCAGCGCTTCCACCTCCACGCCGGAGGAGCGCTGTCCATCGCGCCGCCGACCGTCGAGTCCGCGCCGGACTTGTACCGCTACGACCCCGAGGACCCCACTCCGGCGGTCGCGGGCGTGCGGATGGTGAGCGACAGCGGCCGGGCCGACAACACCGCCCTGGAGGCCCGGCCGGACGTCCTCACCTACACCACCGACGCGCTCGACCGGGACGTCGAGGTCGTCGGCGAGGTCAGCGCCGAGATCTGGTTCCGCTCCAGCCTGCCGCACGCCGACGTGTTCGTCCGGCTCTGCGACGTCGACCCGGGCGGCCGCTCGTTCAACGTGTGCGACGGCCTGACGAGCCTGACCGGCGCCGACGAGACCACCCGCGCCACCGTCCGGCTCTGGCCCACCGCGTACCGCTTCAAGCAGGGCCACCGCATCAGGATCCAGGTCTCCAGCGGCGCCTTCCCGCGGTACGCCCGCAACCCCGGCACCGGCGAGCCCCGCGCCACCGCCACCGCCCTCCGCGCCGCCGACCAGGCGATCTACCACGACCCGAGACATCCCTCAGCGGTGATCCTGCCGACCCGGGGCTGACGATCAGCCGGTCACGTGACCCACAGGCTCGCGGCCAGGCCGAGCCCGGCCAGGGCGATGGCGAAGCGCAGCGGACGCTCCGGCAGCCTCCGGACGATCTTCGGTCCCAGCCAGCTGCCCACCAGGCAGCCGCACGACAACGCGCCCGCGGCCAGCCAGTGCACCGGCGCCAGGAACGCGTACGCGACGGCGGCGGTGATGTTGGCGGCGCCGGTGGCCATGTTCTTGACCGCGTTGGTGACCGCCAGCGGCTCGGTGGCGGCGGCGCAGAGCACGGCCAGCATGATGACGCCCGACGCCGCGCCGAAGTAGCCGCCGTACACGCCGACCAGCGCCACCGCCACGGCCAGCGGCAGGAACGACGCCGAGGACGCCATCCGGGCGGCCCGCGCGTCGGCCAGCCGCCGCAGCGGGTCCCTGGCCAGCAGCAGCGCCGAGCCGAACGCGATGAGCCACGGCGCGGCGACCTCGAACGCCTTGTCCGGCGTGGCCAGCAGCAGCCACGCCCCGGCCGAGCCGCCGATCGCGGCCACGACGACCAGCTTGGCGACCCGCCGCCCGTGGCCGCGCAGCTCCGGCCGCGAGCCCGCCGCCGTGCCGACGGTGGTGGAGAACATCGCCACGGTGTTGGTGACGTTGGCGACGACCGGGGGCAGGCCGAAGGCGAGCAGCGCCGGATAGCTGAACAACGAGGCGAGCCCGCCGATGGAGCCGGCCAGGCCGGAGGCCAGCCCGGCCGTCATCAGCAGGGCCGTGGAGACGAGATCCAACCGTCAGACCCACCCGGGTGCGGACAGATCGACCGGCGCCATCCGCTCGATCGCCAGCCTGATCTGCTCCATCGCCTCGACGATCTCCTGCGTCCGCCCCTCGGTCAGACTGGCGATGGGCACCGAGCAGCTGATGGCGTCCGTGGCGGGGGAGCTGTAGCGCAACGCGAAGCCGAAGCACTTGACGCCGGCGTAGTTCTCCTCGTTGTCGATCGCGTACCCGCGCTCGCGGGTCAGCTCCAGGTCCCGCCGCAGGGCCTCCTCCTCCACGAGCGTGTTCGGGGTGAGCGGCGCGATCGGCTGCGGGATCGGCACCTCGTGCGGGGTGCCGATCCGCTCGGCCAGCAGCGACTTGCCCATGGCGGTGCTGAAGGCGGGCAGCCGGCGGCCCACCCGGCTGAACGGGCGCACGTACCGGCTCGACTCCTTGGTGGCCAGGTAGACGATGTCGGTGCGGTCCAGGCGGCCGAAGTGGATGGTCTCGTCCAGCCGCATGCTGAGGTCGTTGATGTGCGGCTGGGCGATGCGCAGATAGGGGTCGGTGTCGAGGTAGGTGGTGCCGGCCAGCAGGGCCCGGATGCCGATGCTGTAGAGGGTGCCGGTCTCGTCGGTGCGGACCCAGCCGCGCTCCACGAGGGTGCGGATCAGCGCGTACACACTGCTGCGGGGGGCGCCGAGCGCCTCGCTCAGCTCGCGCAGGCGGGCGGGCCGGTTCTGGCGGGAGGCCAGGAGCTCGAGGAGATCGATGGTCCGCGCCGCGGATTTGACGCTGCGCACCCCGCCTTCGGGATGGGTCATTGAACCTCACAAGATCTGCGCGCCTGAGTCAGAGTGTTGACACATTATCAAAATAAGGCGAAACTGCTCGCCACGTGTCAGCAATCTACATATGGAGACAGCTTGCCTGCTACGTATACGACCGAAGAGATATCCGAACGGCTGCGCCGGGGTATGGACGCGGGCGTGCTGTCGTTCCCGCTGACGGCTTTCGACGCGGACGGCCGGGTCGATCTGGACGCCTTCCGCGCCTACGTGCGTACGCAGGTGGCGGCCGGGCCCGGCGCGCTGTTCCCGTGCTGCGGCACCGGTGAGTTCTTCTCGCTGGCCGAAGACGAGTACGAGAGCCTGATCAAGGTGGCCGCCGAGGAGGCGGACGGCGCGATCCCGGTGGTCGCGGGCGTGGGCTACGGCTGGGCGCAGGCCGCCAGGTTCGCCGCCGCGGCCGAGCGGGCCGGGGCCGAGGCCCTGCTCCTGCTGCCGCCGTACCTGGCCGAGACGCCGCAGCGGGGACTGGTCGAGCACGTGCGCCGCGTCGCCGCGAGCACCGCGCTGCCGATCATCGTCTACCAGCGCGCCCAGGTCAGGATCGACGTTGACACCGTGCCGGCGCTCGCCGGGATCCCGAACGTGATCGGCGTCAAGGACGGCCACTCCGACCTCGACCGGTTGCAGCGCATCAAGCTCGCCGCGCCCGCCGAGTGGCTGTTCTTCAACGGCGCGGCCACCGCCGAGATGCAGGCCCGCCCCTACCGCAGCATCGGTGTCCCGGCCTACTCGTCGGCCGTGCACGCCTTCGCCCCGGAGATCGCCGGGTCGTTCTTCCGCGCGCTGCACGCCGACGACCACGCTCACGTCGACCGGCTGCTCAAGGACTTCTACGTCCCCCTGGTGGAGCTGCGCGACCAGGGGGCCGGTTACGCTGTATCCCTGGTCAAGGCCGCGGCCAGGCTGCGCGGCGCGAACGTGGGGCCGGTGCGCGCCCCGCTGACCGATCTCACGCCCGAGCAGCTGCAGGCCCTCGACCGGCTGCTGGCCGTCGGCCTCGACCTCGCCGGCTAGAAGGAACCCCCGAATGTCACGAATCATCCGGGCGACCGTCACGCCCATCCTCATCAGCGATCCGCCGCTGCTCAACGTGCTCGGCGTGCACCAGCCGTACACGCCGCGCACCATCGTCGAGATCGAGACCGACGACGGGGTCACCGGCGTCGGCGAGACCTACGGCGACACCGACTACCTGGAGGTGGCGCGCTCGCTCGCCGGCGCCGTGGCCGGCCGCGAGCTCACCGCGACCAACGGCCTGTACCCGCTGGCGTCCACGTCGTCGCGCGGCGCGGACGACACGGTCAAGGAGTTCGACCCGGGCGGCCTGCGCGGGACGCGCAACAACGAGAAGCTGATCCGCAGCGTCGTGTCGGCCTTCGAGGTGGCCTGCCTCGACGCCCTCGGCAAGACCCTGGGCCTGCCGGTGCACGCCCTGCTCGGCGGCAAGGTACGCGACCGCGTCGACTACAGCGGCTACCTGTTCTACCGCTGGGCCGAGCACCCGGACGGCGAGGCGCCCGACGACTGGGGCGCCGCGCTCGACCCCGACGGCGTGGTCCGGCAGGCCCGCCGCTTCGCCGATGACTACGGCTTCACCTCCTTCAAGCTCAAGGGCGGCGTGTTCCCGCCCGAGGAGGAGATCGAGGCCGTCAAGGCGCTGGCCAAGGCGTTCCCCGGGCATCCCCTCCGGCTGGACCCGAACGGCGGCTGGTCGGTCGAGGCCAGTGTGCGCGTGGCCGAGCAGGTCGGCGACTTGCTGGAGTACATGGAGGACCCGACCGCGGGCGTGGACGGCATGGCCGAGGTGCGCAGGCGGACCGGCGCGCTGCTGGCCACCAACATGTGCGTCACCACGTTCGCCGAGGTGCCGGAGGCGTTCGCCAAGGACGCCGTCCAGGTCGTGCTGTCCGACCACCACTACTGGGGCGGCCTGCACGCCACCCGCGAGCTGGCGGCGCTGTGCCGCACGTACGGCGTGGGCCTGTCCATGCACTCCAACACCCACCTGGGGATCAGCCTGGCCGCGATGACCCACGTCGCCAGTGTCATCCCCGACCTGGGTTACGCCTGCGACAGCCACCGCCCCTGGCAGACCGAGGACGTCATCACCGAGCCGCACCGCTTCACCGGTGGCGCCCTCGAGGTGAGCGACGCCCCGGGGCTCGGCGTCGAGCTCGACCGTGACGCCCTCGGCGCGCTGCACGAGCGCTGGCTCGCCCGCCCCGGCATGCGCGACCGCGACGACGTCGCCGCCATGCGCAAGGTCCACCCCGACTGGGTCCAGCCTTCACTTCCCCGCTGGTGAAACGGAGAAATCATGAGAATCGGCGTACTCCTGGCAGCTGTCGCGTTGGCCGCCTCCGCCTGCTCCGTGCAGGGCGGCAGCGCTGACAAGAGCGCGGCCGCGTCCGGCTACCCCAACAAGCCGGTCGAGTTCACCGTGCCGACGGACCCGGGCGGCAGCACCGACCTGCTCACCCGCGCCCTGGCCAAGAGCATCGAGCAGCCGCTCGGCGTCAAGGCCGTGGTCGTGAACAAGCCGGGCGCCAACGGCAAGATCGCCGGTAAGGACGTGTTCGGCAGCAAGCCGGACGGCTACCGCATCGCGGTGATGCCGCAGTCGCTGTTCGCCATCGGGCCGCTCATGCTCAACGACGCCGACCCGGTCAAGCTCACCGACATGACCTTCATCAAGGGCCTGGCGGTTGAGGACTACGTGCTGGTCGTGCCGGCCGACTCGAAGTACAAGACGGTCAAGGAGCTGGCCGAGGCCTCCAGCGTCAAGTACGGCACCACCGGCCCCGGCACCGGCAGCCAGCTGTCGCAGACCCTGCTGTTCGGCCTCGCCAAGACGGACGCCGCGCCGGTGCCCTTCGACGGCGGCGCCCCGACGATGACCGCGGTGCTCGGCGGCAAGGTCGACGCCGCCTCCGTGCAGATCGCCGAGGCGTACAAGCAGGTCCAAGCGGGCAAGCTCCGGGCGCTGGCCGTCTTCGCCGACAAGCGCATCGAGGCGATGCCCGACGTGCCGACCGCCAAGGAGTCCGGCTACGACGTCGTCGTCGACCAGCGCCGGTTCGTCGCCGGTCCGGCTGGGCTGCCCGCCGAGGTGCGCGACAAGCTGGCCGCGGCCATCGACAAGGCCATCGCCTCGCCCGAGTACAACGAGATCCTGAAGACCAACTACATCGGCCGCTGGGACGCCGACGGCGACGCGGTCGGCACGCAGCTGAACGAGAGCCTCCAGCGCTTCGAGAAGCTGGCCAAGGACCTCGGCATCGACCTCAAGGCGCAGCAGTGACCTCGACCGAGGCCCCGATCTCCGAGCCGCCCCCGGTGCCCCCGGCGTACGCGCGCCGGCTCAACGTGGTGGCCGCCCTGGTCCCGCTGACCATCGGCGTGGTGGCCGGGATCATGTCATGGAACCTCGGGGTCGGCACGCTGCCGGCCCCGGGGCCCGGCATGTGGCCGCTGCTGGTGAGCGTCGCCATGGTCGTCGCCTCCGCGGTGCTGGTGCTCCAGTCGCGGCCCCGCGGCGACGAGGAGCGCTTCACCAAGGACGTGGTGGTCGTCGCCATCGCGGCCGCCTCGCTGCTCGGGTACGCGTTCCTGTTCGAGCTCGTCGGGTTCGAGGTGCCGACCGTCGCGCTGCTCGTCCTGTGGCTCAAGGGCCTCGGCAGGGAGAGCTGGCGGCTGACGGCCGTGGTCTCGATCGCCGCCACGGCGGCGCTCTACCTGCTGTTCATCACAGCACTCGGCGTGTCGCTGCCCCACATCATCGCTCTGTGAAAGACCGGACATGGACTTCCTCTCCCCGGTGATCGCCGGGTTCGGCGTGGTGTTCCAGCCGGAGAACCTCTTCTACTGCCTGCTCGGGGTCACCCTCGGCATGCTGGTCGGGGTGCTGCCGGGGCTGGGGCCCGCGGCCACCATCGCGGTGCTGCTGCCGATCACGTACAACATCGAGCCGACCGCGGCCATCATCATGCTCGCCGGCATCTTCTACGGCGCCCAGTACGGCGGCACCATCACCTCGGTGCTGCTGCGCCTGCCCGGCGAGGCGTCCAGCGTGGTCACCGCCATCGACGGGCACGAGCTGGCCCGGCAGGGCCGGGCCGGCTCCGCGCTCGGCATCGCCGCCGTCGGCTCCTTCATCGGCGGCACCGTCGCGATCATCGCGCTGACGTTCGTGGCGCCGCTGGTGGCGGGCTTCGCGCTGGACTTCGGGCCGTCGGAGTACACCGCGCTGGCCCTGCTCGGCATCCTGCTGATCACCACGCTCGGCACCGGGTCGCGGCTAAAGAGCATCCTCATGGCCACGGTCGGCCTGCTGCTGGCCACCATCGGCCAGGACCCGCTGGAAGGCGCCTCCCGGCTGACCTTCGGCGTCGACCAGCTGCTGGACGGCATCGACTTCGTCATCGTGGCGATGGGCCTGTTCGGCGTGGGCGAGATCCTCTACAACCTGGAGTCGCTGCGCCGGCCGGCCGCCCCCGCCGCGGCGGTCGGCTCGGTCTACCCCTCCCGCGCGGAGCTCGGGCAGTCCAAGGGCGCGATCACCCGCGGCTCCGTGCTCGGCTTCCTGCTCGGCATCCTGCCGGGCGGCGGCGCGACCATGTCCTCCATGGTCGCCTACGCCGTGGAGAAGAAGGTCACCAAGGAGCCGGAGAAGTTCGGCAAGGGCGCCATCCAGGGCGTGGCCGGCCCGGAGACCGCCAACAACGCGGCCGCCACCTCCTCGTTCATCCCGCTGCTGACCCTGGGCATCCCGGCCAACGCCACCATGGCGATCATGTTCGGGGCGCTGCTCATCCAGGGCATCACGCCGGGGCCGATGCTGGTGGAGGAGAGGCCCGACCTGTTCTGGGGCGTGGTCAACTCCATGTACGTTGGCAATCTCCTGCTGCTGGCCATGAGCATGCCGCTGATCGGGGTGTTCGTCCGCATCCTGCGCATCCGGTCGGCGATCCTTGCTCCGTTGACGATCCTGGTCACCATGATCGGCGTCTACACGGTCCGGATGAGCGTCTTCGACATGTTCCTCATGGTCGGACTCGGCGTGCTCGGCTACCTCATGAAGAAGGCCGGCTTCGAGCCGGGGCCGCTCGTGCTGGCGTTCGTGCTCGGCAGCCTGCTGGAGTCGTCCTTCCGCCGGTCGATGCGCATCTTCGGCGGCGACCTCACCGGGTTCCTCGCCCAGCCCATCACCGCCACGCTGCTCGGCGTGATCGTCCTCATCGTCCTCGCGCCCGTGGGGCTGCGATTGTCCCGACGGAAGGTGAAAGCATGACAGTCGTCGCCGGATACGTCCCCACGCCGCTGGGGCAGGCGGTCCTCGACCAGGCGCTGGCCGAGGCCGAGCTGCGGAAGGCCCGGCTGGTGGTGGTGAACGTCTCCCACCCCGGCGCGTACGTCGACGCCGGCACCGCGCCGGTGGCCGACCTCCAGCGCCGGGTGGGTGACGGCCACGAGGTGCGGCAGCTCCAGGACAACGATCCCGCCGCCGCGCTCCTCGACGTGGCCCGTGACGAATCGGCGAGCCTGATCGTGATCGGCGTGCCCCGCCGGTCACCGGTCGGCAAGCTCCTCATGGGCAGCACGGCGCAGCGCATCCTCCTGGAGTCTGGCTGCCCCGTGCTGGCCGTCAAGGAGCCTCACACGTAGACGGTCTGCACCTGCTGGTAGCCCGCCAGCCCCTCCGGGCCCAGCTCGCGGCCCAGCCCGCTGGCCTTGACGCCGCCGAAGGGGGCGGCGGGGTCGGGGATGTAGCGGTTGACGCCGATGGTGCCGGTGCGGACCCGGTGGGCGACGGCCGCGCCCCGCTCGGGGTCGCTGGTCCAGACCGTGCCGCCAAGGCCGAAGTCGGAGTCGTTGGCGATCCGGACGGCGTCGTCCACGCCGTCGTAAGGGATGAGCGACAGCACCGGCCCGAAGATCTCCTCCTGGGCGATCACGGAGCTGTTGTCGACGTCGGCGAAGACGGTCGGCTGCACGAACCAGCCCCGGTCCAGCCCCGCGGGCCGGCCGCCGCCGGTCGTGACGCGGGCGCCCTCGCCGCGCCCCTTGGCGATGTAGCTTTCGACGCGGTCGCGCTGCCGGGCGGTGGCCATCGGCCCGATCTGGGTCGCCGGATCGGCGGCGTCGCCGACGGTCAGGGAGCCGGCCAGGGCTGTGAAGGCGTCCACGACCTCGGCGTACCTGCTGCGCGGGGCCAGGACGCGGGTGCCGAGGAAGCAGGTCTGGCCGTTGTTGAGCAGCGTGGCGCCGAACAGCCCCTGGCCGATCTTGCCCAGGTCCAGGTCCGCGTCGTCGAGGACGATCGCCGCGGACTTGCCGCCGAGCTCCAGCGTCACCGGGCGCAGCAGCCGCCCGCAGGTCTCGGCGATGATCCGGCCGGCGGCGGTGGAGCCGGTGAAGGCCACCTTGTCCACGTCCGGGTGCGCCACCAGGTACGCGCCGACCTCGCGCCCGGCCGGCACGATGTTGACCACCCCGGCGGGGACGCCCGCCTCTTCGACGGCCTCGGCCAGCAGGTACGAGTCCAGCACGGTCTCCGGCGACGGCTTGATCACCAGGGTGCAGCCGGTCGCCATGGCGGGCGCGATCTTGAACATGGACAGCGCCTGCGGGAAGTTCCACGGCACGATGGCCGCGACCACCCCGACCGGCATCCGGCGCACCTCGATCGAGCCCCCGAACAGCCCGTCCCTGGTCTCCTCGAAGGCGGCCGCGCGCGCCAGCCCGGCGTAGTACCGCAGCACGGCGCTGGGGTAGCCGGTCTCCAGCTGCCGGGCCACCGCCACTGGCATGCCGTTCTGGGCGCTCACCCGCTCGACGAAGCCGTCGGCCCGCCGGTCGATGGCGTCCGCCAGGCGGTCCATCACCTCGGCGCGCCGGGCCGGCTCCCAGCTCGACCACCCCGACGGGTCGTCGAAGGCCCGGCGCGCGGCGGCGACGGCCGCGTCGATGTCGGCCTCGGCGCCCTCGGGCACCTGGCCGAGCCGCTCCTCGGTGCTCGCGTTGATCGGGGCGAGCACCCCGTCCGTGGCGGGGCTCACCCACGCGCCGCCGATGAAGAAGGTGTCGTAACGCAGTTCCATCACAGGGCTCCTTAGGCGAAGGTCAGCACGGGCTTGAGGGTGGTCCCCTTCTCGGAGTCCTCCACCGCCTGGTTGATGTCCTCGAACGCGTACGTCTTGATCAGCTTGTCGAACGGGAAACGGCCCTGCCGGTGCAGGTCGACGAGCTTGGGGATGAACTGGCGCGGCACGCTGTCGCCCTCGACGATGCCGCGTACGCTGCGGCCGAACAGCAGCGAGGACATGTCGATCGAGACCTCCGTGCCGAGGGCGGCGGCGCCGATGAGGCCGCAGGTGCCGCCCTGGTTCAGCGCGTCGACGGCCTGCCGCAGCACGGCGGGGACCGCGGTGGTCTCCACGGTGTAGTCCACCCCGAGGCCGCCGGTGAGTTCGCGCAGCCGGTCCACCGTGTCACCGGCGGCCGCGTTGATCACGTGCGTGGCGCCCAGCTCCGCGGCCAGCTCCAGGCGCTGCTCGTTCAGGTCGACGGCGACGATCGTGGTGCAGCCGGAGACTGCGGCGGCCATGACGGCGCTGATGCCGACCGAGCCCGCGCCGAAGACCCCGATGCTGCTGCCGGCCGGGGGCTTGAGCGAGTTGAGCACGCCGCCCGCGCCGGTCTGGATGCCGCAGCCGAGCGGGCCGAGCAGCTCCAGCGGTGCCTCGGGGTCCACCTTGACCACGTTCCGCTCGGTGGCCAGGGCGTAGGTCGCGAAGGCCGACTGGCCGAAGAAGACGCCGTGCACGTCGCCCTCCGCCCGGTGCAGAGTGCTGCTGCCGTCGGTCCGCGAGCCGGCGAAGTTGCAGGCGAAGAACTGGTCGCAGTACGCCGGGCGGCCCTGGTCGCACATGCGGCAGCCGCCGCAGGAGCTGAACGTGAGCACGACGTGGTCGCCGGGCGCCACGTAGGTGACGCCGTCGCCGACGGCCGCCACGACGCCCGCGCCCTCGTGGCCGAGCACGGCGGGCAGTGGCACCGGGTACCACTGGTCGCGGACGATCAGGTCGGTGTGGCAGACGCCGGAGCTCACCATCTTGACGACGACCTCGCCGGGCCGGGGGTCGTCGAGGTCGAGGGAGGCGAGGGTGAAGGGAGCGCCTTGGGTCTCGGTCAGCGCCGCGGTGATGCGCACGTTACGACTCCTTTGCCGGAAGGTTTCTCACCGGCAACATAGGTCGGTGCGCGCCTGGTGCACTGTTCAACCTTTGGACATGGTCACCTGTTGGCCATGGTCATCTGCAGTGCCCGCATGCGGCTGTAGAGCGTGGTCCTGCTGATGCCGAGCCGCTGGGCGGCCCGCAGCTTGTTGCCGTCGTGCTCGCGCAGCGCGGCGGCGATGGCGTCGTGCTCGGCCCGCTCCAAGGGCGTCATCCGCCGCAGCCGGGGGCTGACCTGGTAGTCGGCGGGCAGGTCCCGGGGCGTCACGTCGCCTGCCGAGCGGCGCGCCACCACGGTCCGCAGCACGGTGTGCAGCTCGCGCAGGTTGCCGGGCCACGGGTGACCGGCCAGGGCGGCGAGCGCGGCCGGCGTGAACCGTACGCGCTCGCCTGCGCCGAGGTCGTGGAGCATGGCCCGGACAAGGGCCGGTAGTTCGCCGGCGCGGTCCCGCAGCGCGGGCAGCTCGATCCTGGCGGGGCAGCCGGCGGCGAGCGTGGCCGCGTAGCCGGTCAGCTCGGCGACCGGGGCTCCGGTCAGCGCGATCCACAACCCGGGGCGTTCCATGAGCCGCCGCAGGTGCACCGCGCAGGAGTCCGGCAGCAGATGGGCGTCCTCGACCAGCAGCAGGCCCGGACCGCCGGCCGCGGCGGCGTCGAGTGCCCCCAGCCACGCGGCCTCCCCCTGGACGGCCGCCTCGGCGGCGTCGAGCGAGACGATCCCGGCCTTCCCGCCGGCGGGTGGCCCAGCGGGCGGCCCAGTGGGTGGCGCGGCGCCGGTGTTCCTCTCGGCGTCGGGCGGGACGATCCCGGCGTCCCTGGCCAGGGACAGGACCGTTGTCGTGCGGCCGGTTCCGGGGGCGCCGCCGACGTACACCGGTGTGCCGGGGCGAGGGGGTTCGGCCCGGGCGGCGGTGCGGTGCGGGACGTGGCGGGTCTCGTCCGGATCCGTGAACTCGAACAGCACGCCGTCCGACCCGGGCGCGACGGCCTGGAGGCGGACCGCGAGCCGCCGCCCGGAGGACAGCTCCAGGGAACGCGCCTCGCAACGTCCACGGCCGCCCAGGTCGGCCGCCAGCTCGCGCAGCCGGATGTGGTCGACGGGGTCGAGGAGCTCGACGGCCGCGGAGTTGGCCAGTACCACGCCCTCTCCGAGCACCAGCACCGGCCGTCCGTGACCGGCCGCCGCGTCCTGGAACGCGGAGAGCATGCGCTGCTCGGCGCGTCGCGCGGTCTGCAGCAGTCGCTCCTCGATGTCGCTCACCGCCCGGGTCAGGAACGGTGCCAGCAGCGGGGAGTCGTTCTCGACCAGGCAGGTGATGTCGAGCACGCCCTCCAGCCGGCGGGTCACCGGGTGGATGATCGGGTGCCCGTAGCAGCTGAACCGCTTGAACGCCTCCAGGTAGTGCTCCTCGCCGTGCACCGCCAGGCCGTGGCGCAGCTCGTACACCGTGGCGATCGAATTCGTCCCGGTGGTCTCCTCCATGAACACCCCGCCGGCCACCACGCCCAGCTCCGCCAGCCGGTCGCGCAGCTTGCGCGCCCCGATGGGCACGTCCACGAGCCGGGAGCGCCGGTCGGCCAGCATGACGCAGAAGCCGGCGTCGCCGAGTTGCTCGGAGAGCTGCTCGAGGACCGGCTGGGCGGCGGCGACGAGGCGGCTGCGCCGGTCGACCTCGCCGGGCTCGAAGCGGAGGTCTGGCGCCGCGGGCCCGAGCCCGCTCATCCGGCAGCGCCGCCACGACAGCGCGATCTCCGGCCGCAACTCGCTCGTCGGTGTCCTGTCGCCGGCAGTCATGGCGGCCCCCGCACGTTCGATCAAGGGTTCAGCCGGCTCCGAGGAGGGTGTGGGCGCGGGCGCGGTCGCGACGACACGTCCGGGTATGCGAAGGACGGAGGGAGTACCCATGTTCGGCTCCTGAGGGATGACCTGGGCATAGAATCCACAGTTGTGTGTTGGGACGTCAAGGGTATGTATTCAATCGAGACCCCCTATGCTCGATCATTGCGCCATCTGGCGGATTAATTCGCTACATATCTCTTCCGTAGCGCAACGAGAGTGTGGCATGTTTTAGGCATGACCGAGATCCTGACGCTGCCGCCGCGGTGCGGGGTCGTGGGCGGCGGGCGCATGGGCGCCGGCATCGCCCACGCCCTGCTCCTCGCCGGCTGCGACATCACGGTGCTGGAGCGCGACGGGGAGGCCGCGGCCGCCGCCCGGGACCGGGTCGCCCGCGCCGTCCAGGCCAGCGCGAAGCGGGGCCTGATCGCCGGCCCGGACGAGCCGATGTCCCGCCTCACCACGGTCACCGGCCACGCCGGACTGGCCGGATGCGGGCTGGTGATCGAGGCGGTCCCCGAGGACCTCGACCTCAAGCTCGCCACACTCCGCGCCGTCGAGGAGGCGGTCGGGCCGGAGACCGTCATCGCCTCCAACACGAGCAGCATCTCGCTCGGCACGCTCGCCGAGGCGCTCGCCCGGCCCGAGCGCTTCCTAGGGCTGCACTTCTTCAACCCGGTCCCGGCCAGCAGGCTCGTCGAGGTGGTCATCGCGGCCGCCACCGACCCGGCCCTGCGGGACCGGGCCGCCGGCTGGGTGGCCGCGCTCGGCAAGACCGCCGTGGTCGTCCGCGACGCGCCCGGCTTCGCCAGCAGCAGGCTCGGCGTCCTGCTCGGCCTGGAGGCGATCCGCATGGTCGAGTCCGGCGTCGCCGCGGCCGAGGACATCGACGCCGCGATGACGCTCGGCTACGGCCACCCGACCGGGCCGCTGCGGCTCACCGACCTGGTGGGCCTGGACGTGCGGCTGGGCATCGCCCGCTACCTCGAACGCGAGCTGGGCTCCCGCTTCGCCCCGCCGGACCTGCTGGTCCGGCTCGTCGAGCAGGGCCACCTCGGGCGCAAGACCGGCAAGGGCTTCTACGACTGGAGTGAGGCATGACGCTGGAGAGCTATCTCGAAGGGACCTGGCGCGCCGGCGCCGGCGAGGGGGTCCCGGTCGCCGACGCGGTGACCGGCGAGAGCGTCACCCGGGTCAGCAGCGAGGGGCTCGACCTCGCCGCCGCGGTCGCGTACGCGCGCCGCACCGGCCTGGCCGCGCTCGGCGAGCTGACCTTCCCGCAGCGGGCCGCCGCGCTCCAGGCGGCCGCTCTGGCGCTGAAGGAGCGCAAGCAGGAGCTGTACGACCTGTCGGCGCGGGCCGGCGCGACGCGGCGGGACGCCGCGGTGGACGTGGACGGCGGGATCGGCACGGCGCTCGTCTACGCGAGCCTGGCCCGCAAGGGACTGCCCGACCACACGCTGATCGTCGAGGACGACCCGGTGCCGCTCGGCAAGGCCGGCACGTTCGCGGGCCGCCACGTCCTCACCACGCCCCGCGGGATCTCCGTGCAGATCAACGCCTTCAACTTCCCGGTGTGGGGCATGCTGGAGAAGCTCGCGCCCGCGCTGCTCGCCGGGCTGCCTGTGATCGTCAAGCCCGCCACCCCGACCGCCTACATCGCGGCCCGCGCCGTGCGCGTCATCGCCGGCGCCCTGCCGCCGGGGGCGATCCAGCTCGTGGCCGGAGGTGTTCCCGGGCTGTTCGACCTGCTCGGCGGGCAGGACCACATCGGCTTCACCGGCTCGGCGGCCACGGCCGCCCGGCTGCGCTCCGACCCGGCCGTCACCCGCCGCTCGGCGCGCTTCAACGCCGAGGCCGACTCGCTCAACTGCTCGGTGCTCGGCCCGGACGCCGTGCCGGGACAGCCGGAGTTCGACCTGTTCGCCGACGCCCTCGTCACCGAGATGACGGTCAAGGCGGGGCAGAAGTGCACCGCCATCCGCCGCGCCTTCGTCCCGGCGAACCTCATCGACGCCGTCTGCGAGGCCGTCGAGGCCAGACTGGCGCGGGTCGTCGTGGGCGCGCCCGGCGCCGACGGCGTGACGATGGGCGCGCTCGTCGGCCTCGCCCAGCGGGACGACGTGCGCACGGCGGTCGCCCGGCTGGCCGGGGCCGGCTCGGTGATCTACGGCGACCCCGGCAAGGTCGAGGTGGTGGGCGCCGACGCCGAGCGGGGCGCGTTCCTGTCGCCGCTGCTGCTGCGCGTGGACGACACGGCCCGTCCCGAGCCGCACGAGGTGGAGGCGTTCGGGCCGGTCAGCACGCTCATGCCCTACCGGGACACCGCCGGCCTGGACGAGCTGATCGCCCGCGGCGAGGGCTCACTGGCCGGGTCGGTGGTGTCGCACGACGCCGGCTTCGTCCGGCGGGTCGTGCTCGGGGCCGCCGCCCACCACGGCCGTTTCCTGGTGCTCGACCGCGACAGCGCGGCGGAGTCCACCGGGCACGGCACGCCCATGCCCCAGCTCGTCCACGGCGGACCCGGCCGCGCGGGCGGCGGCGAAGAGGAGGGCGGGCTGCGTGCCGTCCACGCGCACCTGCAGCGCACCGCACTCCAGGGCAGTCCCGCGATTCTTGACTCGATCGTGAAGTAACGACACCCCAGGCGTAGAAACCACTGGAGAGCAGAGAATGAGCATCGATCCCCGTACCGGCGCCGCACCCGTGCCCGCCGGCCCGCTCAGCCGCGTCGACTACAGCGAGCGCATCCCCAACAACGTCGATCTCGCCGGCGACCGCCGCCTGCAGCGGGCGCTCGAAGGGTGGCAGCCGAAGTTCCTCGACTGGTGGAAGGAACTGGGCCCGGCCCTGCCCACCAAGGACGTCTACCTGCGCACGGCCGTCGCCGTGGGCCGCGACGGATGGGCGCACTTCGAGCACGTCCCCATGGACGAGTACCGCTGGGGCATCTTCCTGGCCGAGCGGGACCCCGACCGCAAGGTCAACTTCGGCAAGCACAAGGGCGAGCCCGTCTGGCAGGAGGTGCCCGGTGAGCACCGGGCCGACCTGATGCGCCTGATCGTCGTCCAGGGCGACACCGAGCCCGCCTCGGTCGAGCAGCAGCGCGTCCTCGGCAACACCGCGCCCAGCATCTACGACCTGCGCAACCTGTTCCAGGTCAACGTGGAGGAGGGCCGCCACCTGTGGGCCATGGTCTACCTCCTGCACGCCTACTTCGGGCGCGAGGGTCGGGAGGAGGCCGAGCAGCTGCTCAAGCGCAACTCCGGCGACCTCGACGCGCCGCGCATCCTGGGCGCGTTCAACGAGGCGACCACGGACTGGCTGCAGTTCTTCATGTTCACCTACTTCACCGACCGCGACGGCAAGTACCAGCTCGGCACCCTGAAGGAGTCGGCCTTCGACCCGCTCGCGCGCACCTGCGAGTTCATGCTGAAGGAAGAGGCCCACCACATGTTCGTGGGCACCACCGGAGTGCAGCGGATCCTGGAGCGCACCGCCGAGCTCATGAAGAAGCACGACACCGCCGACGTCCTCCCGCACGGCGGCATCCCCCTCGACGTCATCCAGAAGTACCTGAACTTCCAGTTCTCCGTCTCGATGGACCTGTTCGGCTCCGAGCAGTCCACCAACGCCGGCAACTACTTCACCTCGGGCCTGAAGGGCCGCTGGATGGAGACCCGCCGCAAGGACGACCACGTGCTGCTCGACGACACCCGCGAGCTGCGCTACGTCGAGGACGGCCGGATCGCCACGAAGACCGTCCCGATGCTCAGCGCGCTCAACCTCGACCTGCGCGACGAGTACGTCGCCGACTGCGCCAACGGCGTGCGCCGCTGGAACCAGGCGCTGGAGGACGCCGGGCTGGACGAGCGGCTGTACCTGCCGCACGAGGGCTTCAACCGCAAGGTCGGCGTGTACGCCGGCCACCACGTCACCCCGCACGGCGAGGTCGTCGACGAGGCCTCCTGGCAGGCCCGGGCGGACGAGTGGCTGCCCACGCCCGGAGACCGCGAGAGCGTCGCCGCCCTCATGATCCCCGAGTACGAGTACGGTAAGTTCGCCGGCTGGATCGCCCCGCCGAAGGCCGGCATCAACGACCAGCCGGTCGAGTTCGACTACGTGCACCTGGCCGACGAAGGCCTCGTCTAAGTACTACAAACTCTTGACGCTGCATGCTGAAAGCGTCGAATATTAGGAACGAGGCCCTACCCCCCAATGGAGCGCGCATTGACTGTCACCTTCGCGACCTCCCCGGACCGCTACCGCCACTGGACGCTCGAGGTGGACGGGGCGGTGGCCACCGTCACGCTGCGCGTCGACGAGCACGGCGGCCTGGCCCCCGGCTACGAGCTCAAGATGAACTCCTACGACCTCGGCGTCGACATCGAGCTGTACGACGTCGTCCAACGCCTCCGCTTCGAGCACCCCGAGGTCAAGGCCGTCGTGCTGACCGGCGGCCTGGAGCGGATGTTCTGCGCCGGCGCGAACATCCGCATGCTGGCCCAGTCGACGCACGCGTGGAAGGTGAACTTCTGCAAGTTCACCAACGAGACCCGCAACGGCATCGAGGACGCCACCGAGCACTCCGGCCAGACCTGGATCGCCGCGCTCAACGGCACCGCCGCCGGCGGCGGCTACGAGCTGGCGCTGGCCTGCGACCAGATCGTCCTCGTCGACGACGGCTCCTCGGCCGTCTCCCTGCCCGAGGTGCCGTTGCTCGGCGTTCTGCCCGGCACCGGCGGCCTGACCCGGGTGGTGGACAAGCGGCACGTGCGCAAGGACCGCGCCGACCTGTTCGCCACCAAGGCCGAGGGGTTCCGCGGCGGCACCGCGGTCGAGTGGGGCCTGGTGGACGCCACCGTGCCGCGCAACTCCTTCGCCGACGAGGTGGCCAGGCGCGCCGCCGAGGCCGTGGCGGCGTCCGCGCGGCCCTCGCACGCCAAGGGCGTGATCCTGGCCCCCCTGGAGCGCAAGGACGAGGGCGACATCATCACCTACCCGTACGTGTCCGCGCGGATCGACCGAGCCGGCCGCCGCGTCGAGATCAGCGTGCAGGGCCCGCACGACGCCCCGCCCGAGGAGCCGGCGGCCCAGGGGGCGGACTACTGGCCGCTCGCCGTCACCCGCGCGCTGGACGACCTGATCCTGCACCTGCGCACCAACGAGCCGGAGCTCGGCATCTGGGTGCTGCGCGCCGTCGGCGACGCCGAACGGGTGCTGGCGTACGACGCCCAGCTACGCGAGCAGGCCGGCGACTGGTTCGTCAACGAGGTGCGGCACTACTACAAGCGCACGCTCAAGCGGCTCGATGTCACCAGCCGCAGCCTCATCGCCGTCGTCGACCCGGGCACCGCCTTCGCCGGCCTGCTGGCCGAGCTGGCCCTGGCCGCCGACCGCCAGTACATGCTGGAGGGCGTCTACGAGGACCGCGACGCCGACGCAGCCCCTGCCACCCTCACGCTGAGCCCGTCCAACGACGGGGACTTCCCGATGGGCAACGGCCTGTCCCGCCTGGAGTCGCGCTTCTGGGGCAACGACGGGGACCTGGCGGCCGTCCGCGCCAGGATCGGCGAGCCGCTCGACGCCACCGCCGCGCTGGAGCTGGGCCTGGTCACCATCGCCATGGACGACATCGACTTCGAGGAAGAGCTGCGCATCGTGTTCGAGGAACGCGCCTCGCTGTCGCCTGACGCGCTCACCGGCATGGAGGCCAACCACCGCTTCGCCGGCCCGGAGACCCTGGAGACGAAGATCTTCGGACGGCTCACCGCCTGGCAGAACTGGATCTTCATCCGCCCCAACGCCTCCGGTCCCGACGGCGCCCTGCGCCGCTACGGCACCGGCCGCAAGGGCGACTACGACGTCGAGCGGGTGTGACCATGAGCGAGCGACCCATGGACACAGGCGGGAACGAGTTCAACGCGGGGGACTGGCTCGTCCACCGCCACGTGCGGGAGGGCCGCGGCGACCGGGTGGCGGTCCGCCGCGACGGCGCCACGCTCACCTACGCTGAGCTGTCGGACCTCGTCGGCACCGTCACCGCCGCCCTGCGCGGCCTCGGCCTGCGGCGCGACGACCGCGTCGTGTTCGTCACCAACGACGACGTGCCCATGTTCGCCGGGATCCTCGCCGCGTTCTGCGGCGGGTTCACGGCCGTGCCGGTCTCGACCATGCTGGGGGCCAAGGAGCTCGGCACGATCATCGCCGACTCGGGCGCCGCCGTGGTGGTGGCCGGCGCCCAGTACGAACCCCAGCTCCAGGAGGCCCTCGCCACCGCGCCCGAGGTCCGCCATCTGGTGTGGGACGGCGACGCGCCGCCCGGGAGCACGGCCTTGACCTGGGAGGAACTCCTCAAGACAGGCGAAGGGCTGCCGCGCGAGCCCGCCGCCACCGTCGAGGACTCCTGGGCCCTGTGGCTCTACACCTCCGGCACCACCGGGGCCCCCAAGGGCGCCATGCACCGCCACGCCAACATCCGCCACGTCTGCCAGACCTACGGCGACCAGGTGCTCGGCATCCGGCCTGAAGACGTCTGCTTCTCCATCGCCAAGCTCTTCTTCGCCTACGGCATCGGCAACTCGATGTTCTTCCCGCTCTCGGCCGGCGCCGCGACCGTGCTGGAGCCGCGCCGCCCCACCCCCGCAGTGACCGCCGAGCGGCTGGCCGCCGACCGGCCGACGCTGTTCTTCGGCGTCCCGACCTTCTACGCCGCCCTGCTCGGCGCCGGCCTGCCCGACGACGCCTTCGCCTCGGTACGGCTCGGCACCTCGGCGGGGGAGGCGCTGCCCGCGCCGCTGCAGGACAGGTTCACCCGCCGCTTCGGCGTCGAGGTCATCGACGGCATCGGCTCCACCGAGGCCCTGCACATCTTCCTGTCCAACCGCCCCGGAGAGGTCCGCCCCGGCACCACCGGCCGCCCGGTGCCCGGCTACGACATCGAGCTGCGCGACGCCGACGGGAACCGCGTGCCCGACGGGCAGCCCGGATCCCTGTACGTCCGCGGCGAGTCCAACGCGCTGGGCTACTGGCGGCGCACCGACGCCAGCCGCGTCGTCTTCGCGGGGGAGTGGCTCAACACCGGCGACACCTACGTCCGCTCCGAGGACGGCTACTACACCTGCCTGGGGCGCAGTAACGACCTGCTCAAGGCGGGCGGCATCTGGGTGTCGCCGGCCGAGGTCGAGAGCCGCCTGCTGGAGCACCCGCGGGTGGAGGAGGCGGCCGTGGTCGGCCTGGCCGACGAGCACGGCCTCGACAAGCCGGTCGCCTGTGTGGTCACCAGCGGGGACGTCACCGCCGAGGAGCTCGTCCTGTGGTGCCGCGACGGCCTGGCGTCGTTCAAGCGCCCCCGCCACGTGATCTTCCTCGACCAGCTGCCCAAGACCGCGACCGGCAAGATCCAGCGGTTCAAGGTGCGCGAGCTCGTCGCCGAGCGGGTGCCGGGATGAGCGCCATCCAGGCCGACCTGCTGATCGTCGGAGCCGGGCCCGTCGGGCTCTTCGGCGCCTACTACGCCGGGGTGCGCGGGTTGAAGACCGCGGTCGTCGACTCGCTGAGCCAGGTCGGCGGCCAGGTCAGCGCGATGTACCCGGAGAAGCAGATCTACGACATCGCCGGGTTCCCCGCCGTCTCCGGCCGCCGGCTGATCGCCAACCTGGTCGAGCAGGCGGCGCCGTACGAGCCCGCGTACGTGCTGGGGGAGGAGGCCCAGCGGCTCGAACACGGCCCCCACGGCCGGCTCGTGGTGAAGACCAGTGCCGGAACCGAGATCACCGCCGGGGCCGTCGTCGTGACCGGCGGCATCGGCACCTTCACCCCCCGGCCGCTCCCCGCCGGCGAGGAGTTCCTCGGCAGGGGACTGGAGTACTTCGTGCCGGACGGCGCGGACTACGCCGGGAAGGACGTCGTCGTGGTCGGCGGCGGCGACAGCGCCGTGGACTGGGCCCTCATGCTCCACCCCGTCGCCAGGACCGTCACGCTCGTGCACCGCCGCGCCGCCTTCCGCGCCCACCACGGCTCGGTCGAGCGGCTCAAGACCACACCGGTGGAGATCGTCATCAACGCCCAGGTCACCGCCGCCCGCGGCGGCGACCGGCTGGAACACATCGAGCTCAGCACCGGGCACACCCTGCCCTGCCAGCGGCTCGTCGCGGCCCTCGGGTTCACCGCCAACCTCGGGCCACTCCGCGAATGGGGCCTCGACCTGCACGACAACCGCCACCTGGTGGTCGACTCCGCGATGCGCACCAACGTGCCCGGCATCTTCGCCGCCGGCGACATCGCCGACTACGACGGCAAGGTCAGGCTGATCGCGGTCGGCTTCGGCGAGGTGGCGACGGCCGTCAACAACGCCGCGGTGCACCTCGACCCCGCCGCCCAGCTCTTCCCGGGGCACTCGACCGACAACCCCGCCCCGGTCTAGTCAGGAGATTTCGCATGCCGTACGTCATCGCCGCGCCCTGCATCGACGTCATGGACAAGTCGTGCGTCGAGGAGTGCCCGGTCGACTGCATCTACGAGGGGGACCGCAAGCTCTACATCAACCCCAAGGAGTGCATCGACTGCGGCGCCTGCGAGCCCGTCTGCCCCGTCGAGGCGATCAGCCAGGACCGGCGGGTCGCCGCCGAGCACGCCGATTTCGTCGAGGACAACCGCCGCTTCTTCGTCGACCTCCTGCCGGGACGCGACGCGGCGCTCGGCGCCCCCGGGGGCTCGAACAAGACGGGCCGCATCGGCGTGGACACCCCCATGGTCGCGGACCGGTGACCGATGCCCCTCTACGCTCTCGGCGACCAGGTGCCGCGGATCCACCCGGACGCGTACGTGCACCCGGACGCCGTCGTCATCGGCAGCGTCACCATCGGCGCCGAGGCGTCGGTGTGGCCGGCGGCCGTGCTGCGGGGTGACTTCGGCCGCATCGAGATCGGTGAGCGCACCTCCGTCCAGGACGGCACCGTGCTGCACACCACCGAGCGCTGGCCCACCGTGATCGGCGGCGACTGCGTCGTCGGGCACAACGCCCACCTCGAAGGATGCACGGTCGAGGACCGCTGCCTCATCGGCTCGGGGGCGGTGGTCCTGAACCGCGCCGTGGTGCGCACGGGCTCGGTGATCGGCGCCCAGGCGCTCGTGCCCGAGGGCGCCGAGATCCCGGCCGGGCACATGGCGCTCGGCGTGCCCGCCCGCCCCAGGCCGATGGACGGTCCGGCGCAGAGCGAATGGGTCGACTACGGCGTGCGCGAATACCGCGCCAACGCCCGTCGCTACCGGCACGAACTGCGCCGGCTCGACCCTTGAGCATCGAGCCTGACCTCAGCGGCGCCGTTCCAGGAACGCGGTCATGCGCTCGTGCTTGTCCTCGGTCTCGAACAGCACGGCCTGCGCCACGTCGTCGAAGCGCGGGTGCGCGCCGGGCGGCGCGGCGAGGGCGAGCTTGGTCAGGCGCAGCGCCAGCGGCGCGTTCCTGGCGATGCGGGCGGCCAGCCGGTCCGCCGCGGGCAGGAGCTCGTCCTCGGGGACCAGCTCGTTCACCAGCCTGACGGCCAGCGCCTCCTCGGCGGACACCACCTTCCCTGCGAGCAGCACCTCCTTGGCGAGCGGCGCGCCGACCAGCTCTCGCAGCCGCCAGCACGCCCCGGCGGCGGCCATGATCCCGAGCCCCGCCTCCGGGTTGCCGAACCGCGCCCGCGGTGTCGCGATGCGGAAGTCGCAGGCGTAGGCCAGCTCAGCGCCCCCGCCCAGGGCGGGTCCGTCGACGGCGGCGATCGTGGGCATCGGCAGCCGGGCGATCCGGTCGAACAGGCCGCTGTTGATGCCGGCGAGGGCGTCCTCCCTGCGGCGCTCGCGCAGTTCCCGGATGTCGGCGCCCGCGGCGAACACGCCGTCGCCCCCCGTGATCACCAGCACCTGAGGGCTCCGCTCCAGATCGGCGCACACCTCGTGCAGATCGGCGACCATCGCCGCGTCGATCGCGTTGCGCACCTGCGGGCGGTCGAGCCGCACCAGCACCCGGTCCCGCGCGGTCTCGATCTTCAGTGTGCCGTTCATCGGGGGCCCCACTCCGGATTTACTACAACCTTATGGTCGTGCGAGATTCTAATGTAGAACGAATCTCGTTGGGTAGGGGCGGCGAGCGGGCCACGGGGCGGGAGGCGGGAGGCGGAGCCGCGAGTCCGATGAAGAGTAGGAGGACGGGTGATTTCGGACATTTCTTGATATACGGTCGCAGAGGGCTGAGGCGTGCGGGCGCCTCGGAGCTCAGGTCTGGCGAGGTGGTCGGTGGATGGGAATCGGCTGGGAGGCGGCAATGACGGTGGCGCGGTGCTGGTGGGGCGCACGGTCCGGCGGCGGGTGCGGGCGTGGACGGCGTCCGTCCACGAGCTGCTGAGGCATCTGGAACGCAAGGGGTTCGAAGGGGCTCCGCGCGTCCTGGGCATCGACTCGGCCGGACGCGAGATCCTCACGTACATGGACGGCGACACCATAGGGGACCGTTCCGAATGGCCTGAGTGGACCCGCACCGACGACACGCTCGTCCAGGTGGCCGAGTGGTTGCGTGCCTACCACGAGGCCGTGGCCGACTTCGTGCCCTCCGCGGACGCCTACTGGCGCACCGGCGCGCAGTGGTCGCCGGGGACGATCATCGGGCACAACGACGCCGGCCCCTGCAACGCCGCCTGGCGTTCCGGGCGGCTCGCCGGGTTCTTCGACTGGGATTTCGCCGGCCCGACCACGGTCGACTCCGATGTGGCCTGGCTGGCGCTGTGCTGGGTGCCGCTGCACGCGCGTGACGTTGCCGCGTCGGAGGGTTTCACCGACTACGAGGCGCGGCCGGCGCGGCTGCGCCTGTTCCTGGAGACCTACGGATGGACGGGCGATCCGGAGATCCTCATCAGGGACATCCAGGAGCGGATGAGGGTGCGGGCGGCCCAGATACGCCGGCTCGGGGTCGGTGGTGAGGAGCTCTACGCGCGGCTGCTGCGCCGGGGCGTCGCGGACGACCTGGACCGGGCCGTCCGCGAGCTGGACGACTTCTGCGCGGTGATCTCGGGGATCACGGCGTAGCGTGTCGGCCGGCGTCTCAGGCCTGCTTCTCCGCGCCGGCGAACGGCATGTGCTCGCCCGCCACGTAGGACGGGAACGGCTGGTAGACGTTCACGCCCGGGTCGCCGCGCAGCAGCAGCGCCGAGACGAACGGCTGCTGCTCGCTGGTGATCCGGGTCGAGGTCGGGATGTACCTGATCGTCAGGCCGCAGCGGCGCCGCGGCGAGGTGTTGGCGTTGGAGCCGTGCAGGATGTTCGGGTGGTGCACCTCCACGTCGCCGGGCGACAGCACCAGGTCCACCGCCCGGGACTCGTCCACCGTCACCGCGCTCTCCGAGCCCAGCACGTTGTCGATGTCGTCGCGCTGCCGCAGCTCGTGCAGGGCGTCCTTGTGCGAGCCGGGGATCACCCGCAGGCAGCCGTTCTCCGGCGTGGACTCGTCCACCGCCAGCCAGAGCGTGACGACCCGCATCGGCTCCAGCGGCCAGTACGCCCCGTCCTGGTGCCACAGAACCGGCATGCCGGAAAAGGGTGGCTTGCTGATGTAGTGCGAGGCGAACAGCGCGATGTCCGGGCCGACGAACAGCTCGGCGATGTCCAGCAGCCGGTCATCACTCACCAGCCGCACCCAGAACGGGTCGCCGGCGACGAGCTCGGTGGCCAGGTCCTCGCCGAGCCGGTCCGGGTACTTGGCCTGAAGCCAGGCGACGTGGTCGCTCGCCTCGGCGATCAGGTCGGGGTCGAGCACGTTCCGGAAGATCGTGTAGCCGTCGCGGTCGTAGTCCTGGAGAGTCCGGTCGACTTCCGTGATCACCATGTGCTCCTCTGGGGCGCGGGGAAGGGCGTCGATCCGGATTCTTCGGTCTCAGTCGCCCGAGTTACTAGTACTCGCCGCGCCATAACTATTAATTTCCTGACATGCCGACCGTCTTGCGCTGGGTCGAGTTCGCGGCCGGGCTCCCGTACCACGCGGCCCTGGTGCCGGTGACCGGCAGCCGCCGCGACCGGCCCGAACCGCACACCCACGCCGATTTCCACGAGCTCGTCTTCGTGACCGCGGGGGAGGGCAGGCAAGTGATCCGGGGAGGCGCATGGGGGGCCGGCGAGATCGAGATGCCGCTGCGCGCCGGGGACGTGGTGCTGGTGCGGCCGCACGACCGGCACGAGTTCGCCGCCACGGCGGCCGACGGCATGCGCTTCGTCAACATCGCCTTCCCGAGCGAGCGCTGGCGCGCCTTCGCCGACCTCGCGGGGCTCGCGGGCACGGCCGACTGGGACCGGCGCGACCTGCCGCTGACGGCGCGCGCGAGTTTGGACGGGCCGGTCGCGGCCGAGTTCGCCCGCGTGCTCGGCGCCTATTCCGGCGTGCCCCGCGTGCTCGACCTGGTCAGGCTCTGGACGGCGGTCGTGCCGACGCTGGAGCGCGCCGACGGCACGGCCGTGGACCGGCGGCCCGGCTGGCTGGTGGCGGCCTGCGTCGCCATGAACCGCGAGGAGAACCTGCGCGAGGGCCTGCCCCGGCTGCTGGAGCTGGCCGCCGTGAGCCCCGGGCACCTGGCCCGCTCCATGCGCCGGCACTACGACTGCACGCCGGTCGCGTTCGTGGCCGGGCGGCGGCTGGAGCACGCCGCCCTGCTGCTGACCACGACCACCGAGGGCGTCGGCGGGATCGCCCAGCGCTGCGGATTCTCCGGGCAGTCGTACTTCGGGCGGCTCTTCCAGCGGAAGTACGGCATGGCGCCCCGCGACTACCGGGAGGCCACGCGGCGGGCCGTGGTCCCGGCGGCTATGGACACCCAAGATATCAAGTGATTAGATGACTCGCCTCGGGGCTGTTTCACCACGAACCATGACCACAAGTGCGAACAGGAGGCCGGGCATGATCCGGTCGCGTCCACTGCTTCTCGCCGCTGCCATCTCTGTCGCCCTCGCCGGCTGCGGCTCCGCGAGCAACACCGCGCAACAGCCCGGCAAGACGGAGCTGAAGCTCTACAACGACAAAGGCGCCTGGGGCAAGTACTTCGACCAGATGGGCGTCCTGTCCAAGCAGCAGATCGGCCTGTCGGTGAAGTCGGTCGGCTACACCGACGAGCCGACGTACCAGGCGTTCATCAAGGCGTCCTTCCGCACCGACGTGAAACCCGACCTGTTCACCTGGACGACGGGCGGGCGGCTGGCGGAGATCGTCGCGCAGAAGCAGGTGGCGGAGACCACCGCGCTCTGGCAGGAGGCGATCAAGAGCGGCGATCTCTCGGCCGACCTGGCGCCTTACTACACGGTCGGGGGCAAGCAGTACTGCGTGCCGCTGAACGCGGCCTACTGGGGCATGTTCTACAACAAGAAGGTCTTCGACCAGCACGGCCTGAAGCCGCCGAAGACGTGGGACGAGCTGATCGGCATCGCCGACACGCTGAAGAAGAACGACGTGAGCGCGTTCTACCACACCTCGGTGCTGTTCTCCTTCGTCTGGTTCGAGCAACTCCTCGCCGGCACCGACCCCGACCTGTACGACCGGTTGTCGACCGGCCGGGCGAAGTACACCGACCCGGGCGTGGTCGAGGTGATGAAGCGCTGGAAGTCGATGATCGACGCCGGATACTTCAACAACCCCGGCGACAAGACCGACCCGGGCGACGTGCTCAAGACCGGCAAGTCGGCCATGGTGTCGTTCGGCACGTGGTTCAACACGAGCATGACCCAGCGCGACCTGAAGGCCGGCACCGACTACGGCTTCTTCGTGATCCCGAACGTCAACCCCGCGCTGACCAAGACCTCCATGATCTTCGAGAGCGGGCCGCTCTGCTCGCTGGCCAAGGCGCCCGACCCCGAGGCCAGCATGAAATACCTCAAGTGGTGGGTGGGCGCCCCCGCGCAGGAGAAGTGGGCCACCGCCAGGGGCGACGTCTCGGCCAACCCCAAGGTCGCCATCGCCGACCAGGCCATCGCGGAGGTCGGCAAGGCCGCGGGCAGCGGGGAATATCGCCTGGTCAACCGGTATTTCGAGGCCACGCCGCCGCCTGTGCTCACCGCCGCGCTGGACGGGTTCGGCGCCTTCGTCGCCAAGCCCGACACCTACGAGAAGGTCCTCGCCGACATCCAGGTCGCCGCGGACGAGTATTGGAGCACTCACAAACCGGCGGACTGAGCCACCCGCCAGGGCTGTGGCACCTTGTCGCCGTAGGTGATCTCACGGGCCCCGGCGAACGCGGCCAGCTCGGCGACCGCCCGGCCGACGGCCTCGGTGGTCGCCTCGTCCGCGGGCGTGTCCGGCTCGGGGAACAACCCCTCGATCTCCAGGACCGCACGGCGCCGGTCCAGGCGCGGCACCAGCCGCCCGGCCAGCCGGTCGCCGTGCAGGATCGGCATGATGTAGTGCCCGTACTGCCGCTTGGCCTTGGGGACGTACATCTCCGTGCGGAAGGCGAACCCCCACAGGCGCTCGGTCCGTCCCCGGTCGCAGATGAGGTTGTCGAACGGCGACAGCAGCGTGGTGCGCGGCTCCCAGTCGCGCTCCAGCAGGCCGAGCACGTCGCGGTGCACGTGCCACCGCTCGGCGCCGCCCTCGACCGTGGCGGGCACGATCAGGCCCGCCGCCTCCAGATCGCTCAGTACGCCGGCGAGGCCGGGATAGCGGTCCCGGATGAAATGTTGCTCGATGTCGGCGGCGCGGGCCACGCCGAGCGCGCGCAGGGCGTGCTCGGCGGCCCGGGAGACCGCCTCCTCCCGCGACAGCGGCTCGGTGCCGGCCCACTCCGGCAGCCGGTGCTCGGTCAGGTCCCACAACCGCGTGCGCCCGCTCCGTCCGGCCACCGTGACCTGGCCCTGGAACCACAGGAAGTCCAGCATCCGCTCGACGCTGCGGCCGTTGGTCCAGCCGCTCGACCGCCACGGCTCTGCCGCGACGTCGTCGAACCCGCCGATCGGCAGCGGGCCCTTCTCCCGCAGCCGGTCGAGCACGTGCTGACGTAACGCGTCGTTCGCCGACAGCCAGCCGCGGACCTGCCGCGCGTAGCCGGACTCTCCCGCCGGATAGCCGCGGATCGTCACCTGGTGGATCGGATAGTCCTCGGCCAGCACGATCGACGCGGCGTGCGCCCAGTATTCGAACAGCCACCGCTCCTGCCACAGCAGCACGTCCAGGTCGGCGGGGTCGTAGCCGCCGACCCTGCTCCAGAGCACCAGCAGGTGGCTGCGCGCCACCGCGTTGACCGGATCGAGCTGCAGGCACCGCAACGTGCGCAGCACCTGCCGCAGTCCGTCGAGGCCGGCTCCGGGACGGGGTCCGGCGAGGTGCTGGCAGCGCACGGCCAGCCGCCGGGCGGACTCCAGGCTGAGGGTCAGCGCATACGACATGGCCGTAGAGCCTACTCGAAACTGCGTTCGACGGCATTCGGTGGCATTCGGTGGCATTCGTGGGGGAGGGCCGGCGCGTCAGGGAGTGCGGCGGGCGAGGGTGAGGTCGGTGAGGAGGGCCATCTCCACGCCGTCGCCCACCAGCCCGGCCATCTCCGCCAGCAGCGCCTCGCGGGTATCCGGCGCCAGCATCCGGTACGCGGAGATCGACCTGACCAGATCAAGGTAGCGCGCGGCGGGGTAGTGGCCGGCGCGCTGGTAGCGGCGCTGGCCGAGGTCGGTGAAGCGCGGGTCGTCCGCCAGCGGATGCTCCGCCGCTCTGCCCGCCGGCGGCGCGGCCCGGTGCAGGCTCGACGTCTTCACCCCGTGGCGCCGGTCCACCTCGGCCAGCGCGTCCCGCAGGTTCGGGTCGGCGACGAGGTAGAGGTTCCAGAACACCGCCACGGCCCCTGCGGGGGCCAGCGCCGCGTGGGCCAGGTCCCAGCGCCGCCGCTCGTCGACCCAGTGCCAGGCCTGGGCCGAGTAGAGCAGGCCGAACCCCTGGTCGGGCGTATAGTCCTCGAAAATCCCGATCTCGACGCGGACGCCCGGGCACTTCGCCGTCAGCACGGCGGCCATCCGCGGGTCGGGCTCCACGCACGTCAGGCTCACCCCGCGGGCCGCGAAGCCCGCCGTGGCCTTGCCGGTCCCGGCGCCCACCTCCAGCACCGGGCCGGGCGCCGCGTAGTCCAGCACGTCGGTGATCAATTGCGCCGGATAGTCCGGGCGGGCCGAGTCGTACTGCTCGACCGCTTCCCCGAACACCACGCTCCGCTGACGTTCCACCATGGCGACCCCTCCTCGGCTCTGGCCAGAGTCCGATTCTGGCCCGGCGGCGCTTTCCGCGCGCAGGTGGGGCAGCGTACGGCGTCAGCCGGGCCGGAACGTGTACTCGTGCCGCCCGAAGTCCAGCGTCCAGGCGTACGCGCCGAGGAACGCCTGCGACAACAGCCCGTCCACCCTGACACCGCCGAACCCGGACCAGGGCGCCCGCCTCCCAGGCGCGATGGACAGGACATGCCCGGACTGCTCCAAGGGGCCCAGCCGCAGCGGATGGGCGGCCTTGAGATGGGTGCCGGAGAGGCCGGCGTCCGGGACGCCCCACGAGCGGTACTGGGCCCGGGTCGCCAGCACGGCGGCCTGCCGGATCACGCCGTCCTGCTCGTCCTCCAGCAGGTGCACCAGGCCCGAGTCGATGAAGAAGGTGAGATCGCGGCGGGGACCGTAGCCGCCCCGCGCGAACATGAAGTGGTCGCCCCACAGGCGGAACGGGACCCGTATGCCGCCCGGCGGGACCGGCTGCTCGCGCGGCGCCAGGAGCAGGTGACCGGCCGGGGTGTCGATGGTGGGCAGGAAGCGCCGCAGCAGAGAGGTTCCCATGATCACGATGTCCTGGGGGCCGGTCAGCGTGGGCACGATGTCCACGGGCACGTTCTCCAGCGCCGCCCCGCCGAGGTCCAGCTCGCGGACGATGCCGGTGCCGGCGGGGACACGGGCGACGCCGTGGAAGCGGCGGCCGTTCGGCACGGACGCGACGCCCGTCGCCGCCGCCCGCCCGGTCCCCATGACCAGGAAAGTGCCTCCGGTGTCCAGGTGGAGCAGCGTGCGGTGGCCGTTCAGCGTGCCCTCGACGGCAGGCATGTACGCGGCCAGCGGATGGTCGCCGAACGGCAGCCGCACCGGCCCGGCGGCCTTCACCGTCATCGGATGGTCGCGCCGCAGCGCCAGGTCGGGCGGGATGCGGCGGAGCCGGCGGCGTAAGTGCTCGCAGGCCTGGTCCGCCCGGTCGAGGTGCAGCCAGGCGTGCGCCACCGGCTCGTCCAGCGGCCGCAGCCCGAGCCCGCCGGGCAGGGACGCGTAGCGGGCCAGCCCTTGCTCGAACCGGCCCCGTACCAGGTCGGCCAGAACGAGCAGCCGCTCGTCCCCCGTCTCGGCCGCCAGGCGCGCGGCCTCCTCCACGTCTCCCGACGCCCACGCCCGCCGCGCCGCGCGGCGCCGCGCGGCCATCAGAACGGCTCCGTGGCAGCAGGCTCATCGAGCCGGTCCATCCGCCGCCGCAGCGCGGCATGGCGTTCTTCCACGAGACACCTCCATATTTCCGTAATTACGGAAAAGCGTATGAGTGGGGAGGCGGTGTCGTCAACGGCCGCGCGTCAGCGTCGTCCAGCACCTCGCCGACGCGGGGCCCCGCCCGCGCGTCCGGTTCCGCCACGCGGTAGAAGAGTGGGCATGCCGTTCCACCCCTACCTCGCGGAGAAGCTGGACCTCATCCGGGGTCTGTCCCGGGAGGACCTCGCGACGAACCCGGCAGCCCGGCAGCGGATGATCGACTATCTCCGGGACCCGGCCGAATGGATCATGCCATCAGGCGTGCTGGTCGAGGACCTGCGGATCGACGGGCCGCACGGCTCGATCCCCGTCCGCGTCTACCGGCCGCCGGGCACGCCCGCCACCGCCCTGCTGTGGGCGCACGGCGGCGGATTCGCGTTCGGCGATCTGGAGATGCCCGAGGCCCACGTCGTGAGCGCCGAGCTCGCCGCGCGGGCCGGCGTCTTCGTGGTCTCCGTGGACTATCGGCTCGCGCAGAACGGCGTGCGCTACCCCGTGCCCCTGGACGACGTGGACGCCGCCTGGCGCTGGCTCACCACCGAGGCCATGCCCGGCTGCCGCGCGGCGATCGGCGGGGCGAGCGCGGGCGCGGCGCTCGCGCTCGCGGCGGCGCTGCGCGACCGGGACAGCGGCCGCTCGCGAGCCGCCCTGGTGCTCCTGGCCTATCCGTTCGCGCACTACCCCAACCCGGCGCTCGACGACGCGACGGCCGCCGAGATGCGCGCCCTCCCGCCGTTCATGCGCTTCCCCGTGGCGGCGATCGAGGGCATGGTCAGCGCCTACGTGGGCCGGATCGGCGACCTGCCGCCCGACGCGCTCCCCGGCGCGGCCCGGCTCGGCGGGCTGCCCGCCACGCACATCCTGCTGTCCGAGTACGACGACCTGCGCCCCTCCGGCGAACTGCTCGGACGCCAGCTCCGCGAAGCCGGCGTCCCGGTGAGCACGTACCTGGCGCGCGGCATGCCGCACGGGCACCTCAACCGCACCCCGTCCCTGGACGAGGTCGACGCCTCGCTCGGCTACCTCGCCGCCGCGCTGCGCGCCTCGCCCTGAGCCGGCTGCCGAGCGGTCACTTCAGGCCGTACGCCCGGTGGACCGTCTGCTCGACCGTGTTGCCCTCCGCGTCGGTGGCCTGGGCTCTGATGCCCACCGCTCCCGTGGTCTGGGCGAGCGGCGGCGGCGAGATGACAGCCCGGCCCGACGCGGAGGCGGGGACCGGCGTCCAGTGGGCGCCGTCGTCGAAGGTGACCCAGAGCCGGAGCCGGGTGACCTTCGCGTCCGGCCGCTCGAAGGAGCCGTGGTAGCCGGTGACGGCGATCCGGTGCGGCCTGTCCGCCCGGATCCGGTTGTCCAGGTCCAGCGGCACCTCGTAGCGCAGGTTGAGCCTCCTGGCCGGCTCGCACGGCACCACCCGGCCGAGCGCGAACCAGGCCACGCACAACCCCTGGTCCGTGCTCGTCATGCCGCCGTCCGGCCGCCGGGAGCGGAACGTCCACGCGCTCTGCACGTCCCTCGCGTACTGCTGCAGGGGATGCGGGGTGTGGAAGGCGTCCGTCAGCCGGTACGCCGCCTCCTCCCTCGGCAGGGTGAACCCCGGCATGATCACCGCGAAGATCCCGAGGACCACCTTGGTCTCCACCAGCGGCACCTCCTGGCCGTCGCGGTAGAGGCGCAGCTCGTCCCGGCCGCCGTGCTTGCCGGTCTGGAAGTTCGCGTTGTAGGTGAAGGCCTCCTGATGGTTCGATCCCGGCCCCATGACCGGAACCGCTCCCAGGAACAGGTCATCGGCCCGGCACGGGAAGCACTGGGCGACGCCCGCCGCGTATGCCGCCTCGGAGACGACCGCGTTGCCCGGCACGCGCGGCTGGAGGCCCCACGCGTCGGTCCGCGAGCCGGCGGAGGGGAACACGTCCGTGCCGCTCGCCGTCAGCGCGGCCTTGCTGTAGTAGTCGGTGCCCTCGTCATAGGTCGTGGTGACCGCGCGGGTCCAGACGACGTCGGGCGCGGGCGGGCCGACGTACTCGGTCATGGTCGTCCGCGCGGGCCGCTTGTGGTCCATGGACCAGACGCCCGCCCACCACCCCACCGGGCTGCGCATGGTCACCGACGTGTTGAGCTGCACGGCGCCGGGCCGGTCGGCGTGGAAGCGGTCCTCGATCCGCTGCAGGTCGCGCTCCTTGAGGGAGTAACCGAGGTCTGCGGGGATGCGGCCGCGCTCGGTCAGCATCAGCGAGTACAGGTACGGGGTGGTCGCGACGCCCTTGGCCGTCACCGTCACCGTCCTGCGCTGGGCCAGCGCGGCCAGCGCCCGTCCCTGGCCGGCGGGCAGGCTCATGGTCGGGATCGGGTACGCGGGCCAGCCGACCGCCGGGTCGAGGAAGGCCCGGCCGGCGGCTCCGTAGCCGAGGACCGCCACCGCCCCCGCCTGCGCGGCCGCCTTGACCCGGTCCAGAGCGTTGCCCGAGCACGTCGTGGCCGGGCACAGGTCGGCCAGGTCGAGCAGGACGAGCTTGCCGCGTACGTCGAGCCCGGTCAGGTCGGCGCCGGCGGGGATCACGGCCAGCCGGCTGTCGCCGTCGAGCTTGCGGGTGCTCGGCTCCAGGTCGGCGTAGCGGGGTGTCAGCTTGGGACCGCCGGGCGCGGTCATGGTGATGACGGGGGCGCCGAGCTGGTAGCGGCCGGCGACGGTGAAGGATCCCTGGGTGACCCGGCGGGTGGGCAGCATCAGGTACTCGTCCACGCCGTAGTCCGGGTACACGGACTGGGCGCCGGCGTAGGCGCCGCTGGCGGCGGTGCGGCGGAAGGCGTACTGCGAGGCGTACGTCTCGGCGGGCCGCGGCGTGCGCACCGACACCTTGCGCGCCTTGCGCAGGTCGAGCGTGACCGTGGTGTCCCGGGTGATCTCGACCTCTGGCTCGACCGGCAGCGACTGCACCCACGTGCCGTCCGCGCCGCGCCAGGCCAGCGCCGACATGACGGTGTAGGTGCCGGGATAGACCGCGGCCTGGCTCTCGGCGCCGGGGGCGGGGTGGTAGGTGTACTCGAGGTCGTCCCGGTCGTCCGTCCTCAGCAGCAGCCACGGGATGCTCGTCGGGCTGCTCGCGCCGTCCGGCAGCACCAGCCGGGTGCGCACGGTGACCCGCTTCGGCTCGACGAACGCGCCCACCGCGGTGCTCACCCGGACCTCGCCGGTCGCGTCGGAGGCGTGGACGAAGCCCTCGTACCAGGTGTCCGGGCCGGCGGGGTCGAACGTGACCGTGACCGGAGCGCTGCCGCGCGCGGGCACCGTGACCGTGTCCTCGCCGACGGTGAGCGTGCGCTCGGGCAGGTCGCCGCCGCGGTGCGCGGAGACGCCCGTCGTCAGGGTGAGCGTCACCGGCTGGTCACCGTCGTTGGTGTAGGTCAGGGTCTTCGTGACCGGGCCGTTCTGGGGGGCGGCCAGGAAGCCGAAGTCGACGGCGCCCTCGGCGCGCACCCGCTGCGTGGTCGCGCGGGCCACGTCGACGCGGCCGGCGCCCTGCTCGTACGCGCCCGCCCCGGTGCGGTGGGCGGTGCTCGTCAGCGCGGTCTTCAGCTGCGCGTTCGTCCAGTCCGGGTGCTGTCCGGCGAGCAGCGCGGCCGCGCCCGCGACGTGCGGGGTGGCCATCGACGTCCCCGACGCGCTCGTGTGCGTGTCGTCCGCGGGTGTGCCCATGGAGGTGCCCTGCGCTCGGGCGGCGGTGATGTCCACGCCCGGGGCCGTGAGGTCGGGCTTGAGACCGTAGCCGATGGCCGTGGGGCCCCTGCTGGAGAACGACGCCGTCTTGTCGGAACCGTCCACGGCCCCGACGGTCAGCGCGGCCGGCGACGTGCCGGGGGAGCCGATCCTCCGTGAGGCGCCGTCGTTGCCCGCGGCGACCACGAACAGCGTGCCCGACTCCGCGGAGAGCTCCGCCAGGGCCTGGTCGAGCGGGTTGTCCGGGCCCGGGCAGCAGCTCCCGAGGCTCATGTTGACCACCCGCGCCTGCTGGGCGACCGCCCACTGCATGCCGGCGATGACGTCGGACTCATGGCCGCCGCCGCGGTCGTTGAGCACCTTGCCCACCAGGAGCGAGGCCTTCGGCGCCACCCCGGTGTACCGGCCGCCGCTCCCCGCGACGATGGAGGCGACGTGCGTGCCGTGCCCGTGCCCGTCGCGCGCGCTGGCCTCGGTGCTGAAGTTGGCCGTGGCCGCGATCCGGCCGGCCAGGTCGGGGTGGCCGGCGTCGACGCCGGTGTCGAGCACGGCGACCTTGACGCCCGCGCCCTCCAGCCCGGCAGCCCAGGCCCGCGGGGCGCCGATCTGCGCGACGCTCTGGTCCAGCACGGCCCGGACCTTGCGGTCGAGCCAGATCCTGGTCTTCCCGGCCCTGGCCACGTCGAGCGAGGGCAGGAACGTGGCTGCGTTCTTCTTGTCCACCTTCACCGCCGCGGCGTCGATGCTGGCCAGGTCGCGGGCCGCGGCGATGCGCCGGCCGGCGGCGTGCTGGACGATCACCGGCAGGGTGGGGCTCTCGGCGTCGGCGTACCCGTTGGCCGCGAGGTAGGCGACGTCGAACAGGCCCCGGTCCAGGCGGCCCTCCGACAGCAGGCCCATGACGTCCGTGGGGTAGACGTAGTAGGAGTCGCGCTCGCGTACGGACATGAAGAACACGGGCGCGCCGCCCGGCCGCGGCGCGGGCTCGACCTCGGTCTGAGGGCTGCCGTCCGGCGCGGTGCTGTACGTCACCACGTCACCCGTGATCAAGGTGATCTTCGTCGGCTCCCGTTGGATGACGGGCGGGGCCGGTTCGGCGACGGCCGGGGCGGGCGCGGCCACGACGGTGGTCAAGAGCAGGCCCAGCGCGACAAGCGACCGGCGGATCATGGCCCTCCTCGATGATGATCGATTACCCCGGGAACCATGACAGATCGCAGTAAAGTCGCGAAAGACGGAATCTTGTCCTCTTCCCGCACCTGACGGAAAGAGGACATGCTGTGATCGTGCTGGAGATCATCGGATTGTCTGCGGAGGCGGAGGCCCTGTACGAGGCTCTGGTGGAACGTTCGCCGGCGACCCCCGCCGAGCTGGGCCACGAGGCCGCCACCGCCGCCCGGCTGGAGGAGCTGGGGCTGATCGCCCGGCTGCCCGGCGACCCGTCCCGCTACGTGGCGGTCTCCCCCGAGCTGGGGCTGGACGCGCTGATCCACGCCCGCACCGGGGAGCTCGCCGGGGCGCGCCATCGCATCGCCCAGCTCGCGGCGCGTTTCCACCGGTCCACGCCGGAGCCGGACGCCGCCGGGCCCGTGGAGGTGGTGACCGGCCGGGAGGCCGTCAGGCGGCGGGTCGAGCTGCTCCAGCGGGGCGCGCGGCGGCAGGTCCGCGTCTTCGACGCGCCGCCGTACGCCGCCGTCGCCGACGGCAACGCCGCCGAGCTCGAGTTGCTGGAGCTCGGCGTGGAGTACCGGGTGCTGTACGACCGGCGTGCCATGGAGGCGCCCGGCACGCTGGCCGCCATCGCCCGCTACGTCGCGGCCGGCGAGCAGGCCCGCGTCGGGGCGGTCCCGGTGAAGCTCATGCTCAGCGACCGGCCCCTGGCGATCCTGCCGGTGCGGAACGACGCGCGCGTCGTGGAGTCCGCGCTGGTGGTGCACGACCCGGCGCTGCTGGGCGCGCTGTCGGTGCTGTTCGAGACGCATTGGGAGCGCGCGGTGCCGCTGCACGCCCGGCGCGGGCGGCTGGCCGAGGCGCCCGGCGCGGCCGACGCCCGGCGCGACCTGCTGCCGCTGCTGGCCGCCGGGCTGACCGACGCGGCGATCGCCGCCCACCTGGGCTGGAGCGACCGCACCGTACGCCGCCACGTCCGCGCCATGATGGCCCACCTGGACGCGCAGACCCGCTTCCAGGCCGGTTACCAGGCGGTCGTCCGCGGCTGGCTGGCCGGGACATGAGCTCTTCCGCCGGCCCCGGCGAACCCGGCTCTGAACTCGGCTCGGGTGAGCTGGGCTCGGGTGGGCTCGGCTCGGGTGAGCTCAGCTCCGGGCTTGGCTCTGCTGGTCTCGGCTCTGGGCTTGGCTCTGGTGGGCTCGGCTCCGGTGTGCTCGGTGCGATCGGGCTCGGCCGCGACGAGGAGGCGCTCTACGAACTGCTGCTCGACCGGTCGCCGGCCACCCTCGGCCGGCTCGCCGCGGCCTGGACGCGGGGGACGGACCTCGTTCCCCTGCTCGCCTCGCTCGAGGACAAGGGTCTGGTCGGTGCCGAGCCCGGCCCGCCGCCGCGCTACTCCGCCGTCGCGCCGGACATCGCGCTCGACGCCCTCCTGCTCGCCTCCGAGCGCGGCCTGATACGCGCCCGCGAACGCGCCCGGCGGCTCGAAGAGACCTTCCAGGAGCGGGCGCGGGAACGTACCCCGCCGGCCGTCGTCGAGGTCGTGACCGGCCGGTGGGCGGTCGAGCAGCGGCACGCCCAGGTCCAGCGCGCGGCCCGGCGGCAGCTCCGCAGCCTGTCCAAACCGCCGTACTTCGACCGGCTGGCCAGCGTCGCCGCCCAGCGGGAGCTGCTGGACCGCGGCGTCACGAGCCGCATGATCTACGAACGGGACTTCGTGGCGGAGCGCGCCGGCGCGCTCCGGCAGATCGAGGAGATGGTCGAGTCCGGACAGCAGGCACGGGTCCTGCCCGACCTGCCGCTGAAGCTGTACGTCGTGGACGACCGGCTCGCGCTGCTCCTGCTCGCCCACGAGCCCGCCGACGCGGTCACGGCGCTCGTCGTGCACCCGTCGGGCCTGCTGGAGGCCCTGATCGCGCTCTTCGAGGCGCTGTGGCGGCGGGCCATGCCCCTGCGCCTGGCCCCGTCCGCCCGCCACCGGCCCGGGGATGACGCCCGGCTGATCGCCCTGCTGCTGTCCGGCCTCACGGATGAGGCCATCGCCCGCCAGCTCGGCGTGGGCCGCCGCACGGCCGAACGCCGCATCGCCGAGCTGATGTCCCGCCTCGGCGCCCGCACACGTTTCCAGGCGGGCATCCTGGCCGCCCTGGCTGTCTGGCGTCAGCGAACGTGACAGCGGCGCCAGTCCGGGCACCCGTTGGGTCGCGCCCGTCTCGGTTTCTGGACTTTCCACTCCCATGGCCACCCTGGAAATCAACGATGCAAACTAGAAGTGGATCGGCTCGTAAAGCGTCGTCTGCAACGCGACATCTGTTCGCCCTGGGAGATACCGATACTGATCTGCACCGATGACTTCCCCCCGTCCGAGCGTCTTGACCGTTACCAGGAGGCGGTCAAGGATGTGCCGGTTCCTGTCCTCGTCGACTGCGGCACCGCCCCATCACGCGACTTTTGGGCCATGTGGCAGTCCGCGGAACTCGGTGATATGTCAATGGCGTCCATCGCCTGCCGTGCCCCGTACCGATTCCGCAGGACGCAGGAGCTGATCCGCCGATCAGATCCGGAAGCGTATCGACTGGTACTCAATCTCCGCGGCCACAGCGGCGTCGTCCATGAACGTCGGTACGCCGAACTCGTGCCCGGAGACCTGGCGCTGTATGACACATCCAGCCCGTTCGCCGGCTGGCGGGGATCCGGGGGCGTGACCAATGAGTGGATCATGGCAACCTTCCCCCGACGCCTGTTGCCGATCTCCCCGCGCATCATCGCTCCGTTGAGCGGCCGCCGCCTGCCTGGCCAGGACGGCATCGGCGCACTGGTGACCGGAATGATGCATCACTTGGCCCGGGACATGCACGGTTACCGTCCAGCCGACCGCCTGCGCTTGTCGTACACATTCCTGGACCTGCTGACCACTTTGCTCCTTCACGAGGCTGAATCCTCCGGAATCGAAGGAGCCGAAGCGCAGCGCCGGACCTTGATGATCCAGATTTACTCGTTCGTCCGGCACCGTCTTGGCGACGCGGCGTTGTCGCCTGAGAGGATCGCGGCTGCGCACAATATCTCCGTCCGCACGCTGCACCGGTTGTTCGCCACTCAGAACGTGACCGTCGCAGCCTGGATCCGCACCCAACGGCTGGAACGATGCCGGCACGACCTCATCGACCCAGCACTGCGGGACCACCCTGTCCACGCCATCGCCGGCCGCTGGGGCTTCTCCAGCCACGCGCACTTCACCCGGGCTTTTCGTGCCGCCTATGGCATCTCCCCGGGCGACTACCGACGCCGGACGCTGCCCCCACGCCCTTCGTCTGGCACACATCAGCAAGAGATCTGGCACGCATCGCCAACGACACGGCACTCATCCCCGGGCCAGCATGAAACCTGAAGCGATAAGAGGCATGTTCGAATCCTTTTCGGCCGCCTTCGTCTGCAGAAACGCCCGACATCGGCTGGTGCAGATCCGCCACCTCAGGAAAGAGAGGTGCTGTGAATCGGGTGACCGGATGTCACAGTAGTCGCGGCATCGGCGGCTATATGCACATCACGTTCATAGGGGACTGGGAATGCGACTGGTTGCCTCGCCTATGCGTACCAGCGGGAGCTCGCCGGCTCGAGACGGGCTCCTGGTGATTTCACCAGAGTCGATCTGTGCTGATCGTGCGCTGGTGATCGGATCCTCGCAGGGGACCGGACTCTGACGCAGGTGAGGAAGACCGCGTCATGAGATCATTCGCCGCCATCTGGAGGGCATGTGAATGCTGGTCCGACTCTCGTCACCGGCCGGTGACCCGGTGTCCGAGGCAGTGCGGTTTCGTGTGCTGGGACCGCTCGAGGTCGCGGTCGGAGACCGATTAGTACACATCAATGGTCGCAGGCAACGGGAATTGCTCGCCTTGCTGTTGGTGCGCGCCAATCGGCTGGTCTCGCTCGAAACGCTCGTCGGGATGGCCTGGAAATCCGGAGTGCCCGCCACGGCGCGCAGGCAGACGCAGAACAGCGTCGGCCGGCTGCGCCGTGCCCTGGTCGAGGGCGGTGCCCCGGTCCAGGTGATCCAGACCCAGCCAGGTGGTTATCTTCTCTGTGCGGATGACGCCGAACTCGACGCGCTCGTCTTCGCGGATCTCGTGGGCAATGGGCGCCGCGCGGCCAGGGAGGGGAATCTGGAACTCGCCTCGGCGAAGCTGCGCAGCGCGCTGTCCTTGTGGCGGGGAAAGGCTCTGGCGGAGTTCGACGGCGAGCTCGTCTGGAGCGAAGCGGCCCGATTGGAGGAGCAGCGCGTCTCGGTGCTGGAGGAATGTCTTGAGCTGGAGCTGCGGCAGGGCAGGCATCACGAGCTGATCGGAGAGCTCACCGCCCTGGTCCAGGAGCATCCGCTACGGGAGCGGTTGTGGTCGCAGTTGGTGCTCGCGCTCTACCGGGACGGCCGCAGGGGCGACGCGCTGGCGGCCTGCCGGAGGGCCCGTGCGACGTTGGCGGCTGAGCTGGGCTTGGATCCAGGGCCCGAGCTGCGCCGGCTCGAAGCGGCGGTTCTCGCCGGCGACAAGGCATTGGAGCCGGCGCGCGGCCGGGCCACGTCCGGGGTGCCCCGGCCCTGCCAGTTGCCGCCGGACGTTCCGGAGTTCACTGGCCGGGACGGGATCGCGCGGGATCTCGAAGTGCTCTTCCGGCGTGGGCAGGCGGGAAACGCTCTGACGGTCGTGACGATCGCCGGGACGGCGGGGGTGGGCAAGACCGCGCTCGCGGTGCACATGGCCCACCGGCTGCGGGACGTGTGCCCGGACGGCCGGCTCTTCGTGAATCTCGGCGGGACGAGTGATCAGCGTGCCGATCCGGCCGAAGTGCTGGCTCGGTTCCTGCGCGCGCTGGGCGTGCCGGGCACCGAGATCCCCGAGGGTGCCGAGGAGCGAGCCGAGATCTTCCGGGAGCGCCTCGCGGACCGGCGCATGCTCGTGCTGTTGGACAACGCCGCTGACGAGGGCCAGATCCGGCTGTTGCTTCCGGGAGGCTCGGGTAATGCGGTGCTGGTGACCAGCAGGTCGAGGCTGACCGGTCTGTCCGGCGCGCGGCAGGTCGGGCTGGATGTGCTGGCTCCTGAGGACGCGGTCGGCATGGTGGCCCGGATCGTGGGGACGGATCGGGTGCCCGCCGGGGCGGCCGCCGCCGGCGAGCTCGTCGGACTCTGCGGCCGGCTGCCGCTCGCACTGCGCATCGCGGGGGCGCGGCTGGCCGCCCGGCCGCACTGGACGCTGGAGCGGATGGTCGGGCGGCTGGCGGACGAACGGCGCAGACTGGACGAGCTGGCTCACGGCGATCTGGAGGTCCGGGCCAGCCTCTCGCTGGGCTACCGGCACCTCGACCAGGGAGCGCGGCGCCTGTTCCATCTGCTGGGGATGCTGAGAGCACCGGACTTCACGAGCTGGGTCTGCGCCGCGCTGCTGGACACGGGCGTCCCGGCGGCGGAAGAACTCCTCGACCGGCTGGTCGATGCCCAGATGGTCGACGTGACCGGGTCCGATGCCGCCGGGCAGGTGCGCTACCGGTTCCATGATCTGGTCCGGCTGTACGCGCGCGAGCGGGCGGAGGAGGAGGCCGCCGCGGAGCGCACAGCCGCGGTCACCCGCGTGCTGGGAGCCTGGATGGCCCTGGTGGAACGCGCGCACCGGATCCTGTACGGCGGCGACTTCGCGATCCTGCACAGCTCGGCGCCACGATGGCCTCAGGTCCTGGAACAACTGGCGAGCACGGTCGACGCCGATCCGCTGACCTGGTATGAAACCGAGCGCCTGAACGTCGTGGCGGCTGTCCGGCAGGCCGCGGACACGGTGTTCGATGCGCCCGAATCCAACGCGGCCCTCGGCGAGCTGTGCTGGGACCTGTCGGCCACCGCGGTCTCGCTCTTCCTGATCCGGGGCCACTACGAGGACTGGGAGAGCACCCTCACCCGTTCACTGGCGGTCACGCGCCTGATCGGCGACCAGCGGGGAACGGCCGCCATGCTCACCGGACTGGGATGGCTGGACACTTACCGGCACCGTTATGCGCACGCTGACCAGGTGTTGGCCGAGGCGCTCGGCATCTTCCAGGAACTCGGCGACGACCATGGCCTGGCGCTGACGCTCCCGATGGTCGCGCACATCGACGGCATGCGCGGCCGATACGACGCCGCTGTCGCACGGCACGGCGACGCGCTCGATGCGCTCCGCAGGATCGGCGATCGCGGCGCCGAGGCATTCGTCCTGCGTTCGCTCGGCCAGGTGCTGGCCGAGGCGGGAAGGCACAAGGAGGCGCTGCCGTATCTGGAGCGTGCCCTTGAGCAGAGCCACATGGGCAGCCCGCGCGCACATGCGGAGGCACTGTGCTGGCTTGGCGAGTCCTACCTCGGATTGGACGACATCGAGCGCGCGGAGGCGATGTTCCTTGAGATGCGCACGGTGGCCGTACGAGTCGGCGACCTGCGCGGTCAGGCCGGCGCACTGCACGGAATGGGGCTCATCAGGCTCCGCGAAGGGGCTCTGGCAGCGGCACTCGAACTGCTCGATCGTGCGCTCGTTCTGACCGAACGGGTGGGCAGGGGCCGGCTGGAGGCACGCATCCGGCTGGCCTTGGGTCGACTCCGGCACCGCCGCCGCGAGTACGACGAAGCCGTCCCACATCTGGAGCAGGCGGCCCGGATTTTCGAGGCTCTCGGCTCGCCGGTCTGGCACGCGCAGGTTCTGGCCGTCCTCAAGGAGGTCCGCCAAGGCACGGCGGCGGTCATGACGAATCTATGACGGGCTTATGACGGCTCCTTCCATTCTGGCATCGCGGTTTCCCACGAAGGAGCCAAGATGGTTGGACGGGGCAGCAGGAAGTCTTTGCCGTGCCTGATGGCCGTAGCGGCCGTGAGCATGCTTGTCACAGCCGCCGTGGGGACAGAGGCGGTGTCGGCGCAGGTGCCTCCACGGGAGCAGGCACCTGCGCAGCCTTTCGCCGAGCGTCCGTCGGTGGCTCCGAAGGACCGGGATGCCTTGCTGTCGTCTGGCTGGCGCTCGTCAGGCGACGTGCTATGGACGACTTCCGGTGATCCGACGGGGTTTCATCTGCTGGTCGCGGAGGCCCGGACCGGCTACACGTGGCGGACTCTGGCGACGCTCGCGGAGCCGGGGTTCGAGACGGACCGCTGGATCGGAAACGTGTGCTTCACCGGATCGGGCGGGCACGCGGTGGTGGTGTACGCACCGAGGCAGTTCACCAACCGGGAGCGGCTGTTCAGCAGGGGTGGGTTCGCCGCGACCGTCGATGTGGCGTCCGGCGAGGTGCGGAAGCTGAAGCGGACCGTTTCGCTGGCTTATTACAACCCCGGTTGCGGTACGGGTGAGAGCGCGGTTCTGACCCAGTCGGGGCTCTCGGACCACGGCAAGACGCGCGTGGTGGTGTATGACACCGCGCGTAGCCGGGAGGTCCGCAGCCATGAGCTGAAGGGGCAGGTGACCTCGGCGATTCCAGTGGGCGACCGGGTGGTCGCGGCGGGCGGCACCGGGCTGGAAGAGGTCGACGCAGCGGGCGGTCGCCGCACCCTGGCCCGTACTCACGGTCCGGCCTTCTCCATCCGCCCTGACCTCGATGGCGGGGTGTCATTCCTGGAGGCGCACGGGGACACCACCACGGTGGCCAAGCACCTCGGTGGAGGCGAGATCCGGGAACTGGCCCGTGGTCCGCTGGGCGAGGTGGGCTTGGCCGCGGGCACCGGCGGTCAGGTGTTCCTGACCGGTGCGCCGTCCAGCACCGGTCACCTGCCCGCCGCGGTACGGCGACTGAGCGTTCCCGCACAAGCCGAGGTCTCCACCCGGGGGGAGGCGTCGGTGACACACACGATCGCGCGCGATGCCCAGGGGCGTACGATCTCGCCGACGTCCCCGGCAGAGCCCCGGACCGTCCAGCCGGTGAGCCTGAAGGCGACCGTCACCAAGACCGGCAAGCAGCTCGATTTCCAGGTTCTTCCCGGTACGCGGACGAGCGAGTCCATAGCCCAGGGCCGCATCCCGAGCCCGGCGCGGGGCGCGAAGGCCTCGCACGGGATCGGGCCGCTGGCCGACTACGGGGGAGTCACCATCGATCCGGTCCGTGGCTGCCACATCCCCCGCAACGATGTGGGCACGCAGGTCTACCAGCCGCATTGGCGGCAGGTGGAATGGGCGGCGAACCTGGCGGTGCAGGGTGCGCTGACGATCCAGCGCCCGCAGGACTGGAAAGAGTCCAGCCTCCCGGCCTGGTCACCGCAGGGGATGTTCCCGCGGAGGAAGCTGGTCACCGGAACGGATCACCGGGTGCCCGCCCAGATCATGCTGGGAGTGCTGGCCCAGGAGTCCAACATGTGGCAGGCGTCCCCGCACGTCCTGGAGGGCGTGTACGGCAATCCGCTGATCGGCAACTTCTACGGCCTGATCAACGAGGACCACTCGGCGACCTGGACGATCAACTGGGACGAGTCCGACTGCGGGTATGGCGCGGCACAGGTGACCGACAAGATGCGGCTGTCCGACACCGGCCGGAGCTGGGCGGAGAAACAGGCGATCGCGGTGGACTATGCGTCGAACATCGCCGCGGGCCTGCAGATTCTGGAGGAGAAGTACAACCAGACATGGCAGGCGAACATCCGGATCAACAGCGGTAATCCGAAGTGGATCGAGAACTGGTTCGCCGCCTTGTGGGCCTACAACACCGGGATGCAGCCGAGGGACGCCGAGTACGGCAACACGACCGGCTGCCAGCCGTCACCCACCTGCCATGACGGCCGCGGCAATTGGGGGCTGGGCTGGCTCAACAACCCGATCAATCCGGAGTACCCGGCGGACCGCACTCCCTTCCTGAACGGTCCCAGCGGTGGCGGCAGCCCGCAGGACGCGGCTCGTCCCCAACGTTGGCCCTACCCCGAGAAGGTCATGGGCTGGGCGGCGTTCCCGATCATCAAGGAGAATCCGTTCGCCGGCACCTGGCACCAGGGCTACGCGCAGGCCTGGTGGACCCACGCCCAGTTCCGGACGCAGGTCAAGCCACCCCGGAGCCTGTTCTGCGACCAGTCCAACCACTGCGACCCCGGCCAGACCAGCCCGTGCCTGGACGCCGAGTCGCGCTGCTGGTGGAACACGGCGGTCGTCTACAAGCCGAACTGCCTGGGGACGTTGCCGGGCGACACGACACAGTACGTCTCCTGCGGCCAGGAGACCATGACCTTCAATTCCGGAGCCGCGGAACCGGCCGACTGGAACGAGTGGTACAAGCCGAACTGCTCGCCGGCCGGGGTGCCGGAGGGCTCCTACATCATCGATGACGTCCCCAATGGCATGGTGCAGCCACGCGGATGCCATCCAGGGCCGGCCCATGCGGGCAGCTTCCGCTTCGACTTCGCCCCGGACTCGACCGGCCAGCACAGGTCGAAAATCGACTTTCACCAGATCGGCGGCGGGTTCAACGGGCATTTCTGGTTCACGCACACCCGGGCGGCCGCGTTATCCCAGGACTTCAGAGTCACCGGCACCTGGAAGCTCGACTTCGCGCTGGTCAACAAATGTCAACGACGGCCGAATTTTGACCCCCTGACGACGTCTGAATCGTGACCCCCTCATGTTGTCGTTGATTACTGCTCGTGCTCGGATCGGGCCGA
>NZ_JBITMD010000018.1:0-253637 GCF_044465905.1 Nonomuraea sp. NPDC049480
TTCTGGTCCCCCTCGTATTTCGCCGCGTCCTGCGGCGGGGGACCCTTGTCGATCATCAAGGAGTACATCGAGAACCAGAAGCGGCCAGGCTGAGCCACCCACAGAGACCGACTGGCAGAGCACCGCTCGGGCCTGGGGGCCCTCCCGCGCTGTCGTTTCCTCCCGGGCGTAAACGCCCGGGGTTCCACGCCAGATCACGCTGAAGATCTACGCCAAGTGCATCGACGGCCAGCGCGAGGTGGCCCGCCAACGCATGGAGAAAGCGCTGGGGGAATCATGATCCACCGAATGCCTGCTGCGGAATCCATACGGAATGATCTCGTCACTGAACGGCCTACCCCCTACTTTCAGGCAGGCCAGAGGGCCTTTCCTGGCGTAGAAGTCTTGACCCTGACGCAGGGTCAAGCCCTCAGCATGGTGGCATGACCACGAAAACCAGTGCGATCGAGGTCGCCGGCCTGCGCAAGTCGTACGGCGGCCACGGCGGCGATGCGGAGCGGGCTGAGAGAGGGGGAAGGACGATGCGGCACTTCACGATCCACCACGACGGCGTCACGATCCCGGTGTCTCGCGGTGGCCGGGGACGACCGCTGGTCCTGTGCCCTGGGCTGAGCTCGACACAGGCCGACCTGCGCGAGCTGGCCGAGCTGCTGCGGCGCGACCACGACGTGATGACCTTCGACCTCCGGGGCCATGGCCTCGCCTCGGCCGCCGACCGGTACTCCTTCGAGGCGTTCCTCAGTGATCTGGTCGCCGTGCTGGCGGAGCTGGGACGCCTCGACCTGGATGCGGCGCCCGTGCTTGTGGGCTATTCGCTGGGCGCGGATCTGGCCGTGCACTATGCCTCCGAGCATCCTGGCGCCGTCGCCGAGCTTGTTCTCATCGACGGGGCGAACCCGGTGCCCGAACCGTTCATCACCGAGGCCGTCCTGCCCGACTTTCGCGCAATGTGGGAGGACCTGGCGACGCAGCAGGAGGCCGGGCGGGGCACCGCGCGTCAGGTGTTGCTCACCGCCCAGGAGATTCTCGATCTGAATGTCGAGATCGATGTGGTTCGGTCCAGGATCCTTGACCGATACAGGAAGATCGACTGCCCAATCAGCATGATCGTGTCGACCTCGATGGCCGGCGACAGCGGCGAAGGGCATGCGCCGCGGTTCAACCAGAACTGGCGTGCCGGTGTCGAGCGGCTTGTTCGCAAGCGGCCGCACATCGCCACGTCCTGGCTCGACGCCGACCACCAGCTGGTCTTCACCCACGCCCCGGAGATAGCCCAGATCATCCGGAGTGCGCCAGGCCCAGCCGGCCAGGCGACTTCTTGAGCAACTCCTGGGAGGCTGATTCTTGATGCTGACCATCGGCGAGCTGGCGTCGTACGCGGGAGTGACGGTGCGCGCGGTGAGGCACTATCACGCCAAGGGGCTGCTGCCGGAGCCGGAGCGGGACCACTCCGGCTATCGGAGGTACGACGCCGGCGCCGTGGTCGAGCTGATCAAGATCCGGACCCTCGCCGAGGCTGGAGTCCCGCTGGCGCGGGTGCGGGAGCTGCTCCAGGCCGACGAGGAGGAGTTCGCCGCGGCGGTCGCGGACATCGACAAGCGGCTGCGGGCGGAGATCCGCGAGCGGCAGCGGAACCGTGAGCGGATCGCCCGCCTCGCCTCCGGGGACAGCCTGGCGCTGCCCCCGGAGGTGGTCGAGTTTCTCGACCGGCTGCGGGCGCTCGGGGTCGACGAGCGGATCGTCGAGGTCGAGCGCGACGGCTGGATCCTGCTGGCCGCGCACACGCCCGAGCTGGCCTCGGAGTGGATGGCACGCAAGCGGGAGCAGATCGCCGACCCGGAGCTCATCGATTTCTATCTCACCCTGGGCCAGGCTCTCGACTGGGCCGCCGGCGACCCCAGGCTGGCCGAATGGGCTGACAAGCTGGCGCCCTACATCACGCGGATAGCCGACGAGCGAGGTGAGGACCACGTCGACGACGACCCCGGCATCGAGCCGTCGTTCGTCGAGCTGCTGGACACGCTGGTGTTCGACGCCGCGCCGCTGGCCCGTCGACTGATCGAGCTGCTGGAGAAGCGAGGCTGGACCGGCTGGACCAAGCTCGAGCGCGTGGACCCGGCACGGGGTGCGGCCGGAACACGGCAGGAGGACACCGCGGTTCAGCGTTCCCGGCGTCCATGGTGACGGCGAGCGGGGTCCTGTCAGGGCTGGCGCAGCCACCGCAGAGCTGCGTCGGCGCAGTCCTCGGGGCTGCTGTTGAAGGCGATGGCCGCGTCGGGGGCGTGCTGCCGGACCAGGTTGACCACCTTCTCGAAGAATTCGAGCAGCGGCTCGTGCTTGCGGATGCCGCCCCCGATCACCACGCAGGCGTAGTCTTCGCGGGTCAGCGTCTCCACGATCGCTCCTTCGGGGTTCTCGTCGAGTGCCACCAGGCACCAGTCGGCCTCGATACCATGATCGTCGAAGCGGGCCTGACCGCGTGCCATCGCCGCCTGGACCGGCTCCGGGTCCCAGCCCTGGATCTTGGCGGGATCGAGACCGATCACCAGCACTCGTGCCACTGTCACGCGTCCTCCTTCTCGCAGAACGTTGCCACGCCGGCGCGATGGTTGAAGGTGGTGCCTGGGTCCATCGACATTGTCGATCCCCTCCAGAGGGCGCCACGTTATCCCGATCTTGCCACGCGCGCTTCCGGCGTGCTCTCGTCAGAGTGACAGGACGTTGTGCCCAGCCGAGGCCGAGGACTGGGCCGGCGCGACCGAGGACAGCCACCGGACCTTCCCGCGAACCGCATGCGAGGACACCCCGCCGGCCACGACGACCAACCGCCGACCTCGACGTCTCCAGGTCCCCGCGAGCCGCTGACCGGCAGGAGAAGTCGAAATGGCACCCCGAGCGCCCAGCCGGTCGAAGTGCAGACGTTCACCTCCGGCCAGAAGGAGTCGCCGGCGACGACCTGGATCCCCCGGGCCGTCGCGGAGTTCCGGCAGCTGCTGGGTGTACCCGCGAACCGCCCGCCCAGATGCCGATTCGTCCGAGGTTGAGCGTGCTCATCCGTCCTGCTTGGCGGTGTGCTGGGCGGCCAGGAAGCCGGCGATCTGGGTTGCCCCGGTCCGCTTCAGCCAGGTGCGCAGGTCCAGCAGGCCCGGGTGCAGCGCGCGGGTGAAGGCGACGTCGGCGCGGTAGCCGCGTTCGTTGAGCCAGGTGTAGGCGAAGGCGAACTCCTCGCCGACCTGGGCGATCGCCTCGATCGGGATCTGGACGTAGGGCAGCGACCGGCCGACGGCCTCGGAGATGGCCGCGGCGATCTGGACGGGAGTGAGCTCGTCTCCGGCCAGGTCGACCGCGCGGCCGATCCACTGGCCCGGCTGGGCGAAGGCCAGGACGGCGAAGGCGCCGACGTCGTCGACGGCCATGATCTGCTGGGGCACGCCGGCGGCGAACGCGGTGGCCACGGTGCCGTCGTGCAGGTGGTAGGCGCCGGTGTAGTTCTCCATGAACGAGACCGGGCGCAGGAAGGTCGCGGGCAGGCCCAGCCGGGTGATGTGCCGTTCGATGCGCCACTTGTTGATCGTGTTCTGTGGCAGCTTCTCGGTGTTGTGGCGGCCGGCGCCGGCGAGGGAGGCATAGACCAGGTGCTGCACACCGGCGGCGTGTGCCGCATCGGCGACGTTGCGGCCCCAGCGGACCTCGTCCTCGGCGGAAAAGCCCGCCGGCGTTCCCGGAGAGCCGACGGTGGGCTGCACGCTGAACAGGCCGTAGGCGCCTTCGGCCGCGGCGACGAGTGAGGTGACGTCGTCCATCTGGGCGCTGACCAGCTGTGCGCCCGCCTGCGCCAGCGTCCGGGCCGCCGGGGCGTTCGGATCGCGCGTCACCGCTCGTACCCGCCAGCCGCCGGTGAGCAGCTGCGCCGTCACGGCACGGCCCTGCAGGCCGGTCGCCCCCACCACCACGATGGTCTTCACGATGTGTCTCCAGTCGGTAGCCATGCGGAGGCCGTACACCTAAATGGGGTGGTCCTCCGGTTCTGGATGAGTACGATATGGAGGGACACCCCGTTTTGCAAGCTCGCCGGAGATGACATGCCGCACGACAGCCCTACGACATCGCCCGCACGGCCGATGCGCGCGGACGCGCGACGCAACTACGACCGCATCCTGACCGCGGCTGCCGAAGGCATCGCGCAGCACGGAGCCGAGGCCTCCCTGGAAGAGATCGCCCGGCGCGCGGGCGTCGGCTCGGCCACGCTGCACCGGCACTTCCCCTCCCGGCAGCAGCTGCTGGAGGCTGTCTTCCGGGACAAGGTCGAGGTCCTGTGCGCCACCGCCGGCGACCTCGCCGCCGACCCTGATCCCGGGCATGCGCTGATGACCTGGCTTCGAGCCGTCGCCAGACACGCCGTGTCCAACCGAGGCCTGGCCGCTTCGCTGATGCGTGGCGCCCAAGACGGCGATCCCACTCTGGGCGCCACCTGCCACACGATGATCAAGAACGCTGGAGAGGACCTGCTGACCCGCGCCCGCGGGGCGAACGCCGTACGACCCGACGTCTCAATCACGGACCTGCTCAAACTCGTCAACGCCATCTCCCTGGCCACCGAGCAAGAACCCGACGGCGCGGCCCAGGCCGATCGGCTGCTCACTCTCGCGCTGACCGGAGTGCGCCCCGCATGAGAAATCGGCGGTGGACACTACTCGGTGAACACGCCAAGCGTGATACGGCGATCAGCTGTCCAGAATGCCTGGGGTGACCAGCCCGTGTTCGTAGGCGTAGGCCACCGCCTGCGCGCGGCTGGACAGCCCGAGCTTGGCCATCGCGCGGTTGAGATGGGTCTTCACGGTCGACTCGCTCACCACCAGATGATCGGCGATCTCCTTGTTGGACATGGCCCGCCCGACCAGAACGAGCACCTCGGCCTCGCGGCCGGTGAGGGGATCGGGCGTCCGGGCCGGGCCGCCCGCGTCTGGCGCCGGATCGCGGACCGGGAGGAACGCCTCGATCAGGCGGCGCGTGGCGGCGGGTGCCAGCAGGGTGTCGCCGCCGGCCACGGTGTGGATCGCGGCCAGCAGCCGTTGCGGCGTGGTCTCCTTCAGCAGGAACCCGGACGCGCCCGCGCGCAGGGCGTTGTAGACGTACTCGTCCAGGTCGAAAGTGGTGAGGATCAGCACCTTGGGCTTGCTCGGACCGGGTGCTGCGAGGATGCGCTCGGTGGCCGCGATGCCGTCCATGCCCGGCATGCGGATGTCCATGAGGATCACGTCCGGGCGGGTCCTGGCGGCCAGCCGCACGGCCTCCTCACCGCTGGCGGCCTCGCCCACGACGTCGAGATCGGGGGCTGCGCGGATCAACGCGGCCAGGCCCGCGCGGATCAGCACCTGATCGTCCACGACGAGCACGGTCAGCATACGGTGATCTTACTCGCGGCCGTCGGGCTGTATCCCGTCGTCGTAGGGACGCAAAAAGGTCGCGGTCACCTCGAACCCGCCTGACGGCGTGGGCCCCGTCACGAGTGTCCCCCGGTACAGCCTCACCCGCTCTTTCATCCCGATCAGTCCGTGGCCGGTGGAGTGCACGGGCGGGACTGGGTCCGGGAGCGCGCTCCCCTCATTGGTGACGGACACAGTCAGCGCGGCGGCTCCATAGGTGACCCTGACCCGGGTGTGGGCACCGGGCGCGTGCTTGAGGACGTTGGTAAGTGCCTCCTGGATGATCCGGTACGCAGACAGGTTCAGCCCTTGCGGCAGCGGATGGCGTCGTCCGGTGACGGTGAGGTCAAGGTCGAGGCCGGCGGCGCGCATCCGGTCCAGGAGCGGGTCGAGGTGCTCGAGCTGCGGGGCGGATGCGTAGCGCTCCTCGTCGGCCTCGTCGATTTCGATGCGCAGGATCGAGAGCACCCGCCGCAGCTCGAAGATGGCCTCGCGGCTGGTGTCGGCGACGGTGTCCAGGGCAGCGCGCGCGGCGCCGGGGTCGGTGTCGATCACGTAGCTCCCCAGCCCGGCCTGCACGGAGATCACCGACATGTGGTGGGCGACGACGTCGTGCAGTTCCCTGGCGATGCGCAGCCGTTCCTGGGTGACCGCGCGCCGGGCGGCGGCGTCCTGCTCGCGCCGCAGCTGGGCGGCCAGGTCGGCGAGCTGCCGGTTGCGGCGGATCAGCAGCCGCACCATCGCGCCGGCGGCCAACGCACAACCCGTCACCACCGGGGCCTGGCCGATGGCCGACCACGTGTGGACATCGGGATGCAGATCCGCGACGTGCGCCCACTTGACCGTTACCACGAGCCCGCCGATGGCGGCCAGCCAGACAGGCCGGTGAACGGTAACCGAGTAAAGCGCGAGCAGCGGCGCCATGTTGTTGGTCCAATAGTTGTAGCCCAGCTCGTGGTACACCATCGCGGTCGTGCACGACACCACCAGGACGGTGAACGCCGCCCGCCGCCGCCAGATCAGCGGCAGGTTCGAGGCCGCGGTCAGTACCGCGGCGGCCAGATCCGCCGGACGAGTCGCCCGCTCCGGCTCCAGGACGGCCCACGTCCAGCTGCCGAGGGTCAGCGCCACCGCTACGGCACCGTCGACCAGCGTTGGGTGCTCCGCCCAGAGTCGCCGGGCCAGCGCGATGGCCCTGTCATGCACCAGAGCATCGTAGAGGCCCGCAGGTCGCCACCACATCCACCAAGGAGCCGGAGCATGTACTGCGAAAGACGACGCCGGATCCGGACGGACGGTCACCGGTCGGCGACTACTACGGAGCCCCGTACCGCGAAAGTTCGACTACTTCCGGCAGACATGGTCTTCCCGCGCCACATCGCCGCGTGGTGTCGCCGGTGACGACAGGACACCGACACCGGTCATACCGCTGCACGGCCCGGCGACAGCGCAGGTCCGCGATCCGCCCCGGGCTCCGCGGCCCGCCGCCGTATTCCGGTGGCACCACTACCGCACTGGTTCCACGTCCGGAATTTCCCCCGGCCAATCGCGGTAGCGCAGTTCAACCGCTCGTTCGATGTGCTGCGCCGCGGCTTCTCATATCTTTTGTTCGCGAGAGCGTGCCCATGAAACCGGCCGCGACAACATGATCCCGCGCAAGGAACATGCCCGAACAAGCACGAACAGGCCGCGGTCTTGTCCCGGGCGGCTGGGCCCATCGACAGTACCGGCGCCTCAGGAGCCACCAAGGAGGAGTTCTGCAATGAAGAAGAAGCTGCTGGTCGCGGCGGTGGCGTTAGCCGCGTTGACGCCGGCGCTCAGCACGTCGGCTCAAGCAACCACCGCACCCGCACCCGAGACGTTCAGGAACCCGGTCGGCGAGGATGGTGGGCCCTTCATGACCTACCACAACGGTTACTACTACCTGGCCATGACGACGCACGCCAATCGGATCACGATGCGGAAGGCGACAAGCATCGGACGACTCTACGTGGCCCCACCGGTCACGGTTTTCACCATTCCGGAAGGGCAGAACCGGCGCCTGGTGTGGGCGCCCGAGTTCTATCGGGACCCGGCGACCGGTAAGTGGTATCTGTACTACACGGCGGCCGCATCCGACGACGGCGACGAGACGCATCGGCTCTTCGTCGCCGAGTCGAACGACACCGACCCGATGAGCGGTTACACGTTCAAGGGCAGGATCGGACCGGACAGGTGGGCGATCGACCCCGCGATCATGTTTCACAACGACCAGAAGTACCTGGCCTTCTCGGCTTCCGTGCCGGGCCAGCACAATGCCTTGCATCTGCAAAGGATGACCGGCTTCACGAAGACAACCGGCGAACCGGTCCACATACCGGCTCACGGCGGCGAGACGTGTCCCCGGGTACGGGAGGCACCCTCATTCCTCTACAGGAACGGCCGCACCTGGATGGTCTACTCGGTCTGCCATGTGAAGGATCCCGAGTACCGCCTGTTCATGAAGAGCATCGCGGGCAACGCTGATCCGTTGGCCAAGGACAACTGGCAACAGCATCCCGGTCCGGTGTTCGCCGGCAACCCCGACGCCGGCGTCTGGGGCCCCGGGCACAACGGTTTCTTCAGGTCCCCGGACGGCGATGACTGGATCGTCTATTACGCGAACGGGACAAGCGCATCCGGGGTGAACCTGCTGAGTCTGCGGACCACCCGGGTACAGCGTTTCTCCTGGAAGGCGGATGGCTCACCGAACTTCGGGGCCCCCCGCCCGATCGGCGCCACCCAGGACCTGCCCCACCCCGACCCCGAGGGTGGCTCGTACTGGATCAACGACGACGGCCGGTCGAACGGCGAGGGATCGGTCACGTACGGTGGCACCTGGAACTCCCGCCCGGATTGCGCCCCGCTCTGCTTCTGGGGAGACGACAAGTGGAGCGGCACCTCCGGCGCGACCGCCACGTACGGCTTCACCGGGCGGCGCATCGCGCTGCTCGCGTTCGGCGGCCCTGGCCGCGGGAAGTTCGCCGTCTCCGTCGATGGCGGCCCGGAAACCGTCCACGACCAATACTGCGCCGCGGGCGTCGGTGAAACCCTTCACTACCTGAGCCCGCAACTGACCGCCGGTAGACACACGCTTCGGGTCCGCGTCCTTCGCGACAAGCGGGAGGAATCCACCGGGTACGGCGTGGCGATCGACCGCGCCGAGGTCTACCCGTAGGGTCGTCACGAGGCGACCGTGCCGCCGCCGGCTCGGTTCATCATGCCGAGGACCCGGCCTGCTCCACGTCCTACCTATGGTGAGCAGGCAAAACACCCCATAGAGTGGATGGCGTGGGCAGATTCGTCGGCCCGCGAAGACCGGGCACACGGCAGCCGGGCACGCCGCAGATCGACCACGCGGCGCTGTTCGCCGCCACGCCGTCCCCGTGCCTCGTGCTGGACCCGGACCTGGTGATCGTCGATGTCAACCGGGCCTACCTGCGCGCGACCGGCCGCACCGCCGAGGACCTGATCGGCCAGCACATCTTCGCCGCCTTCCCCGACAACCCCGACGATCCCCACGCCGACGGGGTGAGGAACCTGCGCGCCTCGCTGCGCCGCGTGCTGGCCTACCGGGAACCGGACACGATGGTCCTGCAGAAGTACGACATCGCCCTCCCTGACCGCCCGGGGGCCTTCGAGGAGCGCTGGTGGTCTCCCATCAACACTCCCGTCCTGGCGCCGGACGGGAGTGTGTCGTGGATCATCCACCGGGTCGAGGACGTGACGGAGTTCATCCGCTCCTGCGCCCCCGAGCAGCCCGCGAGCAGACCGCCCGTCCGCCGCGCGGCGAGAGGGGAGGCGACGATGGAGGCCGAACTGTACGCGCGGGCGCAGGAACTGCACCGGCTGAACGAGGAACTCCGCCAGGCCCACGCCCGCGAACGCCAGGTCGCGCTCGCCCTGCAGGAGTGCATGCTCCGCTGTCCCGACCTGGACCATCACCCCGACATCGCGGTGCGTTACCTGCCCGCCGTGGGCGCGCTGAACGTCTGCGGCGACTGGTACGACGTCGTGGACCTGTCAGACGCCTGCTACGCCGTCGCGGTGGGCGACGTCGTCGGCCACGGCCTGGAAGCCGCCACCGTCATGGGGATGCTGCGCAGTGCGCTGAGCGCCGCGATCCGCGCGGTCAAGGAGCCGGCCCGGGCGCTGGAAGTGCTCGGCCTGTACGCCCGTTCACTCGAAGGAGCGCTGGCCACCACGGCGATCGAGGCAGTGATCGACACCAGAAGGCACCGCATCACCTACAGCAATGCCGGCCATCCGCCGCCCGTCCTGCTCGACCCGGACGGCTCCTGCACGCTGCTGGACCAGGCCACCGACCCGCCGCTGGGCGCCCGCCCCGAGCACGTCACCGGCCCTCAGGCCGAACTGCCCTACAAGCCCGGAGCCGTCCTCGGCCTGTACACCGACGGGCTCATCGAACGCCGCGGCCAGGACATCGACGTCGGCCTGGAACGGCTGACCGACGCGCTGGCCCGGTTCGGCCGGCTCGACCCCGAACACCTCGCCGACGCACTGCTGGCATCCCTGAAGGTCAGCAGCGGCGCCCGCGACGACATCGCCCTGCTTGTCGTCCGCCTTTGAGGTGTGCGCCTGCTCCTGAACTCGACCGTTCGTCGTTGACGACCTGGCGGCGGTCGATCCGCGGCATCGAGATCCGGGGCACGGCGGTGGCGCTGACGGACCACGAGCCGCCCCTGCCGTCCTTGTCCGGAAGATCATCAGGATCACCCCTACCAAGATCGTCTCGTGGGGGCAGGCCTGAGGTCTCTTCCTGTCCAGGGTGTTCGCGACCGGATCTTGTTCCATATGTCGTGCATGCGAAGGCACGTTTGCAACGCCGCAGGAAACGTTCCGGGTGCGAGCGCTGACGACTTCCTGTGCGTGGACATGAACGAGACGGTACGGTCCGTCTTGACGCGAAGGACGAGCCCCGGTATGGTCACCTCACAAGACGAGACGGACCGTCTCGTCGATGTGAAGGCAACCGATCGGAGTTCTGTATATGTCCATCCCAGCCACCGCCTCTTCCCGCACCTGGTTCATCACCGGAGCCAGCCGCGGCCTGGGCCGTGCGTTCGCCCTCGCCGCGCTGGAGCGCGGCGATCAGGTGGTCGCCGCCGCCCGTACCATCACGCCACAGGCCTTCGGCGACCGGTACGGAGATCGGCTGCTCACCCTTGCCCTGGACGCGACCGACCGCGCCGCGGTGTTCGCCGCCGTGAACACCGCCGTCGAGCACTTCGGCCGGCTCGACATCGTGGTCAACAACGCCGGGACCATGTCCTCGGGCATGCTCGAGGAGTTCACCGAGGCCGAGGCGCGCGCCCAGCTGGAGGTCAATCTCTTCGGGGCGATGTGGGTCTGCCAGGCCGTCCTGCCGCACCTGCGCGCCCAGGCATCCGGTCACATCGTGCAGGTCTCCAGCATCGCCGCCCTCGGCGGCTTCCCGAGCACCGGGATGTACAGCGCGAGCAAGTTCGCGCTGGAGGGCATGAGCGAGGCACTGGCGATGGAGACCGCGCCGTTCGGCGTCAAGGTCACCATCGTCCAGCCCGGAGGCTACTGGACCGACCTGTACACCAGCATGACCACCACCTCGCCTTCGGGGGAGTACGGCCCGCTGCGCGCCGAGCTGGAGAAGCAGTGGGCCGAAGGCTCGGTCGACAGCGAGCCGCGCCTGGCCGCCGAGGCGCTGCTGAAGCTGGTCGACAGCGAAGACCCGCCGCTGCGGTTGCTGCTCGGGAGCATGGTCTACGACCTGGCCTTCGACATCTCCCGCCGGCGGATGGAGACCTGGGCCGCCTGGGAGCAGGTCAGCCGGGCCGCCGAACACGCCGTACCCGCCCCCGAAACCGCCGGTTGACCGGCGGACCGGCGTCGACGGCGGCCTTTCCGGCCCCGAAGCCGCCGCCTGACCAGTTCCGCCACCGACTGTCCACACGGCCGTGCCTACTTCAGGAGGACGCTTTTATGCGTATCGGTCATCCCTCATCCGACACCCAGCTCGTCCTGTCCGGCGTCACCAAGCGGTATGAAGACAAGATCGTCCTGAACCAGGTCTCCCTCACCGTCAAGCCCGGCGAAAAGGTCGGCGTGATCGGCGACAACGGGTCTGGAAAATCCACTTTGCTGCGCCTGCTGGCCGGACGGACCCAGCCCGACAACGGGTCTGTCACCGTGGCGGCGCCTGGTGGCGTCGGCTACCTGGCGCAGACCTTGGACCTGCCCGGCACCGCCCTCGTCGGGGACGCCATCGATCTCGCGCTGGCGGACCTGCGCGACCTGGAGCGCCGGATGCGGCAGGCCGAGCTCGGCCTCGGTGATGCCACGCCCGCTGAGCTGGCGGCCTACGGCGCCCTGGTCGCCCGTTTCGAGGCCCGCGGCGGATATCAGGCCGACACCCGGGTCGAGATCATGCTGAACGCACTCGGCCAGCCCGGACTGGACCGGAACCGCCCGCTCGGCACCTTGTCCGGCGGGCAGCGGTCCCGGCTCGCGCTGGCCGCGACCCTGGCTGCGGCACCCGAGGTGCTGCTCCTGGACGAACCCACCAATGACCTTGACGACCAGACCGTCGCCTGGCTGGAGAACCACCTGCGAGATCACCGGGGTACCTTGATCACGGTCACTCATGACCGGCTTTTCCTGGAGCGGGTCACCTCCACCATCGTGGAGGTGGACCATGATCTGCGCGCTCTACACCGGTACGGCAATGGCTACACCGGATTCCTGGCGGCCAAGGCGGCGGCCAGGGCGCGCTGGGCCCGAGAGCACAAGGAGTGGCGCGCCGAGGTGACCCACCAGGAGGAACTGGCCGATTCCAACGCGGGACGGCTGGCTGCCATCCCGCGCAAGGCGCCGGCCGCCTTCAGCGGGGCGGGCGCGTTCCGGGCCAGGTCACGGGCGCACGGGGCGATGAGCAGGATCCGCGGCGCCCGTGAACGGCTGCGACAACTCCATCTGAACCGGGTTCCGCCGCCTCCGCGGCCTCTGAGGTTCACCGCCCACGTCACCACCGCCGACATCGGCGCCGGTACCGGCGGCCCGGTCGCGGAACTGACCGATGTGCGTGTCGGCGAGCGCCTGTACGTCGAGTCACTGCGCATCGACCCGGGCGCGCGGCTGCTGGTCACCGGCCCCAACGGTGCGGGCAAGACCACGCTCCTGCGCGTCCTGGCCGGCGAACTCGCCCCCGACACCGGCACGGTCCGCCGGGTGGCCCGCGTGGGTCATCTGCGCCAGCAGGACGGCATGCCGTGCGGCGGAGGCACGGTCCTGGAGGCGTTCGCGGCCGGGCGACCGGGAGAGCCGGCCGAACACGCCGATGCGCTGCTCGCGCTGGGACTGTTTCGTGCCACCGATCTCGCCGTGCCGGTCAAGGCGCTCTCTCCCGGCCTGCGTCGCCGGCTCGAACTCGCCCGCATGGTCAGCGAACCGGCCGATCTGCTGCTCCTGGACGAGCCCACCAACCACCTGTCCCCGGCCCTGATGAACGACTTGGAGCATGCTCTGACCGACTTTGAGGGTTCGCTCGTCATCGTCACCCACGACCGGCGCATGCGGGCCGCCTTCACCGGCTCCCACCTGGAGCTCAAGGCGAGCAGGGCGATCCTGCCGCACGTGACCGTCTAGCCGCGACGAGCCCCGGCCTCTTCATCACTTCTGGGGAGGGAAACCGGTTGCATGCCTGTTAGCTGATGTGTCATCTTCCTTGGTGAAGGAGGTGCATGATATGTCAAGAACGTGGATAGACTCGCCGTGCATGAATGAGCAGACCTCCCAGTGGCTGAGCCCGGCCGAGCAGCACGCCTGGCGCAGCTTCATCCGCTTGCACCAGAAGCTCAGCGCCACGCTGATCCGTGACCTGCAGGCGCACGCCAAGCTGTCCGGCGCCGACTTCGAGATCCTGGTGGCGCTCACCGACGCCCCGGACGGACGGCAACGATTCCAGGACCTGGCCAAGACGGTGGAGTGGGAGCAGAGCCGCCTGTCGCACCAGATCGCCAGGATGACCAAGCGCGGCCTGGTGGCCAGGGAGGAGTGCCCCGAGGATGGACGCGGAGCCTTCGTCGTCATCACGCCCGCCGGCCGCACAACCATCGAATCGGCCGCGCCCCACCATGTGGCCCTGGTCCGACGCCTGGTCATCGACGCCCTCGGCCCAGACGAACTCGCCACCCTCGCGCGGATCTCCGACCGCATCCTCGGCCAACTCGACAGCACGTCACCATGACGCTCAACGCAGTCCTCCACGAGTTCGGGGTAATGACCGGACGGGTGCACCGCCGAGAAGGACCAGCGCCGGATTCGTCCGCAGTGCTCCGGCCTTCAGTTTCAGGCCGAGGGTGAAGCGGACCCGTCCGTGTGGCGGGGCGGGAACGGCCGTTCGCGGCTACGGCGAACGGCGTCCAGGCACTCAGGCCGGCCGGTTCTTCTCGCCGGTGTCCGCCGCGGCCCTGCCTTTCCCGACCTGACGTACCACCTCCCGCAGCATCTCCGGGGAGGCCCGGCTCGCCGCCCGCACGCCGCCGCCTCCAGGGCGCGCCGCGTCCGGTAGATGTCGGCGACGTCGGACGCGGTCAGCCGCCGGACGAACATGCCGCGGTGGAGTTCGTGCACCAGCAGGTTCTCGTGGGAGAGCAGCCGGAACGCCTCGCGCAGCGTGTTCCTGGACACCTTCAGCACCTGGCCGATGGCCTCCTCCGAGAGCCGGATGCCTGGTGGCAGCGACCCTTCGATGATGTTCTCCCGCAGGATGCTCGCGACGAGCTCCGCGGTGCCGGCCCGCTCGAGCGCCGGCCGCGCAGCGCTCAAGTGCTCTTCCCAACCTGTCATCCCTGCTCCTCCTCCACCCGGGAAGGCGTCCTCCGCGACTCAAGCCAACACAGTCGTTGCACAAACCCCTTGTCAGATCGTTCAACAATCCTTATGTTGAACCCACACGTCCATATGCGGCCTGGAGACGATCGGGGCGCCACGGTCCGCCGGATCTGGAACTCGTCTCCCTCACCCCCCACTGACAAGCCCGACGAACGAGGTGCTCCGTGACAGAACCAGCAACCGTGACCGACGATGGGCGCTCAGAAGAGGGCAGCGGCGCTTTCGCCTGGTACAAGACGCTCGGCAAGCAGGGCCAGAAAGCCTTCAAGGGCGCCTACCTCGGCTATGGGCTGGACTCCTACGACTTCTGGACGCTCCCGCTCAGCCTGGTCGCGATCTCCGCGACCTTCGCCCTCGACAAGGGGCAGACCGGCCTGCTGTCCACCGCGACCCTGGTCGCCTCCGCGTTCGGCGGCGCCGCCGCCGGCATCCTCGCCGACCGCATCGGCCGGGTGAAGACGCTGATGGTGACGGTCGTCGCGTACGCGGTGTTCACCGCGTTGTGCGGGCTGGCGCCCAACTACGAGACCCTGCTGGTCTTCCGCGCCCTGCAGGGCCTCGGCTTCGGCGGCGAATGGGCGGCGGGGGCGATCCTGATCGCCGAGTACGCCAGCGCCCGCCACCGAGGCCGTGCCGTCGCCATGATCCAGGGCTCCTGGGCCGTGGGCTGGGGTCTCGCGGTCCTGGCCTATACCTGGATCTTCAGCTTCGTCGACGAGACCCTGGCGTGGCGCGTGATGTTCTTCACCGGCGCGCTGCCGGCGCTGCTGGTGATCTACGTGCGCCGCAACCTCAGCGACGCGCCCGTCTTCAAGGAGAGGATCGACACCAAGGGACGGGGCTCGCTCTCGCAGATCTTCGCAGGTGACCTCGCCCGCAAGACGCTCTTCGCCTCGCTCCTGGCCACCGGCGTGCAAGGGGGTTACTACACCCTCGCGACGTGGGTGCCCGCCTTCCTGAAGACGGAGAAGGGGCTCACCGTCATCGGCACCGGCGGCTATCTGGCCTTCCTCATCGGCGGCGCCTTCTGCGGCTATCTGACCGGCGGCTACTTCACCGACAAGATCGGGCGGAAGAAGACCTTCCTGATCTTCGCGGTGCTCAGCGCGGCGCTCATCATCCTCTACACCCAGCTGCCGTCCAGCGCGAACCAGTACGTGCTCTTCCTCGGCTTCCCGCTCGGCTTCTGCTCCTCGGCCATCTTCAGCGGGTTCGGCGCTTTCCTGTCCGAGCTCTACCCCAGCCACCTCCGGGGCACCGGGCAGGGCTTCACCTACAACCTCGGCCGCGGCCTCGGCGCGTTCTTCCCCACGATCATCGGCTTCCTCGCCACGGGCGGCAGCATCGGCGGCGCCATGTTGTTCGGCGCCGCGGCGTACGGGCTCGCCGTGGTCTCCCTGATCGGACTGCCCGAGACACGCGCCAAGGCGCTGGCGTAGCGGGGAGCGGCGAAGTGACGCACATCGATCTCAATTCCGATCTGGGCGAGGGTTTCGGCAGGTGGGTTCTCGCCGACGACGAGGCGTTGTTGTCGATCGTCACCAGCGCCAACGTGGCCTGCGGATTCCACGCGGGCGATGCGATGATCATGCGGCGGGTCTGCGAGACGGCGGTCGAACGCGGAGTGGCGATCGGCGCCCAGGTGAGCTATCGCGACCTGGCGGGCTTCGGGCGGCGGTTCATCGACGTGCCGTCCGAGGAGCTCACCAACGACATCATCTACCAGATCGGCGCCCTGGACGCCTTCGCCCGGCTCGCGGGCTCCCGGGTGAGCTACGTCAAACCGCACGGCGCGCTGTACAACGCGATCGTGCACCATGAAGCCCAGGCCGCCGCCGTGGTCGAGGCGGTATGCGCCTACGATCCGCGCCTGCCCGTGCTCGGTCTGCCCGGCTCGGCCTGGCTGCGCCGGGCCGCCGAGGCAGGGCTCACCGCCGTCGCCGAGTGCTTCGCCGACCGTGCCTACACCCCCGAAGGCACTCTCGTCCCGCGGCGCGAGCCGGGCGCGGTGCTCCACGACCCGGTGAAGGTGGCGGAAAGATGCGCGCGCATGGCCCTGGGACAGCCGATCGAGGCGATCGACGGCAGCCCGCTGACCGTGCGCGCCCAGTCGATCTGCGTGCACGGCGACAGCCCTGGGGCCGTCGCCATGGCCCGGCGAGTGCGCGACACGCTCGACGCCGGCGGCGTCCAGGTGGCGGCCTTCGGCGAGGGGAACCGGTGGAACTGAGACTGCGCCGCTGCGGCGACACCGCACTCCTGGTCGAACTACGCGACCTTGACGAAGTCGTCCAGCTCTACGACGCGCTCGCCGCCGACCCGCCGCCGGGAGTCACCGACGTGCTCCCGGCGGCGCGCACGGTGCTGGTCCGCTTCGAGCCGCCTGCTTCCCCCAGCGAGGTGGAATCGGCCGTCAGAGCGGTCCAGCCGGCCGCCGGGCTCCGGACGCGCATGGGGGAGGTGGAGATTCCCGTCGTGTACGACGGCGCCGACCTGGCCGATGTGGCGGCGCTGACCGGATTGACCGAGCGTGAGGTGGTGACCGCGCACACCCGGACGCCCTGGATCGTGGCGTTCTGCGGGTTCGCTCCCGGCTTCGGTTACCTGATCGGCGGGGACTCACGGCTGGCAGTGCCCCGGCGCAGCGAATCGCGCGTCCGCGTGCCGGCCGGGTCGATCGCGCTGGCCGGGGAGTTCAGCGGCGTGTACCCCCGGGAGTCCCCCGGCGGCTGGCAGCTGATCGGGCGTACCGGCGTGACGGTGTGGGACATCGACGCACATCCTCCGGCGCTGCTGAAGCCGGGCGTCCGGGTGCGGTTCACCGAGGTTGCTCATGACTGAGATCGCATCCGTCCCACGCGGCGAGACCGGCGACGCCGCCTGTGCATCCGGGAACGGGGTCGCCGGGGCCGTTCGGCTCGACGAGCGCGTCACCGGCCGCGGGGGCCAGGCCGCCGCCGTACGGGCGCTCGAAGTGCTGGTCCCCGGGCCCATGACGATGGTGCAGGACCTGGGCCGGCCCGGGCACGCCGCGCTCGGGGTCGGCCGCTCCGGCGCGGCCGACCGGGGCGCGCTGCGACTGGCCAACAGGCTGGTCGCCAATCCGGAGGGCGCCGCGGCCCTGGAGATCACTCTGGGCGGGCTCGCCGTACGGGCGCACGGTGACCTGCTGATCGCGCTCACCGGGGCGCCCTGCCGCGCCTCGGTCACCGACGCGACAGGGAACAATCAGGCCATCGGGCATCGCGCGGTCGAACGCCTCCCCGACGGCGCCGTGCTGCGGCTCAGCCTGCCCACGAGCGGGCTGCGTACTTATCTGGCGATCCGCGGCGGGGTGGACGTCCCGGAAGTGCTCGGCTCCCGCTCCACCGACACGCTCGCCGGACTCGGCCCGGACCGGCCGGCCCGCGGCACGCTGCTGCCGATCGGAGCGCCGCCACGGGCCTTCCCCGTCGTCGATCTCGCGCCGCTGCCGGATCCCGCGCGGGGCGACCTGATGCTGACCGTACGGCCCGGACCGCGCCAGGACTGGTTCCGGCCCGAGGCGCTGGCGGCATTGTGCGCGGCGCCGTACGAGGTGAGCGTCGAAAGCGACCGTGTCGGGATGCGGCTGCGCGGCCAGCACCTGGCCCGGGCCCGCGACGACGAGTTGCCCAGCGAGGGCATGGTGCCGGGGGCGTTGCAGGTGCCACCGTCCGGCCAGCCCACGCTCTTCCTGGTGGACCATCCGGTGACCGGCGGCTACCCGGTGATCGCGGTGGTGCGCGACCCCGACATCGATCGCGCCGCCCAGGCCCGCCCCGGGCAGCGCATCCGCTTCCGGATCAGCAGTTCGTAGTTCTTCCCAGCGGTTCTCGATCCGCCGAAACCAGCAGGAGGCATGATGACAGCGACCGTGACCGACCCCGCACCGCTCCGCCCGGAGCAGGCCCGGCTGCTCTTCCGCGACGGCCTGCGAATCCCCACCACCGGCTGGTCGGCCGGATGGGCCCAGGCCAACCTGATCGCGGTGCCCAAGGACCGCGCCTACGACTTCCTGCTGTTCGCGCAGCGCAATCCGAAGCCCTGCCCGGTGCTGGACGTGACCGAGCCGGGAGCCGTCTCCGCGTCCGTCTTCGGCGGCGACCTGCGTACCGACCTGCCCGCCTACCGGATCTACGAGAACGGCGAACCGGTGGCCGACGTCACCGACGTCGTCTCCCACTGGCGGGACGACCTCGTCTGCTTCCTCCTCGGCTGCAGCTTCACCTTCGAGGCGGCACTGCTGGACGCGGGCGTTCCGGTACGGCACATCGAGGCGGGGACGAATGTGCCCATGTACCGCACCAACCGCGCCTGCCGGCCCGCCGGGGAACTGTCCGGGCCCATGGTGGTGAGCATGCGTCCGGTACCCGCCGACCTGGTGGCGACCGCGGTACGGATCACCTCACGCTATCCGGCCGTGCACGGCGCGCCGGTGCACGTGGGCGACCCGCGCGCACTCGGCATCACCGACCTCGACCGGCCCGATTTCGGAGATCCGGTCGAGGTGCGGCCGGGGGAGATCCCGGTCTTCTGGGCGTGCGGGGTGACGGCGCAGGCGGCGGTGATGCAGTCGCGACCGCCCTTCGCCATCGGACACGCCCCAGGATTCATGGCCATCACCGACGTCCGGGACAGCACCTACCAGATCCCCTGACCGGCCCTCGACGAGGTCGGCCCGGCGACCCTGACAAACGGTCTTCGTGGAGCGCGTGTCCGTACCTGCCGGTGCGCATGTCGTCGCTGCCGCGGAGGACGGCCGGCGCGCCGTTCGCGGCCGCTCACATGAACAGGGGGCCGGGGTAGCCTTCCTGGACGGGGAAAGCGGCCGGCCGGCCGACGGCGCTGTGTTGACCTTCCCCTTGGGTGAAGCCGCACCATCGTCGGAACCGGCCACGGTGGCCGGGACGAGGAGGAGTGGTGCGGCTGCTGACGATCGGGGCGTTCGCCCGCGCCGCGCGGCTGTCGCCGAAAGCGCTGCGGCTGTATGACCAGCTCGGGTTGCTGCGGCCGGCCGCGGTGGACGGCGAGTCCGGATACCGGTTCTACGATCCGACGCAACTGGAGCGGGCCCGGCTCATCGCCTGGCTGCGGCGGCTGGGTATGCCGTTGGCCCGTATCCGGCGGGTGTGCGACCTGCCGCCGCCCGCGGCGGCCGAAGAGATCGCCGGCTACTGGGAGCAGGTGCTCGCCGAAACCGCCGCCCGCGGGCAGTTGGCCACTTTCCTCGTCGACTATCTGTCGGGAAGAGGAAGCACCGTGGAAGAGACGGCGACCGTACTGGGGATCCGTTACGCCGCCCGGTCAGAGTCGGGACTGGTGCGCACGAGCAACGAGGACACCGCTTACGCCGGCCCCCGGTTGCTGGCGGTGGCCGACGGGGTCCGCGGCTCAGGCGGGGACCTCGCGAGCGCGGCGGCCGTCGACGCGCTCAAACCGCTGGAGACCATGGCCGTACCGGCCGAGGACCTGCTCGGGGCACTCACCGACGCGGTCGGTGAAGCCGAGCGGGCCATCGGGGAGATCGCCGCGTCAACGCCGTCGGGGGAGGCGGTCACCACGTTGACCGCACTGCTGTGGTCGGGTTCCCGGCTGGCGCTGGTGCACATCGGAGACACCCGGGCGTACCTCGTACGCGACGGCGAGCTGTTCCAGATCACCCATGACCACACCTACGTGCAATCGCTGGTCGACGAGGGCCGGCTGACCGCGGAGGAAGCGGCCTCGCACCCCCAGCGCTCGCTGCTCGCACGAGCGCTGACCGGTACAGGCGGGGCCCAGCCGGAACTGTCGCTGCACAGGACCGTGGCCGGTGACCGGTACCTGCTGTGCTCCGACGGGGTGTCCACCGTCGTACCGGCCGGATCGCTGCGCGAGGTGCTGACCGGGCCGGGCGCCCCCCAGCAAGTGCTCGACGAATTGGTCGCGCGGGCGTACGCCGCCGGCGCCCCCGACAACATCGCCTGCGTCGTCGCCGACGTGGTGAGCCTGGAGACACCGTCCGCAGCCGAGGCCGGCGGCACCGGGCAGTGATCAGGTCAACGGCCCGGTCGCTCGGCGCGTACACGATAGACCGCCGCCCGCTGGCCATCGCGGCCTACCGGCGGCTGTGGGCGGCATCGGCGGTCTGCGCGGTGGGCGGCTCGTTCAGCGTGGTCGCCGTGCCGGCGCAGCTGTTCACGGTGACCGGCTCCTCGGCGGCCGTGGGGGTTGCGGGCGCGGTGTCGTTCGTCGCGCTGGTCGTGGCGGCGCTGTGGACCGGCGCCCTCGCCGACGTCATGGACCGGCGAAGAGTGTTGCTGGCGGCCCACAGCGGCCTCGCGTTCACGTACGCGGCCTTGTGGATCCATGCCGCGCTGGGCGGACGCTCCGTTCCCGTCTTGATGATGTCGGTCGCCTGCCAGGGGCTGACCTTCGGGGCGATCATGACCACGATGGGCGCCGCGGTGCCCCGCCTCGTCCCGGTCGAGCTTCTACCGGCGGCCAACAGCCTCAGCTCTCTGACCCGCTACGCCGGGTCGATCCTCGGACCGGTACTGGCCGGTGCCTTGATACCGGCTGTCGGGCTCGGCACGCTGTACCTGTTCGACGCCGTCGCGCTGCTGGCCGTCGTGTGGGCCGTCGTCAAGCTGCCACCGCTGCCGCCCCACCCTCACCCGGCCGGACCATCGAACAATCCGGCCGCACGGTACCGCAAGCGTCGCCCCACGATCGGCCAGGTACTGGCCAGTTTCCGGTACCTGGCGGCCAGCCGGCTGCTGGTGGCGGTGCTCGCGGTGGATCTCGCGGCGATGGTCTTCGGCATGCCGACAGCCCTGTTCCCGGAGCTTGCCCAGCACACCTACGGCGGACTCGCGGGAGGCGGCCTGGAGCTGGGATTGCTCTACGCCGCCTATCCGGCCGGGGTCGTCACGGCCGGGCTGTTGTCGGGCACGTTCACCCGCGCCCGTCGCCACGGTGCACTCATGGCGGCGGCCGCCGCGGCATGGGGCATCACCGTCGTGGGCCTCGGACTGGCCGCACATCTGTGGATCGCGCTGGCAACGCTCGTCCTCGGCGGTGCCGTCAACTTCGTGCTGAGCACCTTCCGCAACGCCATCACACAGGCACACACCCACGACGCCATGCGCGGCCGGATCCAGGGATCGCTCACCGTCGTCCTCTTCGGGGGTCCACACGTCGCGAACCTGCTGCACGGGGCCGCCGCATCGATCCTCGATCCCCGAACAGTGATCTGCGCCGGCGGGCTGCTCACCACAGTGATCGTGGCGGCGATCGCCTGGGCGGTTCCGGAACTGCGGACGTACACCCCTCGGCACCACGACCTCTGACCCACCGAGAATCCCCGCACCTGCTGTCCCCGGACGGGAACGCAAATGATCAACAAGACGTAAGGGGGCCGGGATGTCGAGACCGGGCTTTCTGCTCCGACCTCTGCGTGAAAACAACCACCAGGGAGACCCCACAAGGCACGGAGCCGTCGGCGAAATCGGGTTCGTCTCCGCCCGCCGGTCGGTCACTCATGGATCATACGAAGATCTGCCCCGGCCGCGTTCCACGTGGAGATTCTTCCGAGCACGACAGCGCTTGACGCAGGTCAGGTCCTGGGCGGCCGTGGCGTTGCGGCGCTGGTGGCGGCGTGCCGCCCAGGCCCTGCTGGGGATCTCGTGGTCGGCGCCCAGAGCGCGCCTGCAGGTCACGGCCCGTTCACGCCGGGGACGACGTCAATGCGCTGATACGAGCAGCAACGACTTGCCCACCGTCGTGCGTTCGGCAAGCGAGACGTGCGCGTCCCGGGCCCGCTCCAGCGGATACGTCGCACCGATGACAGGCCGGATCCGTCCCTGTGCCGTCAGCGCGAGTGCCTGGGCGAGCAACTCGCGGACGCCGGCCGGGTCGCGCGGTCCGTCCTCCAGCGCGTTGTGCACCCGGGCCTGCCGCTGCTCGGCCACCTGCGGGTCGATCTCGGCGAAACCTCCGTTGGAGGTGCCATAAGTGACGAACCGGCCGCCCTTGGCCACCGCCTCGAACGCCGCCACGCCGAGGGGACCGCCCGCGCCGTCGAAGACCAGGTCTGCGCCCGCGCCCGCGGTCGCCTCGCGTACCCGCTGCTGCCATCCCTCCTGCGAGTAGTCGACGGTGACCTCGGCGCCCAACTCGCGGGCCAGCGCCAGCTTGCGCTCGCCACGAGCCGCCGCGACGACCCGCGCCCCGGCCTCCCGGGCCAGCTGAACGAGCAACGAGCCCGCCCCGCCGGCCGCGGCGGTCACCAGCACCCACTCACCCTTCTCGATTCCCGCATCGCGCGCCAAGCTCAGCGCGGTGACACCGTCATGGAGAACGGCCGCCGCCTCAGCGAAGCCCAGGCCGTCGGGTATCTCGGCCACCGCCCCCGCGTCGGCGACGATCTGCTCGGCATACCCGGTGGCCGCCCTGGCCACGACCCGGCGCCCCACCCAGCCCGGATCCACACCCTCGCCGACGGCCGACACCCGCCCTGCCCCTCCGCCACCCGGCACGTACGGAGGCTTCAGGGGGAAGAACTCGCCTCCCCAGCCGCCGCGCAGCAGTGTGTCGAGGTAGATGACGTCGGCGACGGCCAGCGTCACGACAACCTCTCCCGGACCTGCCACGGGCTCAGTGACGTCCGCGGGTGTCAGCACCTCGGGACCACCGAATTCCCGCACCTGGATCGCACGCATCATGACCACACTCCCTGTGTCGATCGGTCTCAGGTCTCCAGCCTCCAACCTCTAGTGCGGTTGAGGTCAAGTCCGCCGTACGATCGCCGAAGACCCACAGGACCGCCATCGATCGGTGCCCGGCCGTGGCCTGCGCGGTAACGCGCTCAGTTACAACACGCTTCAGATCTGCCCGCCATCACCACCGAGGACGAAGTCGCACTGATCGCCGACGTCATCCGTCAAGCTCTCGACGACTGCGCCGTCCAGCGCCGACGCCGTCGTTGCCATCCGAACCCTTGCTGAACCGCCCGGAAAGGACCTCGCCATGACCACGGACCTGGACCTCACCACGTTCAAGGCCCTCAGCTTCGACTGCTACGGCACGCTCATCGACTGGGAGGCCGGTATGGCCGCCGTACTGGCGCCCTGGGCCGAAGAGCAGGGCCTCGACCTCAGCGGCGAAGAACTGCTGCTGGCCTACGCCGGCAACGAAGCCGCGGTCGAGCGCGAGATCCCCACCGCGCTCTACCCCGAGGTCATCGCCGAGGCATTCCGGCGAACCGGCACCCGGCTGGGTCGCCCCGTCTCGGGGGAGTGGGCGCAGCGCCTGGGCGACTCCATCCCCGACTGGCCCGCCTTCCCGGACTCTTCCGGCGCCCTGGCCCGCCTGTCCCAGCACTACCAGCTGATCATCCTGTCCAACGTGCACCGCGAGGGGTTCGCCGGAAGCAACAAGAGGCTGCAGGGCGACTTCGCCGCGATCATCACGGCCGAAGACGTCGGCGCGTACAAGCCGGCCGAGAACCACTTCCGCGCGCTGGACGACACCCTCCCGCGGCTCGGTGTGGAGCGCGGCCGGCTCCTGCACGTGGCCCAGAGCCTCTTCCACGACCACGTCCCCGCCAAGCGCGAAGGCCTGCCGTCGGTCTGGATCAACCGCCGTCACGACCGCCCCGGCTGGGGCGCCACCCCGGAGCCGGGCGAGAGCTGGACCTACAACCTCGAGTTCAACTCCATGGGCGACTTCGCCGACGCCGTCGATCGGGCCTTCGCCGACGCGGACGGTGAGCGGGCATGACGTCCCTGAGGCCCCTCCTCGAGCAGGCACCCCCGGTCGTCGTCGACCGTGCGATCTGCTCCGCCGAAAAGTCCACCGCCACGTGCGGCACCTCCCGCGGATCAAGCAGGAACGTGCCGATGCCCCTCCGTTGCTCTCCAGAGTCATGAAGGCCGCACCGGCGACAAGGATCAGCCCGGCGAGGGGGCGTGATGGCGCTCGACAGCCGCGGCAGTCCGCGCCACGTCGCCCGCGATGATGGCCTCCACCAGTTCGGCGTGCACCTCCGACCGCAGGCGAAGGTAGTCCTCGGCGCGGCCGGCGTCGTCGGGGCCGGCGTGTTCGGACAGGTCGCTGATGCACCGGGTCATGCCGAGGTAGACGGCCTTGGCCACATGGTTGGGCGTGATCTCCGCGATGCGCTCGTGCAGGGACCAGTTGGCGCGCATGAACCGGTCCGTGCTGGTCGTGGCGCGTTTGAGGGCCGCCATGAGCCGGCGTAGGTCGGAGATGTCCTGCTTGGTGCGATGCCGGGCGGCGTCGGTGCAGATCAGCGGTTCGAGTGACTCGCGTACGGCGATCGCGTCCGCCACCGTGGTGGGCATCCTGCGCACGGTCAGCAGGGTGTGCCGCAGGCGCACGATCGGGTTGGGCTGGGCCACGAACAGGCCGCCGCCGCGGCCTGGCCGGATCTCGACGGTGCCGCGGTCGTGGAGCAGGCGTGCGGCTTCGCTGATCGTCGCGCGCCCGTAGCCGGAGCGGTCGCGGAACTCGTCCATCGTGCCGATCAGGTCACCGGGGCCCAGCCCGCGGTCGACGATCATCGACTCGATGTCGGCGGCCAGCGCCTCGGCGCGCGTCAGGGGTTCAGCGTTAATCACCCGAATGATTCTACTAGATTCCTGGCCATTTCCCCCGGTCCGGCGGTACGCTCCGGCGAGAACATAACACCCTGAACATCCGGGTGGTTACATTCACCCATCAGCCTGCTGACCAGCGGTTATTTCTTCCGCGCCGAGGAGAGTTGTCATGACCCGTCTGCTCGTCAAGTGCGGCACCGTCCTCACCATGGACCCGGGCATCCGGCCGCGTCCGGCCGATGTGATCGTCGCGGTCGAGCCCGGCATCGAGGCCGACGCAGAAGTGATCGATGCCAGGGGCACCGCATGACCACCCCGCTGCTGCGTCAGGTGCTCGTCCAGATCAACGGATCGGACCCGCGCCTGAACGAGATCGTCTCCGCCCTGGTCGCGCACCTGCACGCCTTCGTGGAAGAGGTGCGTCCGACCGAGCGCGAGTGGCTGGCGGGGCTGGACTTCCTCATCGAGACCGGCAAGATGTGCACGCCGGACCGCAACGAGTTCATCCTGCTGTCCGACATGCTCGGCGCGACCAGCGCCGTCGACGACGTCAACCACGCCGGACCCGAGGGCATGACCCCGTCCTCGGTCGAGGGACCCTTCCACTCCCCGGCGCCGGCGCGTGAGCTCGGCGCCTGGATCAGCTCCGGCCCCGAGCGGGAGCGGGCGGTCCCCACGGTCGTGCACGGCCGGGTGCTGGACTGCGACGGCACCCCGCTGCCCGGCGCGGTCGTGGACCTGTGGCAGGCCGGCGACACCGGCCTGTACGACACCCAGGACGCCACGCAGGACCGCGGCAACCTGCGTGGCCTGTTCACCACCGACGCCGACGGCCGCTACTGGTTCCGCACCATCCGGCCCAGCAGCTACCCGGTGCCCACCGACGGCACCGGCGGCAAGCTGCTGCACGCGATCGGCCGCCATCCCATGCGCCCGGCCCACCTGCACTACCGCGTCACCGCACCGGGATACCGGACGCTGACCACCCACGTGTTCCTGGCCGGCGACCCCTACTTGGACTCCGACGCCGCCTTCGCGGTCAAAGAGGAGCTGATCTGCCGTCCGCGGCCGCGTACCGAGGGGTGGGAGATGGACGGCGCCTACGAGGAGATCGAGTTCGACCTGAAGCTGGTTCCTGACGATTGGACGGAGGACGGCACGTGAAGCTCGCCGGAGTGCGGCTCGCCGGAGACGACACCGTCCGCATCGCGCGGCTGGACGGCGACACCGTCCAGGTCGTGACCGGCCTCGCCCGCTTCTGGGCCGACCCCCGCGGCTGGACGGCCAAGGCCGCCCGGCTCACCGGTGCCGGCGTGCCCGCCGAGTCGGTGCGGTTCGCGCCGCCGGTGCCGCCGTCGGCGCGGGTGATCTGCGTCGGGCTCAACTACCGCGCCCACGCCGCCGAGGGCTCGTTCGAGGTGCCGGAGCACCCGACGCTGTTCGGCCGCTGGACGGCCTCGCTCAGCGTCGGGGACGTCCCCGCCCCCGTCCCCACGGGAGAGGCGGGCCTGGACTGGGAGGGCGAGGTGGCCGCGTACGTCGCCGAGCCGCTGGCCGACGCCGACCCCGAGACCGCCCGGGCCGCCGTGCTCGGCTACTCCACCTTCAACGACCTGACCGCCCGCCGCGCCCAGAAGCTCACCACCCAGTGGACGCTCGGGAAGAACGGCGACCGCAGCGGCCCCATGGGCCCGATCGTCACCGCTGACGAGGCCGGCGATCCGCGCGACGGCCTGCGCGTCCTGACCCGCGTCAACGGCACCGTCGTCCAGGACGGCAACACCCGCGACATGATCTTCGACGTCGGCTACGTGTTGTCTCTGATCAGCCGCACGTTCACTCTGAACCCCGGCGACGTCATCGCGACCGGCACCCCCGACGGCGTCGGCTACGTCCGCACGCCGCCGTGGCTGCTCCAGCCCGGGGACGTCGTCGAGGTCGAGATCGACCGGCTCGGCGTCCTGCGCACCCCCATCGTCAGCCGTGACCGGCAGCCGGAGGACACACGATGACCATCCCACACCGGACGCCCTGCGCCTGGCTCTGATACTCGCCTCGAACGGCGCCCGCAGGATCCAGGCGGGGCCGGACTCGCCACGGCCGCGATGCGGTATGGTCGGCGCCGGAAAGACATGATCATCGACGTCGCGCTGGACCCGCTCAATTCCCCTGGAGGCCGCTCCGTGATCGACGCAGTCACCCGTGTCGACGTCCACCACCACATCATCCCGCCCTTCTACCGCGATCTCCTCTCCAAAGCGGGGATCGCCGACGCCGGAGGCCGCGCCCTGCCTGACTGGAGCCCGGATGCCGCGCTGGAGCTGATGGACCTGCTGGGCATCGCCACGGCGATCGTGTCCGTGTCCACTCCCGGCACCCGCTTCCTCTCAGGCCCGGCCGATGCCGCCGGCCTCGCCCGCCGGCTCAACGACTTCGCCGCATCTCTCGCCGCCGGCCACCCCGGCCGTTTCGGCTGCTTCGCCACCCTGCCGATGCCCGACACCGGCGCCTCGGCGGCAGAGGCCCGGCGGGCGCTGGACGAGCTCGGCGCCGACGGTGTCGTCCTGCTGGCCAACTACCGTGGCGCCTACCTGGGCAGCGGCGGCCAGGACGAGCTGTGGCAGACCCTCGACGACCGCCATGCGGTCGTCTTCGTCCACCCCACAGAACTGCCCGGACCCGCCGTGGACGGCATCCCGCCGTTCGCCGCCGATTTCCTCCTCGACACCAGCCGTGCCGCATTCCTGCTCGTACGCAACGGCATCGTCCGGCGCTACCCGAACATCCGCTTCATCCTCAGCCACGCCGGCGGCTTCGTCCCTTACGCCTCACACCGCATGGCCCTCGCCATCGAGTGGGAGACCGGGCGCACCTCTCCGGACGTGCTGGAAGACTTCCGCGGCTTCTACTTCGACACCGCCCTTTCCTCCAGCCCCGCCGCCCTGCCCACTCTGCTGGCCTTCGCCCGCCCCGGACACGTCCTGTTCGGCAGCGACTGGCCCTTCGTCCCCGGCGCCGGCGGTCAGTACTTCGCGGACGGGCTCGACACCACTCTCGACCCCGACACGCTCACGGCGGTCAACAGCAGCAACGCCACCGCGTTGTTCCCCCGGCTCGCCCAGCAGCCATGAAAGGCACGCAGCCGGTCGGCGCCTCCCTCACCGGCTGGGAAGACCGGCTCGGGCGGCCCGCCAGGCGATCGTGACCTCGCCTGGTCAGGTCTGTTCAGCGGCGAGCGCCGTGGCGTCGCGGAGCAGGCGCGTGCGGGCCCCGTCCACGCCGTCGGCCAGGGAGCCGACTGTTCGCCGGTGGCGTGTGAGGTCCTTCGCGGCCTGGGCGGCCAGCTCCTTGCGGCGCACGGCAGCGGTGCCTCCCGCGCTGGTCCTGGTCTCCACGAAGGTTCGCGGGTCCAGGATGCTCTCAAGCCGCTCGGGAGCGCGTCGTCGAGACGGCCCCGGCGGCTTGGTTACTCGCCGAACCCGATGACCCGCGACCTGCGTCACGGGAACCGGGTGCGGGCGGTCGGACTGGTGATCGCCGGGTTCACCAACGCCTTCCAGGCGCTGGTCGCAGAGGGTGCCGAGAAGGAACTGCGCCAGGCCGGGCTGCAGTTGTTCATCGGCTCGACGGACGACGACCCGGGCAGGGAGCCGGAGCTGGCCAGAGCGATGATCGATCGCAGGGTCAGCGCCCTGATGATGATGCCCGACGGCGACGAGCGCGGATACCTGCGGGCCGAGCACACCTTCGGCACGCCCGTCGTCCTGGTCGGACGGCCCGCCAACGGCCTGGAGTGCGACGTCGTCATGACAGACGACGACCGGGCCGTGGACGAGGCCACCGACCAGTTGCTGGGCCTCGGCCACCAGCGGATCGCGGTGCTTGCCGGACGCGCCTCGTCGTTCCGGGCCGGCCAGCGCCTGGCCGGGTTCCGCACCGCTCTCGCCCGGCACGGCGTCGCCGAGCATCCCGATCTCGTCACCACCGGGCTGGGCATCTCGGCGATCACTCGAGATCCGCAGGAGATCGGCCGGCAGGCCGCGCTCCTGGCCATGGAACGGATCGCCAGGCCGGACGGACGGCCCCACACCGTCACTCTCCCCAGTGTCCTCGTCAGACGAGGTTCCGGCGAGCTGCCTCCGGTCCGGGGCATGCCGCGCGGGACGTCCCAGACAAAGGTGGTCACGATCAGTGCCGATGCCGGGGCGGAGCGAGATGCTCGGTGACGGCGGCGATGGCTTCGCCGCCGGGCCGGGTGGTGGGGCCTCGGACCGTCCTCGATGCCCAGGTGTTCACGACCGCGGCTTCCGGCTTGTCGCCAGGTCAGTGAAGGCTGTTCTCGACCACCATCACGTTCGGCACTCCGATGGACATCACCCTGGACGAGGTCGCGATCGACGAGGGGCGATGACAAGTTCCCAGGCGGGGCAGCGGTTTCGCCCCACGCCCGCTGTCCCGCTCCCGGGCCGGGGCCGCGGAAGCGACGGTCTCGGCCCGCGGGGCACGTTGCCGGCCGCCCAGCGTCGGCATGCCATCGATAGGCCACCCGCGGGCCTGCTGACCAGCGGGAATCACGTTAACGCCGGATTCCATTCCCAATCTCACTGACCGCCGGCTCCCAGTATTCACCCATGTGATCCCTCTCGTTCGCGGGAGCCGCCTTGCCTTCGGGCCTCAACCTTCGGCGGGGGATAGGAGGCGCCCAATGGCGGTAGAGCCCGCGGGGAGACCCACTCCTCATCGCGAGATGCGATCAAGCGTTCTGACGGGAATCGCGAGCCGTTCAGCGATCCTCATCGGTGAGTGGATGCTCCTCACCCCATACGAGCATGGCGTAGAGGATGCCGCTGAGGCTCTGGCCCTGCTCGGTGAGCTCGTAGACGACCCGGGGCGGCACCTCCGCGTGCACCGTACGGGTGAGGATTCTCTGGTGCTCCAGGGCGCGGAGCCGGTCGGTGAGCGTCTTGGCGCTGGGCTCGCCAAGGGCGGACCGCAGCTCTCCGAACCGCTTGGGGCCGGTCAACAGCTCGCGGATGATCAGCGTCGTCCATTTACCGTCGAGCACCTTCAGCGTCCGCTCGACGCCGCACCCTCGCGGGGACGCCGTCTTCAGCCGGGCGGCGAGGTCCACCCCATTGGTTTCCATACGGAAACAATATTTCCTTCTAGGTACTACTTCACATGAGAAACTAATGTGCCGGTCCATGAGCAGATCAACTGTTGTCGTCCATGGAGCGACCGGCGCCCAGGGCAGCCCTGTCGTCCGCCGTCTCCTCGCCGCGGGCCATCACGTCCGCGCCGTCGTCCGCCCCACCTCCGCGCCCGGCCTGCCGGCCGGCGCCGAACCGGTCTTCGCCGACCTGTCCGTCCCCGCCTCCCTGACCGACGCCTACGCCGGGGCCGCCGCGGTCGTCGTGCAATTGCCGCTGGTGTTCGCCGCCGACGCGGCGGTGCCACAGGCCGAGGCGGTGCTTGGCGCGCTGAAGGGCGCGGGGGTGCCGAGGGCGGTGTTCAACACCGGCGGCCCGCCGGCCGCCGAGCCCACGGGAGTGCCGTTCGTGGACGCCCGGGCGCTGCTGGCCGCCGAACTGCCGGGCGTGGTCGACGTCGCCGCGGTGGTCGGGCCGGCGTTCACGTACATGGAGAACCTGGCAGCACCCTGGTCGCTCCCGCTCGTAGCCGCGGGGGAGATCGCCTACCCGCTGCCCGCGGAGCTGCCGGTGCCGTGGCTGGCGCTCGACGACCTGGCCGCCGTGATCGCCGAGTTCGTCACCGACCCCGCTCCGCCGCCGCTGCGCATCGTGGCCGGACCGCATGCGCTGACGGGCGACCAGGCCGCCGCGGAGCTCGCCGCCGCGCTGGGGCGCGAGCTGCGGTGGCGGGCCGTCGAGCCGGGGGAGTACGAGCGCATGCTGGCCCCGCACATCGGGCCAGAAGCCGCCGCGGGGGTCGCAGCCGCCTACACCCCGCCCCCTCCTGGAACGCCGCCGCCTCCGGCTCCGGACCCGGCGCTGATCAGGACTGGGACGACGACGTTGCGCGAGTGGGCCAGGCGTGCCGGGTTGTCAGGGTAGGGAAGCCTCCGTCTCGCGTCGGGGGCCATCGCCGGGCAGCAGCGCGAGGATCGGGGCCTGGATCAGCTCCATCGGCTCCAGCCGACCCTGCTGACGTGCGTCAACCTGCTGGAACGGCCCGGCAACGGGCGAATCGTCCTCGACGGTGTGAGGACCGTCGATCGCGGGGTGCCCGAGGATCCGATCCGGTCCCGGATCGAGATGGTGTTTCAGCACTTCGATCTCTTCCCGCACATGTCGGTGCTGGACAACGTCACGGTCGCGCTCGTCCACGTACGCGAGCCGGCCGAGGCAGCCCGCCCCACCCGCCGATGACGACAGCCGTCAGGGAGCGTACTCGCGGCCCAGCAGCTGACGGGCGACCACCAGCTTGGTGATCTGGGCCGTGCCGTCCGCGATCTGCAGGGCGATCACGTCACGCAGCCGCTGTGCCTGCCGCAGCTCCTCCGAGTAGCCCGCCTGCCCGAACGTCAGCAGCGCCTGCTGGACCGCGTCCGCGGCCATCCGGGGCACCCACCACTTGACCATGTTCGCCTCGGTCGTGTGCGGCAGGCCCTGGTCCTTGCGCCACAGCGCCTCGTAACACAGCGCCCTGCCCGCCCGTAGCTGCGTGGCGTACTCGACCAGGGGGAAGCTCAGTCCCTGGAAGGCGCCGAGCGGGCGGCCGAAGGCGGCGCGCGTGCGCGCCCGCTCCAGCGCGTCGTCGAGTGCCGCCTGCGCCGTGCCCGCCGCCATCAGCGCGATCAGCGCCCGCGAATAGTCGAACCCCCGCATGACCTGAATGAACCCGAGCCCTTCGCCGCCCACGACCGTCTCGGGCCCGGCGGCGAGCCCGTCGAACGTCAGATGGGCGCGTCCCGCGGCCCGGTTGCCGAGGTCCGTGAACGCCTCGCGCTTGACCGGCGACAGCTCGCACAGGAAGGCCGTGACGCCACGCGCGCCCGGCCCGCCGGTCCTGGCGAAGACCAGGCCGTGCGTGGCGGTCATGCCGAGCATGATCGACGTCTTCTCGCCGTCCAGCAGCCAGACCCCGTCCCGTTGCCTTCCGCGCAGCTCGATGGCCGCGGCGTCGGAGCCGTGCCCCGGTTCGGTCAGGCAGATCGCCGGGATCAGCTCGCCGGACGCCAGCGCGGGCAGCCAGGCGGACTGCTGCTCCGGCGAGGAGTTGGCCTGCAGGATGTCGGCCACGAGGGCGGCGTTGAGCACCAGGTAGCAGCTGTTCACGTCGGCGCGGGCCAGCTCCTCCAGCACGAGCCCCGTGGTCACGGCGTCGGCGCCGGCCCCGCCGTGCTCGCGCTGGACACGCAGGCCCAGCAGCCCCATGCGGGCCAGCTCGCCCGGCAGCTCGGGGCGCATCGCCGCCGTCCGGTCGTCGGACTGGTAGAAGGGGGCCAGGCGCTCGGCCGCGAAGTCGCGCACCCGGGCGCGCAGCTCCTCCTGGCCGGGGCTGAAGGCGAAGTCCATGCTCAACCCACCCGCTCCCGCAGCTCGAACTTCTGCACCTTGCCCGAGGCCGTCTTCGGCAGCTCGGCCACCACCTCCAGCCGTTCGGGCCAGAACTGTTTGGCCATCCCCAGCTCCTCCAGGTGCCGCTGGAGGTCCGGCAGCGAGGGCGGCTCGCCGTCCGCGACGACGACGGCGCAGGCCCGCTCGCCGAGCCGTTCGTCCGGGTACGCCACCAGCGCCGCCTCCTTGATCCGCGGGTGCCGCCACAGCGCGGCCTCCACCTCGACGACGGGGATCTTCTCGCCGCCCCTGACGATCAGGTCCTTGGCCCGGCCGGTGATCCGGATGCCGCCGTGGCCGTCGTCCCTGGCCAGGTCCCCGGTGTCGAACCAGCCGTCCTCGGTGAGCGACTCGGCGTACAGGTCGGGGCGTTTCCAGTAGCCGACGCACTGGTTCGCGCCGCGTACCTGGAGCCGGTCGTTCACGATCCGGACCCGCATCCAGGGCGCGGGGCGGCCGTCGGAGCGGGCGGCGAGGTCCGGTGGGTCCTCCGGGCGGGTGATCGTGACCGTGGCGTTCTCCGTCATGCCCCACAGCGCGTACATGCGCACGCCGAGCACCTCGCGCGCCTCCTCCACGACCTTCGGCGGGATCGGCGACCCGCCGCACGCGTACGCGACGAGCGACGTCAGATCGCGGGGGCGGGCCCGCTGGGCGGCGATGGCGTCCACGGCGAACGTGGTGGCGCCCATGCCGAAGTTCACGCCCTCCGACTCGACCAGCTCCAGCATGACGTCCGGGTCCCACACCTCCTGGAACACCGCCCGGCCGCCGAGCTGGAGCGGCATCAGGAAGCAGTACAGGTATCCGGCCTGGTGGGTGAGCGGCGAGCCCATGTGGACGATCAGGTCCTCGCCGAGCCCGAGCGCCTCGGCCTCGGTGCGGATCCCGGCGTACAGGGTGTTGTGGGTGTGCATGACGCCTTTGGGCTCGCCGGTCGTCCCGGACGTGAACATCACCTGGGCCAGGTCGTCGGGGCTCGCCTCCGCGGGGCCCGGCCGCGCATCCGCGGCGGGCATGACGCCGGACATGAAGACGTCGTCGAAGTCGAGCGGGCCGCCGCCGACGGTCACCACGTGCCGCAGCGTCGGCACCTCCTTGGCGATCTCCGCGAGCATCCCGGCGTGGTCGAAGCCCCGGAACGTCGCGGGCGCGACGCACACCTTCGCCTCCGTGCGCTCCAGCATGAAGCCGACCTCGCGCTTGCGCAGGATCGGGATGATCGGGTTGACCACCGCGCCGATCCGCATGCAGGCCAGCGCGAGCGGCGGGAACTGCCACCAGTTCGGGAGTTGCACCCCGACAACATCGCCGGGGCCCACGCCCAGCCCGGCGAGGGCTCCGGCGAACCGCTCCACAAGTCTGGATAAATCCGCGTACGTCAGGCGGGTGAGCCCGTCCGTGCGGTGCGCCGTGATCGCGACCCGCGACGGATGACGCTCCACCGCCCGCCGCAGGTCGTCGAGGGGTGTCGCGTCCCGCCACCAGCCCTCTCGGTAGCAGCGCTCGGGATCGCTTCGCCAGTCGTCCATGCCTGCTCGCTCTCCTGTATCCGGTAGCTCCTATAGCCGGTAGCCGTACCTGCCCATCAGCGGCAGGGCGGTGAGGGTGCTCAGCGCGGTGCTGGAGACCGGCAGCGCGGCGTGCCAGGCGTCGTCGGGCCTGATGGCCACGGGGCCGGTGCGCAGCCGGTCGGGGTTGCCGGTCACGGTGTGGTTGACGCCGAGCGTGGCTGTACTCCCGGAGTTCCCGCTGGTCACCGGGTTGAGGCCGGTGAGGCCCGCCCACGCCATGACGCGGTCGACCGTCTCGGCGGGCCGCACGGCGAAGTCCTCGTACCGGAGCCTGCGGCACTCGCCGGGAAAGGCACGCACGATCCACTCGGACGCCACGTTGAAGCCGGTCCAGTACGCACTGCTGTGCAAGGGGCTCATCGCCGGGATGTAGCCCTTGGCGCGGTGCCAGGAGTACGCGGTCGCGCGGGGGTCGCGCACCATGTGCAGCGTCCGCGGCCGCAGGTCGCGCAGGCCCATGAGGTGCGCCGCCTCGGCCGGGAACTTGGAGGTGTCCACGATCACCTCCGCGCCGGTCACCTCGCCGATCGCGGTGTAGAGCCGCCGTTTCACCTCGCCGATCCGTAGCACGTCACGCGGCGGGCGGGCCAGGCCGCGCGCCTCGCGCAGCCGTTCGCGGGTGAAGCGGGTGCGCAGGCGCGCGTCGTGCAGCCCGATCATCTCCGTCGCCAGGGACTGGACCGCCGAGCCGCCCAGCCGGTGCAGCACCTCGCGCCACACCTCGCAGTCCTGCAGGTCCTTGCCGCAGCCGCAGGAACTGTTGGTGCCGCTGTGGAGGACACCGTTGGCCCACAGGTAGTTCAGCTCGCCCACGTGCGCCACGCCCGGCAGTTCGTTGAGCAGGTTGCCCAGCAGCGTGCTGCCCGACCTGCACCAGCCCGTGACGTAGAGCACCCTCATCGGGCCGCCGCCTTCCTGACCGCCGCCACCAGGTGCTCGCAGTCGCGCGGGCCCAGGTTGGCCGAGAGCGGGATGTCGATGGCCTCGCCGACGTAGCGGGCAGACGCGGGGCACAGACTCTTGGCCGCCTCCGGGTCGTCGCCGAGCAGGAAGCGCCAGTTCCAGAACGCGCGCACGTTGACGTCGCCGGGGTCGCCGAGCGCCCGGGCGTCCACGCCCTCGTCGGTGACGGCCCTGGCGAACGCGGCGCACTCGGCGGGCGTGGCTCCCGGCAGCCGGAACACCACCGCCTCGCCCAGGTACGCGCCCGGCGCCACCGGCTGACGCAGCGCGATCCCGTCGAGCCCGGACAACTCCCCGGCCACGTGGTCATAGTTGCGCCGGTGTGCCTCCAGCCGGGCGGGCAGCCGCTGGAGCAGGGCCCCGGCCAGCGCCGCCCTGATCTCGTCCATGCGGAAGCTGAAGATGGGGAAGGCCAGGTCGTCGACGTCGGGGACGGCTCCCGCTCCGGGGAAGTGGCGGGCCATCCTGCCCTCGTACGCGCCGCTGTAGACGACCGCCCTGGCGTACGCCTCCGGGTCGTCGGTGAGCAGGAAGCCGCCCTCGCCGGTGTTCAGCGACTTGTCGGACTGGGTGCTGAAAGCACCGAAGTGACCGAACGTGCCCAGCCAGCGGCCGTTGAGGCGGGCGCCGAGCGCGGGCACCGAGTCCTCGATCACGTACGCCTCATGCTGCTCCGCGAGCCGGCATATCTCCGGCATGTCGCTGGCGAAGCCGCGCATGTGCACCACCACGACCGCCCGCGCGCCCTCGCCCAGCACGCGGCGCAGGTCACCCACGTCCAGGTGCAGGTTCTCGTCGCACTCCACGAGCACGGGCCGGTGCCCGGCCAGCAGGATCGCGCTCGGCGTGGCCGCGAACGTGAACGCCGGGCAGGCGACCGGCGACCCCGGTGGGAGCTGGAGCGCGAGCAGGGCCAGTGCGATCGCGGTGGTGCCGCTCGCGCAGGCCAGCGCGTGCCGCGAGCCGAACACCTCGCACAGCCGCCGTTCGAAGAGCCCGGTGAATGTCTCCTCGTGCGGCCGGAAATCGTAACGGAAGAACAGCTTGTTGTGCAGCGCGGCGATCGCCGCGGCGATGTCCTCGGCGCTGAGGAAGACATCGCCTTTGTCGTAAGTGGGCCAGGCTCTCAGCGGTGGTCGATTCACTGGTCCCTCGAATCTGTTGACGCGAATAACCAATTACGCGATGGACCCAAGAGCCGACTATCGCGGCAGATCCCGGGAAAGGCAAGCCCTCTCGCCCATGTCACAAATGCGTGATAAGCCGTCGAAGAACCCTGCCCGCAGAAAGGAAGAGCCGTGATAGTCCACGCCCTGAACGACGCCTGCCCCGACCGGGTGATCGGCCGTGACCATCCCGCCTACGACGACGTGCGGCTGCTGTTCAACGGCATGCACGACCTCAGGCCGCGGCTGATCTGCCTGCCGCGCTACGTCGCCGAGCTGCGGGCGGTGATCCGCGCGACCCGCGACGCCGGGCTGCCCACGGCGGTGCGCGGCGGCGGCCACAACGTCGCCGGGTCCGCCGCCGTCGAGGACGGGCTGGTCATCGACCTGCGCCTGATGAGCGCGGTGAGCGTCGACCCGGTCGCGCGCACGGCCGTCGCCGGCGGGGGCGCCACCTGGAGCCAGTTCGACCTCGCGACGACCGCGTACGGGCTGGCCACGACGGGCGGCACGTTCGACACGACCGGCGTCGGCGGCCTGGCCCTGGGCGGCGGGCTCGGCCACCTCATGGGAAAACACGGTCTGACCTGCGACAACGTGCTCTCGTATGAACTGGTCACGGCGGCCGGAGAGGTGCTCGTCGTGGACGCCGAGCGCGACCCCGACCTCGACTGGGCGTTGCGCGGCGCGGGACACGGCCTCGGCGTCGTGTCGGCGTTCCACTTCCGCGTCCACCCCGTCGGCCTGCTGTGGGGCGGCTGCGTCGCCTACCCGCGCGCCGAACTGGGCGCGGCCGTACGGCTGTTCCGCGACCTGATGCTCGGCGCGCCCGACGAGCTCAACTGCACGCTGCTGCTCAAGCGGTACGGCCCCACGCAGGTCCCGGCGGCCGTCATCCTCGTGGCCTACAGCGGCGGCGACGAGGAGTACCGGGCCGCGCTGGAGAAGCGGCTGGGCGAGCCGGAGGTGCTGGACTGGCAGCTGACGTTCCGGTCGTACCTGTCGGCGCAGGCCGCGCTGGGCCGCCTGGCGTTCGGGCTGCGGCACCACTGGAGCGGCCGCTTCGTCGACGCCCTGCCGGACTCGCTGGCAGACGCCCTGGCCGAACGGTTCGAGGCGGCCCGATACCGGGACGGGATCCTCGTCGAGCCGTTGCACGGCGCCGTGCGGCGGGTGGACGCCGAGTCGACGGCCGTCCCCTTTCGCGGCGCCGCCTTCAACGTCACCGGCACCGCCATCTGGACCGACCCGGCGGCCGACGAGCAGCAGGTGACCTGGGCGCGCTCGGTCGCGGCGGCCGCCGAGCCGCACAGCCGCTGGGGCGACGGCTACGTCAACTATGCGTCCACCGGTGACTGGGCAGGTAAAACGACCGCCTCCGAGCGGCTGACCTCGGTGAAGAGGCGGCTCGACCCGGACGGCTTCTTCCGCGGCCGCGTCCACCCGGTCAGCGAATCGTTGCCCACGAGTTCAGCGCCAGGTGGACGCGGACCGGCGGGCGCTGACCTTTGACTGTTGGGACTCGGGTCCTTCACCGCAAGGGAGTTCTCGTGATCGTCCTCGGATACAACGGGTTCGGAAAAGTCGCCGAACTCTTCGCGCGTTATTACGGGTCGACGGGACTCGACCGCCACATGCTCTACGGTCACGACTCGTCGGCGGCGTTGACGGTGGACGGGGAATTGGTGGCGGCCGTCGAGGAGGAACGTCTCAACCGGGAGAAGAAAACCGCCCGATTTCCCCGCGAGGCCATCGCCTGGGTTTTGCGGCAAGGCGGCCTCACTTTTGACGACGTCGACGTCTTCGCGCATTCCTGGCGTTTCTCCGAAGACATCATGAACAATATGATCCGCGAGATCACCGACGCCGACGCGCCCGTGGACAAGAAGTTCGCCCGGCTGCGGCGGCTCGACGACACCCACGCCCGGATCTTCAGCCGGGAGGCCATCCTCGCCGACTTCCACGAGCACACCGGCCACCGGCTGACCGACGACAGGCTCGTCTCGGTGCCGCACCACATCGCCCACCTGATGACCGGATACCACCTGTCCGGCGGCGGCGACGCGGCCTTCGTGGTCAGCGACGGCCGGGCCGAGTGGCTGTCGGCGATACTCGGCGAGGTGCGCGACGGCAAGGTGCACATCTTCGACGACGCGACCGTGGACGGGGACAACTCGCTCGCCCTGCTGTTCGCCGTCCTGACCAGGTATCTCGGGTTCACCCCCAACAACGACGAGTACAAGGTCATGGGCCTGGCCGGGTTCGGGCCGCCGCCCGAGCACAACCCGCTGCTCAAGCACGTGGTCGAGCTCACGGGCGACGGCCGGTACACGATCCCGTACGCGCCGCGGGCCGTGCGCGCCTACTACGCGCTGTTCGACCGGATCTTCGACACCGGTCCCGACGGCCGCGAGGACTTCGAGGTGCGGGTACGCGTGGCCGCCGCCGCCCAGGAGATGGTCGAGAAGGTCACCGCCCACCAGCTGCGCGCGCTGGAGGAGCGCAGCACGCTGCCGAGGCTGCTGTTCGAGGGCGGCCTGGCCCTGAACTGCGTCAACAACACCAAGCTCCTCGAATCGTCGAGGTTCGCCGAGATGGATGTGAGCTTCGGTGCCAGCGACCCCGGAGTGGCCATCGGCGCCGCCTTCTACGCCGGTCAGGAGGCCGGCGCCACGCCACGGGTCACCCGCTCGCCCTACCTCGGACCCGCGTACGGCGACGCCGACATCCTGGCCGCCCTCGAAGAGCACGCCGACCAGGTCGACTGGCGGGAACTCGACCCCGGCCAGGTCGCCGCCGAGACCGCGGCCCTGCTCCAGGACAAGAACGTGGTCGGCTGGTTCCAGGGCCGCATGGAGTACGGGCCGCGGGCGCTCGGCAACCGCAGCATCCTGGCCAACCCCCGCTTCGCCGACATCAAGGACATCATCAACGAACGGATCAAACACCGGGAGCCGTTCAGGCCCTTCGCGCCGGTCGTGCTCGAAGACGTCGCCCGCGAGGTGTTCGAGATGGGCAAGAAGCGCGTCTCGCCGTACATGACGTTCGTCTTCCCCGTACGGCCGGGATATCGCGACCTGATTCCCGGCGCCACGCACGTGGACGGCACGTCCAGGATCCAGACGCTCGGCGAGCGCGACAATCCGCTCCTCGCCGGGCTGCTGAGGAGCTTCACCGCGCTCACCGGGATTCCGTGCCTGATCAACACCTCGTTCAATGTGGCGGGCGAGCCCATCGTGTGCTCTCCGGCCGACGCCGTGGACTGCTTCCTGAAGACCGAGATGGACTACCTGGTCATGGGACGGTTTGTGGCCGCCAAATCAGCACAGCGTTGACAACGATTTCAACGGTTTCGAGGGGAAGGACACCTATGTCTCCGGGCGAGGAGTTCGCGTGGGCGGTGGCGGGGGCGCGGGACGACGTCGAGGTGCCGTACACGTCGGCGTTGACCGAGGCGTTCCCGCTGTTCGAGCACCGGCCCCGCTACACCGTGCGGCACCTGCTGAAGAAGGCCAAGGCCGTGGACTCGTCCGTGTCCTACGTGCTGGAGGCGCCCTCAGCGCGGCAGGCGCCGTCCGGCACCGCGTACGCCGAGACGCCCGAATCGGCCTTCACCGCCAGCGTCCGCGCGGCCACGCTGACCGACGTGCGGGTCAGCGTGCCGGTGCCCAAGGGCGTGCTCGACGAGCCCGGGCTGCTGGCCGCGTTCGTCGACTACCGCGTGCTCGTCCGCCTGTCCACCGTCGAGAACGAGATCCTGCTGCACGGCTCCGCCGACGGCGCGATCGACGGCCTGCTGCACCTGGCGGAGTCGCGGCGCGCCCCGTTCGACGGCGATCCCGGCGACGTGCTGACCGCCGCGGCGGCCGAGGTCGAGGAGACCGGCGGCTCCTGCGACGGCATCGTCGCCCACCCCGTCCTGTACTGGCGACTCGTCCGCGACGGCCTGCTCGACCGGCTGGCGACGGCCGGGATCCGCGTCTCGCGCACCCGCATGATCAGCACTGGCGACGCGCTGCTCGGCGACTTCCGCGCCGCCGTCACCCTGCTCGACCCCGGCCGGTCGACGCTCACGCTGCGCAGGGACACCGAGGTCATCGAGGCGGGCACTCGCGTCGGGCTGGCCGTCCACCTGCCGCAGCACTTCCTGCTCGTGTCCTGAAGGGGGATCGCCATGGACCTCGGTCTGAACGGGCGCGTCGCGCTCGTCGCGGCGGCCAGTAGCGGGCTCGGCCTGGCCGTCGCCCGCACGCTCGCCGCCGAGGGCGCGCACGTCTCCATCTGCGCCCGCGAACCCGGCAGGCTCGCCCGCGCGCACGCCGAACTCGACGCCGCCGGCCCGGGACGGGTGCTCAGCACCAGCGCGGACATCCGCGACGAGGCGGCCGTCGCCAAATGGGTGCGGCGCACCGCCGACGAGTTCGGCTCGCTGCACATCGTGGTCAGCAGCTCCGGCGGGGTGCCGCACGGTGGCCTGGAGGAGTTCGACGTGCCCGTCTACCGGCAGGCACTGGAGGACAACACGATCCCGCACGTCAGCGTCGTGCTCGCCGCGCTGCCGCACCTCGACACCGGCTGGGGCAGAGTGATCATGCTCACCTCCGAGGCCGTGCGCCAGCCGCTGCCGCTGACCGGGCTGTCGGCCGTCGCCCGCCTCGGCGTGCTCGGCTTCGCCAAGGGCCTCGTGCCCAGCCTCGGGCCGCGCGGCGTCACCGTGAACGTCCTCGCCCAGGGCTTCCACCGTACGCCCGCGCTCGACCACCAGTTCGGTGACGACGCCGACACCGCGCTGGACGCGATCGCCGAGGGCCTGCCGATGCGCAGGATCGGACGGCCCGCCGACTTCGGCGCGATCGCCGCCTTCCTGGCGAGTGAGTACACCTCTTTCGTCACGGGGGTCGTGCTGCTGGTGGACGGCGGCAACACCCGCGGGCTGTGACGTGGACCCGAGCCGGAGCGTCCCGTGGGGGCCGGCGCCATGCCTGAGCGGGATCCCGCCGTGGGGCTGACCTGGGGGCGTACGTTCGCCGGGCTCGTAGCGGCGCTGTTCGCCACGTTCACCGCCTTCGGGGCCACGGTGCCGATGATCCCGCGGTTGGTCACGGAGGAGTTCGGCGGCCCGCCGTTCGCGGTCGGCGCCGCGTTCACCGCCACCGCCGTCGTGACGCTCATCCTGCGCCCGTACGGCGGGCAGCTCGCGCAGCGCTTCGGCGGCCGCCGCCTGATGATGGCGGGATCGGCGCTGGCCGCCCTGGTCGGAACCATGTACATGCTGCCGTGGGGTCTTCCCGGCCTTTTCGCCACCCGGCTCGTCATGGGGGTCGCCGAGGCACTGCTGTTCACCGCCGGATCTGTGTGGACGGTGCAGCTCGCGCCCGAACACCGGCGCGGCCAGGTCGTCGGATGGTACGGGCTGGCCATGTGGAGCGGCTTCATGGCCGGGCCAGCGCTGGGGGAGGCGGTCTACCGTCTCGGGTCGTACCCCTTCGTCTGGGCACTGGCCGTCGCGCTGCCGCTCGTCGCCGTCGCCGTGCTCGGGCTGCTGCCGCCCGCCGCGCCGCTGCCCGTCGTGTCGCGCAGGCTCATCCCCAGGGCTTCCCTGCTGCCCGGCCTGGCGCTGGGGACGGGGGCCTTCGGGTACGGCGTGCTGGTCGGCTTCGGGGCGCTGGCGCTGTCCGCACGGGACATTCCCCATGGGCCGGTGCTGCTCAGCGTGTTCAGCGCCGCCTACATCGCGACGCGGCTGGTGGCCGGATGGCTGCCGGACCGGCTCGGGCCGATGCCGGTGATCGTCATGTCGAGCGTACTGGAGGCTCTGGGGTTGCTGACGATCGGATTCGCGCCCTCGTGGTGGGTGGCCGCATGCGGGGCGGTGGTGGCGGGGGCCGGGTTCACGCTGCTGTACCCGGCGCTGGCAATGATCACCATCAGCCGGGCGGCGGAGGCCGAACGCGGGGCGGCGCTGGGGGCGCTGAGCTCGCTGTACGACATCTTCTTCGGGCTCGCCGGGCTGGTGGGCGGGGCGGTGGCGGACGTGAGCTATCCGGGGGCGTTCGCGGTGGCGGGGGCGGTGGCGCTCGCCGCACTGGCACTCGGCCCTCTGGCCACCCGCCGGCCTCGGGTGAAGGCGAGCCGCCCGCCGGCATGGGGATGACATGAACGTCCGGAGCCTGACTGGGCTCCCGGCCGCGAACGCGACGGGCGCCCTGCCAGCCGTGGACGGCCTCAGGTCGACATGAGGCCGGAGCGGTAGGCGAAGGACACCAATTGCGCCCGATCCTTGGCCTTCAACTTCGCACGGAGCCGATGCAGATGCGTTCGTACCGTGCTCACCCCGATATACAGCTCCCCCGCCACCTCCTCGGTCGACCTCCCCTGGGCGACCAGGAGCAGCACCTGCTGCTCGCGCGGCGTCAGCCCGGCCAGCGTGGGCTGCGGTTCGGCGGGCGGAGGCTCCCGCTGCCTGAACCAGTCCACCAGCCGCTGCGTCACCAGAGGGGAGAGCATCGTCTGCCCCCTGCCCGCCGCCCTGATGACGGCGATGACCTCGTCCTGCGTCGAATCCTGGGTCAGCAGCCCGTTCGCCCCCGCACGGAGCACCTCGGTGACCGTCTGGTCGGTGTGGTCCATCGTGAACACGACGACCCGGGGCTCCGGATCCAGCTTCTCGGCCCGTAATCGCTGGATCAGCTCCAGTCCCGACAGGCCGCCCAGCGCCAGCCCGGTGACCACCACCTCCGGATGGTGCTTGCGGGCCAGCATGATCGCGTGAACCCCGCTGTCAGTGGTTTCGATCACCTCGACATCGGGCCGGGACGCCAAGATCGTCAGCAGTCCGAACCGCGAAATCGCATACTTATCGCAGATGATCACTCTTAGTGACGCACCGGCCATGCGAACTCTCTTCCGTGATGTCCAGGCAGCATGTCACACAACTGTTCGGTTTCGCCTCCGGGGATCTTCCGAAATCACCGTTTGATCTGGGACTCTTCGGCCGTGCGAGTGAGATTTTCTGACATGCGTGTGACAAGACGGACCTGTGTGACGGCGACCGCTGCGATCTCCCTGCTCACGGCCGCCACCCTGCCCGCCGCCCCGGCGCTGGCGATCACGGTGTCCACCTCTCCCACGTTGACAGTCGTGGCTCCCGTTGCCCCGATGACGGCGACCATTGCGCCCGCCGCGGCTGTGGCGCCTGTGGTGCCCGCCGGACCGCCGATTGCCACGGCGGCCAGGACCACGTCGAAGAACCGGCGCTCGCCGCCGCGTCGGCGGGCGAGACGCTCTGGCGGCGGCTGGGGCCCGCGCCCACTACTGCATCTGCGGACCGGCGGCCATGCTGACCAGCGTCCGCGACTGTCTCACCGGCCACGGCGTCGCCTCGGACCGCCTGCACGAGGAGCATTTCACCAGCGTGCCCACGGCGGCTCCCGAGCTGACCGCGCGGACGATGACGGTCGAGAACGTCGGTGACGTGGTGGTCGCCGCCGGCCGGACCATGCTCGACGCGGGCCTGGCCGCAGGCGTGCCGATGCCCTGTTCGTGCACCGTCGGCAGCTGTGGCGAATGCCGGATCCGGCTCCTCCGCGGCGAGGTGCGGGGTACCGTCGAGGACGGCGGCGTCCTCGCCTGCGTCTCCTGTCCGCTGACCGACACCGCCGTCGCGATCGGGCCGGCGGAACCCCGGGACTGAAATCGTTGTGGCGGCGGCCGGATCAGCCGCCGCCTTTCGCGCCGCCGCCCTCATTACGCCCGCACGTTAAGGAGGGCGGAAGGATGCCGTAAGGCTGCTCCGCCACTGTGGAGCCATCGGACGCGACACGACAGCGGGCCGAGAACACCTTCACCACGACCTTGAGCCGAAGAGGAGAACCATGATGGGGACAGTCCGCTCGAAGGACGGCACCGCGATCGCTTTCGACGCCTGGGGCGACGGCCCGCCGCTGATCATGATCGACGGCGCCACCGCCTATCGCGCGACCAATCCGCTGAACGCGGAGGTGGGGCAGCTGCTCAGCGACGAGTTCCGGGTGTACGCCTACGATCGCCGCGGCCGCGGGGAGAGCACCGACACCGCACCGTACGCGGTGGAGCGCGAGATCGAGGACCTTGCCGCGCTGATTGCCGACGCCGGCGCACCGGCCACTGTGTTCGGCTGGTCCTCCGGCGCGGTCCTGGCCCTGCACGCCGCGGCGGCCGGCCTGCCGATCACCCGGCTTGCGCTGTTCGAACCACCGTTCGTGGTCGACGACAGCCGCCCGCCGCTCCCGTCCGACTACGTTCAGCGGCTCGACGCCTATGTCGCCGACGGCCGCCCGGGCGACGCGATGGAGCTGTTCGCGACCGCCGCGGCCGGCTTCCCCGCCGAGATGGTCGCTGGTTTCCGGCAGAGCCCGATCTGGCCCCCTGCGGAAGCGGTCGCGCACACCATCGCCTACGACGGGCGGATCATGGGCGGCACCATGTCGGGCGGCCCCCTGCCCCGGGATCGCTGGGCCGCGATCACCGTACCCGTCCTGGTCATGCACGGCACCGGCACCGCGCCGTGGCTGATCAACGGGGCCCGGGCACTGGCCGATCTGCTGCCGACCGCGACCCTGCAGCCCGTGCCGGGCGAGAACCACAGCACCACAGCGGACGTGCTCGCCCCCGCACTGCGGCAATTCGCCCAAGGCCACTAGAGACACACGAGCAACGTGCACGCCGCGTGCGGATCTGGGATCCGCGCACGGCGACGCCGGGACCGGATCGCTTCAGCGGGTGATTCGCGCAAGCGCCGGTCCCACCCGCAAACGAGGCAATGAGGAGGTTGGAGATGGGAAGGATCGTCGTTACCGAGTTCATCTCGCTCGACGGCGTGGTCGAAGCCCCCGGCGGCGAGGACTTCAAGCACCGGAACTGGAGCTTCGCGTTCGACCGCGGCGAGGACGGCGACAGGTTCAAGCTCGACGAGGCGCTCGAGGCCGAGGCGCTGCTGATCGGCCGCAGGACCTACGAGAGCTTCGCCGGCGCGTGGCCGCAGTACCAGGGTCCCTTGGCCGACAAGTACAACAGCATGCCCAAGTACGTGGTCTCGAGCACCCTCACCGACCCCGGATGGAACAACACCCGCGTGATCAGCGGCGACGTGGTCAGGGAGGTGAGCAAGCTGAAGAACGAGGTGGAGGGCGACATCCAGATCCCCGGCAGCATCCGGCTCGTGCAGGAGCTGATCGAGAACGACCTCGTCGACGAGATCCACCTCATGACCTTCCCGGTCATCCTCGGCGCCGGCAGGCGACTGATCGAGCAGACCACCGGCAAGACGGCGTGGAAGCTGACCGAGTCGAAGACGGTCGGCGAGGGCATCCTGATCACGATCTTCCAGCGGGCCGGCCGAGGCTGAGCCCACGACCTTTCGACCAGCTGAGCGACCAGGTCGGCCAGGCCGTCGCGCTGACCGACCTCGGCTCCTCCGCCACCTACCAGATCCACGCCCAGTGACCATCACCGACAAACCGCCGCTGAAACCTTCCGCCGCGCCGCGAGCGTGCCGAGAGAACCGCGCCGTCGCCGGTGAAGTCGGCCTCCTTCAGGAGGGGGTCGAGCGGGTCGGGCCGGCAGCGCAGGTCGTCGGTGGCGTAGGCGCCGAAGCGGCTGATGTGGGCGCGTCGGAAGGGTGCTATCTGGCTGAGCCGGCCGGAGGTGAGCTGCCGGCCTTCGGCGACCAGCTGCCGCACGATGTCGGAGATGTCCAAGGTGTTGTGGAAGATGACCAAGTCAGCCGCAGGTCGCCCCGCGTTCACGGTCGCCCGGACGGGTGCCGGAAGGGGGCTGGAGGGTGGCGTGCCGGTGATCCCCCCACGCAGCCGTGAACTGGGTGGAGTCGGGTTCGTCGGGGCTGTAGCCGAAGTACCCTTAGCTGGTGTTCTCGCCTCAAGGCCCGTCGCTGCCTGAACTGGTGGTCCAGGCGCTGTCCTCGGTCGAGCGCGGCTACGACCTGCTTGCCCCGAAGTTCGAGCACACGCCTTTCCGCACCCCCGACAGCGTTCTTGACGCAACCGCCGACGCTCTGCGTCCGCTCGGGCCGTTCGGGCAGGGACTGGACGTGTGCTGCGGCACCGGCGCGGGCGTGCGGATCCTCAAACCCCTGTGCCAAGGACGGATCACGGGCGTCGACTTCAGCACCGGCATGCTCGCGCAGGCGCGCCGAGCACACCCGGACGCCGAGTGGGTACAGGCCGACGTTCGAGCCCTGCCCTTCGCCGAGACCTTCGACCTCGCGGTCAGCTTCGGAGCGCTCGGACATTTCCTGCCCGCCGAACGGCCCGCGCTCTTCGCCGGGGTGTACCGCGCGTTGCGGCCTGACGGGCTCTTCGCCTTCCCGATCGGCGCGCCGCCGCCCATCACCTCGGGCCAGTACTGGGCGCTGCTCGGATTCGACCTGGCCATGCAGGTGAGGAATGCCGTGTGGCGTCCCCCCTTCGTCATGTACTACGGCACCTGCCCGCTGCACGCGGTCCGCGACGACCTGGTAGCAGCAGGATTCAGCGTGACGACAGTCCCCTTGACGGCCCTGGGCCGACGCGAAGACGGCAGCCCGCGGTGCCGGCTCGTCCTCGCGCGCAGAACTTAGTGCACGATCGATGATCTTGGTTGTCTGTAACCGATTCTGGCCTGTCGTTGAGCAGAAACACCTCGCGTGACGCAGCAGGCCCGACGGGATTCGACCATGATCCGAGCGGTCAGATATGTTGATCCGCTGCCTACGGGAAGGCCGCCGAATGTCTGACGCACATGTTGACGACAAGCTGTCCGCAGTGCTGGGAATCTGCACTGTTACCCGCCCGATCACGTCGACGTGCGCCGGTACCTCGCCTTCCGCGACCGGCTGCGGGCAAGCGAGAGCGACCGGGACCTCTATGCGGCCACCAAGCGCGAACTGGCACAACGGGAGTGGCGTGACATCAACTACTATGCCGAGGCCAAGGGGCCTGTGATCGGCCAGATCCTCACCCGGGCGGGGTGGCGGAACTAGCGACGGGCTTTTCGCGTGGGCTGGCAGAAAGACTGCAGTGTCCGAACCGGGCTCTCCACGGGGTGAACACGATCCTCTGAAGGGACGGTCGCCTGCTCACGCCCTTGGTGAAACTCAAGTTACGTGGCCTCCCCTCTGAAGGGCCCCGTGCTCTGCCGCTCGATGAGGACGCCGCGCAGCAGCCGCTGGGCCGGTTGGGCGTCGGGGGCGACCAGATGATCGATGAGCGCCTCGGCGGCGGCACGTGCGATCTCCGTCGCGGGTGGTGCCGCCGTCGTCAGCTCGGGGTCGGTCGACGCCGGTTCGCCGTTGGAGCACAGGATGAACGACAGCCGTTCGGGGATCGGCCGGCCGAGGGCGCGGGCCTCGTGCATCGCCCCGAGAGTGGCCTCCCAGTTGTAGCCGATGACGGCCGTCGTCGCCGGCCTGGGCTCCAGGATTTCGCGGAGCGCGGCCCGGCCTGCGCCGACAGTGTGCTCGCTGGCGACGACCGTGCAGTCGACCCCGAGTTCGGCGCAGCATCGCCGGACGGCGTCGGCGAAGCGCACGGCTGCTCCGATCCCTCGTATGCCCTCCTCGTACGGGGCGTTGATCATGCCGATGGTCCGGTGTCCCAGGCCGGCGAGATGCTCGACCGCCACGCGCGCTATCTGATCGAAGTCGGCGTCGACGTAGGGGATGTGGCCGGGCTCGCTGGTGCGGCCGATGAGCCCGACGGGGATGCCGGCCTGCTTGAGGAAATCCACGCGTTTGTCTGTGAGGGTGACCTGCATCAGCAGGAACCCCTGGATGAGCCCGGCTCGAGCCAGCTGGCGCAGCTCGTCCATGTCGTCTTGCCCGGTCGTCCAGAGGACGACATGGAAGCCCCGCGCGCGGGCGGCGTCGGTGGCGGCAAGGACGTACTCCAGGTCCGATCCCACGATCGTGCGCGGCTGGGAGGGGAAGACGATCGCGATGATGCGGCTGCGGCCGCCGGCCAGGGCGCTGGCCATGGCGTTGGGGATGTAGCCGAGCTGGTCCATGGCGTCGAGCACCTTGCGGCGGGTCTCCGGGCGGATCGAGCGCGCCCCGGTGAGCACATGCGAGACGGTGCCGGTCGAGACACCGGCGAGGCGAGCGACGTCAGCTCTGGTGACCATGCGTGAAGTGTCCTGAGGGTCGGGGGACAGGAACCACGGATTACCACATGTTACGTAAATGTTACCGGCTGACCGGTTCAGCCTTCCAGGGAATCATACCTATCTTTGACTCGCGTCAATTCCTCGTTGGCGGGCCGGTTTCCCTGCCACCTGGCCCTTCCAGCGGGGGAACGCCGGGGCGCCTGCCGGCCCCTCGTGCGTCTTTTCAAGGGAGTCACAGATGCGACGGACCAAACTGCTCCAAACGCTCGCGCCGATGACCGCGCTCGCGCTGCTGTCAAGCGGCTGTCTGAGCGACGGCGGCTCGAAGGCGACCAGTGGAGCGGGCACCGGGAACACGAGCAAGACCGTGGAAATCATGACCGGCATGACCGGCGATGGTCTGAACGCGCTGAAGATGTCGCTGGACCCGTACGCCAAAGAGCAGGGCATCACGATCAAGTGGTCCCCCTCGGACAACTTCAACCAGCTCATCGTCACCCGGGTCCAGGGCAACAACCTGCCCGACATCGCGCTGTTCCCGCAGCCCGGCATCATGAAGGACCTCGCGGCCAAGGGCCGGCTGGCCCCGCTCGACGACGTCCTGGACATGCCGGCGCTGAAGAGCGGCATGACGCCGGGAACGCTCGAGGCCGGCAGCAAGGACGGCAAGCTCTACGGACTCATGGCCAGCATGAACGTCAAGAGTCTGGTCTTCTACCCCAAGCAGGCCTTCGAGTCCGCCGGGTACACCGCGCCCAAGTCCATCCCCGAGCTGCTCGCGCTCACCGACAAGATCCGCTCCGAGGGCACGACCCCCTGGTGCCTGGGCATCGAGTCCGGGCCGGCGACCGGCTGGCCGGCCACCGACTGGATGGAGGAGCTGGTCCTGAAGTACGGCGGCGCGGCCAAGTACGACGACTGGATCAACCACAAGATCAAGTTTGACTCGCCGCTGGTCCGCCAGGCCGCCGGCACCTTCGAGAAGATCGCCTTCACCGAAGGCAACGTCCTGGGCGGCCGCAAGTCCATCTCCAGCAACAACTTCGGCACGGCCGGCAACCCCATGTTCCGCAACCCGCCGGGCTGCTTCATGTACAAGCAGGGCAACTTCGTCGCGGCCAAGGGCTTCTTCCCCGACGACGTGGTGGCCGACATCGACAACCGCGTCGGCGTCTTCGGCTTCCCGCCCGCCACCGCCGGCGGCGACAACCCCGTCGAGGGCGGCGGCGACCTCGCCGGCCTGTTCAGCAAGGACAACGAGGCGGCCAAGAAGCTCCTGCAGTACATGGCCACCAAGGACTTCGGCGCGGCCGGGGTCAAGACCGGCGCCTGGCTGTCGCCCCGCAAGGACTTCGACGTCGCCAACTACCCGACGAACACGATCCGGGACATCGCGAAGATCGCCTACCAGTCGACCGGCATCGCCTTCGACGGCTCGGACGCGATGCCCGGAGCGGTCGGCTCCGGCAGCTTCTGGAAGGGCATGACGGGGTGGATCAGCAACCAGCAGTCCCTTGACCAGGCGCTCAAGGCGATCGACGACAGCTGGCCGGCGAACTGACGGCATGACGGACCCCCGCGGTGTGCGCGGCGGCCGCAGCCGCGCACACCGCCCCTCAGGCGCAACGGGTACGCCCGCGAAAGGAGCAGCGCCATGCTGATCAAGACGATCAACGCCGTCCTCGCCGTCATCGCCGGAGTGGGCGGCGCCCTGATCCTGTTCTGGCTGCTCAACCGGCTGGTCGGGCTGTTGCCCGGCAAATGGGAGGACCGCCTCAAGCCGTACGTCTACATCGGCCCGGCCTTCCTGGCGATCAGCCTCTACCTGATCTATCCGGCCATCCAGACGATCCACTTCAGCTTCGCCAACGCCGACAGCACCGCCTACGTCGGCCTGGACAACTACACCTCGCTCCTGGGCTCGGCCGGCTTCCGGTCGACCCTGGTCAACACGCTGCTGTGGATCGTGATCGTGCCCGCCGTGACGATCCTGCTGGGCCTGGGGATCGCCGTCCTGTCCGACCGCCTGCGGCCGCGATCCGAGAAGCTGGCCAAGACGGCCATCTTCATGCCCATGGCCATCTCGGCGGTCGGCGCCGGCACCATCTGGCGCTTCGTCTACGCGGCGAACCCGCCGGGAGAGCCGCAGATCGGCGTCCAGAACGCGATCGTGACCGCCCTCGGCTTCGACCCGGTCAACTGGCTGCAGATCACCGACTTCAAGTTCAACAGCCTCGAGCTCATGGTGATGCTGCTGTGGGCGCAGGTCGGCTTCTCCATGGTGCTGCTGTCGGCCGCCATCAAGGGCGTGCCGGCCGACACGCTGGAGGCGGCCAGGATCGACGGGGCCAGCGAGCGGCAGATCTTCACCAGGGTGATCGTCCCGCAGATCCGGGGGACCATCATCACGGTCTTCGTCACGGTGACGATCGGCGTCATGAAGCTGTTCGACATCGTCTACGTCATGACGAACGGCGACTTCGACACCAACGTCATCGGCGTGCAGTTCTTCAACGAGCTGTTCACCAACTTCAACAACGGCCACGCGGCCGCCATCGTGGTCATGCTGATGATCGCCATCATCCCGATCATGATCTACCAGGTGCGCCAGTTCCGTACCGAGGAGGCCGGGCGATGAGCATCACCGAGCGACCCGAGATCCGTCCCGCCGGTTCGTCCCCGGCCCGCCGGCAGGCAGCCCCGCGCCGCGCGGGCCGTCGCCAGGGAGAAGCCACCCCGGTGGCGAAGGCCACGGTGATCTTCGTCTGCACCCTATGGATCATCCCTACGCTGGGCCTGCTGATCACCTCGTTCCGTACCAAGGACGACGCCAGCACCCTCGGCTGGTGGACGATCTTCACCGACCCGGCCTCGCTCGGGCGGCTCACGACTCAGGCGTATGGCGAGGTCACCGCGCAGGCCAACCTCGACCAGGCGTTCGTCAACAGCTTCGCCATCGCCCTGCCGGCGACGTTCATCCCGCTGCTCATCGCGGCGTTCGCGGCGTACGCGTTCGCGTTCATGAGCTTCCCCGGGCGCAACACCCTGTTCATCGTGATCGTCAGCCTGCTCGTCGTGCCGAACTACGTGGCCCTGGTGCCGATCCTGCAGCTGTACGGCGACTTCGGCATCAACGGGACGTTCCCGGCGGCCTGGCTGGCGCACATCGGGTTCGGCATGTCCCTGGCGATCTACATCCTGCGCAACTACATGGCCACGCTGCCGAAGGCGGTGCTCGAATCGGCCAGGATCGACGGCGCCAGCCACTTCACCATGTTCTGGCGGCTCATCATGCCGATGTCGGTGCCGGCGCTCGCGTCGTTCGCGATCTTCCAGTTCCTGTGGGTCTGGAACGACCTGCTCATCGCACTCGTCTTCATCGGGCCGGGCGAGAACGAGCCGATCACCGTCGCCGTCAAGGGGCTCATGGGCCAGCAGGGCCAAGGCTGGCAACTCGTCACCGCCGGCGGCTTCGTCTCGATGATCGTACCCATCCTGTTCTTCCTCGCCCTGCAGCGCTTCTTCGTACGCGGGCTGACCGCCGGGTCGGTCAAAGGCTGACATCCCGCCGACCCCCGGCATCCCCTTCCCACGACCGAGAGAAAGATCATCATGCCCACACCATCCGCCGCCCGTCCGGACGTCCGGCGGCACGAGGAGCCCTGGTGGACCTCGGCAGTCGTCTACCAGGTCTATGTACGCAGCTTCGCCGACTCCGACGGTGACGGGATCGGTGACCTGCGAGGCCTGCTGAGCAAGGTGGACTACCTGAGCCGGCTGGGCATCGACGTCGTCTGGCTGTCCCCGATCTACCCATCCCCCCACGACGACGGCGGCTACGACGTCAGCGACTACCAGGACATCGACCCGCTCTTCGGAACGCTCGCCGACTTCGACGAACTGGTCGCCGCGCTGCACGCGAGAGGGATCAAGCTGATCGTCGATCTCGTCGTCAACCACAGCTCCGACGAGCACCCGTGGTTCAAAGACTCCAGGTCGGACAGGTCGAGCCCCTACCGTGACTGGTACTGGTGGCGTCCGGCACGCCCCGGGACGGTCCCCGGCAAGCCCGGCTCCGAGCCGAACAACTGGCGGGCGGCCTTCTCCGGCTCGGCCTGGGAGTTCGACGAGGACACGCAGGAGTACTACCTGCACCTCTTCTCCCGCCGCCAGCCCGATCTCAACTGGGAGAACCCCCAGGTCCGCCGAGCCGTCCACCAGATGATGCGCTGGTGGCTCGACCGCGGTGTCGACGGCTTCCGGATGGACGTCATCAACATGATCTCCAAGGACCTCCTGCTGCCGGACGGCCCGCCGATCCCGGGCGAGGACTTCGGCGACGGCGGCCCGTTCTACCTGTGCGGCCCGCGCCTGGACGAGTTCCTCCAGGAGATGCGCCAGGAGGCGATCATCGCCGCCTCCAGCCTCAGCGGGCTGCTCTCCGGCTGGCTCTACGGGCTGCGACGGCACCCCGCCCCGGCGCGCCGCCGACGCGTGGGGTGCCTCCGCCGCCCTGGCGCAGGCCCCTGCGGCCGGGCTCGTCCTCCTCGTTCTCTCGCTCGTCCTCTCACGTGCTGCTCGGCGGTCGGGAGGGGCTCCGGGTGTGCGTGTTCCCGGCGAAAACCCCGCTGCGTAATCCCGCTGCGTAATCCCGCCACCTCCCGTGCGCCCTTGCCGCGCCCTCCAGGACGCGCCACCCGTTGCCCAGACGCCGGCAGGAGCCGGACGGCCTCGACCGGCGTGGCGTCGTCCGGTCCGGCGCCTGCTGTCGCCGGGCGCGACCCGGCGGCGTTCATCGCCGACCTGCAGCGACGTGGCCGCCCTGCCTCTGTTCGCAGGTCAGAGCGAGATGATCTTTTCTGGCATGTGAGCGCGTGCGACAGCTCTCACCGCATCTTGCATGGCCGGCTCAAGCCAGGGCCGAGATCTCGATCGGGTGTGGTCGGTGATGGCCACCAGGCAGGGAAGTACAACGTTCTCCCGCTTCAGGCGTTCCCCCATGGACGAGGAACGTCGCGCTGACGTACGCCCCGACCCGGGTGTGCGGCTTCCGCCTCAGCATGAGGAACAGCACGACGCCCACGATCGATGCGACTACGGCGAGCGTCCCGAAGACGATCGATGCCATCGTTCTTCCTCACACTGACAGGCGGCAATACGACAGTTCTGACCGCCGAGACTTTGACCAGCACCGAGGCCGTCGACGCACATTCTAACGGCGTGCCCGAATTGACCCTATTGGTCAGCAAGTCTGAACCCGGTATGTTGATCATCGCATTCTCGCCCGGACCGGGCGGTGCATGATCCGGGAGGCCCCACAGGTGTTAGCAAGTCGAACAGCGCTCGTAGCCGTGACGGCGCTCATGATTGTCACGGGAGCGGGCGGGTTCGCCCCCTCCCCCGTCGAGGCGGCTCCGGCCGACCCGTGCGCGGGCATGGCGGCCGACGTTACCTGCGAGAACGATGTGTTCCCCGGCGCGCGGCTCGGCGAGCGCACCGGGCCGCGTGCCGAAGAGTCCCGGCTCACCAGAAGCCAGGCGACCGCGGCGGCCTTGGCGGCGCCCGCAGGGATCCCCTGCGTGGGAGACGGGGTGAGCGGTAAGCGCGTCGAGGTGCTCTACGCCCGCGAGCCGGAGATGCCCGACCGTTACGACCTGCTCTCGCCCATGTTCCAGGCCTGGCTGGCCAATGCCGACGACGCGTACAACGACGCCGCCGCCAAGAGCGGCAAGAGCCGGCACATCCGCTTTGCCACTGAGGCGGTCAGCGGGGGCGGATGCCGCATCGCCGTCCGCCGCGTCGAGGTGCCCGCAGGGTCCCTGGCGACGTTCGCGGAGGGCATCACCGCCGTCAAGGCCCTTGGGTACGACAAGCCCGACCGCAGGTATCTGATGCTCTCCGAGGCGAGCGTCATCTGTGGCGTGGGCCAGCGGTACATCGACGACCGGCCCGGCGCCGAGAACTACAACAACACCAGGCTCGCCTACGCCCGGGTGGACGCGACGGCCAACTGCTTCGGCCCCAACGCCATCGCCCACGAGCTCGGCCACATGCTGGGCGCCGTACAGGCGAGCGCGCCGCACACCGACAGTAGCGGGCACTGCAGCGACCAGTTCAGCATGATGTGCTATGGCGGGACCCCGACCTTCAACTGCCTGGAGTGGAACGACCGCCGGCTGCCCGACTGCAACCGCGACGACTACTTCAGTCTGGCCCCCGGGCCGGGCAGCTATCTCGCGACGCACTGGAACATCGCGAACAACGACTTCCTCATCAAGGGCGACACCGCCGACGCCACCGCCCACCCGACGGTCGGCTCCACCTATGTGATCACCAATGTGTCCACTGGAGGAGCCCTTGAGCCGATCGACGGCTCCAGCGCCAGGCTGACCAGACTGAGCCAGCGCCCGCCCAGCGGCGCACGGAGCCAGAAGTGGCTGATGAGCTACCGGACGGGCCTCCAACTCGCCAACGCCGGCAGCGGGCTCTGCGCCGACAGCGCCTACAGCGGTACCACCTCCGGCACCCAGATCCTGCAGTACACCTGCAACGGCCAGGACGGCATGCGCTGGGCGTACCTCCCGCAGCCGGACGGCAGCTACGCGATCATCAACTGGCTTTCGGGGCTGGCTCTGACGGTCGCGGGCGCCCACCCGGCGCCACTGGAGCAGCGCCCCTACACCGGCGCGGCCGACCAGCTCTGGAGGTTCGCGCGGAGCACCGAACCCGGTCCGCAGGCAGGCCAGACCTACTACCTGGCGGGTGTGAAGAGCCGCGACAACGCCGAGGTGCTCGACGCCTCCACGACGGCGGGGGCGTCGGTCATCCATAAGCCGCATTCGGGCGCCAAGAGCCAGCAGTGGACATTGCGAAAGGCAACCATCGCCGCCGACTCGTGGCACCTGGTCAACGCCAACAGCGGCATGTGCCTGGGCCTGAAGACGGCGAGCGACGCCGCCGGCACCCAGGTCGTCCAAGCGGCCTGCGGCACCTTCACCGGCACCACGCTCACGTGGCGGCTGCGCCGCGCGGCCGACGGGACGTACGTCCTGGTCAACCAGCACAGCAACAAGGCGCTCAACATGACCACGGCCTCACTGTCCGTCCTCGACCAGCAGACCCTCGCGGGCAACAACGACAACCACTTCTGGTCGCTCGTGGCCGCCTAGAGTCGCCCACCGCGAGCGGCGGGCACATGCGCCCGCCGCGCCGCCGCTGGGTGCCGCCTTGCCGGCTGCGACCATAGGCCCGATCGGCCGTCGTTCGTCAGGGCGTGAGCAGCACCTGGGCCAGTTGCCGCCACTGGCTCAGGGGCAGGCTCCCGTCCCCGGACAGCGCCGTCACCGACACCTGGTCGGCCCCGGCCGCCAGGTGCTCGCGCATCCGCGCGGCGACGGAGTCCGGCGCGCCCCAGTAGACCAGGCCGTCAACCAGGCGGTCGGCGAGCTCGTCGACCTCCTGATCGGTGAACCCCAGTCGCCGGAACTGCGCTGGGTACCCTGCCACTACGCGCATCTCCTCGACGAGCCCCCGCGCGACGCCCCGGGCCCTCGCGGGGTCGCTCTCGAGGCACACGCACTGGTGCACGACGAGTGTGCGGCTGGGGCCAAGGCGGGCACGGGCCTGCGCGGTGTAGGCAGGTGTGGCGAACATGGGCATGGCACCTGCCGTACGCTCGCCCGCGAGCTTCAGCATCCGCGGCCCCATCGCCGCCAGCATCCGCCGCCCTACCGGGATGGCCTCCATCCGGTCGAAGTACTCCCGCAGCGTTGTCAGCGGCCGCGGCCCGTGCGCGCCCCCCATCCCGGCGACGAACCTGCCGGGATGGGCGGCCTCGAGCCGGGTGTAGAGCCCGGCGACGTCGTCGGCCGAATATCGCACCACGGGCAGGACGCAGGTGGCCACGGGGATGGATCGGGTCACGCGCAGGATCTCGGCCGGCCGGTCGAGATCCCGCAGCAGGTCGCCGCCGAGCCAGATCGTTGAGTATCCGATGCCTTCCAGTTCGGGCGCCGCCGACACCACGCTCTCCCAGTCGCCGAAGGCCGTGGTGACGCCTACAGGTCCCAGTTCGAGTTTCATGCGATGCGCCGTACCCGGAGCCGCTTATCGCATGTGCGGGCCGTAGCCGTTGCCTTCGCGGCAAAACGGCGTGGAAGCCAACATGCCGCTGGCCGCCTACGTCTTCGACGGCCAAGGCGACTATGAGATCTGGCGCGCTGGGACCACCTTGAGGCCGAACAAGCGCTCAAGGACAGCGGCCTGCTCCACAGTCACAACGGTCGCCACCGCGTCAGCCTGGACGCCGCTGCCCGCTTCAGCCCCGACCACCGCTCCGACTACATCCAGGAAATTCTCGCCCGTGGCAGCGACGACCCGTTCTGGGTATCCGCCGACCACCGCACCGGAGCGCCGGGCATCACGGTGCCGGCGAGTCTGGTAGGCGGCTGGTACGAGATCTTCCTGTCCGGCCGCAACGGGCCGAGCTGGAAGCCCGGCCCGACGTGCTGACCTGCAGCACCGGCGTGCTGAAACAGGCCATGGAAGTGATCGGCGAGGTCAGCGCCGAGATCTTTGTCCGCTCCAGCCTGCCCTACGCCGATGGTGATCCTGCCGGTCCGGCAGCCCGATTGAACCGTGCCAGCGTTGCAGACGGTGTGGGCACGCTTGCCGTCACATGAGCCCGAGGAGCAGGCGGTGGTGCTGCGTGACTACTGCCGGCGGCCGGGGCGGCATCATGCGGTTCGCCTGGATCCGGCTACAGCTGGATGATGTTGTAGTAGTCGAGGCGGTCGACGGTCAGCTTCAGTTTGCCGTGCCGGCAGGAGAATGCCGGCGACTTCGACTGCGGGAAATCTGGCGAGACCATCGAGACGCGGCGCGGGCAGGAGCCCAGGTCAGCCTCCACCGTGAACCTCGACAGGGGCGCGATGCCCTGGTCGTAGTTGTGGTTGACGAGGTGGATGGAGCGCTTGCCGGTACCGCGCTGCACGAGCAGGCTCGCCGCGACGTTGGCCACACCAGCCCGCACCACCTGGGCGCCGATCGCGTTGTCCTTGAAGATCGCGCGATGGTCCTTGTAGAAGTGGGTGTACGTCGTGAAGAAGTCCATCATTCCGAGGTCCGTCGCGGTGGGGCTGCCGACCGTGTCCTTCAGGTGGAAGGCGGGGAAGATGCCGTTCGCGTACGCCTCGGCGCCGAAGATCTGCCAGTAGTCCTTTTTCTCCTGCAGCGGCAGGTTGAGGTAGTTGGTCATCATGTCGTTCGGCCAGTCGATGAACACGACGACCGGCACGTGGCCCGCGATCCGGGCGCTCTGCTCCTTCAGGTAGCGGTACTGCGACTGGAGCGACTTGGCGCCGTTGAGGTGGCCGTCGGTCACCGGCACGTAGTCGGCGCCGCGGAAGTCGGGCGTCTGCTCGTCCGGGTTCCACGGGTACATGCCGACGCTGTTGAAGTCCACATGGGGCCACAGCCCGTTCGAGGAGATGAGAATGCTGCGGTGCTGGGTGCGCCAGGCGTACGCTCGCATCTCGTCGGCGATCTCTTTCCAGTACCGGCGGATGTACGTGGCGGTGAACGACGTGTCCTCGGCGTACATGCGGTTGGCGACCACCCGGCCCCACTCGGGAGCGAGCGGGTTCGCTGCGTTCAGGGGGTCGAGGTTCCAGCCGCCGGCCCGCAGGTAATCGCGGTAGTTGAAGTTGGCCGCCAGGTCGCCGGCCGGCACGTCGCGACGGAGGATGTTGCCGTCGGTCATGCCGAAGCGCGACTTCCAGTCCGCGGCGGTGAAGGTCGGATACTTCGCCAGGAGGTACCGGTTGAAGTCGGCGATCGCGTAGTCGTCGAAGCCCTCGTTGCCGTTGAAGCCATACTTCAACCCGCCGCTGAATCCGGCGTTGATCTCGTCGAAGTTGAGCCCGTCGACTCCGCCGTCGACCTGGATGCGTGCCCAGGAGAGGAGGTACTCGCGGTACTTGGGGTTGAAGATGTTGCCCCGCCGCGCCGGCTCCGGGAAACCGAATTCGTCATGGGGCACCGGATCGCCGTCCGCGTCGCGCGTCGACATGTCGTCGAAGACCTCGGCGGTGGCGAAGTCCTTCGGGAAGATCACGCTGGCCGTGCCGCTGCCCATGAAGTTGATGCCCTTGGCGTGGTAGCGGTCGATCTGCGCGAAGTTGTAGTCAGCTGCTTCGTCCCCCGCCGTGGACCACTTCCCGATCGCGCGGATGGTGGTGTCCGGGTCGAGCTCGTAGACCTGCGGGTCCTCCTCGTGCACGTCCGACTGGCTGAACCCGTACACGACGAAGTCCCCCGCCCTGGACGGGCTTCCGGTGGCGCCTGCGGCCGGCGCCGACTGTCCCGACGTCGCGAGCGCCACCGCCACGATGCCCGCTGACCAGCGCAGAACCCCAGATCGCCGTGGCACCATGTCCCCCTGGGAGCTTCGGCGCTGCTCATCGGCAGATTTCCGAAAGCATATGCCCGGGTCCTCGATAGCGGAAGCGCTCGATCTGGCTCGGGCGAAGAGCCCCCGCGCCGCGACCAGGAACTGGAGGCGTGGCCCCATCATCCCAGCCAGGGAACGGCCTGGACAGTCCACGCGGGCCGCTGCCGGCTCGCCGTCGACATGGTGTTCACCGAGACCGATGGGCTCGCCGGCAAACTGCTGGGCAGGCAGGGGAGCAGTCGGGGTGGGCGTGCCGTAGCCACCGGCCTCGGAGGTGAAGCTGAGCATCGTCTGCAATGGCGTTGTCACCGCTCGGCGGTTTCGGTCGCCTCTCTGATGTGCGCGTTACGCAGCAGGATGAGCTTGGTCATGTAACGGCGCAGCACAAGGGCGTCTGCGACGGTGCCCAATGGGCCAGCGGGCGCGGCAAAGTCGATGATGTCTTTCATAAGGGTCGCTTCGACGCCGCTGTCGCCGTCGTGTGTCGATTCGAAGGTATGCGCGTGGCGCCAGTGCCGGAATGGGCCGTCTACTTGTTCGTCGACGAAGTACGAGGGGCGTATGCAGGCGCTGATCGTCGAGGTCAGGTGCCAGGTGAAGCCGAAGTGCCGCGCTCGCCACGTGACTTGATCGCCGAGGGAGAGCTGTCCGGAAGTGACTCCTGCGACTGCTTGCTCGCGCGAGCCGCGCATGGAGGAGGCGTGCAGCTCGACCGACAAGGACGCATCGAAGACGACCGGCGGCGGCGCGAGAACCAAGGTCGCCACCTCAAAACGGGACATGTGCCGATCTTAGTTATCACGCGAAAGACGTCACCATGTTGTGGCGGGGCATCTCGGAGGAGCGCGGGGCGTGCCGGATGCGGCGTTCCTCGCCGCGGTGCAGGCACGCCCGACCGCAATGCCCCCTTGCGACATGACGTGACACTGCCTATCGTACCGATGTATCGACCCGATATATCGGGCCGATGGTTTGCCGATAGCCCGAGTGGACGCGGGAGCTGTGATGAGGCGGATCGACTACGACACGGACCAGTACCAGGACTACGCGCGTGGCCGTGCGCTCACCGAGCCGCAGCTGCAGGCCTGGACCGGCGCCTTCGGAGCGGTGCTGCCCGAGCGGCGTCCGCTGGCGGGGCTGGACGTCGGCTCGGGGACCGGCAGGTTCACCCCCGCGCTGGCGCGAGCGTTCGGGCCGGTCACTGGCGTCGAGCCGTCGGTCCGCATGCGCGAGACAGCGCAGGCGCAGTCCCTGCATCCCGGTGTGCGGTATCTGGCAGGCTCCGCCGAGGACATGCCAGTGCCGTCCGGCAGCGCCGACTACGCTCTCATGTTCTTGTCCTGGCACCACGTCCAGGACAAGCCGCGGGCGGCCCGGGAACTGGCCAGGGTGCTCAGACCAGGAGGGCGGCTGCTACTGCGCGCCAATTTCAGCGACCACCATCCCCGGCCGTGGTGGCTGGAGCACTTCCCCCGCGGGTTTGAGGTGGACGCCTCGCTGTTTCAGCCGCTGCACGAGGTCATCGCGATGTTCACGTCGGACGGCTGGCGCGTTGCCAGCTTCGGCACGGTTACCGAGCCGTCCTCCGGCACCCTCGGTGACATGCTCGAACGGCTGCGCCTGCGTACCCTTTCGTTCTTCGCTCAGCTCAGTCCCGACGAGTTGGAGGCCGGCTTCCGCCGCCTGGAGCAGGCTGTTGCCGCAGATCCCGGCGCACCAGCGCCTGTGTTTTCTGAGCCGCTGCTCACGCTCGAACGGGGCGAGTAATGCCCATGGCGCCTCGCTGATCTGCGTTGCGACGAACCACCCCCAGGAGATGCTTGATCATGCAACCAGATTCGCTCTCCGCCAGGCGGCTCCGCTCCGACCGCTTCCCGATCCCAACGCTGGCCCAGCCCGGATCACGGCGCCCGACATCCATCGACGTGATCGACTTGGGGCATTCTGAGGGAGTATCGGCATGCGGCTTGACCTGGCTGGATGATTACTCGGCACCGGCAGGTTCCCCTCGCCGAGCGCTCAGCCGTTGACGTACGGGGCGAGTGCCACGGCGAGGAGGCCACCCATGAGCCCGAGGTTCTTGAGGAACTGGATGCGGTTGGTCTTGCGTGTCTGAGGATCGGTGTCGGCCCAGAACGCATGACCGGCGAGCGTCGTCGGGATCAGTGAGATCACCAGGCCGACTGCCGCGGCCTGCCACAGCAGGCCGCTGGCGACGCCGATGCCGCCCGCGACCATCGCGACCCCATTGAGCCGCACGGCGATCTCCGGGCGAGGGATGCGGAGCTTGGCCGCCATCGCGACACGCGCGCCGGGGGCGGCGACGGCCTCGTAGCCGAGCCAGATGAACGGCAGGCCGATTGCGATGCAGGCAAGCCGAAAGGCAATGTCCATGGCTGAACTCCTGAAGGGGTGAAGGGAACAGGTATTACCGCAGGCGGTGGTCGCCTGGATGTCAGGAGAAAGGATGTGGCGGGTGTCCGGACGGCACCGCGACGAGGACCGGCGGCCGGGATCGGCGGCCGCATGCGTATGCGGCCATGGTCCTCACCCGGTGTGCGTCACCTGGGCCGAGTTCCGGAGCGTTTTGAGCACGTGCCGGATCATCTGGCCCGGAGTGTTGGCCTTGAGGAAGGTCGAGATACCGCCGTAGGTGAGTTCGAGGACGATCCCGCCGAGGTCGAGTGCGCTGATGCCCGGCTCGCGGCCGGGGAGGAGCTTGCTCTGCAGGAGCGCGCCGGCCTGTTCCCATTGACTCACGAAGAGCTGACGGTGCCGATCGCTCAGGGTGCCGTCGCGCTGCGCACGTCGCAGGAACTCGATGGCGATGATGCCCCACTTCTGCTCGCTTGCACGGGAGTCACACCACCGGGCGACGATCTCGATCACCTCGTCAGGATCCGTGACCTCGCGAAGCAGATCGGAGAGCTCGTCGACGTCGTGGCCGGCATTTCCTTCGAGCAACTCCAGCAGAATCTCCTCTTTCGAAGAGAAGTTGGAATAGAAGGCTCCCTTGGAGAAGCCGGCCTCCTCGGCGATGCGTTCGACCGAGGCGCCGTCATAGCCGTCGCGCGCGACGACATCCAGCGCCGAGAGAAGAAGCTTCTCCCGCGTGAGTGCCTGCTTCTGCTCTCGCGTCAGCCGAGCCATTGATACTCCACATCCGTTCGTTTGTTCTTGCGTTGCGCGCGGGTGTACCGCTCCTCCTTCACCGGAGGCAGACTATTGCGGCGACCGCTCCTGCCGCCCGTCCGGGCTCACAGCGTAAGCCCGTCCGTGCAGCTCGATTCAGCCGGCGATACCGGCCTCGGAGACATCGATGACGGAGCCGCGCGCCACCCAGCTCTTGCCGTCGAACTCGTGCAGCTGGTACTGGTGAACCAGCCGGCCGTCCTTTTCGCCGGTGAGCGAGGCCTTGTCGATCAGCAAGGGATTCTCCTCCTGCGAGAGCGAGCCCCATGCGGAGAGGAAGCCGTCGCTGCTGATCTCCTTGGCCGAACGGAGGGCCGAAACGATGGCCGCCGCCAGCCCGTAACCGGTGAAGGTGAAAGTCTGGCCGGCGTCCGCGGACGGAGCGTACTTGGCCATGTCGGCCCGGTACTGGGCCAGCGCCTTGTCGTCGCTCAGGGCGGGGTTCTGGGGATCCTTGAACCAGTGGTAGGAGAGAGCTCCGGCGACGTTCTCCGCACCGGCGGGTTTGACCGTGCTGGCGAAGTCGGCGTACGGGCTGCCGATGAAGATCGTCGGCTTGTACTTGATCTGGCCCATGTGGGACAGCAGCGCGCCGATGGTCGGCGGGCCGTGGGTCACGACCAGCACGTTGACGCCTGCGGCCTTGAGCTCCGTCACCTGGGACGACAGGTCCCCCTGGCCCGGCGGGACCCGGATGGCCTTCACAGGTGTGATGCCGGCCGCGGCGAGCCCGGCGAGCTGGCTGTCGGCGAAAGCGTTGTTGAAACCCAGGAAACCGACGACGGCCTTGGGAATGTTCTTCGCGATGTACCGCCCCTGGAGCTCACCCTCCCAGGCGATGTCCGGCACGAACGCACGCGTGTAGGGGAAGTTCTGGACGTCGCTCAGCTCCTTCTCGCCTCCCTGCACGATCTGGGCGACGTGTGCCGCGTTGAGCGGCGGCCGCGCGGCGACGGAGATCCCGCCGAAGTTGATGACGATCGTCGCCTTGTCGCGCTCGGCGAACTGCCTGTTGTTGGACACCATGCGGGCGGGGTCGAAGGCGTCGTCGGCCACCTTGAAGTCGATCTTTCGCCCGTCGACGCCTCCTGCGGCGTTCACGGCATCGAAGTACGCCTTGGCCCCGGACGCCGAGGCGCCCGCGGACACCATAGGGCCGCTGAGCGGGTAGCTGGCCCGGATGACGATGTCGCCGCTGCCGTCCGCGGCGCCCGGAGAGGACGCAGCGCGGCCGGAGCATCCCGCCAGAACGACCGCCAACGCTGTCATGGCCGCCATGGCCATGACCTTCTTACTTCTGTAGCTCACCAGGAATCCTCTCGGGTGGGGGGCTTACGGGAGGTCGGATATCTGCTTGTTGAGCGCTGCCTCGTCGGCACGGCCTGCACGGGATCCGCGCCCCGGAGGTGCGTCCGCCTGGTCGCGCATGGTGGGAACGATCCCGATGGCGCGACGTGCCAGGCGCGAGAGATCGCCGACGAGGCCGGATGGCGCGATGATGAGGGTCAGGATGAGGCCGCAGGCGTAGACGAGCTGGGACCAGTTGCCCGCGGACTCGGCGCCGGCGGCGTTCTCGGCCAGCTTGGGGAGGTAGATCACGATCGCCGCGCCGAGGAGGGCGCCCGCCCAGGTCCTGCTGCCGCCGACGACGCTCGCAGCGAGCAGGACGATCGAGAAAGGCACGAGATAGCTGTCCGGCACGGCGATCGCCGCGACGAGCGCGTAGAACGCGCCCCCCGTCCCGGCGACCGCCGCGCTGACAGCGAAGGCCAGGAGCTTCGTGCGGTTGACGTCGACCCCGTTCGCGGCTGCCAGGAGTGCGCTCGTCCGGACGGCCGCGAAGGCTCGGCCGAGCCGGCCAGCGACCAGGTTGCGCAGCAGGAGGAGGGTCAGGGCCAGCACGACGAGGCACACGAGGAAACCGAACTGCGCCTCGGTGAGCCCGCTCCAGTCCGGGGGCTCGATCGGGGAGTGCGCCATGAAGATGCCGAAGGTCCCGCCCGTGATCGGCTTGAGCCGGATGAGGAGCAGCGGGAAGATCGCCGCCACGGCGATCGTGAGCAGCCCGAGGTTGGCCCCGCCCATGGTGAGGCCGAGCACGCCGAGCAGCAGGCCGAGGGCCAGGCACACGGCGCCGCCGACGAGGACCGCGGACCACCACGGCCATCCGTACGTGGCCACGAGGATGATGGCCGCGTAACCGCCCAGCCCGAATATGGCGCCGTGACCGACGCTGATCTGGCCGGAATGCCCCAGCAGGAGGTTCAGCCCGGCGACCGCCATCGCGATGGCGAGCATGCGCGTGAGGTCCAGCAGGTCGTAGTCGGAGACGACGAAGGGGACGACGACACCGATCATGAATGCGGCGGCCCAGCCGATGGGGACGGCGCGGCGCAGGTTCGTGTTCACACCCTCACCGTCCTGGTCCTGCCGAAGAGTCCCGCCGGCCGGAGCATGACGACGAGGGCGGTGAGGGCGAAGGGAGCGACGATCGCGAGATCCCTGCCCAGCCCGGGCACGTACCGGCTGGCCAGGTTGTCGGCGATGCCGATCAGGACGCCCCCGGCAACCGCCCCCACGCGGCTGGACAGCCCGCCGAGCGTGCCGGCGGCCAGCGCCAGGAGGAGGGGGAAGGTCATCATCCCCGGTGAGAGCGTGAGGACCGGTGCGGCCACGACGGCGGCGAACGCGCCGACGGCGGCGGCGACGGCCCACCCCACCATGAGCCACAGGCCCTGGTGCTGGCCGAGGAGTGTGGCCGAGGCGGGATTCTGCGCCACCGCGCGAAGCCGCAATCCGACACTGGTCCGGTTGAACAGCAGCGCCGTCGCGGCCATGACGGCGAGCAGCGTGATCAGTGACCCGGCCTGCTGCACCGTCATGTGCAGGCCCGCGAACTCGATCAGCCCTTTCCCGAACGGGCTGGGGAAGGTTCGCGGGTCGGTCGACCAGATGATCGACATGAGTGCGTTCAGACCGAGGAGCAGGGCGACGCTGAGCGTGAGCAGCGGGAGTTCGCCGGCGCCCTCCAGACGCCGGACCAGCACTCTCTCGATGAGCGCCCCACCGCCCGCGGACAGAACCACGGTGAGGGGAAGGGCCACCCAGAAGCCCACGCCTGATTGGGTCAGGACCAACGTCACGTAGGCCGACAGGGTGGCCATCTCCCCCTGGGAGAAGTTGAGCATCCCTGTGCCCTGGAAGATGACGCTCAGCGCGAGTGCGAGCATGCCGTACACGAGCCCTGTGCTCAGTCCGTCCAGCACCTGTTGGAGCAGTTCGGTCATTTCTCGTCCCCTTCCGGGCCGTCGGCCGCTTCTCCCAGGTAAGCGCGCCTGATCACGTCGCCGTCGTGGAAATCCGCCGTGGGACCGGCGGCGGCGACACGGCCACCCGCCAGGACGACGGCGCGGTCGGCGATGCGCAGGGAAAGTCGTGCGTTCTGCTCGGCGATCAGCAGCGATGTGGACCACTCGCCCCTGATCCCGGCCAGGGCCTCGAAAAGCTGCTGGGTCACCATGGGCGCCAGGCCCAGTGACGGCTCGTCGATGAGCAGCAACCGCGGGCGCGCCATCAGCGCACGTCCGATCGCGAGCATCTGCTGCTGCCCGCCCGACAGGAGCCCCGCGGCACGCCGCCGCATGTCCGCCAGCACCGGGAACGTCGCATAGACCTGGGCGAGGTCCACGCGCGCGGTCGAGCGCCGTCCTTTCGGACGGGCCAGGCCGCCGAGTCGCAGATTCTCCTCCACGGTGAGGTCGGCGAAGGTGCCCCGGCCTTCGGGCACGTGTCCGACGCCGGCGCGGGCGGTACGTGCTCCGCTCCAGCCGGCGATGCTCACCCCGGCGAGAGTGATCTCACCACGCGTCGCCACCACCCGGGAGATGGCCCGCAGCAGCGTCGTCTTGCCGGCTCCGTTCGGCCCCAGGAGCACGACGATCTCTCCTGGGGAGATGCGGAAGTCGATCCCGTGAAGGACCTCGACCGACCCGTACCGCGCGACGAGCCGCCGGGTCTCGAGCAGCCCCGTGCTCACGGCGCCTCCTTCGCAGGCACCGTGAGCGAGAACGCTGCTGTGCCGGTTCGCTCGTTCACGTCTCCACCTCCGACCAGTCGTCGCCGAGGTAGGCGGCGACGACCTGCGGATCGGCCGCCACCTCCGCGGGGGACCCGGCGACCAGAAGACGTCCCGCGTCGAGGACGACCACATGGCGCGACACCCGCATCACGAGGCCCACGTCGTGCTCGACGAGGACGCACGTCATCCCGACAGCCGCCGCGAACTCCTCGACGTCGCCGAGCAGGTCGGAAGCCTCGTCCGCGCCGAGTCCCGCGGCCGGTTCGTCGAGCAGCAGCAGCCGGGGCTCGGCGATCAGGGCCCTGGCGACCTCGACCCGTCGCCGGTCCCCGTGCGCCAGGCTGCCGACGTTGCGCGCGTCCGCTCGGGCGACACCGAGGTGCGACAGCAGTTCGGCGGCCCGCGCACGCATCGAGGTCTCATCCGACCTCACCTTGGGCAGCCGCAGGATCGAACCGATCAGCCCTCCGCGCACCTTCGGGTACGCCCCCAGCAAGACGTTGTCGAGCGCGGTGAAGTCCGGCACGAGCAGCGGCGTCTGGAAGGTGCGTGCGATGCCGAGCGCCGCTCGCCGGTCGGCGCGCAGCCGGCTCAGGTCACGACCTTCGAGCTCGACCGTGCCCTCATGGCGGACGACCCCGCTGATGCAGTTCAGCAGCGTGGTCTTGCCCGCTCCGTTCGGTCCGATCACCGCGGAGACCCCGCCCGCGGGGATCGAGAAAGAGACGTCCTGGAGTGCTCGGACACCCCGGAAACTGACTCCCAGGGCGCCGACGCGCAACGCGATGTCAGGTGGTGGGTCGGTCATCGTCGGCACCGTCCTTGTCTGCGTGAGGCCGCCGATCAGAGTGAGCACCGGTGGTGCCCGCTGTCCATCGGCTCGTCGACCTTCGCGTCCTCGACGTGGACGGCGTCCTCGATCGCCGCGACCTCACGGATCATCGGGTCCGAGGGCGCGAACATCGAGGGCGGTGTCGTTCACTGTCATCTCACTTCTGCGTGAGACGGGACGGTCCGGGACGAGTCCGGGTTGACGAGGGCCGTGGCACAGGGCAGCTGTGCTCACGTCGTCGTAACATCCTGTTCAGGATCTGGATTCCGGACGGTATCTGTCGCTGGTGGCGGCTGTCAACAACCAGTTCATCCCGGTGAAACACGTCTGCCATGCGACCCGCCGCCGGGGATGTCCATGGAGGTCCTGTCGGCTGCGGGCTCGTCGCGGTGCGTCGCCGCAGGTCCGACCGCCCTCGACTCCTGGCAGCACAGGGCTCGGGGTGGGGTGCGATGGGGTATTGACACTGGAAGGCGTGTTACATACCGTGCAGTATTCAAAGTCCAAGCGGTTTCTCAGTGGATAGCCGTGCGGCTCCCACCGACGGATCGCATCCGGCGGCTGAATCCGACCTTCCCGTCAAGCCTGAATCGAGGAAGATGACATGTCTGTGTCGGAACTGACGGGCGAGAACCTGTACCGGGACCCCTATCCGGTATACGCCCGGCTGCGCGAGGAATCGCCGGTGGCGTTCTTCGAGGGCACCAAGGAATTCCTCGTCACGCGTTTCGAGGACTGTCGCGCGGTGGGCTCGAATGATCGGGTTTTCGGCCCGTCTGGCAGCCCCGACCGGCCGGAGGCGCGCGTCATGGGCATGCCGAATGTGCTGAGCATGAGCGGTGAGGAGCACCGTCTGCTGCGTGCGGGCATCGACGACAACCTGACCCAGGAGGCGGTCCGGGGTTACGTGGAAATGCTCACGCGCCCGGTCGTGGAGGACTACCTCGCCCGGTTGAAGCCCCGGGGCACCGCGAATCTCACCGCCGACCTCTTCGAACCGATCTCGGTCCGCTGCATCGGGAACGTCATCGGCCTCACGGACACCCCGAACGAAACCCTGGTCGAGTGGTTCCACGCGATGGCTGCGGGCCTGCAGAACGTGAGCGACGACCAGGCCGTATGGGATCGGCTCGACCGAGCCCTGACCGAGATCGAGACGCAGCTCGGCGCGCTCTACGAACGGGCGCTCGCCAGGCCCGACCACACCCTGATGAGCCATGTGATGCGCGGCGGCATGCCCGAGGGGCAGGTACGCAGCCTCGACGAGATCCTGCCCACGATGAAGGTGATCATCCTAGGTGGCCTCCAGGAGCCCGGCCACGCCGCCGCGAACGCTTGCGCTGGCCTGCTCCTGAACCCCGACCAGGCGAAGATGGTCGCCGCAGACCCGGCGGAGCACGCGCTCCGCGCGTTCGACGAGGGCCTGCGCTGGATCTCCCCGATCGGGGTCACACCACGGATCGCCGCCGAGGACGTCGTCGTGGCCGGCACGACCATCCCGGCCGGAGCCTCGGTCGCCATCGTCATGGCCTCGGCGAACCGGGACGAGAACCGCTTCGAGAATCCCGACCGGTTCGACATGTTCCGCAAGAAGCGGCCGCACCTGTCCTTCGGCTTCCGGCCGCATTTCTGCTCGGGCCACGCCCTCTCCCGGGCGATGGGTCAGATCGCGCTCGAGGAGGTCTTCCGTCAGCTACCGAACCTGCGGCTGGACGACAGCGGCCAGATGCGGGCCAAGGGTTGGCGTTTCCGCGGCGTCACGGATGTTCCGGCGACATGGGACGCGTAAGAAGCCTGGCCATCGACTGCCATGGCCACTTCACCACCGAACCCCCGGAGTTCCACGCCTTCCGCAAGGCCCAGATCGCCTTCGCCGAAGGGCGATCGCAGGAACGACCCGCCTACTCCGGGATCGACGACGACGAACTCCGGCGGATCGTCGCGCAGAACCAGCTCCGGATGCAGCAGGAACGAGGCTCGGACCTGACGATCCTGTCCCCGCGCGCGTCGGCCATGGGCCATCACGTCCCGGGGCAGGACATCGCCACGGAATGGGCGCGGCTGTCGAACGACACGGTCCGGCGCATCTGCGAGCTCTTCCCGCGGAAATTCGCCGCCGTGTGCCAGTTGCCCCAGCTGATCGACGGTGACCTGGAGCCTGTGCTCGCCGAGCTGGAGCGCTGCGTGGGCCACGGCTTCATCGGGTGCAACCTCAACCCGGACCCCTCAGGCGGGCACTGGTCGGCACCGCCGCTCTACGACCGCTGGTGGGATCCGCTGTGGGAGACCATGACCCGGCTGGACGTGCCGGCCATGATCCACGTCTCCGGCTCCTGCGAACGCGCCCTGCACACGACGGGGGCACACTACATCGCCGCCGACACCGCCGTCTTCATGCAGTTGATCGAGGGTGACCTCTTCGAGCGGCATCCCGCGCTGCGGCTGATCATCCCGCACGGCGGCGGGGCGGCTCCGTACCACTGGGGGCGCTACCGGGGCCTGTCGATCATGCTGGGAAAGCCTCCGCTGTCCGAGCACCTCATGCACAACCTGTTCTTCGACACCTGTGTCTACCACCAAGCGGGCATCGATGCCCTCTTCACGGTGATCGACCCCAAGAACCTGATCTTCGGGTCCGAGCTCCTCGGCGCGGTGCGCGCCGTGGACCCGGAGACGGGGCACCCGTTCGACGACACCAAGCGCTACATCGACGCACTCGGCCTGGACGACGAGACACGCCACGCCGTCTTCGAGGGCAACGCCCGACGCGTCTACCCGAGGCTCGACGCGCTTCTCACGGCACAAGGGCGCTGACCCAGCGCTCCTCTTCCCCCATCGGAGGTTCCATCGATGACTGCTGACCTGACACGAGTACGTCTCGCCGGCGGCGCCCAAGGATTCAACTGGCTCCCCGTCTTCGTCGCGGAGGACCAGGGCCTGTTCGCGAAGCACGCCCTGGCGATCGACTATCTGCGGCTGGGCTCGGTCGACAAGGCCACCTCGGCCGTGCGGGACGGCACGGCCGACCTGGCGATCACGCCGCCCGAGGGCGCGGTCTCCGACGTCGTCTCCGGCGGTGATCTGCGCATCATCGCGGCCAACGCGCTCCGCCTTCCGATGTCGCTCGTCGCCCGGCCCGACATCAGCGGCATCACCGAGCTGCGCGGAAAACGGATCGGCACGTCATCCCTCACGGAGGGGACGGCCATCTACACACAGATGATGCTCCAGCCGGAGGGCCTGTCGTACCCCGGTGACTACGAGTTCGTCCTCGCCGGTGTGCACACCGCCCGGTGGGACGCGCTGCAGAAGGGCGAGATCGACTGCGCTCCCCAGCCGGCACCGTGGAACTTCCTGGCCGAACGGCAGGGCTACCGCCTCATCGGCGAGGTGAACGACGTGCTCCCGGAGATCATCTTCGCCGCGGTCATCGCCGATGACGGCTGGACGTCGCGGAACAGGGACACCGTCAGGAAGCTGGTGGCGGCGCTGGCCGAGGCCCACGACATCGTGAACGACCCGGCCTGCGACGCCGTCACGCTGCCGATCTACCAGCGGATCACGACGCCCGACGAGCCGGCACTGGCCGCGAGGGGTCTGGCCTACACGCGGGACATGGGCATGTGGCCGAAGAATCTCGAGGTCCCCCCGACGGCCCTGGAAGCCACCGTGGACGCCATGATCCGTGCCGGGCTGCTCACGCCGGAACAACGTGCCGAGGCGATCAGCGTCCTCGACCCGAGCTTCGTACCGGTGGGTTGAGCATGGCACGCGTGGTGACGACGATCGCGCGCACCGATGCGGCGACCTGTGATGGGCTCGCCGCACTCGGCGTGGCGACCGTTCACGAGGCGCAGGGCCGGACCGGGCTCCTCGGCGCTCGGCTGCGCCCTCGCCAATCCGGGACGACCGTCGCCGGGACGGCTCTGACCTGCGAGGTGCCGCCGGGGGACAACTGGATGATCCATGTCGCGCTCGAACAGGCGCAACCGGGTGACATCCTGGTCGTGACCCCGACCTCGCCGTGCGACGACGGCTACTTCGGTGATCTCCTCGCCACGTCGGCGAAAGCCAGAGGCATCCGCGGGCTGGTGATCGACGGCGGGGTGCGCGACGTCACGCAGTTGCGGGCGATGGGTTTCCCCGTCTGGAGCAAGACCGTCAGCGCCCAGGGGACCGTCAAGGAGACACTCGCCGACGTCCAGGTCCCGATCGTGTGCGCCGGCGCCTCGATCACGCCGGGCGACGTGATCGTGGCCGATGACGACGGCGTCTGCGTGGTGCCGCGAGGCACCGCGGCCGCGGTGCTCGAGACAGCCCGCCGTCGCGCCGCGGCGGAGGAGGGCAAACGCCGGCTCTACGCGTCCGGCCGGCTCAGCCTCGACGTCAACGCGATGCGGACCCGGTTGCAGGAGAAAGGACTGACTTATGAGTAGGTTCGCGCCGCCGGACGTCCCGCGGCGTGTGGTCACCGGCACCAGAGACGGAAAGTCCGTCGTCGTCAGCGACGGTCCCGTCCCGAACGCGCATCACTACACCTCGATCCCCGGCATGATGACCTCGGTCGTCTACGCGACCGCGGCGACTCCGCCGTTGCCGCAGGACGACGGCGAGTGCGCGCCCGCGGGACTCGCGGTGCCGCCGGCACCCGGCGAGACCCGCCTCATGATCGTCACCTTTCCGCCGGACTCGTCGATGGCGAGCCCGGAGTTCGACCCGGCCGCCGCGGACGCGGAGCAGCGGGAGTTCATCCCCGGTCTGGCCGAGCGGTTCGAGGCGGACGCACCGGGCATGCACCGCACGGAGACGGTCGACTACGACGTCGTTCTCGACGGGGAGATCTGGCTGGAACTGGACGACGGGGCCACGACGCGTCTGCGGACCGGCGACGTGGCAGTCCAGTGCGGCACTCGGCACGCGTGGCGGAACAAAACAGACCGGACCGCGACGATGTGCTTCGTCCTGATCGGCGCCACGCCACGATGACACCGGCACACTCCACCATTGAGCACTTCGACTGCCTCGTCGTCGGCGGCGGGCACGCGGGCGCGGAGACCGTGATCGCTCTTCGGCAGGCGGGGTTCGAAGGACGTATCGGCCTGCTCGGGGACGAGCCCGTGCCGCCCTATGAGCGTCCTGCCCTGTCGAAGGAGTACCTGGCAGGCAAGAAGGACTTCGCGCACCTGCTCCTGCGCCCGTCAGAGTTCTGGACGGAGCACCCGGTGACGCTGCGCCTCGGCCGGAAGGTCGAAGCGGTCGACCCCGAGGCCCACACGGTCACGTGTGACGATCACACCACGATCGGCTACGGCGTGCTGGTGTGGGCCGCGGGAGGCCGGCCGCGCGCGGTGACGTGCCCCGGCAACGACCTGCACGGCGTCCGCACGCTGCGCAACAAGGCGGACTGCGACCGGCTCATCGCCGCCCTGCCGCAGAGCCATCACGTCGCGGTGATCGGCGGCGGCTACATCGGCCTCGAAGCCGCGGCGGTGCTCCGCGAACTCGGCAAGGAGGTCACGATCATCGAAACGCTGGACCGGGTCCTCGCCCGCGTCGCCGCGGAACCGGTGTCCCGCTTCTTCGAGGCCGAGCATCGATCCCGCGGGGTGGACCTGCGCCTCGGCACCGGCGTCGCCGGGATCCTGGGCCGCGACGGTGCGGTGAGCGGCGTACGCCTCACGGACGGCACGGTGATCCGGGCCGATCAGGTCATCGTCGGAATCGGCATCGAGCCGGCGATCGAGCCGCTCCTGCGTGCGGGAGCGGAGGCGGCGTCGGGCGAGACCGGCGTCCTGGTCGACGGCATCTGCCGCACGACGCTCGCGGACGTGTACTGCGTCGGCGACTGCGCGGTGATGAGGAACGGGCCCGGTGTCCGCATCGAGTCGCGGCAGAACGCCTCGGAACAGGCTCACACGGCAGGCAAGGCGATCAGCGGGAACCCCCAGCCGTTGCGGCTTGTCCCGTGGTTCTGGTCGCACCAGTACGACCTGCGACTCCAGACCATCGGCCTGAGCCTCGGCCACGATCAGACCGTCCTCCGCAGTCACCCCGGGGGGCGAAGCTTTTCACTCTTCTATTTGAAGAACGGCGCGGTCCTCGCGCTGGACTGCGTCAACGCGACCCGGGACTACGTGCAGGGACGCAAGCTCGTGGAAGCCGGCGCGCGCATCGATCCTGCACTTTTGACCGATGTGCGGACGCCGTTGAAGGAAATCGCTGCGGCGGCGGCCTGATCCGCCACGCCATCACAGTCTCTCTTTGCCAGGAGGAGGAACCGACCATGCACTTCACTGTCACGACACGGGACGGTGTGGCCCACACGGTGGAAGGCCGCGAGGGCATGTCGCTGATGCAGAACATTCGCAACGCCGGGATCGAGGAGTTGCAGGCGATCTGCGGGGGAAGCCTCTCGTGCGCGACCTGCCACGTCTACGTCGACGCTCTGCCCGACGGCGCCGAGCTCCCGCCTACGTCGCGGGACGAAGGGGATCTCCTCGATGCGTCCGACTATTTCGAGGACAGCTCCCGCCTGTCCTGCCAGTTGATATTCGGTCCCCAGCTCGAAAGCGTGCGCGTGACGATCGCGCCCGAGGACTGACGAACGCTTCGGCACATTCTGATTGAAGAAGGGCATGATGGTGCAACTGATGCGCGCCGCGCGGCTGCACGCGGTCGGCGACAAGATGGTGATCGAGGACGTGGAACGTCCGACCGCCATCGGCACGGACGTCGTCGTGGCGGTGAAGGGCTGCGGCATGGTCCCCAACCTGGCCAACGTGCTCGCGAACTGGGAGTCGTGGTACCCCCAGATGCCGCTCCCGCCACGTCCGGCGATCTTCGGGCTCGATCCCGTGGGCATCGTGCACGAGGTCGGGGAGCTCGTCGTCAACGTCAAGCCCGGGGACCGGGTCTACGTGAACCCGGGACGCTCGTGCGGCGCCTGCCACGCCTGCGCGTCCGGCGCCCCGCAGAAATGCGACTTCTGGACATTGAACGGTTACTTCGGCTACAACGACAACAGCCTCGAGATGTTCAGACGCTATCCGTACGGGGGCTTCTGCGAATACATGCGCGCCCCGCAGAGCGCCCTCGTCAAGCTCCCGGACACCGTCGAGTTCCGGCAGGCGACCCGGATGGGTTACCTCGGAACGTCCTTTGCCGCGGTCAAGAAGCTGGGATCCCTTGCAGGTAAGTCGTTGATCATCAACGGTGCGACCGGAACGCTCGGGGTCGGCGTCGCCCTCGTGGCCCTGGCGCTCGGCGTCTCACGTATCTACGCCGTGGCGCGCGGGACCCGGTTGCTGGAGCGACTCAAGGCACTCGCCCCCGACCGGATCGAGACGTTCTCCAACGTCGAAGGCAGCACCGCGGCCTGGGTGAAGTCGTCGACCGCCGGCCGGGGCGCGGACCTCATGGTCGATACGCTCGGCGCCGTCGCCTCACTCGACTCGTTCAAGGACGCGATGCACGGCGTGAAGCGCGGGGGCCGGATCGTCAACATCGGGGGGACTGCCGGTGAGCTCGGCGTCGACGTGAAGTGGTGGATGGACGAGCAGATGGAGCTGATCGGCTCGGTCTGGTTCACGACCGCCGAAGGGATCGAGCTGGCCGAGATGATCCGTCACGGAGCGCTGGACATCTCGGTGCTGCAACCCAAGAGCTGGCCACTCGCCGAGATCAACGAGGCGATCTCCGGTGTCGCCGGCGGCGACGGCGGCTTCACCAGCTACCTCGTCGAGATCTGATCGCCATCACAAGAACACCTTGTCGCGCCTGGGATTCGCTTCCCATCCGCGTACACCGATGAGAAGGAGATCGATCCCATGACCTATGAAGTACAAGCCGTCGTCGCCCGCGCCAAGGGCGAGCCGGTGTCCCTGGAGACCATCCTGGTGCCCGACCCGGGACCGGGCGAAGCGGTGGTGAACGTCCAGGCGTGCGGAGTCTGCCACACCGACCTGCACTACCGGGAAGGCGGAATCACCGACGACTTCCCCTTCCTGCTCGGCCACGAGGCGGCGGGCGTCGTCGAGGCGGTCGGTGAGGGCGTCACCGACGTGCGTCCCGGTGACTTCGTGATCCTGAACTGGCGCGCGGTGTGCGGCCAGTGCCGCGCCTGCCGGCGCGGCCGGCCCTGGTACTGCTTCAACACCCACAACGCCAAGCAGAAGATGACGCTCAAGGACGGCACCGTGTTGTCACCCGCGCTGGGTATAGGCGCGTTCGCGGAGAAGACGCTGGTGGCGGCCGGGCAATGCACCAAAGTGTCGGCCGAGGCACCCGCCCAGGTGGCGGGCCTGCTGGGTTGCGGCGTGATGGCCGGGATCGGCGCGGCCGTCAACACCGGCGGGGTGACCCGGGGCGACAGCGTGGCCGTGATCGGCTGCGGTGGCGTCGGCGACGCCGCGATTCTGGGCGCGTCGCTGGCCGGAGCCGCGAAGATCGTCGCGGTGGACGTGGACGATCGCAAGCTCGCCTGGGCTCGAGACTTCGGCGCCACCCATATCGTCAACTCCCGCACGGCCGATCCCGTCGAGGCGATCCGCGATCTCACCGGCGGCCACGGTGCTGACGTGGTCATCGAGGCGGTCGGCCGCCCGGAGACGTACGAGCAGGCGTTCTACGCCCGCGACCTGGCCGGGACCGTCGTCCTGGTAGGGGTGCCGACGCCCGGGATGCGGATCGAGCTGCCTCTGCTGGACATGTTCGGCCGCGGCGGTTCGCTGAAATCGTCCTGGTACGGCGACTGCCTGCCCAGCCGCGACTTCCCCATGCTGATCGACCTGTTCCTGCAGCACCGCCTGCCGCTGGACAAGTTCGTCACGGAGACCATCGCGCTGGACCAGGTCGAGGAGGCGTTCGCCAAGATGCACCACGGCGAGGTGCTCCGCTCGGTGGTGACTCTCTAGATGATCGACCACACCGTCACCTCCGGCACCTTCACCTTGGACGGTCAGACGTTCGACGTCGACAACAACGTCTGGGTGCTCGGCGACGACACCGAATGCGTGGTGTTCGACGCCCCGCACGACACCGCGGCCATCATGAAGCTGGTCGCGGACCGGCGGGTGCTGGCCGTGCTGGCCACCCACGCCCACGACGACCATATCCGGCACGCCCCCGAACTCGCCGACCTGACCGGCGCACCGATCCTCCTCCATCCCGCCGACCTGCCCCTGTGGCGACTCACCCACCCCGGACGCGAGCCCGACGGCGAACTGGTCGACGAGCGGATCATCGAGGTGGCGGGCATGGGAGTGCGGGTGCTGCACACACCGGGTCACGCTCCGGGCGCCTGCTGCTTCCACGTACCCGACCTCAGTGCTGTCTTCACCGGAGACACCCTCTTTCAGGGAGGGCCGGGCGCCACCGGGCGCTCGCACTCGTCGTTCGAGACGATCATCGCCTCCATCCGCGACAGACTGCTCGTCCTGCCGCCCGGGACGACCGTGCACACCGGCCACGGGCCCGACACCACGATCGGTACCGAGCAGCCTCACGTGCACGAATGGATCCGCCGAGGGCATTGAGATTTGCTTTTAAGTGCGCCACGAGCGGCGGGGGATGTTGAGCCCGGGGCCGCACCGTCTCCGCTACGCCAGGAGAGCTCTCCAGCCGGTTACCGGCAACAGACTGCTCGCGCTCGATGAGCGCCTGCTCGCGATCGGCGGCGCTGCCCGCGCCGGCCCGCCGGTGTCCCGCTCTTGCCGCTCGGTGGTGCGATGGTGCAGTTCGGCCTGCCACAGCACATCATGAAAGGCGCGATCGACGCCCTCCCGCCATCGGAGCCGGCCTCGATTCCTGCTCCGCCAACCCGTCAGGCGAAATCGGCCGCCGTCATGCCCGCTGGATGGCCGGGTGGCCACTGCACGAGCTCGATCCTGTAGCCGTCGGGGTCGGTCAGCCATGACGTCCGGAGCCCCGGCCCCGGCTCCGTCGGCGGCTCGGCCGTGACACCCTTGGCCGTGAGATCGGCGATCGTGGCATCGAGATCGTCCACCTGGACGACGAGGTGGTTGACGGCGCCGACGTCCTTGACCGGTCTCGCGGGGTCGTGCACGAGTTCGAGACTGACGAACGGATCGTCGGGCAGCTGGAGCATGGTCAGGCTGCCGAACGCCGTGTCGGGGACACGGCCGAGCTCGGCGTACCCGAGCGCGGTGTAGAAGGCGAGCGAGCGTTCCAGGTCGGTGACCCGTAGCCCGAGGTGCAGCATGCGCATGATCGGCAGACTAGTGCCACTCGGGCGAAGGCACCACCGCCCCCCCACCGGCCCCTGGCGGCTGGGCGAGTAGATGCGAGCGCAGGAAAGGGCCGCTTGGTTCCGTAGCCCGACGTTAGCCCGGCGCTTTCTTCACCGCCGCCGCCTGGAACGGCTTCCTCAGCCAGTTCCTCTACCTCAATAGGTTTCCGACAACTTCACCACACCGGTAGCCTTGCGGGATTCTTTGACTCCGGTGGAGAGTCGTCGTGAGGCCCCGATGTTCGCCATGCCGATCAGCGTGCTCGGGCTGAGCTTCGACTTCTTCCTGGCCGGACGGAAGTAACTGATCCGTGGTGTGGCCACCCAGGACCGGAGCAGGTCCTGCACCCCCGACCCCCAGGAGGTAGAGCTGTGGGCTCTGGCAAGAAGATGTGGACGGCAGTGTCGCTGGCCACTGCTGTGCTGGTGATCACTACGGCCTGCGGCAGCGAAGGCGCCGACGGTGAGATCAAGTTACGTTTCTCCTACTGGGGCAGTGACGCACGGCAGAAGATGACGCAAGAGGCGATCAAAAGGTTCGAGGCGCAGAACCCCAACATCGACGTCGAGGAAGAGTTCTCCGACTTCGGCAGCTACTACGAGAAGCTGGCCACGAAGGTCGCGGGCGACGAAGCGCCTGACGTCATCACGATCGAGATCCGCGGCCTGCGGGAATACGCCGAGCGCGGCACGCTCGCCGACCTGTCCAGCAGGGTCGACACCGCCGACATCGACGGCAAGGTGCTGGCCACCGGAGCCATCGACGGGAAGCAGTTCGCCATCCCCACTGGCGTCAACGCCTGGTCCCTGGTCGTGGACCCGAAGGCGATCGAGGACGCGGGGGAGAACCTACCCGACGACACCATGTGGACCTGGGACGAGTACGTCGATTTGGCGGCGAAGATCACCGCAAGGACCGGCGGCAAGGTCTACGGCACGCAGCAGGCTTTCAACCCGGCTTTCCTGCAGATCTTCGCCGCTCAGCGGGGTGAGTCCTTCTACAAGGGCAACAAGATCGGCGTCTCGCCCGACACGCTCAAGGCGTGGTGGGCCATCCATCGGAAGCTGATCAAGACCAAGGGTTCTCCTGACGCCGCCAAGAGCGTTGAGCTCGGGGCCCAGGGCGAGGACCGGTCGCTGTTCGCCACCGGCAACGGCGCGATGGGGATGTGGTGGAGCAACCAGCTCGGCTCGATCAACAAGGCGTCAGGCGGCAAGGGGGTGGACCTGCTGCGGATGCCGAAGGCACAGGGCGCCTCCGCGGGCGGCATGTTCCTGCAGCCCGCGATGTTCTACACCGCCTCGGCGAAGTCTGAGCGTCAGGCCGAGGCGGCCAAGTTCATCGATTTCATGATCAACGATCCGGAGGCGGGCGCGATCATCCTCAGTGACCGCGGCCTGCCGGCCAGTTCCAAGGTGCTGGCGGCGGTCAGGGACAAGCTTCCGGAGACTGACAAGAAGACGCTGGCCTTCCTCGACGAGATCAAGGGCGAGCTCACGGACCCGCCCGCCGCCCCGCCGAAGCACGCCAGCGCCATAGAGGACGTCCTCACACGGTATACGAATGAGGTTTTGTTCGGCCGGATGACCTCTGACGAGGCCGCTCAGAAGCTCATCACGGAGGCCAACGCCCTCATCGCAGGCTAGAGGAGACCTCTGGTACGCGCTCGTCGGGCCCGGCAGCCGAGGCGCCGATCCGGTGCGCCGATCCGGTGCGCAGCCGGTAGACCGGCTGCGCAGCCGGTGAACGCGGCGGTCCGCGCGGCCGGTCCTTCCTCGCTCTCGAGGACGTGGTGGGAATCAGTCGCAGGACGCACCCTCGGGGGTCCGCAGCGGCGAACGCCGGTGCCTGACAACCCGTCGCTTCCTGGGTGTCCGCTCGTTGAGGTGAAATGGGTGTGAAGCCGGAGCGGTGGAAACGCTGACGGCGAAATTCCTGACGCTCTTTCCGCATCCACTGCTATCCGATCTTCACCGACGGCCCCGTACCGGCGATCACCACCTCGCGCTGCTCAGTGGCGTTCAGCCAGTGCGGTGGCGGCCCGCGCCGGAGGGGACCGCCCGGGCCGCATCACCCGCCGAGCAGTTCGAGCACGGCGTTGACGGCCGGGGTCGCGGTGCGGACCATCGCGTGGGTGGTCCGGGTGATCTCGATCGTGGAGATCGGGCGGAGCACGACGCCGTCCGGGACGCCGACCACCGTGGCGACCAGTTCGGGGACCAGGCTGGCACCCAGACCTTCGCGGACCATGCGGACGACGAGCGCGTAGTCGTCGGCCGTGTGGATGACATTCGGGTGGAAGCCGGCCAAGGCGCAGGCGCGGTCGAGCATCTCGTGGTCGGTGGTGCCTTGGGAGCCGGCGATCCATTGCTCCTCGCGCAGGAAGCGCAGGTCCACCTCGCCGGTCGCGGCCGGGTGGCCGGCGGGGAGTGCGATCAGGATGGGCTCGACGCCCAGGAGTCGCCGGGTGACTCCGAGCGGAGGGTCCTCGGGGATCAGGTTGTAGGTGAAAGTGATCGCCAGATCGCAGGTGCCGTCGCGGAGCGCCTCGACCGCCTCGCGGGGTTCGAGTTCGTAGAGGATCACGTGGAGGGCCGGATGGCGGGTCCTTGCGGCGGCTATCGCGGGCAGCACGCGATGGACCGCGGCCGTGGCGAAACAGGCCACGCGGAGGGGTCCTCTCGGGGTGGAGGCCGAGCGGAGGTCTTCCTCCGCGGCGTCCAGCGCGTTCAGGACGATGTGCGCGTGCCGGACCAGGCGCCGCCCTTCGGCGGTGAGGCGGACACGGCGTCCGGCACGTTCGAACAACGGGACCTTGGCCTCGCGTTCCAAGGTGGCGAGCTGCTGCGAGACGGCGGAAGAGGTCATGCCGCAGACCTCACCCACGGCGGTCATCGTGCCATGCTCGGCGAACTCGCGCAGGAGGCGGAGCCTGGTGGGATCCAGCATCAAGTAAACCTTATAGATCGACTCAGGAATACTAAGTGGACGTTGCCAATTGGGACCACGCAAACTGTCGCTCAGCCCACACAACATCGCAAGGAGGCTGGATGCTGACCGTCGTTGAGGTCCCCCAGTGGCAGGGGTCGCTGTCGCCCACAGCGCCCCGGCTCGTCGAAGGCGCCGCCCGGCTGGCCGCAATGATTCCGGAGGCCCGGCACGTACGCGTGGACACCGGCGGCACCCTCGCCGAGACCGCCGATCGGGTCCGCCAGGCACTTCCTCAGGACGGCTTCGTCGTCACGGTCGGCGGGGACTGCGGCGTCGAGCTCGAACCGGTCGCGGCCGCGCTGCGCCGGTACGGCGACCGCCTGAACCTCGTATGGTTCGACGCCCACGGCGACATGAATTCCCCCGCCACGTCCCCGTCGGGCGCCTTCCACGGCATGATCCTTCGTACGCTCCAGGGCGACGGCCCGTCCGACCTGGTGCCCTCGCCCGCGCTGCGCCCGGACCAGATAGCCCTGGCCGGTACGCGCTCGCTGGATCCCGCGGAGGCCGACTACATCCGGCGGACGGGCATCGGGGGACTGTCCACGATCGACGAAGGCGCGGTCCTCTACATCCACGTGGATCTCGACGTCCTGGACGGCATCACGTCGGTCGGCTACCCGGAACCCGGCGGCCTGTCCGCGGCGGCCCTGACCGAGGCCATCGCCGATCTGGCCGCCCGGCACGAGATCGCCGGCCTGGGCATCACCGAGTACGCGCCCTCAGACCCGCAGGACGAGGAGATGCTCAGGCACCTGGTCCCCGAACTCGTCCGGCTGTGCGGCGCGTCCCGTCCGTGGCAGATCGAACGGCGCGCCGTCAACGCCTGGCCTGCCCGGCACCTCGAGGAACGCGATGGCTGGTTGCTCCGCCACACTCCGGACATGAACCGCAAGCGTTCCAACTCGGCGCTCCCCCTTTTCGGCGCGACCCCGTCCATCCCGGCGCTGGAGGCCTTCTACTCGGAACGAGCGATCCCCGTGACCGTCCAGGTCAGTCCCACGGAACATCACCGGGAACTCGACCTGCTCCTGTCGGAGCGCGGTTACACCTTGGCGGCCAGAACACTCGTCATGACCGCCGGCACCGAGACCGTTCTGGCCGCGGCCGAAGACGACGGCGGGATCGAGCGAGTGGACGACCGCGCCCGCTGGCCCGCGCTGTTCGAGGCGGTATGCGGCCATGCCGACGACATGGATGTCATGAACCGCATCGCCTCCAAGGCGGTGCTGCTGGCCAAGGACGCCACCGGCCTGGGGCTGGCGGTCACAGAGGACGGCTGGACGGGCGTCTTCTGCATGGCCACCCACCCCGGTCATCGGCGCAAGGGCGTTGCGAAGGCCATCTTGGCGGCCGCCGCCCGCTGGTCGGAAGAGCAGGGCGCGTCCCGGCTCTACCTCCAGGTCGAAGAGGACAACATCCCGGCGCGCGCACTCTACGACGGCCTGGGCTTCACGAGGTCGCACGCCTACCACTACCGCCGGCGGGCGTAGGGGCGAGCGCAGGAAGGCCGGCGGATCGCCGGAGTGATCGCGGGATGTCGTACTCACGAGCCACGACCGCGGCGCGCCGGCCGGATGGCTCGGTCGTCAATCTGCCGGATTATCGCGCCCGTTCCCAGGGTGTGGGGTGCCTGGTGGGGTTCGGGCGGGCGAACCGCGCTTGCCGTTCAAAGGCGTGTGAGTTGTCGGTGAGGTGCTTCAGCACCGGTCCTCGCGTCCACCCGGGCGGCCGGGAGATCCACCGGCGTGCCGCCTCGGCGGGGCCGGCGAAATGTCAACAACTGTAGGCCAACAAGTGTTGACACTTTATTGAGGAAGGTGCTTGAGTTATGCCAACGGGTGTTGACCGGCAGGGGATGACCTAGAAGGAGGCGTCATGTCCCAGGTGATCGTCGTAGGCGCGGGACCCACAGGGCTCCTGCTCGCGGGAGATCTGGCGGAGGCGGGGATCGCGGTCACCGTCCTGGAGCGCCGTGACGGCAAGATCTCCAATCTCTCACGTGCGTTCGGCGTCCACGCCCGCACCCTGGAGCAGCTGGACGCACGCGGCCTGGCCGACGAGCTCGTAGCCACGGGCACCGCCCTCGGCCGGCTGAGGCTGTTCGAGCGGGTGGAGGTCGACCTGGGGGAGCTGCCCAGCCGTTTCCCCTACCTGCTGATCACCCCGCAGTACAACCTGGAGAATCTCCTCCTGGAGCGGGCGCTGAAGTCGGGCGCCGAGGTCGTCCACAACGCCGAGGTCGTGGACCTGAGCCAGGACGCCACCGGGGTCACGGTCACCACCAAGGACAACGCTTACCGCGCCGCTTACGTCGTCGGCACCGACGGCTATCACAGCGCGGTACGGCGGGCCCTCGGCCAGCCCTTCCCCGGCAAGTCGGTGCTGAAGTCCATCATGCTCGCCGACGTGAAGGTCGCCGAGCGGCCGGCCGAGATGCTGACCGTCAACGGGGTCGGCGACGCGTTCGCCTTCATCGCGCCCTTCGGCGACGGCTACCACCGAGTCTTCGCGTGGGACCGCCGTCATGCCGTACCCGACGACGAGCCCCTCACCCTGGAGGAGGTCCGTGAGGTCGCCAAGCGAGCTCTGGGCACCGACTTCGGCATGTACGACGCCCGCTGGCTGTCGCGGTTCCACAGCGACGAGCGGCAGGTGCCGGAGTACCGGGTGGGCCGGGTCTTCCTGGCCGGGGACGCGGCACACGTCCACTCGCCGGCCGGCGGCCAGGGAATGAACACCGGCCTCCAGGACGCGGCCAACCTGGGCTGGAAGCTCGCCGCGGCGCTGCGTGGCGCGCCCGACAGCCTGCTCGACACCTACCATGCCGAGCGTCACCCGGTCGGCCGCTCGGTGCTGCGCAGCAGCGGCGCCATCATCCGCGCCGCCATGATCGAGTCGTCCGCCGGCCAGGCGATCCGCGGCTTCGCCGCACGGCGCGCGCTGTCCATCCCCAAGATCTTCACGAAGGTCACCGGACAGCTCAGTGGCATCGGCTACACCTACCCCGCGCCCGCCGGTGCGCACGAACTGGTCGGCACCCGCGCCGCCGACGTGCCACTCGCCGACGGCAGCCGTCTGTACGAGGCGCTACGCGGCCGGCACTTCGTCCTCATCGGCGACGCCGACGTCACCGGCTGGGAGGACCAGGTCCGGGTGGCGGCACCCGCCACCCCCGGCGGCCCTCTGGTGCTCGTCCGCCCGGACGGATACGTGGGCTGGGCGGGCGCGGACGCCGCCCGGCTTCACCAGGCCTTGACCGATCTGATCGGAACTCCGAGCCGGTGATCTCGGAGAGGGCGCTCGACCACCGCGCCTCCTCCGGACCGCGTTACCTCGTCACCCCGCCCGGCTCGGCTTCGATGGCGTCACGACCGCGTGGACGGTGCCAGCTGTTCAATCATGGGCTCTCGTACGCAGTCTCGGGTTGAAGACCCATCCCTGCAGCAGTACGAACCGGACCGTCGAGGACAGCCCGTTGGCCACGATCACCGCGATCAGCTCCGCCGCCTGCGACGAGTCCGAGGGCAGGACGGCCAGGCTCAGGGTGGAGATCCCCAGGCCGATGAGGAAGGCGATGAGCCCGCCGACATGATCGCGCACGGCTCCCGCCCTGCCGGTCACCCCGAACGTGAACCGCCGGTTGGCGGCGGTGTTGGCGATCGCCGTGATGAGCATGGCGGCGGTGTTGGCGGCCATCGACGGCAGGATCATGGAGAGCGCCCAGAACAGCACGAGATAGGCCACCGTGCACATGGAGCCGACGACCGCGTAGGACGGCAGCCGGCGAGCGACTGCCGTAGGGGCGGAACCCGGGGCGGTGGCGGGAGCATGGGGGGTGACGGTCAGGACGCTCATGACATCGAGGATCGAAGACCGGCATGGGAGCTCTCTTGGGCGATCATTAACCGCGAATGAGAAACCCGCTGGTCAGCCCGGCTTCGCTATGACGTCGGTCACAACGAGCCGATGGAGCCCGCATTCGCGGCGAACGCCGGCAGCGTTGGGGCCGCCCTCACCACAGAGCCGCGTGATCAAACCCGGTCAATGCGGTGGCCGCCGCGCTGGTTCGGCCCGAGCGTGACGGTGAGTCCTTCCTCGGCCGCCAGCACCTCACCGCCGAACTCCTTCCGCGCGGCGGCCACGGAGGCGGCCCGGTCGTTTCCCGGCCAGAAATGGGTGAGCATCAGCCGGCGGGCGCCTGCGCGGCCGGCCCACTGACCGGCCTCCGTGGAGGCCAGCAGATTGCGGGTGGGGCGGTCGATCTCGCCGTCGCGATCGGTGGCCTCGACGATGAACAGATCGGCGTCGCGGCCGAGTTCGGCGAGCGCGGGGGCCGGGCCGGTGTCCCCGGTGTAGGCCAGCGCGACCCCGTCGGCCTCTACGCGGATGCCGGTGTTGAGCACATGGTGCGGCAGCGGCAATCCGGTGAGGGCGAATGGCCCCACCCGATAACTGCCGGGCAGCGGATGCACGTCGAAGACCGCGTGGAGGTCGACATCGGGCTCCAGGCCGCTGATCCGGTCGACCACGCCCGGCGGGCAGTACAACGGCAGCCGCGGCCCACCGGGGTCGCCGTAGAACCGCATGCGGAACAACCCGTGCAGGTCGATGCAGTGGTCGGGGTGCTCGTGGGTGACGACGACGGCGTCCACCGCGCCGTCCGGCCAGTGCGCGAGCAGCCGCGGCAGCGTGGCGTAGCCCAGGTCGAGCAGCAGGCGGTAACCGTCCCAGTCCACCGCGAATCCGCTGCAGGCACGGCCCGGCTCGGGAAACGCACCACAACTGCCGAGAACGGTTATCTGTCGCATCCGTAGAGGATGCCAGCTTTCAGATGGTCATGGATGGCTCGGATGCACGCTCCTCCGCTCGCCGCGAGACGCAAGCCCAGGGCTTCAGCCCTGGGTGGCCGACCCCTGATCTGAGCAGAGTTGAGCGCTCAGGGTCTGGCAGGCCCACCGCTCCCAGCGCTCGCGCGTCCAGCCGCGCTCGTGCACGAACAGCAGGTACAGCTCGGGGCTGAGCAGGCAGTACAGCAGGTCGGCGGCCTCCTCCACCGGCATCTCTGCCCGTGCGCCCGGCTTGCCGACCAGCGCCTTGGCCGCCCCTTGTTGCACGACGTGACGCGGATCGACGTCGTGCGGCCACAGGGCGGCGACCTCGGGGTCGCTCGCGACCGCCGCCTCCAAGACCCTGCCGATCGGCGCGACCCGCTCCAGGACCGAGGTCGTGCCCGCGACGTAGGCGCTCACCAGGTCCTGGGCGGTGTCGGCGGCCAGCGCCGCGACGTACCACGGCCGGTCCATCGTGGCCACCGGCTCGTCATCACCCGCGATCGTGACATCGACCAGTTCTTTCAGCAGGGCGCGCTTGTTGCCGAAGACAAAGTAGATCGTCTGCACCGCGACCCCGGCTTTGTCGGCGACGTCCTGAAGATTCGTCGCGCCGTATCCGTCCCGCACGAACAGCTCCAGCGCCGCCGCGAGGATGCGCTTGCGCGTCTCCTTCGCCTTCTGCGCCCGTTTGTTCGGCCGCTTGACATCGCTCATGCCTAGAGTCTATCTCTAGATTCAGTCGCTAGAAGTCAACTCTAGAGAGAGGCTCCAGTTATGCCGATCATCAGCGTCACCCGCTTCCAGGCCGATCCCGCCGACGCCGACCAGGTCCGGGCCCGGCACGCAGCTCTGGTCTCTGCCGCCAGGGCCAGGCTGTCCGGCCTCACCGAGGCACGCCTCGGCCGGCTCGACGACGAGACCTGGGTCGGCGTCTGGCGTTGGGATTCGGCCGCCGGCCTGCAGGCGGCCCGCCAGACACTGCGCGGCACGGACGCGGGCGCCGCGGCGTTCGCGGTGGTCCGCGAGGTCACAGCGGAGGACATCGAGGTTCTCGACGAGCTCTGACCGCCCGCCCCGGCCCCGGAACCCGGGGCCGGGGGTTCCCCGAATCGAGGAGATGACATGATCGAGATCGAGGCGTTGACCAAGGTGTACGGCGCGGCGCAGGTCCGGGCGGTCGACGAGGTGTCCCTGCACGTCCCCGCCGGATCGGTCTTCGGCTTCCTGGGCCCCAACGGCGCCGGCAAGCCGAACGAGGGATTGTGACGTAACTGTGCCCCTTGAATCCCGCCGGATACACGATCGAGCCTCGAAGCCGTCGCCGGACCCTCACTGACCTAGGGGTCTACGAGCGATCTTGCTTAGGATCGCTCTCACACAACTTCGATCATGGGATTCGCGCTCTCGGCGAGCTATGGCGAGATGGGGCGCGATCCTGCCCGATGCGGCTTGCTGTAGCGCACGCTCACGGGCTCTCACGTACTCCCCGGATAGACGACCCCCGGAAAGGGGCCAAGTCGCTCAGCGTGGCTCTCAGGGCCGTACAGCACGAAACCCCCGATCGCGCCGTCAAACTTGACCGGGGGTCCCGTCGTCACCTGTGACAGGGAGGCATCGGCACGATGTGACGCGATCAGGCTACCCCCGGACATGACGAAGCCCCCACCGTTCCACGGGCGGGGGCTTCGAGGGGAACCCGTTCCCAACACGCGATCAGGCTACCCCCGGACGCGACGAAGCCCCCACCGTTCCACCGGCGGGGGCTTCGCCTACGAGTGATTCCCTGCACTCGCCGTCAGGTTACGCCGTCGTCGGGATGTCCAGCAGACGGAACGCCTGGTTCACGACCACGTCCGAACCCGTCCGGAAGGTCATGAACATGTGGCGCTGACCGGTCGGCCGACCGTTCGCGCCGTAGTCCGGGAGGAACTCGACCGTCGTTCCGATCCGGTCCACGATCACGAAGTTCGCGAAGTCGCCGTAAACCACGACGTAGTTGTTCGCCGTGGCCGCCGCGTTGATCGCGCCGTCCATGTTCGAGTTCTCGTGCCAGGGCTTCCCGAGAAGCCGGGGCGGGTTCTCCCGAAGCTCGGGGAACTGGAGAGCGCCGTTCGTGGTCTCCATCTGCCGGTACGCGTTCGCAATCGCGATGTGCGACATGAACCGCGCGTTCGCCGAGAACCGCGCCGGTAGAGCGTTCTGGAGTGCGAACGGGTCGGAGTCGTCGAGCGCTTCCGAACCGGTGCCGTTGATCTCGCTCGCCGTGCCCGCGAGCGCCGTCACGATGCCGGTCGGCTCGGTCGAGCCCGCACCGGTCGTGTACGCCGTCGCCATGAGCTGATCGGCCGCGTCCTGACTCGCCCGGCGAAGCTGGTTGGTGAAGTCGAGCGCATCCATCCCGAGTTCGTAGGAATAGATCACGTCCACATCGCCCATGTAGACGGGGATCGGTGCCGCCGCGAGAGCCGGGGTTCCATCGGCCGCCTGAGACCCCTCGGTCTTCCATTCGGCCGTTGCACCGGCGGACGTGACCCCGTTCCACGAGTCGCTGACGGTGGTCACGACCCGCGAGATCTCCCGAAGCGGGTTGTTGCTGCCGTCGCTCGTGAGCATGATCGCGGGGTCGATCACGAGCGGGACCATGGCCGCGCCGCCGGTCAGGTTGAGCGCGGTCCGGACCTCGTTCGCGGCGCGGTACGCGGCGCTCTCCTCAGCCGTCCACGTCATGTGACCCCGGATCGGGTCGGCCGCGAGCTTGGCGAAGGCGCGAACGTACGCGTCGTCACCGGCCGCCATGATCCACCGGGTAGCGAGGTCGCGTTCCGGCTTCGGGCCGACGTCGAGAAGACCCTGAGCCACTTCGGCCGCGCGAGCCGGAAGCCGGTTGCCGCTCACGAGGTCGTCGAGCCGCCACAGCGCGAGGTCACGCGCCCGGCTCGCCGTCCCCCGGACGGGGGCTGACTGCGGACGGTCGATCCGGCCGGTACGCGTCGCGTCACGGGCGAGTTCGTCGCGCCGGATCTCGGTCCGGTACTCGCGAACGAGCGCGTCGATCTTGTCCTGAGTCTCGTTCCAGCGGGTGAGTTCGTCACCGCTGATCGCGTCGTCACCGGCCGCCGCGTCGATCTCGGTAAGCACGGTGCGAAGTTCGTCGATCTCCGAACGGATCTGGACGGGGGTACGTCGGGACATGGCTGATCTCCTGAAGTCGATCACTTATGGATCAACCCGTCAGGAAGTGGGCGAACGCCCGGCGGTTCCGTCTGCGCTCGATCGTCGGCCGGTCTCGGGAAGGTGGGTCAGTGCCCGACGTTCCCGACCGGCGCGATCAGCGCGGGGTCTGTGATCAGCGTACGTCACTCGCCCCGTTGAGCGGCTTCGCGTTCCTTCGCCGTCAGCACGTACGAGCCCATGCCCGTCTCGGTCCGGATGTAGTGATCATCCCGGAGAGCCGCGACGGCCTTCCTGATCGTCACCTGAGTCACACCGAACTCGGTCACCAGTGCCAGCACGGACGGGACCCGTTCACCGGCGGGGTACTCGCCGGACTCGATCCGCTCGCGAATGATCGCGGCCACCTGTGGCCAGAGCGGACGGCTTCGGTCGAGTTCGATCATCACTCGCTCACCGTAGTGACGGCTAGTCAGCGTGGGCGAGGTCGAGCGCGAGACACCGGGCTATATCTCGCTATATCTTGCCCATGACGAGTAGTCATCTAGGGCGAAGGCAAGAGCATGAGCGAGCCCGAATACATCCCCGACGCGATTCCCGGCTTCGACGTGTGGCGGGACGACTCCGAAGCGGACATGTGGCGCGGTCGGCACCGGGAGAGCGGCCGGACGGTCAGCGCTGAGAACTGGGAACTTCTCGTGTGGCGCGCGTACGAAGTCCGCATTCTGATCTCGATCACGAACGTCCGGGAGGTGCTCGACGGCCGTGCCGGATCTTGACTGGCGTCCGTACGACTCGCGGGGAACGACGTCCCGCGTTCGGGAGATCGTCACGCGGGGCAAGGTCGAGTTCGAGCTGTGCTGTGAAGGCGGGCAAGACGTGATCCGCCGGACCGACCGCACCGGGAAGCGCGAGGTCGTGAGCGAGGTCGGCCGGTCGCTGACGCACCGCGAGACGCTCGAACTGTGGAGTCAGGTCGTCACCGGCGAGCGCTAGCCGATCAAGGCTCTGACCAGGGGCTTAGCGCTAAGCGGTCTTCGCCCGCGCGTACGGGATCGGGGGTGCGTGCTTAGCGTTGGCGCTTAGCGTTCGTATCTGGCTGACTAGTTGTCACGTGCTGAACCCCGCCAGGGAAGGCACGTCGAGCGCTCGCGACGGTCAGAGATAGAGCCCCGGCACCGGCCTGTCGTCGGGCTCGGGTTCGGTCGGGCTCTCGGTCGCGCCGTCGTCGTTCGCGACGGCCGCGAGCCCGCGCGGGGAGACCATGAACAGGATCTCGCCACGCTCCCACCGGCTGATCACGTCGGCCGCGTCCGGCCGCTCGAAGAGTTCGATCAGGAGACCGGCGACGTACTGACTGAACGCCGTCTTGACGGGGTCGGGCTTGATCTCGGGGGTCTGGTTGGTCGAGCTGGTCATCTCAGGGTTCCTCTCTTGCGGGGTCGATCGGTGGGGTTGGGGCACGGGGAGAGAAAAGAAAGAGGGCGGGGTCCTCCTTCTGAGCGATCTTGCAGTGATCCCGACCCCCACCCCCCGGTATCCGGTCGTCGTCGAGCTGGTCGCGCCGAACCCCGCCAAGGAAGGGCACTCGCGGTACCGCGCGTACCAACTGGTACCGCGTGTACCGGTACGACCGTGGTACGTACTTCGGTACCGTCCGTACCATTTGGTACGACTGTGGTACGTGGTTACGGAACCATCGGTACGCATCGCTGGTCAGCGCGTCGCGTAGATGATCACGATCGAGGCGAGCGTGAGCATCACGACCGCGAACGTGTACCAAGTCTCGGTCGCGATCAAGAACCACACGGCGAGCGCGCGAGGTATGCGGATCACGATCGACCACGCGCGTTGCAGCGAACGACCGAACGCCACGTCTTCGCGAGGAACGATCTCGGACCACGTCGGCCGCTCGTGGATCACCACGGGCATTCCGTCGAACGTGGTCGGTGCGCCTATGAGCGCCTGGTCTTGCACTGCCGCCCGTCGTTCGAGCTGCCCCTTCATCGTGCCCCTCCCTGGCTCTGAGAGCCCCCGTGAGCGCCCGTGATGGGTGCCCCGGCAGGCAGTAGCCCGGCAGGACACCGGGCTTCGTGAGCGATCTCAGACCGCCCCATGTCGATCACGACGGCCGGTAGGCACATCGGACAGAATGAGGTCGGCCGGTCGGGGGCGGTTAGGTCCCGCCCCCGGCTGGTCGTCGTGGTCATGGTCATGACTCCTTTCTCTTTCCGAAGTTCTTGACGTACTCGCGGACGGCCGCGCGCACCTCCTTCTGTGTGAGCCGCGTCGAGCTGCCGAAGCTGCACATGCGCCGTTGCGGATCGATCACGTCATCGATCGCGTAGATCAGACCCGAGATCACCGCCCCCATGTCGAGCCGGTAGAACTCCTTGCCTGAGACCTGCATGATCCAATCGAGCGTCTCGGCACTGTCGAGGCAGCGATCTAGGTCCACTTCGTAGACGAAATTCCCGTCACGAACGAGTTCGAGCACGTACGTACTGGGCTTGAGCCGCCACCCGTTCCACCGGGTGTCAGAGATCGCGCCACGGTGCCAGCGTCGCCGGGCACGGGCTTCCGCCTCGAACCCTCTGAGGAGATCCGCCGCGTTGACGGCTCTTGGCATCCAACTGTCGAGGTCACTCATGATCCGTTCTCCTTATCTCTGTGACTCTGTGTGACATCCCCGAGAGGCTTCGTGCCGGGCTCAGGTGGGGGGTGTAGGGGGTGTAGAGGGTCATTTCCAACGGTCTGCCTGTAGATCCGGGGCACCTATGTACCTTCAGCCCTGTGTTTCCCGACGAACCACTGAAAGTGACCCTCTACACCCCCTACACCCCCTTTCCGAGCCCCGCCGGTAAGCCGATCGGGTGCTAACTCTCCGTGCCGAACCTGACGACTCGGTACGTGCCGCCCTTCTTCGGGTCGGGCCGGAAGTCGATCGCGAGGTCTCCCACGTACCGTCCCTTCCGGTTGGCGACCCACTTCCCGAGTGACCTCACGAAGCCCGCCTTGCCGGTCGCCCGACTCCACTTGTCCGCGAGGTCGCCGGGGAGCTTGGTCGGGTCGAAGGTGTCGCTCGGGGGCTCGCCGTCCGCGAACGGGGTCAGGTCGAGGCTTGAATCTGCGATCGTCTCGACCAGCTCGACGACCTTGAACGGCCGGTTGACCCCCATGACCCGAGCGACCTCGGTCAGGAACTCGCGCCATTCCTTGTCGTCGTCGCTCTCAAGGTGATCTTCGTCCTTCCGGCCGAACTCACCGGCGAAGCCCGCCCACGAGAGCATTCCGGCCATGGCCGCGTCCCACGTCGCGTAGTCGTCGCTGCGCTTGCGTGGCGCGGTCGGCCGACCGGCCGCGAGCCACCCCCTGACGATCGTCAGGAGAGCCGCGATGATCTCCCCCCGGTGCTCGGGGACCCACGTCCGGAGATCGAGCGTGAAGCCGCTCCGTTCGTGAGGTCGGGGCATCTTCGGGTCGATCACGACCCAGTAGCAGCGCCGGGCGAGGTCGCCCCCGATCTCGGCATTGTTCGCCGTGATCGTCCACACGCGATCATTCGGCGCGGTCCGCTCACTGTTCTTGCCGAGTAGCCGATCCGAGAACGTCGCCGTCGTCAGCAACCCCTCGAAGGCCGCGCTCTTGATCTTCCCCCGGACGTTGTCGAGGGTGACCACGGGCGCGGTCGTCTCCGTGAGGATGCCGAGTACGCCCTTCGTCAGCTCAGCGTCCGTCTCGGGGAAGCCCGCACGGAGGATGCCCCCGTGAACGGTCCGGGGGATGCTCGCGAGGAAGCTCTTCCCCGCCCCCGGCGACGGCGCGTTGATGACGAACGCGGGGTACGGACCCGGCAGCATCGCCCGCATGATCGGCGTGAAGAGCATCCCGAACCAGTTGGCGCGGTGGTGCTCTTCGACGAACGGGAACTCAGCGACGATCGAAGAGACCAGCCGGACGGCGTCCTTGATCTCTTCGGGGGTCGGGATAACGCTGACCGGCGGGACGACAAGCCCGGCTTCCGGCAGGAAAAGGAGACCGGTCGCCGCGTCGTATCCGGGTCGGTCGAGAATGCCCCCGTCCGGCCGCACGATCGGTGTGTGCGTGACGCCACGGAGAACCCGAAGGTTCGGGACCCCGTCACCTGAGCGAGCCGCAGAATGCGCGTGGTTCGCGCACTCGGTCGGCAGCGTCTTCCGCTCCCACCACATCCGGGTCTTGGTCGGGGTCTCGTCTTCGTCCCTGCCCCCTTCCTCGCTCCCTTCCTCTCCCTTGATCTCCTTCCGCCGGACGACCCCGAGCGAGTACCGGATCTCGACGGCCGTCTTCAGGTCGAGCGCCGTCATGGCGCGTACCTGAGCGGGACCGTCTTCCTCGTTCTCGGCACGGGGCGGGACGTATCCCTCTTCGCCGACTCGGGGCGTGAACACCATCTCGCCGCCGCGCCGGAAGAGCCCCGAGAGCGGACCACGACCCAGCTCTTCACGAAGCCAGTCGTTCGCGTCGCTCTTGCTACCGACCTTGATTCTCGTGAGACCGGTCTTCGGGTCGGGGGTCGCGATCTTGACCTTCGTCGTTGCGCCGGTGATCGTCTCGTACCGGATGCCGTGAAGGCTCGCGGCGAGTCGGTCGGCGCACTCGGCGCACGGGTCCGCGTCGGGGTTGGCCTCACACTTCGGACACCACTTGATCTCGTTCATGCCGCCACCCCCAGCGCTTCCACGGTGCTTCCGGTCTTGTAGGTCCCGGCGAGAAGCCCGGCGAACCCCTGAGCTTCGTAGAGCGGGAAGGCGTCGGCACGGAGGATCTCACCGGCGACGTTGATCAACGGATTGCCCCTGAGGTCGAAGCCGACCACGGGCCACGTCTCGCCGTCCGCGTACTTGGCGACGTAGTCACCACCGGGGGCGGGGTAGCGAAGCCCCCCGACCGGTGCGGTTGCCTGTGACGGCTGGTCAGACGTACCCTGAAGGGGAAGAGCTTCGTGTCCAGCGCCGATCTTCGTTGAGAGGTCGCCCCCGCCAGGGCGGCCTTTCTTGTTTTCGATCATCAGTGCTGCCCGCCCTTCAGGAGCAGCCCGATCGTGGCGCGCTGGTCATCGTTCAGGGGCGGGAACTTCGCGGCCATCTCGCGGACGACCTTCGCAATGTGCGCGGCGTGAAGCTCGCGGTACATCTCGGTCGTGTCCGTGCTGGGGGCGTGTCGCTTCGTGCGAGCGATCTTCGCCGCTACCTGACCGGGGGTCGGCATCTCAGCCATAGCAAGATCTCCGATTCGGAGTGATCTTGCGGTGCCATCCCCCGGCGACTTCACGGGGGTCCGCTGGTACAGCGATCAAGGCGTTTCCGGGGCGAGGTCGTCAACCTCTTTGCCGAGCCCCGGCGCTGGTTCGTGACCAGCGATCTACCTACACGGTAGGGGGTCGTTTTCAGGAACGCAAGTCAAAGGCCGGTGCCTGTTCTTCCAGGTCACCGGCCCTTTTGTATTCCGCCAGATTCAAGCCTGAGGCTTGATCGGCTCGATCGTCACGCGCTGGTCGATCGACGGCCGGAAGCCCTTCCCGGCGGGCTTGAGCGTGATCGTCATGATGGCCCGAACGATCTCCCGGCGGGTGCCGACCCCGAGCCCTTCCCAGACGGCGCGAGCCGCGTCTTCGGACTCGACCCCGGCGAACGCTGCCAGGGGCGAGACGTCGGCGACGTCGGCAAGCTGACGTTCGAGGTCCTCGATCCGGACCTGAAGCTTCTTCGCCCGGCGAAGGTACTCGGGACGATCGACCAACCCCATGTCTCGATCTTCGCCAAGCTGAGCCTTGCTCTCGCGAAGGACGGCCACCTGACCGCGAAGCTTGCCCGCGTCCACGGTGCCCTGAGACGGCTTGATCAGGTCGGCCGCGTCCCGAGCCAGGATGACCACGGCGAGCCCTTCAACGAGCGCGTCAAGGTCGGCTTGCGGCGCGGTGGCGTGCGGTCCGGGGGCGCGTCCCGTACCGCCCTGGCATGCGTAGATCGGCCGGTCGCGCTTGCCGCTCGACCCCGAGACGCGGACCACAGCGCCACACGGGCACGTCGCGATGCCGGACAGAAGGTGACGGGGCGCGACACCGGGGTTCGTCCGCCGGTTCGGGTCGGTCAGCTTGCCCATGATCACCCAAAACTCGTCAGGGGTCACGATCGCGTCCCATGGCGCGGTGCCGACCACGTCACCAGGGCCGTACGTCTTCCGGCCGGTGCCTTTCTTGTGGACCATGAGCGCGGCGTTCCGGGGGCGCATGAGCACGTCACGGACGGTCGGCGCGGTCCACTGGCCACCATCGGCCGCCGGGATGCCGTCCGAGCGAAGGTCACGGGCGATGCCCGCGACGCTCGGACCCTTCGGCATGCCGAACGTCGGGAGAAGGACCACGTCCGCCATGCGCCGGATCACGGCCGTCTCGAACTCGATCGGGCTCACGCCGTCGTCGGCGAAGCCGTAGGGACGTCGGCCGCCCCCGAACGTGCCTTCTTCGGCCTGACGCTGCCGAGCACGGCTCACGCGGCGCGCGGTGTCCCGGCTCGACTTGTTCGCGGCGGCACACATGATCCGAGCGACCATGATCCCGGAATCGTCGGTGAGCTGACATGACCCCGTCAGGCTCTCGCACGTCACCGCGAACCCCGAGCCGGTCACGATGTCGATCGTGTCTTCGAGGTCTCGGGGCTGACGGGCGAGCCGGTCAATGTCGAGCACCACGAGCACGTCAACGGCGCGCGTCCGAAGGAGGTCGTTCGCCTTGTGGAACTTCGGCCGGTTGGTTCGGCCGGTGCGCTTATCGACCTTGTACGCGCTCGTGTCGTTCTCGATCAAGATGTGTGCTTCGTCGAGAGTCCAGCCACGGGAAGCGACGTACTTCCGCATGTCCGCCACCTGATCATCGACACCGGCCGTCTCATCGATCTCGGCATCGGAGATCCTTGCCAGGATTGCCGCTCGCTTCGCCATGTCCCGTGCTCCCTTGTGCTTGACCGCTGGTCACAGCGTATGCGGGAGAAGCGTCGGAATCGAGGGTTGAGCAAGACCACCACCATCAAGATGCTGGCCGGGCTGCTGACCCCGACCTCGGGCCGGGTCCGGCTGGGCGGCTTCGAGGTGTCCCGGCAACGTTCGGCCGCCATGGCACAGTTCGGTGCCGTGCTGGAAGGCTCGCGCAACGTCTACTGGAGTCTTTCGGCCTGGCAGAACCTGCTGTACTTCGGCCGGCTCAAGGGCCTGCGCAAGGCCCGGGTCGCCGAGCGTGCCCAGGATCTGCTGACCGATCTGGGCCTGTGGGAGCGGCGCCACGACAAGGTCGGCGGTTTCTCCCGCGGTATGCAGCAGAAGGTCGCGATCGCCGCCGCCCTGATCGCCGACCCGCCGATCGTCCTGCTGGACGAGCCGACCATCGGCCTCGACGTCGAGGCCACCCGCACCGTCAAGAACTGGATCGCCGAGCAGGCCCGCGAACTCGGCACCACCATCCTGCTCACCACCCACCAGCTCGACGTGGCCCAGGAACTGTGCGACCGGGTGGCCGTCATGCGTGAGGGGCGGCTCGTGGCCGACCTGCCCACGCGTGAGCTGCTGGCCCGCTTCCGAGAACGCGACCGGTACGAGATCCGCGTCGAGGGCGCCGTGCCGCCCGGCTTCGACGCCGTCACCCGGGAGGGCGTCACCACCATCAGCGTGCGGGTGAATGAGCCGAGCGAGGTCTATGAGGTGGTCGAGCGGCTGCGCGCGCAGGGAGCCGTCCTGGAGTCGCTGACGCAGGTGCAGCCCGGTCTGGAGGACGTGTTCCTCGCCCTGGTGAACGAGCCGTCCCATGCATGACGTCCTGCGCGCCGAGATCGGCAAGGGGCTGCGCGTCCAGCTCGCCCACCCCGCCGGGCATGTGATCACGCTGCTGATCAGCACCATGATGTACCTCGGCCTGCAGCTCGTCCTGGGCCAGGGCGAGCTGCGCCACGACCTGCTGCCGCAGACCCTGGTCGCGATCGGCGGCTACTGGTTCCTGCAGTACGCCGGCCTGGTGATGGTGGCCGACCTCATCGAGGAGAAACGTGCCGGCACCTTCGCCCAGGCTCAGATGACACCGGCGCCGCCATGGCTGCCGATGCTCGGCCGGCTGATCACCGCCTCGGTGTTCGGGCTGGCCGTGGCCGTCGTCGCCGCTCTCGTCCCGATGCTGGTGGCCGGGATCACGATCCCCCTGCGCTGGGCGGCGCTCCTGCCCGCCGTGCTCCTGGGGATCAACACGCTGGCCTTCACTTTCCTGCTGGCCGCCCTCGCCCTGGTCTCCCCGATGATCGGCGCCCTGCAGTCGCTGTTCACCTCGCTGGTGCTGCTGCTCAACGGTTCGTTCCTGCCGCTGGCCCTGTATCCGGACTGGCTGGCCGCGGCGGCCAGAGTGCTGCCCACCACGCTGGGCGTCGAAGCGCTCGCCCAGACGCTGTTCGAGGGCCGGACCCTGACCCGGCTCTGGACCGGCGGCACCCTGCCCTGGCTGCTCGCCCACACCCTCGCGCTCACCGCCGTCGCCGGCCTGCTGTTCGTCCGCAACCACCGCCGAGCCCTGGAGTCGTCATGACCTTCGCCCGCGGATTCGCCGCCGAAGTCCGCAAGGGCCTGCTCAACCTGCTCGCCGGATGGCGCGAAGTCCTCATCCAGATGATCACTTTTCCGCTGTTCTACCTGCTCATCGTGCTGTTCATGGGACGCGGGCAGCTACGTGCGGACCTGCTGCTGCCGGTGCTGCTCGGCATGGTGGCGCTGACCTTCATCCACGAGCAGGTCAACCGGGTGTTCTGGAGCTACCTGGGCGACATCCAGTCCGGCGTGCTGGAACAGACCTACCTGACCCCGTTGCCCTCGGCCGCGCTCGTTCTCGGCCGGCAGGTCGCCGCCGCGATCTCGGCCGTGCCCACCGCGCTGGCCGTCCTGGCCGCCGGCGCCACCGCCATCACCGTGCAAGGCGGGCACCTGCCCTTGGACGCGCAGGTGATCGTGCCGTTGGCCGCCATCGTGCTGGGCACCTGCGGGCTGGCCCTGATCCTTTGCGGGCTGACCCTGGTGTTCAAACGCATCGAGATCATCCCCCAGCTGTCCGTGGCCGTCTACGCCATCGCCGGAGGCACCCTGGTTCCCCTGGCCGCCATGCCCGACCCGATCGCCTTCCTCAGCCGGCTGGTCGTTCCCATCGCGCCCGGAATCGAGGCGATGCGCGACATCCTGCTCGGCGGGCACTCCCTGGCGGCCCTCCCCACCGGCTGGGGTCTCGGCTGGCTGCTGGCCCAGCCGCTGCTCGTCACGGCCGCCGGGGTGGTCCTGTTCAACCGGCTCGAACACCTCGCCCGACACCGCGGCACCCTCGGCCGCTACTAGCAACCGGGAGATCATCACCCCTGGCCGCCGCCGGCCTGGCCATCACCACCCTCACTCACGGCCGGGCCGGCCCAGCCGGTGCGCGGCCAGGAGCGACGTCCATGCCAGGGCGAGCGCGATCGCGACGGCGAAGGCGATGTTGGCCGCACGCGCTCCCTGAAGCGCGAAGATCGAGATCCAGGTTGCCAGGAAGAACGCGCCGGTCACCGTGCTGAAGGCCGCCCAGCCGCGACGGCCGGCCGCGGCGAACCGCCGGGCGAAGATGAAGCACGCGGCGACCAGCGAGAGGAAGGCGACCCCCGCGACGAGGAAGTGCACGCCTCCCTGCCAGCTGATGCTCGTGGGCGGGCCGGTCGGCGTTCCCGGCGGGAAGCCGTCGGCGGGGTCGGCGGAGAACACGGCCGCGGCGACCATCCCGGCTCCGAAGACGCCTACCAGCCGCGGTCCCCAAGCGCCGCCCCGGCCCGCCGCCGGGCTCAGCACCCGGCGCAGCCCGATCGCGCACGCCACGAACAGCAGTTCGGACCCGATCGACTGCTCGCAAGACGATGTCCGGGCGGTGTTCTCGCGCTGTTCGCGGCGCTCGCGCTTGGCGCGCGTGTAACTCTGCGGCGGGCCTCGTCTCATTTGCCGTCGCCTCGCAGTCCGGGACGGCGCCCCAACCTAACAGTGCTTATATAAACGCTGTAATAATCCACGTATGGCGGACTCCCATGCGCTCGACCCCACCCAGCAGAGCCTCTGGCGCCCTCTGCGACTTCTCCAGGCATCAATGGATGCGGACATCGCCCAGATCTACTCCGATGGACAGATCGACGGGCTCAAGCCGAGCTTCGTGATGGAGTTGCTCCGGCTTCACGCCTGCGGGCCGATGACCATCACCGAACTGGCCGAGTCGGTCAACCGGACGCATTCGGCACTCAGCCAGAAAGTGGCCGCCATGCGCGCGGCCGGCTGGGTCCAGACTGTCGCGGGCGAAGACGCGCGCAGCAAAAAGGTGACGCTCACCGGCAAAGCCCGCGACATCGTCGATCGCCTGGCGGCGGAGTGGCGCGCCACCGAGGCCGCCATCGCCGACCTGGAGAGCGAGATCCCCTATCCGCTCTCGCGGGTCGTCGCCGATATCGAGCAGGCCCTCGCACGCAAGAGCTTCCACGACCGGATCGCCGAGAAGCTGGCACAGGACCCCGGATGGGGCTGAGTCGCACCCTGCTTTCGAGACGCGGGCCTTGGCCGGAGGTTGGGTGGCGCCCGTCTGCTCGCAGGCGACCTGAACGACATCCGCCTGGAGACGGACATCCACTACTTCGGCGCTCTCTCGGTGGTCCGCGCCTTCGCGCCTCAGGTCGCGGCCGACGGCGGCGGGGGTGATCCTCGTCATCCTGTCCGGCCTGTCGTGGGCCGGCTTCCCCGGCGATCGGTGCACACCGGGGATCGGTGTCCCCTGCGCCGCCAGGTCCGCGCAGTGGCCGCTCATCATCGCCCTGTGCGTGCAGCTCGCCGGCCAGGGCGTCCGGGTGGCCGGACTGCACAACGGAAGCGCAACCCTCGGGTTGCGCTTTGTGGGACTGATGTGCAACTCTGAGGTTGCACACAAAAGGCGGTAGTGAAGGAGTCTCCTCATGAGCGAGGATCGGATCGAACGCGAAATCCTGATAGCGGCACCCCTGGAGCGGGTCTGGTCGCTGGTGACCGAACCCGGGTTCTGGGTGGCCGACGAGGGGAGTCTGGCCGGCACCGTGGCCAAGGAAGGCGAGTCGATCGTGGCGAAGAATACCGAGTACGGCGATTTCCCGGTGCGCGTGGAGAAGGTCGAGCCGCCGACGTACGTGGCGTACCGCTGGGCCAGCGCGTTCGCCGGGCAAGAGCTGCGCGAGGACAACAGCACCCTCGTGGAGATCACGTTGACCACGGAGGACGGCCAGACGCGGCTCCGCGTCGTCGAGAGCGGGTTCGCCGCGCTGGCCGGGTCCGAGGACCTGCGCCGCCAGGCGCTGAAGGACAACACCAGCGGCTGGCCTCAGGTGCTCGACGCGTTCAAGAAGCGCGCCGAGCAGCCGTCCGTGTGACGGACGAACGTCGCGACGCCGCCGGGGCGGTCGACAGCGTCCTCGTCGCGCTGGCCGACCCGACGCGACGTCAGCTGCTCGATCTCCTCGCCGCGCAGGGCGAGGCCACCGCGACGACGCTCGCCGAACGACTTCCCGTCTCGCGGCAGGCGGTGGTCAAGCACCTCACCGTCCTCGACGCCGCCGGGCTGGTTACCGGCAGCCGGGTCGGCCGCGAGGTGCGGTACGCGGTGCGGCCCGCGGCGCTGGACGCGACCGCGCAGTGGATGGCCGCGCTCGCGGCCGACTGGGATCGGCGATTGGCGGCCATCAAGCGCATCGCCGAGGCGGCGGAGCAGGATCCGCACTAGCGGGCTCCAGCCGCACTTTCTCATTCCCCTGGCCAGGTGCCTGTTCGCGCCTGGCCAGGGTGCCCGTTGTGAACGTCAGGGGCTGACGACTCGTCAGGGCGGTGCGGCCGGGCTGCGTGCTGATCGTTGACGACAGCGGGTTCTTGAAGATCCTTGACGAAGGGAACCCTACGCATGTCCACCGGCACCATCGCGCCCCCACCCATCAGCGGCCGGCAGTGGTTGACCCTGTTCGTTCTGATCGGTTCGGGATTCATGCTGTCCGTCGACTTCTCGATCCTGAACGTGGCGCTGCCGGAGGTCGGCGCGGGCGTCGGGCTGGGAGTGACCGGGTTGCCCTGGATCACCTCCGCCTACGCGCTGCCCGCCGCCGGCTTCACCCTGCTGTTCGGCCGGATGGCGGACCTGTTCGGCCGCCGCCGGCTGTTCCTGTCCGGCATGGTCCTGCTGACCGGGGCCTCGTTGCTCGGCGGCCTCGCCGCCAACCCCGAGATGCTGCTGACCGCCCGAGCGCTGCAGGGCCTGGCCACCGCGATGGCCCTGCCCGCGGGATTGTCCCTGCTCACCACCACCTTCACAGAAGGTTCCCTGCGTGAGCGCGTCCTGGGGCTCAACGGCGCGCTGCTCTCCGGCGGCTTCACCGTCGGCGCCCTGGTCGGCGGCACCCTGGTCAGCCTGCTCAGCTGGCGCGCCGCGTTCTTCATCAACGTTCCGGTCGCCGTCGTCATTCTGGTGCTCACCCCCTACCTGATCAGCGAGAGCAGAGTCCCCGACCGGGGGAGACTCGACCTGCCCGGAGCGGTGACCGTGACCGGCGGCCTGCTGGCCGTGATCTACGGGGTCATCGAGAGGAACCTCCCCTCAGCCGTCGTCGGTGTGCTGCTGCTGGCCGCGTTCTGGAGGATCGAGCTGCGCTCTCCAGCGCCGCTCGCCCCGGTACGCATCCTCGGGCGGCCCACGGTGAAGTGGGGCAACTACGCCGGGTTCGTGATCTTCATCATGGAGCCCGCCATGATCTTCCTGACGACGCTCTACCTGCAGAAGATCCTGGGCCTCTCCCCGCTGGTCACCGGCCTGATCTTCGGTGTCCCCGGCCTGGCGGCCGTGGCCGCCGGAGTGATCGCCGGACGCGTCATCGGACGCTTCGGCAACCGCGCGGTCCTGACCGTGGGCCTGGCCGTCCAAGGCCTGGCGACCCTCCCGCTGGTCTTCCTCGGTGCCGACCGGGCGGCGCTCATGGTCCTGATCCCGGCGTTGTTCGTCGGGTTCTTCGGGCACGTCACCTGCATCGTGGCGTACACCGTGACGGGGACCTCGGGGCTGGCCGACGAGGAGCAGGGCCTGGCCACGGGGCTGACCTCGATGACCCAGCAGGTGGCCATCACCGTCGGCATCCCGATCCTGAGCGCGCTCGCCGCGACGCAGAGCGTGGAGTTGGCCGGTATCCATCTCGCGCTGAGCGTGGACGTGGCGGTGACGCTCGCCAGCGTGGTCCTCATCTGGTTCGGGCTGCGTCCACGCGGCGAGCGCCGCACGGCAGCGGCAGGCGTACCGGTGCCCGAGGAGGCGGGCCGCACGGGCCACCGCTGACCCGGCGGCCCGCGTGGCTCAGGAGGGCCGGCCGCGTGCCGGCGCGGTGCGGATGGCCCGCGTCACCGCGTCCGCGGCCGCTTCTCCCGATCGCACCGCGCCGTCGATGTAGCCGTACCAGCGCGGCGAGGTCTCCGCGCCCGCCCAGTGGATCCGGCCGACGGGCGCACGCAACGCGGAACCGAGCTGGGTCCACGCACCCGGCGGGAACACCGCCGCGTAGGCGCCGCGGGCGAACGTCTCCTCGTTCCAGTTTCGCTCGACCAAGCTCACCGGCGTGGCGGCCTGCGGGCCGAACAGGCGGCCGAGCGCGTCGAGAACGGTCGCCCGGCGTTCCGCGGGGGAGCGCGTGGCGAGGTCTCGGGCGGGGGTGCCGGTGACGAAGGCGATCAGTACGCCGCGTCGCCCGGACCGCGGGCTGCTGTCGACGGTCATCGCGACCGGGCCGCGCAGGCTGAGGGCGGTGCCGCTCAGGCCGGCCTGCCGCCAGAACGGTTCAGGGTAGCCGGCGACGTACTTGATCACACTGCCCATCGGGAGTCGCTGCAGCAGGTTGTCGCGCGCGGCCGGCAGCGGCGGGCGGAAGGTGATCCGGGCCGCGAGCGGGGGAGGGACCGCGACCACCGCGTGGCCGGCCCGCCACGCGGTCCCGTCGTCGGCGGTGACCACGACACCGGAATCGTCCTGCTCGATCCGCTGGACCGGCGCGTTCAGCCGGATCGCGGTGCCCAGCCGCCCGGCGAGCCTGGCGGCCAGGCCGTATGCCCCGCCGTCCAGCCGGTCCTGCTGCGCGCCTCCTTCGACGTCGGTCACCGCCGCCAGACTGCCCGCGGCTTTCACGTAGAACAGCGCGTGCAACAGCGACAACTCGCTCGGTTCGCAGGCCCAGATCGCCCGGCAGGCAAGGACCAGGAACCGGCGCCCGCCCCGGGTCTTGAGCGTGCGGTCGATCCAGGATTGCAGAGTTCGCCCGTCGAGCGCCGCCGCGTCCGGGCCACGCCACGGAGCCTCGGCATCGACGGTACGGGCGAGCCGGTCGAGGCGGGACTGGGCGCGGGCCACGTCCAGCAGCGTCAGCGGACCGAGTTTCGGCACCATGCCGCGGAACCGGCGCGACCGTCCGGCCTCGGTCTCGAGGACGTTCGCGCCCGCGGTGTGCGTCGGGAAGGTGGCCACGCCGAGCTCAGCGGCCAGCGCGTACATCCGGTCCTGGCCCGGTCCTATGAACTGCCCGCCGAGGTCGACGGTCTCGCCGTCGACCTCGATTCCGGCCGTACGGCCACCGACCTGGTCACGGGCCTCGGCGAGAAGGACTTCGACCCCGCGGCGGCGGAGACGGTCCGCGCACACGAGCCCGGCCATACCTGCGCCGACCACGATGACGTCAACGTCGGGACGGTGGTGGGACATGAAACCTCCTGTGGGTGTTGGTCGTGTTCGCGACATGCGCGAACACGACAGCGCACCCACCTGCCACCACGGCGCTGACTTCGTCGATTCACTTGTGCGCACAGATCATTTCCGGCGCTACGCCGCGGTGTCAAACCGCCGCGCCTTCGCACCCGTCCGGTTCCGGTCACGCCCGGGGCGGAGTCGTCGCGAGCGTGACCGGAACGCTGCCGGCCCTACTCGGCCAGGACCTGGCGCAGCGTGACGGCGAAGGCGTCCGGGTCGCCCTTCATGCCGAACCCGTCACCGAGGAAGCCGCCGTGGTGGCTGGGAAAGGTCACCGGCTTGGTGCCGAGGCGCTCGGCGACCGCCAGGCCGCAGCGGTGGGCCATTTCCCCCTCCGATTCGGCTCCGACGCCGACGACGATGCGGGTCGGCGCCGCGCGTAGTGCCTCGAAGTCGTGCTCGTAGTGCGTACACGTCATGAGGTTCTGCCCGAACATCACGTCGTCGCGGGAACCGTCGTCCTCCGTCGGCAGCCCGAAAGAGGCCGGGCTCTGAACGGGCTGATCGGCGAAATCGGGCGGAATGTTGCCCCGCAGGCTGGTGACCGCGATGAACTTCACCATCGCCGGTCCGAAACCTTCCCGGTCGTACGTCTTGCGGATGTCCACCACCGCGGCCAGTGCCTGCTCGCGGTCCGGCAGCGCCTGGGCGGCCGGGGGCTCGTGCGCCACGAGCGTACGCACCTGCTCCGGATGCCGGGCCACCAGCGCGAGCCCGTTGACGGCGCCGCCGCTGCTGGCGAAGACGTCCACCGGCCCGCCGCCGAGCGCGTCGATCAGCCGGTGCAGGTCGTCGGCGTGCAGGTCGGGCGTCGCCTCGCGGGGGGCGTCGGTCCGCCTGCTGCGCCCGGTCCAGCGCGGGTCGTAGGTCACCACCGTACGGTCCTGGAAGTGGCCGACGAGGCTGGTGAACCCGCTGGCGTCCATCGGCGATCCGATCATGAGCAGGATCGGACCGGTGCTCGCCTCCACCTCTCGCACGTCATAGGTCAGGACGCCGCCGGGCACTTCGAGGGTGTGGGTCTTGGGCTGGGTCATGGGGTCGCTCCTTCTCGATGCTCATCATGGAGACCAGCGCGAGCGGCGAAACTCATCGGCCGGCACCCTACGCGCCGGAGCGCGGTTCAACCTGAAGCGGTTGAGGCGTCGCGACAGCCTCCAGGCGTGTCACGGCATCGACGATCTCGGGAAACGTGCCGATGAACGCGTCGACCTGGTGGGAGCCGAAGTCGGCGCGTCGTCTGAGGCCGCTTTGCAGGCAGGCGATGAAGCGCAGACCGGCGCCGTTGGCGGCCTGGGCGTCGCCGGGGGAGTCGCCCACGTACAGGCACTGGCGGGGCTCCAGGCCGGTGGCGGCCAGAAGCTCGTCGAAGGCGCGGCCGTCGGGCTTGCGGAAGCGCATGTTTCCCGCGTGGTAGACGGCGGCGACCCGACCGGCGAGCGCATGGTCCGGTGCCAGAAGGTGCTCCACCTCGGCTTCGGTGCGTGAGGTCAGCAGCATGACGCTGCGACCCGCGGCGGCGAGCTCGTCGAGTGCATGGAGGTTCTCTCGCGCGACGACGTCCAGCAGGCCGGCCGCCACGTACTCCCGGAGCACGATCTGATGGACGGCGGCGAACGCCTCGAGGTCGAGACCGGGGGAGCGCCGCGGCATCGCATCGAGCAAGGGCTGCCCCCACGTGGACAGGTGGACGGCCCGGGACATCGGCCCGCGGCCGAGGCGCGCCAGGACGTCGTTCTCGAGCCCGAAACACGCGGCCTCGGTGAGGCAGAGCGTGTCGTCCACATCTATCACCACGGCGCGGATCACAGAGCAGACGATAACGTCTGCGTGATGCCGGCTCCATGGCCGCCCGCCACGTGGGGGGTCACGGCCTCCGCGGCACCGGCGAGGGCGGGCGTTCCCCCACGCTGGACGGCGGGCTGGGGGCCGTCGTCCAGGCGCCGGAGTTCATCGGTTTCTGAAGCGCTACGTCCCCTCGAAGGCGGCCTCCAGATAGTCGACGTTGGGGCCGCCGTTGGCGGTGGTGGCGGTGGCCCGGACAGTGTTGGTCCCGGCGGTGAGCGGGACGGTGAAGGTGTCGGTGGCCCAGGTGGACCAGGCGCCGGTGCCGGGATAGTCGCGGGTCAGGGTGGTGGCGCCGTTGACCGTGACGGTCATCGGGCGGTTCGCGGTGGTGCCGTTGGCGTAGCGCAGGGTGAGCGTCGCGGTGCCGGGCGCGGCGGCGTTCACGGTGAACTCCACGTACGAGCCGGTCACGTTGACGTAGTTCACGAAGCCGGTGCCGGAGAAGCCGGCGTGGTTGGATTCGGCGGCGCCCTGGGAGATCGTCGCGTCCTCGGCCTCGTAGCGCTGGGCGGCGAGGGGCCTGGCGCGGATGAGGCGGGTCTCGCCGGGGCGCAGCGTGGCGCTGTAGGAGGAGGCCGCGGTGCCCTCCGACGCGCCGGACCACAGGTTCGTGATCGTGGCGGGCCCGGTGAAGCCCACCTGAGACCAGGTGACGCTCACCGTGGAGTTGCCCGATGTGCCGGTGTTGTACAGGGCGACGATGTAGTCGCCGTTCGACTCGCGCTTGCGCCACACCTGGTTCACGCCGCTGTTGACGACGCGCTGCGCGGCGACGCCGTCCTGGTTGACCGCGATGAGCCGGTCGTTGCGCAGCATGGCCAGGTCGACCGAGGTGAGCGCGGTCAGGTCGGTGCCGAGCAGCAGCGGGCTGGCGGCCATCGCCCAGTGCGTGAAGTGCGAGCGGCGCTGGTCGGCGGTGAGCCCGACCTGGTCGCCGTTGCCGATCTGCAGCGAGTCGTAGTCGTTCCAGCCGCCGGGCCCCGCGTACGGCTGCCAGGACGCCGCCGAGTTGAACCGGCTCGACACGTGCGCCCAGTCGGTCAGCGGGTAGCCGCTGCCGTTCGGTCCTGACCCGCAGTAGCACTCGACGTCGCCCTGGGTACGCCAGCTGTTCGCGAGCCGCTTCCAGGTGGTGGCCTGGGCGATGGGCAGGTTGTTGGAGAGGGCGAAGTTGATGGGCCGGCCGGTCTGGCGCAGCGCCCGGTCCCACGCCTCCACGTCGGCGATCGTGGTGGCGTCCACGCCGTCGATCTTGAGGTAGTCCACGCCCCAGGAGGCCATCTGGTTCGCCCAGGAGTTGATGAACGCCTGGGCGCCGGGGTGGGAGTGCTTGAGCCGGTACATGTTCTTGCAGTTGTAGTTCTTGTGCGTCTGCGTCGTGTCCGCGATGTCCTGTGCCCGGTACGAGGTGCCCTCGACCGGCGTGTTGGCGGTGACGGCGTTCTTGGCGATGCCGGGGGTGACGTAGAAGCCGAACTTCAACCCTTTGTCGTGCACGTAGTCCGCCAGCGCCTTGATCCCGGACGGGAACTTGGCGGTGTCGACGGCCCATCGGCCGTAGGAGTCGACGACGAAGCCGTTGGCGTCGCACTTCTGGAAGAAGTCGTCGAGATTGACGTAGATGTAGCCCTTGGCGGCCAGGCCGCTGCTGACCAGCGCGTCCGCCTGGGCCTTCATCTTGGCCTCGGTGGGCCAGCGGCGGATGAAGCTCCAGCTGCTCCAGCCCATGGCGGGCCTGATCGACAGCCCGTTGTCGGAGACGGCGGCGGCCGGTCCCGCGGGCAGGACCAGGCCCGTGGCGACCAGCAGCAGGGCCGCGAGGGTCGCTCTCATGAGAGGCCTCCTGTCGTGACGTCGACGCAGTCGAGGTTGGGGTTGCCGCCCGCGGTCGTGGCGGTCATCCGCAGGGTGTTGGTCCCGGCGGTGAGCGGGACGGTGAAGGTGTCGGTGGCCCAGGTGGACCAGGCGCCGGTGCCGGGATAGTCGCGGGTCAGGGTGGTGGCGCCGTTCACCGTGATCGTCATCGGGCGGTTCGCGGTGGTGCCGTTGGCGTAGCGCAGCGCGATCGTCGCGTTTCCCGCCGCGGGCGAGGGGATCGTCCACTCCACGTACGACCCCGCCGCGTTGTCGCCGTTGACGAAGCCGGATCCGGAGTAGCCGGCGTGGTTGGACTCGACGGCGCCCTGGCCGATCGTGGCGTCCTCGGCTTCGTGGCGGGTGCCGGCGGTGCCCGCGTACCGGCCGCCGATCCACGCCTCGTCCACGCGCAACCTGGCGATGCCGTGGCTGCTCGTCTTCTCCAGCCGCACGTGCCTGGCCGTGGTGGCGGGCACGTCGATGATCTGGACGCCGCGGTGGTTGGGCAGGTTCCCGGTCTTGATCGGGCTGCCCCAGTCGGTGCCGTCGGCGCTGACGTAGACGCGGTAGCCGTTGACGCGGGCCGAGTTCGACGCCGGGTATGTGGTGGAGTCCTCGCGCTGGTTGATGCCGAGGTAGCGGATCGGCTTGGCCGAGCCGAGGTCGAAGCGGAGCGACACGGTGCCCGCCGACGTGGCGTCCCAGTAGGTCAGGTAGTCGCCGTCACCGGCGTGCGCGGCCGGATGGCCGCTCGCGGAGGCCGAGGCGGACAGGGTGACGCCGGCGTGGATGCCTTCCCGGCCGCTGGAGACGACCTTGAACACGGTGTCGTACGGGTCCCACGACGCGATCCCGCTCAGCGTCAGGGTGCCGCCCGCCTGGGTGAAGGCCACCGCCGCCCCGGTACGCAGGTTCGTCACCGAGCTGATCCGGTAGCCGTTGTCGCGCAGCGACAGCGTGCCGCCCGACGGGCGGGTCAGGACGTGGACGTAGTGCAGGTTCGGGTCGGTCTTGCTGATCGTGGTGACGCCGTGCGCGCCGTTGTTCCAGAAGCCCGGGTCGAGGCCGCCGTACATGTAGCCGCCGCCCTCGGTGCCGTGCAGCGACTCCCGGATCGCGCCGAGGTAGCCCTCGGCGAAATCGTTGAACGCCTCCTGCGCGGGCGGCATCCGCCCGGCCTTCATCGGGGTCTCGGCCATCAGCGCCTTGACCGACGAGCCCGCGTTGGTGATCAGCCGGCCGAGCGTCAGCTTGTGGTCGACGGCCTGGTCGGAGCCGCCGTACCACCAGGGGCCGCTGGTGGGGAGCTTGAAGTCGGCCTCGATGAGCCGGGGCGCCGCCGTGTAGACCGCCTGCGGATAGTCGTAGGCCGGCGTCATCCCCGTTTTCTGCTCATTGCTGATCATGTCCATTTCGGGGGTGTCTTCGTTGTTGTTGCTGAGCGTCATGTCGGGGCGCTGCTGGTGGATCTTCTCGTAGAGGTCGTTGCGCTCCCAGTAGGCGTTGTCGTTGTCGATCCAGAACCCGGCCAGCTTCGGGTAGCGCTGCATCTGCTCGAAGAACTGCAGGTAGCTGAACTCGCCGAACCCGTCACGGGTGTGCAGGTCGACGTCGTGCCCGACGTGGTCGGAGAAGGCCTCCGAGTCCAGCCACGACTGGCCGGAGCCGAGCCCCTCGTTCCACCACTGCGGGTCGTCGGTCATGTAGTGGATGACCTTCAGCCCCTGCGCGTCGGCGGCCTCGATCAGCTCGCCGAGCAGGTCCCTGCTGGTACGGCAGGACCCGGGGATGGCCGAGGGATACGGCCGCGCGTAGCCGAGCCGGCTGTGGAAGGTGGCCAGCACGATGTACTGGACGTGGAGCTTTCTGGCCTCGCCCACCCAGTAGTCCGGATCCCAGCCGCCGCTGGTGACGGCGTTCTCCCAGGCGGAGCAGCTGGTGTGCGCGGGCGAGGTGCGCATGCCCCAGTGCAGGAACAGCCCTCCGACGGAGGCCCGCAGGAAGGCCTGGCGCGGATGCTGCAGGTCGGCCCTGGCCGGGGTGGCGGTGAGCAGGCCGAGGACGAGGGTGAGTGCGGCGAGCAGGGCGGTACGGGGCGCACGGGACATGTGCGGCCTCCTCTAAGAGGTCCCGTCGGAGGGAATGAACGCCGGGTCGTTCGAGATGGCCACCCGGTCCAGGCGGGCGCCGTCCTCGCGGTAGGCGAAGGTGAGGGTGTGGTCGCCCGCGCTGAGGGCGTAGGTGACGGGAAGCCGCGCCCAGTGCCAGCTCGTGCCGAGCGGGATGCCGTTCCAGTTGCTCCACGTGCCGCCGTCGGAGCGGACCCAGAAGGAGTCGTCGCCGTCGGTGGCGGCGATCACCCTGGCCCACACCGTGAACGTGCCGGCGCGGGGGACGGCGAAGGACAGGGTGGCGTGGCCGGTGGCGGGCGCGGCCGTCTTGCTGTTGGAGCCGGGGGCGACGCTGACGTAGGAGCCGCCGGAGGCGGCCGGGTCCTGAAGGGTCTGCATCGGCGCGGTCACCGTGCCCGACTCGGCTTCGCCGTACAGGCTGACGGGGTCGCCGGGGATCGGCGTGGAGTCGGTCGCGCGCACGCGCAACGTGCCGCCGGATGTGTTCGCGCCGCTCACCGCGTAGCCGGTGATGCCGCTGACACCGACGTCGTACGCGCTGCCGGAGCCCCGCTGGGCGGTGACGTCGAGGCGGACGTCCGAGCCGTCGTCCACGATGAACGCGGGCCGGTTGTCATTGTCCTCGAAGCGCACGGCCGAGCCGTTGCCGACGGCCAGGCCCCGGACGTGGCGGGCCCAGAGGCCGAAGGACGGGCGGGTGCCGTAGTCGCGCGGCGGATACGTGGTGAGGAACTCGCCCGGCACCCGGTTGGCGTCGGAGGCGGGATGGCCGCCGGGGACGGTCAGCCGGACGTTGTCGAGTGTGATGTCCGGGCCGATGTCGACCGCGGGCGTGCCGGTGATGGTGCTGGTCAGCTCCGGCCCGCCGGTGGTGCCCGACGGTTCGGGCGCGGTCAGGTCGACGCCGGTGACGTTGGTGAGGTGGATGTCCCTGATCCGGCCCGCGGGCGGCGAGCCGGGGCAGCGGCGGCGCTCGCCGATCTTCATGAAGATCGGGGTCGTCGTCTTGGTCAGCGAGATGTCGGTGTAGTGGACGTCCTCGATGATCGCGCCGTCCATGGAGACGATGCCGATCCCGGCCTTGCCGCCGCCCAGCACGGTGATGTCGTCGAAACGGATGTCGCGGAAGTTCCCGCAGGTCTCGGAGCCGAACTGCAGGGCGTTGTTCTCGTGGGAGTACACCGTGGTGTCCCGGACGCGGATGTTCTGGCTCGTGTACGTGTGGCCGAGCGCGTAGTCGCTCTTCAGCGCGATGGCGTCGTCGCCGGACTCGATGCGGCTGTTCTGGAGGGTGACGTTCCAGCTGTTGATCAGGTTGATCCCGTCGCGGACGCCCTCGTCGGCGTAGTACGTCCTGAGGTTGTCGATCAGGACGTCGTGGCAGCCGTTGAGCAGGGCCATGAAGTGGCCGCCGCGGCGGATCGAGATGCCGGTGATGCTGACGTTCGCGCATTCGGTGAGGGCGATGGCCTTGTTGCCCGCGCCGGAGGGCGGCGAGTTGCTGGTCGACAGGTTGCCGTCGCCGTCGATGGTGCCGGAGCCGGTGAAGTGCACGTTGGTGACGCCGCGGCCGACGAACAGCGAGTTGTTGAAGTGGCTGTGGCCGAAGTCCTGGTAGTCGTCGTACGGGTTCGACTCGGGGGCGTCCATGCCGCTGCTGGCCGCCCGTACCGTGGCGCCGGCGTCGAGGCGGATCGTGACGTTGCTCTTCAGGTGGATGGTGCGGGAACGGTAGGTGCCCGCGGGGAAGACGACGATGCCGCCGTTCGCCGCGCTGGCGGCGTTGATGGCCCGGTCGATCGCGTCGTCGTCGTTGGTGGAGCCGTTGCCGGTGGCGCCGTGGTCGCGGACGTTGAACTCGGCGGCGGCGCTCGCGGGCTGGGGAGTCAGGCCGAGCAGGGCGAGGGCGCACACCAGCAGGGCCCGGCGGAGGGAGGTCATGGCCGGATCTCCACGTAGTCGAGGTTGGGCAGGCCGCCCGCCGTGGTGGCGGTCAGCCGGATGGTGTTGGCGCCGGCGACGGTGGAGACGGCCACCGTGCTCGACGCCCAGGTGCTCCACGCGCCCGTGCCGGGAGCGTCGACGGCGGACGCGACGACCGTGCCGTTGACCGTGACCGAGTAGGGACGGTTCGTGGCGGTGCCGTTGGCGTAGCGGACCGTGAGCGTCTTGGTGCCGGCCGTCTCCGCGGTCACCGCGAACCCGACGGAGGCGCCTGCCACGTTGGCGGAGTTGACGAACCCCGTGCCCGAGTAGCCTGCGTGGTTGGACTCGACCGCGCCCTGCGAGATCGTCGCGTTCTCCGCCTCGTGGCGGGCGCCGGGGGAGGGCTGGGTGGAGATGTCCCGGCCGTTGTGGAACACGTTGATCAGCTGGAGGTCGTCGACGTAGTCGGCGGTGTTGCCGGAGTTGCTCATCCCGGTGAAGGTGCTGTTGGAGATCGTCACGTTCTGGATGTGCCTGGCGCTCCGGCCGTCGATGTTGTATGCCGAGCGCCCGCCGTCGATGGTCATGCCGTCGACGGTGAAGTTCCTGACGGTCGGGGGGATGTTTCCGGATGTTTCGTAGTTCATCGTGATGTAGAGGGCGTCGCGTTCGAGGTCGCGGCCCGTGATGCGGCGCAGGTGGACGTCCTCGACGAAGCCGCCCCGGTTGAAGCTGGTCTTGACGTAGAGCGCGTACTTGACCGGATAGCGGCCCGGGAAGTCGGCCGCGTTGCAGACGCAGTCCTCGGCGAACACCTTCCTGACGCCGCCCGACATCTCCGATCCGACCGTGATGCCGCCCCAGCGGCCGGAGAATTTGCAGTCGCGCACCACGATGTTCTGGGACGGCTTGTTCACCCTCCTGCCGTCGCGGTCGCGGCCGGACTTGACGGGGATGCAGTCGTCGTTGGTGTTGAACCTGCAGCCGGTGATGAGCACGTCGGTGCAGGAGTCGGGGTTGCAGCCGTCGCCCTGGGAGTTGGTGCTGTAGAAGGTGACGTTCCTGACCGTGACGTTCGTGCAGTAGACCGGATGCAGGGTCCACATGGCCGGGTTGCGCAGGTCGAGGCCCTCGACCAGGACGTTCGCGCAGTCGTACAAGCCGATCATGTTGGGCCGCAGGCGGTGCCCGGCCCCGAACCGGCGCTGCTCGACCGGGTGGTCGTTCGCGCCCCACTCGCGCAGCTGGTCCCGGTCGTCACCCCCGCCGCCCCAGGACGACCATTCGCCCGCCGGCGCGTTGCCGTCGATGACGCCCGTGCCGGTGATCGCGATGTTGGTCCTGCCGTTGGCGTAGATGAAGGGCGAGTAGTTGTAGCACTCGATGCCCTCCCACCGGGTGAACACGATCGGCAGGTACGCGCCCGGGTCGGTGCGGAACCGGATGGTGCCGGTCACGTGCAGGTTCACGTTCGACAGCAGGTGGATCGCGCCGGTGCGGAACGTGCCGGGCGGCACCAGGACCCGGCCGCCGCCCGCGGCGTTGCAGGCGGCGATCGCGTCGCGGAAGGCGGCGGTGCAGTCGGTGCTGTTGTTCCCGACGGCGCCGTAGTCGACGATGTCGAACGTCCGGTCGGGGAACGTGGGCGGGACGATCCTGGCCAGGATCGACGGCACCTCGTCCCACGGCGAGGCGGCGGCCGTACTGGACGCGGGCCGGATGCCGCCGCCGGCCTCCGCCGCGGCGACGGCGGCGGCCCGGCCCGCGACCAGCGTTTCTCCGAGCGGACCCGCCACGAACGCGACTCCCGTGACGAGCGCGGCGGACCGCAGGAACTCCCTGCGCGTTCCCCCGCTCTCCGGTGGCGCCCCGGGCTCGGCCGATAACGGGCCGGGGTCCTCGTGCGGCCGCTCGTTCATTGCGCCACCTCGATGTAGTCCAGGTTGGGATTGCCGCCCGCGGTGTTGGCGGTGATCCGCACCGTGTTGGAGCCCGAGCCGAGGGTGACCGGCACGGTGGCCGTCGCCCACGTGGTCCAGGCGCCGGTGCCGTTGAAGGCTTGGTCGGCGGCGACCGTCGCGCCGTTGACGGTGATCGTCGCCGGGCGGGCGGTGGTGGTGCCGTTCGCGTACCGGATCCTGAGGGTGGCCGCTCCGGCGCTGCCGCTGACGGTCCACTCCACGTACGACCCCGCCACGTTGTCACCGTTGACGAAGCCGGTGCCGGAGTAGCCGGCGTGGTTGGACTCGACCACGCCCTGCGAGATCGTGGCGTTCTCCGCCTCGTAGCGAGTGGCGCCCCCGCCGTTCCCCGGGACGGCCTTGTAGGACTTGAGGTTCGTCAGCAGCAGGTGGCAGTTCTGCAGCGAGCCGGACGTGTCGCCCAGAGACCGGTAGATGCCCCACTTGGGCCGCACCCGGTCGCCGAGGAAGGTGTCCACGCCCGTCCTCGTCGCGTCGACGACCGTGGTGGCGCCGTTCCTGACCACCCACCTGACCGCGCCGGACGAGCCGTCGCCGATCTTGATCTCGTAGTCGATGTCGATCCACTTGTTGTGCAGCGGCTCCAGATCCGTCCGCCCGACCAGGATGTTCGGCTCGAAGATCTTGTGCTCGATGGTCTGCCGGCCGTCCACCCGGCGCAGCGAGGTGACCGTGATCGGCGCCGTTCCCGAGCCCGGCATCTTGGTCTGGAAGATGTGGGTGAACGTCGTGGTGGCCTTGAGCGTGCTCGGGATGTACATCGAGTACGTCACCCGCCACAGCTCTCCCTGCAACCACCGCAGGTAGCCGGAGGAGGTCCGGTTGCCGGTGACCTCGTGGCGCTGCCGGTCCGTGCTGGTGTCGCGGTCGACCGTGTGCATGTTGAAGCGGAAGTTGTTCCCCTCGGGGAAGATGTGCGGCGCGCCCGCCGGGTGGGAGTCGGCGCGGTCGTCCTCAAGGGTCTCCCAGGCTCGCATCCCGTCGGCGCTCGCCGACGGCGACCACAACAGCTGCCAGGTCATCCCGGTCGGCAGCAGCGTGGGAGCGGCGAAGGCCGGGCGGGCAGGCAGGAGGGGGGCCAAGGCGGCCCCGCCTACGAGGAGTCCGAGCCGGCGCCGCGACAGCTCCATGGGTTCCCTCATGTCGTGACCTCCAAGTAGTCGAGGTTGGGGCCGCCGCCGGCGGTGGCCGCGGTGGCTCTGACCGTGTTGGGCCCGGCGGTGAGCGGGGCCGAGACGCTGGTGGACTGCCAGGTCGCCCAGGAGCCGGTTCCAGGGAAGGCCTTGGCCGTGACCACCACGGCGCCGTTGACGGCGATGTCCATCGGACGGCTCGCCGTCGTGCCGTTGGCGTAGCGGAAGGTGAGCGTCGCCGTCCCCGCCGAGGTGGCGTTCACCGCGAATTCCACGGACGAACCCGCCACGTTGTCGTAGTTGACGAAGCCCGTGCCGGAGAAGCCGGCGTGGTTGGACTCGACCACGCCCCGCGAGATCGTGGCGTTCTCCGCCTCGTAGCGCGTGCCCAGGGGCGGCGTGCCGTACAGGACGCCGTTGATCCGGACGTTGCGCAGCACCACGTTGTCGGCGTTGGACAGCTGCGGAGCGGGCGTGTCGATCTGGGTGAAGGTGCTGTCGGCGATCGTCACGTTCCTGAGGTGGCCGGCCGGCGAGCCGGACAGCTTGATCGCGAACGGCGAGTCGGCGATGTTCAGTCCGTCCACGGTGACGTTCTGGATGACCGGGTTGACGATCGGGCCGTGGCCGGGGCCGGTGAGGCTGTAGTTCATGTCGACGTAGAAGGCGCCCCGGTCGCACGGGCCACCGGTCAGGTTCCTGACGTGGACGCCGTCGACCGTGCCGCCGCGCCGGTTGTTGGTCTTCAGGTAGAGGGCGTAGAAGGAGCGGTAGCTCGAGCCTGCGAGGATGCGGTTGTTCTCGGCGAAGACGTTGCGGACGCCGCCGGACATCTCGCTGCCCACCGTGATCGCGCCCCAGCGGCCGTGGTACGTGTTGCCGCGGATGACGATGTCGGTGGACGGCACGCCCACGCGGCGGCCGTCGGTGTCGCGGCCGGACTTGATGACCGTGCCGTCGTCGCCGGTGTCGAACGTGCAGCCCTCGATGAGCACGTCGGACGAGCACTCGGGGTCGACGCCGTCCACCATGGCGCCCCTGCTGTAGATCTTGACCCGCCTGATGGTGATATTTCGGGATAAGACGGGGTGGATGGTCCACATCGCGGGGTTCCTGATGTCCAGGTCCTCGACGAGGATGTTCCGGCAGCCGTAGAACTGGATCATGTTCGGCTTGAGGTAGTGGCCGTCGCCGAACCGGCGCTGCTCGACCGGCACGCCGTCCACGGCCATCTCCTGCAACCGCTCCCAGTCGGGGCCGCGCTGGTCGTCGAAGCCGAACCAGGGCCCGGCGGCCGCGTTCCCGTCGATCGTGCCGGTGCCGGTGAGCGCCAGGTTCGTCTGGTTCCGGGCGTAGATGAAGGGTGAGTAGTTGTAGCACTCGATCCCCTGCCAGCGGGTGAACACGGCCGGCAGGTAGGAGGCCGCGTCGGAGCGGAACCTGATCGTGGCCCCGGCCTCGACATGCAGCCGCACGCCGGACAGGAGGTGGATCTGGCCGGTCCGGTACCTGCCGCCGCCGGGCACGAGCACGGTGCCGCCACCCGCCGCGTTGCAGGCGGCGATCGCGGCGCGGAAAGCAGGTGTGCAGTCGGTCGTGTTGTCCGGTCTGGCGCCGTGGTCGGTGATCGGGAAGGTGTGGTCGGGGAAGGTCGGCGGCACGATCCTGGCCAGGATCGCGGGCACCTGGTCCCAGGGCGAGTCGAAGGTGCGGGCCGGGGCGGGCGCCGGTGGCAGCACGACGCCCGCCGGTATGGGGGCGAGCAGGGCGCCGGTGATGACGGCCCTTCGGGAGGGTTGCATGGGGGTGCTCCAGGGGAGGGCTGGACCGGCGGCCGTCACGCAGGAACGGCCGCCGGCGATCAGGGAACGATCACTGGATGTTCGAACGCCGGATCGTGTCCGCGGAGCCGCTGCCGTTGTTGTCGGAGTTGGTGGAGCCGAACCAGATGGCGTTGGCGCCGGGCACCTTCTCGACCGCGCGGAGCCGGCCGTACGTGCCGTTGAAGTAGGAGTTGACCGTCGAGACGTTCTCGCCGTTCAGCACGATGCGCCACAGCCGCTGGCCGCGCAGCGCCGCCATGAAGACGGTGTTGCCGACGATGGCGATGCCGCTCGGCGAGGCCTCGGCGACGCTCCAGGTGTGCTTGGGGTTGGTCATGCCGGAGGTGTTGCAGTTGCCCTCGCACGTCGGCCAGCCGTAGTTGCGGCCCGGCAGGATGAGGTTGAGCTCGTCACGCGAGGAGTTGCCCAGCTCCGACGACCACAGCCGGCCGGCCGAGTCCCAGGCCAGGCCCTGCGGGTTGCGGTGGCCGTAGCTGTAGACGCGGGTGCTGAACGGGTTGCCGGGCGCGGCCGCGCCGGTCTTGGTGATACGCAGGATCTTGCCGTTGAGCGAGTCCAGGTCGGGCGCGTTGCTCGACTGCTGGGCGTCGCCGGTGGCGACGTACAGGTAGCCGTCGGGGCCGAACCTGATGCGCCCGCCGTTGTGGTAGCGGTTCTTGTCGATGCCCTGCAGGACGCTGGCGTAGCCGCTGAGCGCGGTGCCGTTGAAGTTCATCTTGGCGACGCGGTTGCCCTCGGAGGAGGTGTGCATGAAGAACACCTCCTGGTCGCTCGTGCCGTTCCAGGTGGGCGAGAAGTCCAGGCCCATCAGGCCGCCCTCGCCGTTGGTGGTCTGGGAGTTGGGCACGGTCCCGACCTGCGTCTTGGTGCCGGACGGGGTCACCTTGAAGACCCGGAACGTGTCCCGCTCGGTCACCAGCGCGTACGTCCCGTCGGGCGCCCAGGAGATGTCCCACGGCACGTCCCAGCCGCCGGCGACGCTCGTGGGAGTCTGCGGCACGCTGCCGCAGGCCGCCGTGGTGAACTGGGCGGACGGCGAGCTCGGGGCCGAGAGCTGGTTGGCCGTGTCACGGGCCACGACGTGCACCCGGTAGGTGCGGGCGCACTCCAGCGGCACGCTGGCCGTGGTGGCGGGCGGGGTGCCGGTGACGGTGGCGAGCACGGCGTTGTTGGCGTGGTCACGGACCAGGTAGGCGCGCACGCCGTTGTCGTCGGTGGAGGCTCCCCAGGTCACCGTGGCGGAGGTGGCCTGCACGCCGCTGACCGTGGGCTGTCCGGGTGCCGAGGGCGGGTCGTCGGCGGGCGCGGGCAGGGTGCGGCAGTTCGCCTCGGGGCTGCTCAGCGAGACGTTGCCGGAGGCGTCGCGGGCGAACACCGACAGCTGGTAGGCGAAGTCGGGGGTGAGTCCGGTCAGCCGGTACGGCGGGGCGGTCGCGGTCGCGATCTGCTGGCCCTGGTGGTAGATGTCGTACGCGGCCACGCCGATGTTGTCGGTGGACGGCGGCCACGTCAGGGTCAGGGCGTTGTGCGCGATGTCCGAGCAGGTGGGCTGCCCTGGCGAGGTGGGTTTCTCGGTGTCGCCGGGGCCGCTGACCCGCAGCCGGTCGAGGTTCGGGCCGCCGCCCGCGGTGGTGGCCGTGGCCGTCACCGTGTTGCCGCCCGCGACCAGCGGCGCGTTGACGGTGACCTCCTGCCACGTCGTCCAGGCGCCGGTGCTGGGGAAGGGCACGGTGGTGACGGCCGTCCCGTTGACCGTGATGCTCGTCGGCCGGTCGGTGGTGGTGCCGTTGGCGTACCGGAAGGTCAGGCCCTGCGTGCCCGCGGTGGCGGCGCTGACGGCGAACTCGACGGAGGAGCCCACCACGTTGTCGAAGTTGACGAAGCCGGAGCCGGTGAAGCCGGCGTGGTTGGACTCCACGACGCCCTGCGAGATCGTCGCGGACTCCGCCTGGTAGTCGGTGAAACTCGAAGACTGGGCCTCGGCGTCGAGGTAGTCCCAGTTGGGGTTGCCGCCGGAGCCCGCGGCGGTGGCCCTGACCGTGTTGGATCCCGCGGTGAGCTGCGCGGTCAGCGTGACCGTGGCCCAGGTGCTCCAGGCTCCGGTGACGGGGAAGGAACGGGCCGCGGCGACCGTGACGCCGTTGACCGAGATGTCGCTGGGCCGGTCGCCGGTGGTGCCGTTGGCGTAGCGTAAGGCCAGCGTGGCGGCGCCGGCACTGGGCGCGTTGATCGTCCATTCGGTGTAGGCGCCGGCGACGTTGTCCCCGTTGACGAAGCCGGTGCCGGAATAACCGGCGTGGTTGGAGTCCACGACGCCCTGGGAGATCGTCGCGTTCTCGGCTTCGTACCGGGTGGGCGCCGCGTCGGCGGGGGCGGCCACCGTGCCCATGACGAGCAGGCAGGCGATGGCGCAGGCCCGGGACTTGCTGAAGTTCATCGGGCGCTCCTGGCTGAGAGTGATGCTGCGTGTAAGAGATTGGAGCTTTCCATCGTGTTCCCACAAACCGCTACAGACGTCAACAGCTGGAGCGTTCCATTATTTAGTAAGCTTTCCTAATTTAATCGGCAAGTAGATCGGACTGCGCAATGTGGTAGCCCGAGGTGGAGCGACGTTGCGGGGCGAAGGGCGCATTCGACGACCGGAGCCGTTGGTCCGTACCAGGGCTTGGCCGGGCCGGCGGGACGGTGTCACCGTTCCTCGGGCCGGAAGTGAGACATGGGATGTCTTCTGGCACTGCGTCGTCCGCCGCAAGGCGGTTTGGCGGCTCATCGCACAGTTCTTGACGGCGTCCCTGACTCCGGCCCGCTCGATATTGAGGTGCGGCGAGCCTGCGGTTCGGGTGAAGATGGCCGCGCCTGGCTGGGGGAGCCGGGCACCCCAGAGGAGGAGTGTGCCATGAGCGCCATCGGATCCGCGGGCACAGAGGTCCGGGTGACCACGGGAAGGCTGCGCGGACGGACAGAGGATGGTGTGACCGTCTTCCGCGGCGTGCCGTTCGCGCGCCCGCCGGTGGGCGCCCTGCGGCTGGCCGCACCGGTGCCGGCCGAGCCGTGGGACGGGGTGCGCGAGGCCGGCGCGTTCGGCCCGCCGCCACCGCAGTCCAGGTTGCTGGGTGCGTCCGGCACGGACGGCGCGGACGGCGACTGGTTGACCGTCAATGTCTGGTCCCCCGACCTGGGCGCCGCCCGGCTGCCGGTGATGGTGTGGATCCATGGCGGGGGTTACATGTACGGATGGTCCGGCGACCCGGTCTTCGACGGCCGCGTGCTCGCCCGGGACGGCGTCATCGTGGTCACCTTCAACCACCGGGTCTCCGCCGAGGGCTTCGGGCACTTCGAGGGGGCACCGGCCAACCGCGGGTTGCTGGACCAGGTGGCCGCCCTGCGCTGGGTGCGCGACAACATCGCGGCCTTCGGCGGAGATCCGGACCGGGTCACCGTCTTCGGGGAGTCTTCCGGAGCAGGGAGCATCGCGGCGCTGATGGTGATGCCCCAAGCCGCCGGTCTGTTCCGCAGGGCGATCGCGCAGAGCGTGCCAGGCCTGTTCTTCTCCGCTGAGCTGGCCGCCGACATCGCCGCCGCCGTAGCCGGTGAGCTGGGCCTGCCCCCACTCGCGGGCGAACTCGCCCGCCTGTCGCCGGAGCGGCTGATCGACGCCGGGGACGCGGTGGCGGACAAGATGGGCGGCTGCCCGCAGTGGGGCCGGGCCGCGTACGTCCAGTCGCCGTTCGCGCCGGTCGTGGACGGCGAGGTGCTGCCCGCGGTGCCGTGGCGGTCACCGGCGGACGGAGCCGCGCGCGATGTGGAGCTGATCGCGGGGCACACCCGCGACGAGTATCGGCTGTTCATGGCCATCAGGGGCGACACCGGCCAGATCACCGCCGAGCGGGCGGCCACCGCGCTGCGGGAGCTCGCCCCGGACCCGGAGGCCTACCGGGCCGCCTACTCGGGGGCCGGCGACGAGCGGCTGTACGAGCTGGTGCACTCCGACTGGTTGTTCCGGATGCCTTCCGTCCGGCTGGCCGAGGCTCACCAAAGGCGCGGCCGGGCCCACCTGTTCGAGCTGACCTGGCCGGCCCCCGGCATGGGCGGCGATGCGCTCGGCGCCTGTCACGGGCTCGGCCTGCCGCTGACGTTCGGCAACCTGACCGCTGGAGCGGGAGGACTGCTGCTCGGACAGGAGCCGCCACCGGCCGCGGCCGAGCTGTCGGCCCGGGTCCGCGCGGCATGGATCGCCTTCGCCACGACCGGGGATCCGGGCTGGCCGGCGTACGAGCCGCAAAACAGGCATACCTGGGTCATCGACACCGAGCCGGGCATAACGGCATATCCGGAGGAGACCTCCCGTGAGTTGTGGGCCGGGCACGCCTTCGGCCCCCTCACGTTACAGGTGCGGCCGTAGCCTGGCCAAGGCACCCGATCCGGCCGCCAGCTGCTGGCTGGGCGTGCCCCAGTCGTGGGTGGTGATCTGATACGCGATCACCGTCGGCCTGAAGGAGGCGAGGTCCTCCTTCAGCGTCTCTGATCAGCTAAGCGGTCCTGCGTCCGGTTGTGGTTCCGGCCTGGGGATGTGTTCCCACCGTGGCGGGGTGGCGTGGGCGTGCAGGTGGAAGCCCGCGCCCAGTGCCGCCCCTCTCGGCCGATGTCGGCGTCGGGTGGCGGGGGTGCTTGAGCTGATCGTGTGCACGGTGGTGGTGCGCACGCCTTCGACGGCAACCGGCGGCCCGCACCGTCCAGACCATCGGCCAGCACGGCCACGTCGCCCGGGTTCCAACGCTCGGCGAGCAGGCCGGCGGCCATCCCGGCGGCCAGGCCCGCGCCCCAGCCCACCCGCTCGGCCACCACACGGGCCGACAGCACCTCGCCGGTCTTCTCCTCCACCCCACCACGCAACAGCACACGGGCGGTCGCGGTCCGCGCGATCTGGCGGTCGGCCAGCGCCGGCTTCCGGCTCACCGGCCACCGCCGCCGAGCCGGCCGTACAGGAGTGTGTGCAGCTCCAAGCGGTGCACGACACACCGCTGCAAGGCCACACCGACGACCAAGCCGGCCGCGGGGCCGGCCGCGCACCAAGCCATCACTCCGGCACGACGGCGGGCAGTGGATCCTTGGGCGAACGGGGAGTCAGGAGAGGGGTTCGTCGATTGCATGATCCGTAGGCAATCAGACGAGTCCGGTGGTCAACCGCATTGTCATCGTTTCATCACACACTGAGGGATCAGCCGTCACAGAGCTTCGCTGACCCTCGCCTCCGGCGCGGTACGGCCCGCCGTCGGCGCATGCGGACCGGCCAGGCCGAGCTCAGCGAACTTGTTGTCAGGCGTTGAGTCAGACCTTGACGGGAGGCGCTCATCTACATCATCACTGTCAGTCGTCGACGGTGGAGACCAGCCCACCGCCACCGCCCTGGAACGCCGGAGGCCGGCTGACCCTGCCGCCCGCCGTCTCGTCCCACACGATGAACTCTCCAGTCTGCGGGCCGGGCCCGTCGTACAGGGTCGTCTCGAAGATCAGGCGCGGCCGCTCCGGACTCAGCATGATCGGCCGTGTGGTCAGCCGGACCGGCACATCCTCTTCTGGGGGCGGGCGAGGCCGACCCGAACTCCGCGGACTTGGGCGGGGGCCGGCTCGGCGGCTTCTCCGTGCGCGAAGCTCTCGGCCAGCTCCTCCAGCCAGGTCCGCGCGGCGGCTATGGCGTCGGTCGGGGGTTCTGGGGCGGCCATCAGGAGCGCCCCTCTTCGTCGGCCTGGCCCCGTAGGCGTCGGTGGCCGGGGCGGTGGGCGGCACGTCCAAAGGTGCTTCGTCCCCAGTGATAGCCGCACGATGTGCAATGCCGGGCGAGTCGTTCCGGCCTGGCCACGTCCACGAGCCCGGGGTTCCACGGCAGGGCGATCGGGCCGCGCGCCGGACGCCATTGAAGGGTCGCGCCGATCCATCCGCACATCGGGCAGACGGTCTCAAGGCCGCTGTACGGCGGGCGGAGACGCCTTCCCGATGGCGTCCGATGTTAAGAATCATTGACATGGTGTCTGCTGTGCTTTACGTTAGGGCGTGTTAAACATTCTTTACACGGTGGCGGGATGTCACGCGACACCCGAGACGCCCACCCCAGTCGAGAAGGGACACCCCATGAGAGCAGTGACCTACTACAAGTACGGCGCCCCTGACGTTCTGCGCATCGAAGAGGTCCAAACCCCTGACCCCGGCGACAAGGACGTGCTGGTGAGAATTCACGCCGTCCTGGTGACCGCGACGGACGCCACCTTCCGCGCAGGTACCCCGTTCGTGGCGCGCATGTTCACCGGTCCCATCAAGCCGAAAGCCAAGACACTGGGCGGCGAGTTCGCCGGTGAGGTCGTGGCGGTCGGCAAGGACGTGACCCGCTTCACCGTGGGCGATCAGGTCTTCGCGGACACCGGTCCGGCATTAGGCGCCCACGCCGAGTATGTATGCGTGCCCGAGGATGGAGCACTGGCCGTCATGCCGGCCGGCCTGGACTACGCTCAGGTCGTCGCCGTCCTTGACGGCGTACTGACTGCCCTGCCGTTCCTCCGGGACAACGCACATCTGCACGAGGGGCAGGAGATCCTCATCAACGGCGCCGCCGGCGGCGTGGGCAGGGCGGCGGTGCAAATCGCCAAGCACTTCGGGGCGCGGGTCACCGGAGTGTGCAGCACCGCCAAGCTGGAGCTGGTGAAATCGCTGGGCGCCGACGAAGTCATCGACTACACCAAAGAGGACTTCACCCGCGCCGGCCGCACCTATGACGTGGTCTTCGACGCCGCCGGCAAGAGCTCGTTCTCGCGGAGCAGGCGCGTGCTGAACAGCGGCGGCGTCTACCTGTCGACAGCCCCCTCCCCTGGAATCCTCCTGCAGTCGTTGTGGACGCGGAAGTTCGGCGACAAGCGGGCGATCATCGCCTTCACCGGCCTGCGTCCCACGACCGACAAGGCCGAAGACCTGCGCTTCCTCACTCAAATCACCGAAGCCGGGCAGATGAGGCCGGCCATCGACGGGCGCTACCCGCTGGCAGAGGCCGCCGAGGCGCACCGGCGTGTCGATTCCGGTCGCAAGCAGGGTTCCGTCCTGATCACCATGGAGCACAACGGCAACTGACCAAGAGTTCGCAGTCGGCCTGGTGCTGGTCGTGCTCCAGGTGCTCGTTCATCTCCCGCTCATACTCGGCGTCCATGGCGTTCTTGTACGCGAGTTCGGCGCAGTAGCAGGCGTCACAGGTGGTGCAGACTCCGCAGCCGCCGCACAACGCGCCCAGGTGATGGCCACACGCCGGGTTGACGTCGTGCAGCTCGTTGCCGTCCCAGGAGGAGACCCAAGGACGCCCGTTCCGGGTAAAGCCCGCGACGAACACGTCGGGCTCGGCGTCGGCCTGACGCTCGTGGTCGAGGGCGCGGGCGGCGGCGTTGTACGCCTCGCCGGTCCGCGCCTGGCGCTCGCGAATCTCCTTCTTGCGGGCGCTGTTCTTGGTCATGGTCTGCCCTCTCGGCGAGGGTGCCCACGCCCAGCCCGCCAGGAGTCGTCGCGATCAACAGCGGAGCGGAGTCCCGTCAGCGCGATCCGGGGGACCTTGTCCTCGTTGCCTCCGCCGCGTGGGGACGGGAGGCTCGGAAGCGGGCCAGCGCGTCGGCCACTGAGAGGAAAGCGTCTCTGATCGGCTTGGCGATCCTGAGGAATCCCCAGAACAGTGCACGGCGAAATGCCGGGCATGCACCGATCGTCTTCATGCCCCGGTGCCGGTGGACGAAGCCCCCGGCCCGCGTGGCACGTCCCTCCGGACGCTATCGGTCCAGCGTGCACGGCTATAGGACCGAGGAGGGTGCCCCGCGTCGCTTGGGCACGAGGCGTGCTGATACCAGAACGATACCCTACGATCATCAAGAGTCACTAATGAAAAAGGGAGCCTACGCCGCGGCGCTCGCCGAGCACGACCCCGGCCGCCGGCACCACTGACCCGGCCACCACCCCGAAGGTGGGATGCCCGGGACACCGCCCGACCCCTGGTTGGGCTGGGGCCTTGAGGTGGGCGCAGATCGCGGACGAAGAGTGCGGCCCAGGTGAGGTCGTCATCATGCTTTATGTGGTCGTCCTGAGGATCTTGAGCAGGGCGGTGGTCGCGGGCGGGTCCGGCGGCTCGCCGTAGGTGACGGCGAAGATGTGCCGGGCGTTGCCTGCGATCTCGGTGGCGTGGATCCCCGGCGTGCGGTGCGCCTGGAGGGCGAGCCCGGGCAGGGTTGCGACCCCCATGCCAGCCGCCACGAGCGTCTGGACCACGACCATGTCGTCACTGCTGTACGCGATCCGCGGGGTGAAGCCGGCGCGCCGGCAGGCGGTGACCATCGTCGCGCGGCAGCGCTCGCACCCGCCGACCCAGGCGGAGTCGCGGTGGTCCTCCAGACGCTGGTCCGGCTCCTGGCTGATCAGGTAGACCGGGTCGTCCAGCAGGTGGGTCAGCCGGAAGCCCTCCTCCTCGTCCGGGGTGTCGGCGTGCCGGAAGACCAGGGCGATGTCGACGTGCCCGGCGCGCAGCATCCGCAGCCCCTCGACCGGGTGCACGTCGACCAGGTTCAGCTCGATGCCCGGGTACGACGCCGACAGCGCGGCCGCCGCCTTGGGGACGATCGTGCTGAGGACCGTCTGGAAACCGGCGACCCGCACCCGCCCGGCCCGGAGCCCGACCTGGGCGGCCATCTCGACGGAGGCCGCCTCCACCCGCCCGACGATCTCCCTGGCCCGCTGGGCCAGGAGCTCGCCCTCCGGGGTGAGCCGGATGCCGCGGCCCACGCGCTGGATGAGCCGGGCCCCGATCGAGGCCTCCAGCCGCCCGAGGTGGTGGCTGATCGAGGGCTGGGAGTAGTGCAGCTCCTTGGCCGCCTCGGTCACCGACCCGTGGCGGGCGACGGCCTCCAGCACCCGCAGGTGCGTCAGGTTCATCATTTATCAAGTTTATCTATGGGATGTGGAAACTTTTGGCATTAGACGTCATGACAGCTGGCAGGCCAGCATCGTCGTCATGGCCGAGCAGATGACAGCCCCCGTCGACTCGCCGCCCAGGCCCGGCCTGGCCGAGCTGGTCGCCCGCATCCGGTCGCGCGCCCACCGGCAGGCGGACCCGCGGACCATCGCCAAACAGGTGGCCGACGTCCTGGCGGAGACGAAGCCGGACGTGGACCTGCTGACCGTCGCCGAGCGGGCCGGCTCGCCCGACGGCTACACCCGGCACACCCTGCACACCGAGGCGGCGTTCTCGGTGTCCGCGGTGGTGTGGCGGCCCGGCCAGGTGACGGAGATCCACGACCACCTGGTGTGGTGCTCGTTCATGGTGCTCCAGGGCGCCGAGACCGAGACCCTGTACGACATCGACGGCGACCGCCTGGTCGAGATCGGCAAGCGGCACCGGCCCGCCGGCTCGGTCAGCGGCGTCGCCCCGCCCGACGACATCCACCGGGTCCGCAACACCGGTGACGCGATCGCGATCACGCTGCACGTGTACGGCGCGGACCTCAGCAACGGCACCAGTGTGCGCCGCACCTACGAGCAGCGGCACGATCGCTGACCAGACCTGGGGCACGAGCCGTGGAGGATGTCGAGAATGCGGTGCCGGCTCCGTCCCAGGGACACCAGCGGCCACGAACCGGCCGCGCGACGAAGAAGGAGAGCCACCATGACGCTCCAGCGGATGGACAACGTCGGCATCGTCGTCGACGACCTCGACGCCGCCATCGCGTTCTTCGTCGAACTCGGCATGGAACTGGAGGGCAGAGCGCCGATCGAGGGGCGTTGGGCGGAGCAGGCGGAGCGTGTCATCGGCCTCAACGGGGTTCGGCAGGAGGTCGCGATGCTGCGGATCCCGGGCGGCGTCGGCGGAATCGAGCTGGCGATGTTCCACACGCCGAAGGCGATCAGCACCGAGCCGCAGGACGCGCCGGTGAACACGCTGGCATTCGCCGCGTCATGTTCGTCGTCGACGACATCGAGGACGTCATCGCCCGCCTGCGCCCCCACGGAGCCGAACTGGTCGGCACGCTGGAGCAGTACGAGGACAGCTACCGGCTCTGCTACGTGCGCGGCCCCGAGGGCATCATCGTCGGACTGGCCCAGCAACTCGGCTAACGGTCCGTCGCGGCCGACCAGGGCGATCCGGCTCGCGCCCGCAGCAGCCGCGTGGTTACCCCAGCCGGAGACGACGCATGTGCTTTCCCGCCATCAGCAACCACCCTCGATCACGCATGCCCGGAGGAAAGCCGGGCGGATCAAGAAAACGACTATGGGAGAAATGACCGTGGAACCGAACGAGGTCACCGAGGTTTTGAACCGGCCGCTCAGCCGGGAACTGCTGGCCCGCGACGTGACCCGCTTGGCCTATGTCGCCAAGGACGGCACCCCCCGCAACATCCCGATCATCTTTGCCTGGAACGGCTCGGAGATCGTCATGAGCACGCCGAAGAACGCTCCGAAGCTTCAGGCCTTGAGTGAGAACCCGATGGTGGCCCTGACGATCGACACCGAGGTGCACCCGCCGAAGATCTTGCTCATTCGTGGCCGGGCCGAGCTGGACTTCGTCGATGGCATCCCGGATGAGTATCTCCAGGCGACCAGCACCTATGAGATGACGCCCGAGCAGCGGGTCGTGTGGGAGGCGGAGGTGCGTTCGCTCTACCACGACGGCATGGTCCGGATCGTGGTGACCCCGACCTGGGCGAAGCTGATCGACTTCGAGACGACTCTGCCGAGTCCGGTCGAGGAGCTGATCCGGCAGCGGGAGGAGCGTCAGCGCGCCTGAGCGCCGCCCGCTTGGGTGGATCGCCCACGCCTCTCCAACCTCACCGCGGTGCGTGGACAAGGCCTGCTCCGGCCGGCCACACCGGGGGCCGATCGCGAAGTGGCGATCCGGCGCGGCTTGATCTGGGGCACCACCGGGTCCCTGGCGCGCCTGGGACGCGAAGTGGCTTTTGCCCGTGGCCGTTTGTGGCCGCCTCGGAGCGCGGATTCGTTGAAGTCCGCCACGAAATGTCGAGGCAGGGGTCGAGAACCGCGCGCGGTTTCGTTCTCGAAAAGAAGAATCGTTTCAGTTCCTCCGGCGTCGGATCCGTCACGAAGGCTCCGTACCGGCGGACCTGTTCAGTCGACAGATATTCGAAAGGGCACAGTCAGTGATGCGCAAGCTCATCGTTCAGCAGTGGGTTACCGTCGACAACATCGCCGCGGAGGAGGACGGCGGGCTCAGCTTCGTGTCAGGGGAGCCCTTTTCCGAGACGACCAACAAGGAGTACAAGGAAAGGTTGATGGGGCTCATCGACGCGGTCGACACGCTGGTTCTCGGTGCGAACACCTACGCCCAGTCCCAGGGCTGGGCGACCGCCACTGAGCAGGGCGAGTACGGCGAGAAGCTCAACAACCTCACCAAGTTCGTCGCCTCCTCGAAGCTGGAGGACGCCCCCTGGGGCGACTTCCCGGCCGCGACCGTGACGCGCGACCCGGCCGCCACCATCCGGGAGCTGAAGGAGCAGAGCGGCAAGGACATCTGGCTGTGGGGCAGCTTGACCCTCATGCGCTCCCTGCTGGACGCCGGCGTCGTCGACGAGCTCACCCTGCTCGTCTGCCCGGTGTCACGCGGCAAGGGAAGGCGCGTTTTCGAGGATCGGCAAGACCTGAAACTGATCGAGGCCACCGGCTTCGAAAACGGCGTGGTACTTCTGCGCTACGAGATCAAGAAATAAGCGGAAGTCCGCACTTCCGAAGAATCGGACGCCTGGCGATGCTGCTCGTCTTGGCGCATCGGCCGGGCGTCCGCTCTCGTCGTACCCCGACGTGGGCGAAGCTGATCGACTTCGAGACGACTCTGCCGAGCGCGGTCGAGGGCCCCCGCTCGGGTCCGCGCGACAGCCCCGAAGTAGCTGTGTGATAACAGTCTCGGTCTGCGTCCACAGCCGGTACCACGGCCCGGCTTGAGGTGAACTCATGTCGAGCTCGAAGCGGCCATACAGGTTCAGATGGGACCAGAACAGAGCCGTCAGCCCGCGCCGGTCGGCCGGGCTCAGCCGTTTTCGCCAGGCCGGATCGCGCAGCACGATCTGGATCAGGTGCGTGTTGAGGTAGGTGATGGCCGCGGCGACCAGGTGCAGCGCCAGCGCGGAGACCTCGGCGTGCTCCCGGTCGTCGCCGGTCAGGTCGCCGGCCTTGCCGTAGAGCAGGTCCTTGCCGGCGGAATTGAAGTTCTCCACCACGTTCAGGCCCTCGTTGATCTCCCTCCTGAGTTCCTCATCCGCCAGATACTCACAGATGAAGATCGTCCTGATGGCGCGGCCGAGCTCCTCGATCGCCTGGTAGGTGGGGGCCGCCGCGGGTGAAGCGGCGCAACATCTGGTGCGATTCGGCGGTGCGCAACCGCAGCGCGGTCGCGTACTTGATCATCTGGTCGTAGTGGCGGGCGATCAGATCTCAGTCGATGGTCTTGTTCGACAGCACCGCCTCCAGGCGCGGCCACGGTGTGCTCGTAGCGTGACTGCCACTCGCCGAGCTCGAAAGGGTGAACGAGGTCATGACCTGTCCAGGAGCAGCCGGGCGACGGCGAGGTCCTCGATCCCCAGCCCGACCGAGCGGAAGAAGACCGGCCGGTCGCCGCCGGGCGGCGGGCAGGTCCCGGCGAGCAGTTCGGGGAGGTCGCCGCGCAGATGTCCGGCGGACCACAGCCCCCGCTCGGCGGCGATGACCATCTCGCCGGCCGTGGCGGTGACGGTGGGCCGGTAGTCGCCGTAGACGTCCAGGGAGGCCAGTGCCGCGGGGGCGATCTCGTGCGCGCGTGGGGCGTTGGTGCTGATGGAGGTCACCACCGTGCCCGGCCGGAGACCGGCGGCGTCGATGACGGGCTCGGCCGCCGACGTGCACAGCAGCACGACGTCCGCGCCCGCCACGGCGTCCTCGGCGCTGCCGGTCACGCTCACGCCTTCGGGGGCGGCGGCCGTGGTGAGCGAGGGCGAGTACATGCGTACGGAGGTGAAGTCGCGTACCACGCGGGCGTAGCGCAGGTGCGCGCGGGCGAGGGGGCCGGACCCGATGACGGCCAGCGCGGCGGCGCCGGGCCGGGCGAGCTCATCCACGGCGAGGGCGCTGGTGGCCGCGGTGCGCTGCACCGTGAGGGCGCCGGCGTCGCACAGCAGCAGGGGCCGGCCGGTCCGCGTGCTCACCAGCAGCGTCCACGCGGTGACGACGGCCCTGCCGTCGGCCTGCGGCAGGTACGGCGAGACCTTGACGCCGTAGGCGTCGCTGGTCGCCGCTTGGTAGGCGATGACGTCGCCGCCACCCGGCAGCAGGGTGACGGTCTGGGGCGGCTGTGCCGCCTTGTCCCCGGCGAGCTCGCTGAACGCGGCACGCAGCGCGTCGAGAACGTCGGTGGCGGGGAGCTCGGGCAGGCCTTCGACTATCGGTATTCTGGTGCTCATTATGGGCAACATAATGCACATCAAGGGAGTCGGCGGGTCAACACCACCCGAGATGAGACATTCCACCACGCCGTTCATCGGGCGGCTCGGCCGCGAGGTGCGCCGCCGTCGCCTGGCCGCGGATTTGACCGTGCAGGCGCTGGCCGATCGGGCCGGGCTCAGCCGCCGCCTGCTCACCCAGATCGAGCAGGGCACGGCCAATCCGAGCCTGGTCACCGTGGACAAGATCGCCCGCGCTCTCGGCGTCGACTTCGCGGCCCTGACCGTCCCGCCGGGAACCGAGCCGCTCCACGTGTCCGAGCCGGTCGTGATCTGGCGCGGCCCGGCGGGCGGCCGTGCCCTCCTGCACGTGGCCAGCGCCCGCCGGGGTGGCCCCGAGCTGTGGGAGTGGACCCTGCGCTCCGGGGACCGCTACGAGGCGCAGCCCGACCCCCGCGGCTCGGAGGAGCTCCTCCTGGTCACCGCCGGGACCCTGCTCCTGGACGTCGAGGGACGCCCAACCCGCCTTCCCGCCGGGACTTCCGCGCGGCTGACCAGTGATCGCCCGTACGCGTACGCGGCCGCTGACGACGACCCCGTCTCCTTCGTCCGCGTCGTGGAGCTCGGCGGTCACCAGGCGTAGGCCTCGCGGGCCGGCCCTGGGCGCGAGCCGGCCGGGCGCCGGGTCAGCCGAGGCGGGCGAGCTCCTCCTTGGTGAGCTCCAGCGTGGCGGCGCCGGCCGAGTTCAGGATGGTCTCCGGGCGGCTGGCGCCGGGGATCGGGATGATCACGGGGCTGCGGGCCAGCTCCCAGGCGAGGCAGACCTGCTGCGGCGAGACGCCGCGCTCCTCGGCGATCTCGCCGAAGGCGGCGTTCCGCCGGCCCAGCTCCCCGGTACGTCCGATGCCGCCCAGCGGCGACCAGGGGAGGAAGGCCAGCCCGAGCTCGGCGCACACGTCGATCTCGGGCTCGCTGGAGCGGAAGCGGGGGGAGTACTCGTTCTGCACGCTCACCAGGCGGTCTCCGAGGACGCTGTGGGCGAGCCTGATCTGCTCCGGATCGGCGTTCGAGATGCCGGCCATCTGGATCTTGCCGGCGTCGTGCAGGTCCTTCAACGCTCCCATGGTCTCCTCGTACGGCACCCGCGGATCGGGCCGATGGTGCTGGTAGAGGCCGATGCTCTCCACACCGAGAGCCTTCAGCGAGCGGTCGCAGGCCTGCTTGAGGTACGACGGGCTGCCGTCGGCCGACCAGCCGCCGCCGGGCGTGCGGGTGTGCCCGCCCTTGGTGGCGACGAGCACGGCGTCGGTGTCGCCCGCCCACAGGGACAGGGCGCGGGCTACCAGACGTTCGTTGTGGCCGACGTCGGTGTGGGTGGGCGTGTAGGCGTCGGCCGTGTCGATCAGGGTGATGCCGGTGTCCAGGGCCGCGAGAAGGGTGCGGATCGACTGATCCTCGTCCGGCATGTGCCCGGCCACCGACATGGGCATGGCGCCGAGCCCGATGGCCCCGACCTGGCGGTTTCCGATGGCGCGCGTTCTCATGGCGTTGTGCATGGGTCCACCCTGTCTGCTGGAGCGCACTCCAGGTCAATGCTCTCGCGACAAAGCGTGGTGCGGTGGGCCCAGGCCCACCGCACCACGCCTTCGCTCAGGTGCAGGGCCGGTGATTCACCCTGCAGATGCATGTGCCGGCGGAGCGCGAGTAGTAGTCGCAGCAGTCGAAGCGGTACAGCGTGCTGCCCAGGTAGGCACACGACGTCCAGCAGGCCTTGCCGCCGCAGGTGTTGGTCTTGGCGCAGTTCGCGAAGCAGCAGGACGTGGCTGAGCAGCAGGTACAGGTCGGATAGCCCGAGCAGCCCGCCGGGGCCGCCTCGGCTCGTCCGGGGAACCACGCGTGGGTGGCCACGCCGACGAGTGTCGCCCCGGCGGCGGCGAGGAACCTGTTCCTCGTCAGCCGCGTCTTCTTCACGTGCTCGACGATCATGCTTTCGTCCCCTCTGGTACGTCCAGTCTCTGTTCCCACAGCACTTCGAGGTCCGCGGCGCTGTCGGCGTTGCTGCCTGTCGCGAAGGCGATCAGGAACCCGTCCCGCTGCAGGAGGACGGTGGGCCACATCGCCACGGGAAGGTCGGCGTCGACGGCCTTGGCCTGCTCGCCGTCGAAGGCGTTGACGTGCGGCGGGAGCATCGCGAACAGCTCGGCGGAGGAGTCGCCGGCGATGATCGCCACCGTTTGACGGCCCGCGAACCTGTTCAGGTCGGCCGCGAGGCCGTGACAGGTGCCGCAGGTGCTGGACATGAAGAGCAGCAACGCCTCCTGCGTCGCGTCAGGGATCAGCCGGACCAGGCTGTCCGGAAGTCTCCTTCCGATGATCAGCTGGGTGCTGGGATCCACACCGCGCCCGGTGAGGCGCAGGCGGAGTTCCGCGATTCCCCGCAGGCAGGCCAGGAAGGCCACCGTGAGGATGACGCACGCCACCACCAGCACGACCGCGAGAACCCGTTCCATCAGGCGGCCTGCTTCAGCCGCCGCATGAAGTGGACGGTCAGGGTGCCGTCCACGCGGTTGTCGAAGCACTCCAGGACGACGGCGTCCCCGGCCTTCAGCGGCTGGGCCAGCGGCTTGGCGGACGGCTCGACCGCCATGCCCTCGTAGTGCACCGTCCGGGGGTCGAGCAGGCACACTTGACCGTTCACCGTGAGGCGGTCGGCGGCGACCTCCGTCACGGTCCCGTGAACGTTGCGGTGCAGGGTGACCGCGACGCGCTCACCCGGGGCCACCTCGTCGATCACGACGAGGTCGCCGGGTCTGAGCGTCCAGCCGTAGGGCAGTTCCTCGGCCTTGGCCGTGACGGGTGCGGCGGCCGCGAGGCCGGCCGAGCCGGCGTGGCGCACGGTCACGTCCTGACCCGAACCGCTCACCAGGACGCCGATGGGGGCGTCGGACGGGGGCAGGGGCGAGTCGCCGGCCGGATCTTTGAGGATTCCGGCGAACAGCCCACGTCTGGTCCTTTTCTCCTTCATCATCACTTCCTCTCTGTTGGTTACAGCAAGGGCGTCAGAACGGGATACAGGGCGCCCAGCGCGGCGAAAGCCAGCGGGTCGGTCACCATGCGGGCTCGGGCGATCCCGCCGGTGACGTAGACGTCCGCCGAGGTGAGCAGCGCGGACAGGCCCACCCGCGTCAACGCGAAGACCATGTAGCCGGCCGCACCGAGCAACGGGTCGGCGGCGACGAAGGCCGTCAGCGGGACCACGTACCAGAGCCAGAAACCGATACGCGTGGTGAAGCCGAGGCCGAGGGCGAAGCCGTTGTACGCGGCGGTGCGCCAGTCGTTGTAGGCGAGCCAGCGCGTGTCGGTCTCCCGGTCCAGCTGCCAGGGGGCCGGCCTGAACGCCGCTCCGGCGAGCACGGCCGACACCGCTGTGACAGCGAGCAGAGCCCGCGTCGGGGGCTCCACGGCCGCACCGAGGAGTCCGGAGAAAGCCCCGGTGAGCGCCGCCGCACCCATGGCCGACAGGATGAGGACGGCACCGGCCACCACCGAGGAACCGAAGCACCCGGACACGCGGGCGCGCGTGATCATGATGATCACGTTGGGGCCTCAAGGGAGGGTCTGCTGCGCGATCCCCACGATCAGGGCAGCGATGAGGAGCAGCGTCCAGGGCTGGAGACCCGCGAGGTGGCCGGCGAGCACGCCGGCCGCGGCCAGGGGTATCGCCAGCGCCGGCCTGATCCGGGAACTGGTGAGGACGTCGCCCATCGTCTCCCTCACGTGCCGACCGAGGCCGCGCCGTAGGCGGCACGATGGAGATGCTCCAGGTCGTCGGCGTGCCGCAGGACGCCCTTGGCCACCACCAGGCCGTTGGACACCGCCACGCCGAAGGGGCCGGAGTGCACCTTGTACCGCTCTCTCACGGCGCCGGCCTCATCGCCCGTGAGCACGCGCGCGTCATCGGGAAGAATGCGCGCGAAACCGGCCGACGACTCGGCCATGGTGCCGTCGCTGACCACACAGGCGAACGCGCCCGGATCGGCGGACCGCGCCACCTCCGCCGCCACCTCGTGGCAGGGCTCGCAGTCCCCGAAGAAGAACAGGACCACGTCGTCGGAGCGCAGGCCGGGGAACGGGGGGGCGAGCGCGCCGACGGCGAGCCCGTCGGCGGGCGCGGCCCCGCTCACCGCGACCCGGTCCTGAAGAATCGACAGTTCGCGGCGTACGATCAGCAGCCCGAGCGTGAGGAGAAGCAACCAGACAGAAGACACGACTAATAGCGCGGTATAGCCCATGACGCCTCATTCACCCGTCGATCCGGACGCTGAATGGCTTGACCACGGCCAATGTGGACATCAGCAGATATCCACAGGCGATGACCGTGCCGATGAGCAATCCTGAAATGCGCTGGTCCATAGTCGGCACCGCCGTTGTCGCGGCGACGAACGCCGCGACGCCGATCAGCACGAGGTTCCTCGCCACGGTCACCCACGAGGTCGTCTCGCCCGTGCCGAAGCAGGCGCATTCCACGCTCTGCCCGGCCAGAAGCGACCGTACGACCACCGCGGTGAAGGCGACCAGGAGCACAAGGGCACAGGTCGCGGCCGGAAGCAGGGCCGGGCTGATCACCATGGCGATGCCGGTCGCGACCTCCAAGGCTCCAAGGAGCCGGCCCAGGCCGGGCTGGACGCGCCGGACGACGCCGAAGCGCACCAGCGCGAGCGCGAGCCCGAACGGCCGTCTGATTTTGGGAACGCCACTGGCGACGAAGAGAGCGGCAAGAAGGCCACAGCCCGCCCCCGCAAGATCGGCGAGGTCCATGGGACATGATCGTAAACGGGCGCGATACTTTGATCAATGGGGAAATCGACATTTTCTCCGTTCTCGGCGTCAGTGGTGCTGTTATGCACGTGAACGGCCTGTTCAGCGGACCAGCCGGACGCGGGATCAGAGATTGCGGAGGCCGCTGAGGACCCGCTCCAGGAGGGCGGGGTCCGGGCGGCCGTCGCGCAGGCGAGGTTGGCGCAGTTCGAGGAGCCCTTCGGCGGCCATGTCGGCGATCAGCACGCGGACCACGCCGAGCGGCAGGCGGAGCAGGGCCGAGACCTCGGCGACCGAGCGGACCTGCCGGCACACCTGGTCGATGGCGGCGTACTCGGGGGTGATGAGGGCGAAGTCGCGCCGTGGCGCCGTGGCCGAGCAGACCAGCGCTTCGAGCGCGAGCCTCATGCAGGGCGTGGTCCGGCCGCCGGTGACGGCATAGGGCCGCACCAGCGAGTCCTCCGGGTCCCCGGGGTCGGGCGGGAGGTCCCAGTCGAGATCGTCCATATGCTGCTCACCCGGTCCGGCTGCCGCTGGTCATGGGCCTTCCTCGCCGATCCCGCCGCCCAGGCTGAGGGGAGGGAGGTCGCCGGCGCCGATGCGGGTGCGGGCCTGACGGAAGCCCTCCTGGAAGCTGGTCAGGCGGCTGCGGGCCCGTTCGGGGGAGAGGTGGGGGATGGGGGCGACGCCCTTGGGCGCCGTCAAGGTGTCGGCCGTGCCGGGCACCAGGTTGGCTTTCGGTATGCGTTTGGGCAGGCCAGAGGTGGTGGCGCCGTCGTTGGACGGGTTCGCCGCGGCCTGGGCGGCGCTCCAGCCCGCGTCGGCCTGCGGCGAGCTCCAGCTGTCGGTGTGGCTGCGGTCGAACCAGGCCGACTCGACCTCCGCGAAGATCGGCAGGTAGTCGTCGGCCGGGACGGGCCGGATGGCGGGGATCGGGCCGGTGCCGGAGCGCGGCACGTCATAGTACGGGGCGGCGGGCGGGTCCGGCACGGGGGCGAGGCCAGGATGCCGGCCCCCTGCCGGGCCGGGGCCCGCATCGGCGACTGCCGGGCCGGGGCCCGCATCGGTGGCGAAGGAGGGCCACAGGCCGGGGCCCGGGTCCGTGGTGAACGAAGGCCAGTCGGCCGCCGGCGCGGGCCGGTTCCAAGGGCTCGCCGGCGCGGGCGGGTTCCAGGCACCCGGGGGCGAGGCCGGGTGCCTGGAACCCGGGGGAGAGGGCGGGTTCCACGAGTCCGGCTGCGGGGTGGGGAAGGTCTGCCCGGCCCCCGCGACCGGATACGGGCCGGGGGCGGGCCGCAGCAGCGCGTCGGGCACGAGCACCATGGCGATCAGCCCGCCCCGCTCGTGCGGCCGGAGCCCTACGCGGATGCCGTGGCGGCGGGCCAGCCGGGCCACCACGAACAGGCCCATGCGGCGGGAGACCGACACGTCCACCTCGACCGCGTGGGTCAGGCGCTCGTTGGCGTGGGCGAGCTCGTCGGTCGTCATGCCGATGCCGGCGTCGGTGATGGACAGGATGACGCCGCCGTCGACCGCCTCGGTGCCGACGGTGACGCGGCTGTCCTGCGGCGAGAAGGACAGGGCGTTCTCGATCAGCTCGGCCACCAGGTGGACGATGTCGTTGACCGCCTGTCCGGCGACAGCGGCGTGGGCGGTGGTGACACGGGCGTCGACGCGCTGGTACTGCTCGACCTCCTGCAGGGAGGCGCGTACGACGTCGGCCAGCAGGATGGGCCGGTTCCACCGCCTGGGCGGCTCCTGGTTGGCCAGGACCAGCAGGTTCTCGTTGTTGCGGCGCATGCGGGTGGCCAGGTGGTCGGCCTTGAACAGGCTTGCCAGTCGCAGTTCGTCCCGCTCGCCCTGCTCGAGGTCGTCGAGGTGCTGGATGAGCCGCTGGACGAGGGTCTGGCTGCGCCTGGACAGGTTGACGAACATCGCGTTGATGTTGGCGCGTACCCGGGCTTCCTCGCCGGCCAGCCGGATGGCCTCGCGGTGCACCTCGTCGAAGGCGCGGGCGACCTCGCCGACCTCGTCGCCGGAGTCGACGGCGATGGGGGCCACGACGGGGGTGGAGCCGTCGCCGGTCTCGCGCAGGGTGCGCACGGTGGCGGGCAGCCGGAAGCCGGCGATCTCCAGCGCCTCCCTGCGGAGCCTGCGCAGCGGGGTGACCAGGGACTGGGCCACGATGGCGGTGAGCAGCAGCACCGCCAGCAGCAGCAGGACGATCACGGTGGCGGCCACGACGGCGTCGTGGCGGGCGGCGTCCCCCAGGGTCCGGCTCCGCACGATGATCGTTTCACCGAGCCGCCGCTGGACCGTCCACATGCCGTCGACGGTGCCGCTGATCGCCTCGAACCAGCGGTCGGCGTCGTCACCGGTTCCGGGGAAGATGTCGATCGGACCGCTCTGGTCGGCCTGCGCGAGGGCGCGCAGCCGGACGACCTCGGCCCGGTCGACCAGCGTGCCGGTCACGGTGTCGTCGTACGCCTGGCGCTGCTCCAGGGTGGCCGCCGTCCGGAAGACCTCCAGCTCGCTTTCCTGCTGGGCGCGGGCGGCCATGAACCGGTCGAGCTCGCCGCTCTGGAACCGGCCCGCCTCGGCCACCGCCGCGAGCAGGCCGCGCTGCTGCGAGGCGGCCTCGTGTGCCTTGGCCAGCGCGGACAGGGCGCGGACGCTCGCGGCCAGCGCCTCGTCCTGGCCGCCCTGTCCGATCTGGTCGTGCAGCTGCTGGAGGGCGGTGATGATCTGGGCGTACTTCGTCAGAGTGGGCAGGGCGAGCAGCTGGGTCTGCTGGACCGTGGTACGGGTGGCGCCGATCTCCGGCAGGCGGGTGAGAACCTGCCGGGTGAGGCTCCAGGCGCTCTCGCCGTGCTCGGGGGTGATGGCCGCCGCTTTCGTGCGGACCTTCCCGACGGCGGCGTCGACGCGGACGAACTGCGCACGCAGCGGCTCCTCACGCTCCGGCGTACGGCCGGCGGCCACGAAGTGCATCGCCAGGTCCCGCTCGAGCGCGAGCTCATGGGTGGCGTCGATGATCGAGGCGCTGAGCTCGGCCTTGTCCAGCACGCGCTGGTACTGGCCGGCCGCGCTCCAGGAGGTGACGACCTGCTGCCCGCCGACCAGGATCCCCACGACGGTCGGGATGAGGATCAGTGCGATCAGCCGTGACCGCACGCGTAAGTCGCGTAACCGCAACCGGCGGCGACGCATGCGCTTCTTCCGGATATGTGCAGGACGAGGCGGCGAAGGAGGGTGGAGCCGGCGAGTGTCCGCAGTCGCCTGATTCACCTTGCTGGCTCCCTCTCACCGAAAAGCATGCTGGGACAGCAGGCATGTGGTGCGCGCCCTCGTGAACGAAGAGCAATTTGAGCATACTCGGGCCGGATAGGCCAGACGAGACAGTCTTACAAATCATCTGACTTTTCGGAAACGCCGTTTTACCGCTAATCGGCATCACTTAACCAAAAACGGCTATAAAACCGGACAAGTAGTGACGATTGACTGAGTCGCCAATCAGCTTCCTTTCATGGCAATGGCCGCATCCCTGCTGTACGATCACCGCTCATGGAAAGCGGGCATGCCATGCGCGTGTGGTTCGCAGCCTTCAGCACGATCGTCGTGACCGCCGCCTGCAGCGCCGTGGACGCCGGATCGCCTGCCGGCTCCGGCTCGCCGGGCGGACTGGAGAAGACCTCGTTGCTCATCGGCGTCAGCCCCACGCCCTCCTCCGCGGGCGTCTACATCGCCGACGCCAAGGGATTCTTCAAGGAAGAGGGCCTGACCGTCAGAACGGAGATCATTCAGGCCCCGCAGGCGGTCATGCCGCGGATCCTCAACGGCAGCATCGACGTTTTCAAAGGCAGCTATGTCTCGTTGATCAACGTTCAGGGAAGCGGCGCGGCCCGGCTGAAGATTCTCTACGACGCGTTGCAGGCCGGGCCCGGCATCGCCGGCGTCGTGGTGCCGAAGGACTCGCCGCTGCAGAAGCCGCAGGATCTCAAGGACAAGACGATCGCCGTCAACTCCCTGAACAACCTGGGCACGATGTCGGTGAGCGCGCACCTGAAGCCGTACGAGGTCACCCCGCAGCAGGTGAAGTTCGTCGCCATCGACTTCCAGAACCAGCTGACCGCGCTGAAGGGCAAGCAGGTGGACGCGGCCTGGATGGTGGAGCCGTTCCTGTCCGACGCCCAGCGGGCCGGCGCGAAGCTGCTGCTCGACACCAACACCGGGCCCACCGACAAGCTGCCCATCGACGGCTGGGCCACGACGGAGGCCTGGGTGAGCAAGAACCCCAGGACCGCGGCGGCCTTCCAGCGCGCGCTGGCCAAGGCGCAGGCCCTGGCCGCGACCGACCGCGCCCTGCTGGCCGAGACCGTCGCCGGCTTCACCCAGACGCCCAAGGAAGCCGCGATGACCATGGCGATGGGGACCTTCCCCACCTCGCTCAACTCCACGCGGATCCAGCGGGTGGCGGATCTGATGTTCGAGTTCGGCTACCTGAAGTCCAAGGTCGACGTGGCCTCCATGGTCGCCGCCGGCCCGGCCCGGTGAGCCGGCCGCGCGAAAACACCCCGCCCCGTACGCCCATGCCGCCGACATGGCCGAGCTGGGCCCCGGCCCTCGGACACACGCTGCAGGCTTTCTCTCCGTCCCGAAAGACGGAGTCTCCGGACGAAGGATCACGATGAAGCTGGCCAGAATCATGGCGGGTACGGCGATCGCGCTGACGCTCAGCGCGTGCGGCGGAGGCGGCGACGCCGGCGGAGGAGGAGGAGGAAGCACAGCCTCGGCGGGCGGGCTGGAGAAGACGCAGCTCCTCATCGGCGTGGTGCCGGTGCCGTCGTCGGCGCCCTTGTTCATCGCAGAGAAGCGGGGCTTCTTCAAGGCGGAGGGCCTGACCGTCAAGACGGAGATCATCCAGGCCCCGCAGGCGGTCATGCCGAAGATCCTCAACGGCAGCATGGACGCCTTCCTGACCAGCTACGTGTCGCTGATGGCGATCAACGACTCGGGCGCGGCCAAGCTGAAGTTGTTCCAGCACAGCCAGGAGGCCGCGCCGAACGTGGCCGGCGTCGTGGTGGCCAAGGGCTCGCCGATCAAGACGGCCGCCGAGCTGAAGGGCAAGACGGTGGCGGTCAACGTGCTCAAGGCCCTCGGCCAGACACTGACCAACGCCCACCTGCAGGAGGCCGGGCTCAAGCCCGAGGACGTCAAGTACGTCCAGGTGCAGTTCGCCGACCAGCTCAGCGCGCTGTCCTCCGGGCAGGTCGACGCGGCCTGGCTGGTCGAGCCGTTCCTGACCGCCGCCAAGAAGAGCGGCGCGACGCAGATCATCGACACCACCAGCGGCGCGACGGCCGGCGTGCCCATCGACGGGTGGGGCGTGAGCGAGGACTGGCTGGCCAAGAACCCGAAGACGGCCGCCGCCCTGCACCGCGCACTGTCCAAGGCGCAGCAGATCGCCAGTACCGACCGCAAGGCGATCGACGAGGTCGTGCCGACGTACACGCAGATCCCGGCCGAGGCGGCCGCGGCGATGACGCTCGGCACGTTCTCCGTGCAGGCCGACAAGGCCGGCGTGCAGAAGCTGGCCGACCTGCTGCACGGCTACGGCTACATCAAGGCGAAGGTGGACGCGGCGCAGCTGTTCGCACCGATGAGCGGATGACCGGGCGGCGCCTGGAGCGGGTGCTCCTGGGGGTCGCCGGAGTCGCGGGGTTCCTCGTCGTGGCCGAGCTGGCGGGGCGGCTCGGCCTGGTCACGGACGTGCTGCCGTACGTCTCGGACGTGCTGGTCACGGCGGCGCGGCTGCCGCTGGAGGCGCAGTTCCGGGCCGACGTGCTGGCCACGCTGGCGGCCTGCCTGAGCGGGCTGGCGATCGCGATCGCGGTGGCCGTGCCCGCGGGGCTGCTGTTCGGGACGGTGCCGTTCATCGAGCGGTCGGCGCGGCCGCTGGTGGAGTTCCTGCGGCCGATCCCGTCGGTGTCGCTGATCCCGCTGGCCATGTTCCTGTTCCCGGTCAGCCACGACGCCAAGACCGCGCTGATCGTCTACACGTGCTCGTGGCCGCTGCTGATCAACACGATGTACGGCCTGAGCGACGTCGACCCGCTGGCCAAGGACACGCTGCGGAGCTTCGGCTTCGGCCCGCTGGCCGTGGTGCTGCGGGTGAGCCTGCCGAGCGCGGCGCCGTTCATCGCGACCGGCGTGCGCATCGCCATCGCCGTCACGCTGATCGTGGCGGTGAGCGTGGAGCTGCTGGCGCAGGGCGGGGGCGGGATCGGCGCGTTCCTGTCGCTGGCGGGCAGCGCGAACCGGGTCGATCGTATGCTGGCGGCCACCGTGTGGGCCGGGCTGATCGGGCTGGCGGCCAACGTGCTGTTCACGGCCGCCGAGCGGCGCGTGTTCCGCTGGCACCACGCGCGCACAGGAGACGCGGTATGAGGCGGCTGGTCTGGTATTGGCTGCTGCCGGTCGCGTTCGTCGCCTGGGAACTGGCCACACGCTCGGCGCAGGCCGCGTACTTCCCGCCGCCGTCGCGGATCGTGGCCAGGCTGCACGAGATGTGGTTCTCCGGCCCGCTGTCGCGGGCGTTCCTGACCGACGAGGCGGTCGCCGACCTGCTGCCGAGCCTGGCCAGGCTGTTCGCGGGCTGGGCGATGGCGTGCGCGGCCGGTGTGGTGATCGGCGTCGCGCTGGGCCGCTCGGGCCGGCTGTCGGCGCTGGCCGAGCCGCTCCTGCACTTCGGCCGCTCGGTGCCGCCGTCGACGCTGCTGCCGGTTTTCCTGGTGCTGTTCAAGATCGGCACGCCGATGGAGCTGGCGTCGATCGTGTACGGCGTCATCTGGCCGGTGCTGATCAACTCCATGGACGGCGCCCGCCACGTGGACCGCCAGTACATCGAGACCGGCGCCGTTTACCGGCTCGGCGCCTGGCAGCGGCTGACCAGGATCGTGCTGCCCGCCGCGTCCCCGAAGATCTTCGCCGGGCTGCGGCTGAGCGTGTCGCTGGCGCTGATCATGATGGTGATCTCGGAGCTGGTCGGCAGCAGCGAGGGCATCGGCCACCGCATGCTGGAGGCGCAGAGCCAGTTCGACATCCCCGCCATGTGGGCCGGGATCGTGCTGCTCGGACTGCTCGGCATCGCGCTCAACGCGGCGTTCCTGGGCGTCGAGCGGCAGGTGCTGTCCTGGCACCGCGGCGCCAGGAACGGTGGCTAGGAAACTCGAAGCCGTCCCGCCTGATGTGCACGGCATGGTCTGGGTCCGCGTCATCGTCGGATCCTCCGGACACGAGCGCGGCGGCCGTCTCAAAAGCCGATCGGCTCGCGGACCAGGACAACCGTGCCGCGCCCGTGCAGGCCCTGCTGGAGGCGACGCGGCCGTTGATGAACTGGATCTGGAGCATGCCGACGACATCGAAGCAGTCCGCGTGGGACACGACAGCCGGTGACCGCGATCCGTCATGACGCGGGCTCGGCCTGCATGGCGCGGCGGCCCCCGTGGGGCGACATCGTGGGACGGGATCCCGTCAAGCACCCGGAGGCCGATATCTCGGACGCCGGGCCTGCGCGGGCTGGTCACTGGTCCTGCGGTCCTTCGGACGGCGCGGCAGGAAGGACGCAGGACAGGGCGCGGCGCAGGATGGTGGCGAAGGATGCGGTGTTGCCGCGTTCGAGCCAGTGTCGTCCTGCCACGCGGATGGCGCCGGCGACCGCGGCGGCCGTGACGGTGGGGAACAGGTCGCGTACCGGGTCGGTGCCGGTGCGCGCCGCGATCGCCTCGGCGAGCGGGCCCTCCGCCATGGAGAACGCCTTCAGGGCCTCGCCCTCCAGCTCGGGCGTCGACATGATCATGCGCAGGCCGGCCCTGTCGGGCTCGGGATTGGTGTAGAGCTCGATCACGGCCGCGATGACGGCCTGGGCCAGCGGCTCCCCGGCGGGCCGGGAGCGCAGCGCCTGCCCCGCGCGCCTGGACTGGTCGGCCTGGAAGGAACAGATCGCCTCCTCCCTGCTGGAGAAGTAGTTGTTGTAGGTGCGCGGTGATACTCCCGCGGCCGTGGCGATGTCATGGACGCGCACCAGGGCCAGCCCGTTGGGGCCCTGCTCGATGGCCAGGCGCAGTGCGGCGTGGCTGATCGCCTCGCGGGTGGCCTGCTTGTTGCGCGCCCGGAGATCCATGGCGTCGTCGTTCATGGGCCGACTCTACCCGATGTTGCGTGCCGCGTACTATGTGCGTGCCACGCAAGTTGTGGGTAGAGTGCGACGAGACGCCTGGCACTGGCCCTTGGAGAGTGCCAACCATCTGGCGTGCGCCGGGGCGGCGAGGTCTGCCGACAGGTCGTTCACCTGCCGGCGGACCGTCCGTCGCGGGCGCCGTCCCGGACACCCCCATCGAGACTAGGAGCAGACATGACTTCGAAAATGATCGCGTTCGACGAGGACGCCCGGCGCGGTCTCGAGCGCGGTATGAACCAACTCGCCGACGCCGTCAAGGTGACCCTGGGCCCCAAGGGCCGCAACGTCGTGCTGGAGAAGAAGTGGGGCGCTCCCACGATCACCAACGACGGCGTCTCCATCGCCAAGGAGATCGAGCTCGAGGACCCGTGGGAGAAGATCGGCGCTGAGCTGGTCAAGGAAGTCGCCAAGAAGACGGACGACGTCGCGGGTGACGGCACCACCACCGCCACCGTGCTCGCCCAGGCGCTGGTACGCGAGGGCCTGCGCAACGTAGCCGCCGGCGCCAACCCGATGGCCCTGAAGAAGGGCATCGAGGCCGCCGTCGAGCGCGTCAGCGAGGAGCTCTCCAAGCTGGCCAAGGATGTGGAGACCAAGGAGCAGATCGCCTCCACCGCCTCCATCTCCGCCGCCGACCCCGAGATCGGCTCGCTCATCGCCGAGGCGATGGACAAGGTCGGCAAGGAAGGCGTCATCACCGTCGAGGAGAGCAACACCTTCGGCCTGGAGCTGGAACTCACCGAGGGCATGCGCTTCGACAAGGGCTACATCGCCCCGCTCTTCATCACCGACTCCGACCGGCTCGAAGCGGTCCTGGACGACCCGCACGTCCTGATCGTGAGCGGCAAGGTGTCCGCCAACCGGGACGTGCTCCCCCTGCTCGACAAGGTCGTGCAGTCCGGCAGGCCGCTGCTGGTCATCGCTGAGGACGTCGAGGGCGAGGCCCTGGCCACCCTGATCGTGAACAAGATGAAGGGAGTCTTCAGGTCGGTCGCCGTCAAGGCCCCGGGCTTCGGCGACCGCCGCAAGGCCATGCTCAACGACATCGCCATCCTGACCGGTGGCGCCGTCATCGCCGAGGAGGTCGGTCTCAAGCTCGAGAGCGCCACCCTCGACCTGCTGGGCCGGGCCCGCAAGGTCGTCGTCACCAAGGACGAGACCACGATCGTCGACGGCGCCGGTGACGCCGAGCAGATCTCCGGCCGGGTCAACGAGATCCGCGCCGAGATCGAGCGCACCGACTCCGACTACGACCGTGAGAAGCTCCAGGAGCGCCTCGCCAAGCTGGCCGGCGGCGTGGCCGTCATCAAGGCCGGCGCGGCCACCGAGGTCGAGCTCAAGGAGCGCAAGCACCGCATCGAGGACGCCGTCCGCAACGCCAAGGCGGCCGTCGAGGAGGGCATCGTCCCCGGCGGTGGCGTGGCGCTGCTGCAGGCCGGCGCCAAGGCCTTCGACAAGCTCGAGCTGGGCGGCGACGAGGCCACGGGGGCCGCGATCGTCAAGAAGGCGCTCGAGGAGCCGCTGAAGCAGATCGCGGTCAACGCCGGTCTCGAGGGCGGCGTCGTGGTGGAGCGCGTGCGCAACCTCACCCCCGGTGAGGGCCTGAACGCCGCTACGGGCGAGTACGTCAACATGTTCGAGTCGGGCATCATCGACCCGGCCAAGGTGACGCGCTCCGCGCTGCGGAACGCCGCCTCCATCGCGGCGCTCTTCCTCACCACCGAGGCCGTCATCGCGGAGAAGCCCGAGAAGACCCCCGCCGCGCCCGCCATGCCGGGTGGCGGCGACATGGACTTCTAGTCCCTTCTAGTCCTGTGCGTTGCGGACGCGGGTTGGCGGCGCATGTCAACCCGCACGAACACATCCCGCACAAACACATCCCGCACAAACACATACGGAGGCCCCTGATGCGTGCCTTCGGTGTCACCTACGACACCGGTTTCCTGTCTGCCGGAACCACCACCCACGAGCCCTTCAACCCGGACACGGTGCGCCGCGAAATGCAGATCATCCGGGACGAACTTCGCTGCGACGCGGTCCGCATCACCGGAGGAGACCCGGACCGCCTCGAGACCGCCGCACACCACGCCGCCCACGCGGGCCTGGAGGTCTGGTATTCGCCGTTCACCAACGGCCTTACCCAAGACGAGCTGGTCAAACGCTCCCCGGCCTGAAGGCCGGGGCTTGCCCGCCGTGAACGGCTGTGCGCCACAGGCGGGTGGGCCTTGTTTGACCAGCCCGAGCCATCACCGACAAGGAGGTGCATCCAGATGGCTACGTCTCACGCAGGACAGAAGACCCACCGTGCCGTGCTTCCTCAGCGGCACGCTCTGGAACCTGTCTCAGCAGACAACCCCGGGAGCAGGGACGAAACGGGGGACAGGCGCGCGGCAGGCCGCGCACCCGGCGTGGGACATGGGCGAGGGGAGACCCGCCGCACCGCACCACGCGGCGGGCGTCACCCCGAGGCGTCACGCGACGCTGAGGGAGGCCGCGGCATTCCCGCCGCACCCCAGCCACACCAACCGCGCGTGTTCGTGCTGGACAAGCACGGCACGCCGCTTCAACCCACCCGCCCGGCGATGGCGCGCAAGCTGCTGGCCTCAGGCCGGGCGGTCATCCACCGGCACACCCCCCTGGTCATCCGGCTGAAAGACCGCGACGCCGGTTCCTGCGCGGTGCCTGGTGTCGAGGCTGGCATAGACCCCGGCAGCAAGCACACCGGCCTGGCCCTCTTCCACGACAACGGCGACGGCGCCCGAACCGGGCTGTTCGCGGTGCAGCTCGACCACCGGGGCGGGCGCATCCGCGACCGGCTGGCGGCGCGGGCCGCCTTCCGGCGGCGCCGCCGCAGCAAGAATCTGCGCTACCGGGCGCCGCGTTTCGCCAATCGAGCCCGGCCGCGGGGATGGCTGGCCCCGTCGCTGCGGCACCGGGTGGAGACCACCATGAGCTGGGTGGACCGGCTGGCCCGGTGGGCGCCGGTGCGGGCCCTGCACGTGGAGCGGGTGGCGTTCGACACCCACGCCATGTCCGCGGGCCGCCCGCTGGAGGGGGCCGAGTACCAGCAGGGCACCTTGTGCGGGTACGAGGCGCGCGAATACCTGCTGCACAAGTGGGGCCGCGCCTGCGCCTACTGCGGCAAACAGGAGGTGCCGCTGAACATCGACCACATTCATCCCCGCTCGCGCGGCGGCTCGGACCGGATCTCGAACCTGGCCGTGGCCTGCATCGGCTGCAACCAGGCCAAGAACGCGCACCCGGTGGAAGAGTTCCTGGCCGGACGCCCCCAAGTCTTGGCGCGCGTGCTGGCTCAGGCCAAGCTGCCGCTCAGGGACGCAGCAGCGGTCAACGCGACCCGGCAGGCGCTGTGGCGGGCCTTGACCGCGACCGGCCTGCCCGTGCACGCCGCCTCCGGCGGGCGGACCAAGTGGAACCGGTCGCGAACCGGCGCTCCCAAGTCCCACACACTCGACGCGCTGCACGTCGGCGAACTCGCCGTCGTGACCGGCTGGCCTGACACGGTATTGGTGGCCGCCTGCGCCGGGCGCGGCGGCTACGCCCGCACCCGCACCGACCGGTATGGCTTCCCCCGGCTACGGCTGCCCAGAGTCAAACAGGTCCGCGGGTTCGCTACCGGTGACCTGGTCCGCGCGAGCGTGCCCGCCGGCAAAAGGGCCGGGGTTCACACCGGCCGGGTCGCGGTCCGCGCCACCGGCAGCTTCAACATCACCACCGCCCGCGGCACCGTCCAGGGCGTCAGCCATCGGCACGTCCGCCTGCTGCAACGCGGCGACGGCTACGCCTACCACCATCAGGGAGAAAGCAGGGGCGATGCGCCACTGTGACCGTTTCGACGGCGTTTCGCCCGGCGGCGTATCGCCTGTTCCTGCCCTGCTCCGAAGGGGTCCGTTTCCTCTCTGACCTGAAGGCCGGAGTATCCACGGAGATTTCTGATGAGCCCGAGCGTCGCCGTGATGCAGGCCGAGGACACCGTCGCCGAGATGCTGGCCCTTCAGGACGAAGGCGCGATCCGCTTCACCGGCATGTCAGGAAATCTGCCCCACCTCCCGGAGCACATCGCGATCGGGGCGTTCGACGTTTTCCTCCTCCCCTACTCGGCGCTCGACCGTTCCCATGAGGAACTCATCAGCGCCGCCGCGGCAGCCGGCGCGGGGACGATCGCTCGTGGCTCAGTCGCCCGCCCGCTCATGGCTCCGCCCGAGGCCATGCCGGAGCCGATGCGCCGGCCGCTCGCCGACAGCCACGCGCGGCTCGCCGCCGCTGTGGCCTAGACGATCTGGCAGAGGGCGCCTCGACGATGGAGCTTCTGCTCCGCTTCATTCTCAGTCACCAAGATCTGCACTCGCTGATCGTCGGCTCAACCCAGCTCGCGCATGTGCAGGCCAATGTCGCAGCCGCCCAGAAGGGCCCGCTCCCGACGGACGTGTACGACGCACTGCGGCCGCCTCAGTTCGAGGTAGGAGGGCTCAAGCCGACTGCGGCATCCGTAGGCGGGAGGGCGGTAACCGCTCGGTTCAGAGGGCGAGCGCGGGCGCGGGCGCGAGACCGAACGTCGGCACCAGGCTCGGATCGTTGAACGCCGTGATGCGGGAGATCCGGGCCCCGATCACGGTCAGGACCTGGACGCCGTGCGCCTCGTACCGGCCGTCGCCCACGCGCGGCGGCGATCGCGCGCCCGAAGCCGCGGCCGGCACCGGTGACGACGGCGGTCTGGAAGAGATCTGACATCGGACACTCCGAAGTGGTGGTCGGGTTCGTCCGCATCAAGACCAGCCGCAGGAGGAAAAACCGTCGCCGGAGCCGGAAACGGGGGAGTGATGTGCGTCACAGACACCGCACCCGGCCGCCGCCTGTCATATGACGGGGCTCCCGGGCGTCACTGGCCGAAGCCGTGCAGGCGCTCGATGATCTCCGCCTGGCGGGCGCGGAACCAGGCCCGGTCGCGGGCGCCAGCCGCGAGCCCGCCGGGGCGTTCACCGTCGTGACGGGCGTACTCCTCCGCCCACAGCCCGGTCTTGACCCGGCTGAGCAGGTTGCCCATGCCCGGCCGCCGCCGCGCCCGGCGCACCGCCGCCACGTCCAGCTCCGCCGCGGCCACCAGCGACTCGCCCGCGCCCGCCCGCGCCAGCACCCGCCCCTCGTGATCGATCAGCTCCGAGCCGCCGTTGGTCGAGTCGCCGGGGATGGCGATGCCGGCCAGGCCGCCGGTGTTGGCCGAGACCACGTACGCCAGGTTCTCCACCGCCCGGGCGCGGCGGGCGATCGCCTTCGGCGTCAGCTCCGGGGACGACGCCTCGGAGGTGGGGTGGCAGAACACCTCGGCGCCGCGCAACGCCAGCGCGCGGGCCAGCTCGGGCATCAGGATCTCCTCCGAGGCGAGCACCGCCAGGTTGCCGATCTCGGTGCGGGCCACCGGCAGCACGCCGTCCAGGCCGTAGAGCTCCAGGTAGCGCTCCCACACGTCGTAGGGAGTCGGCGTGAACATCGAGTGCAGCCGGCGATACCGCAGCACCGTCTCCCCGGCCGGGGAGAGGATCACCGACGCCTGGAAGTACAGCTCGGGGAAGTGCTCGTCGCGTTCGTAGGCGTTCACGCAGAGGAACACCTCGTTCCGGGCGGCGACCTCGCCCAGCGCCTTGTACTCGGGGCCGGTGGGGTCGAGCGCGGCCCGCTCCCGCCACTCGGCGAAGCTCTCGCGCATCGGGAACCCGGTCAGCACGTACTCCGGCAGCACCACCAGCCGCAGGTCGGGCCCGAGCCACGCCTTGGACCCGGCGAGCTGCGCGCCGATGCGCCCGATGGCCGCAGCCATCTCGGCCCGCGGGTCGGCGGCCGCGTTGACGGCCGTGGTGCGCACCTGCAGCGCCAGGGCGGTGAAGGCGAGCATGTCAGGCAGTCCTCCGCTCGTCGATCAGGGTGCGCCGCACGCACACGCCGTCCTCCAGCCACTGCCAGACCCGGCTGCGCGACCTGCCGTCGGCACTGAGCACGATCATCTCGTACAGCCGCAGCGGCCGCCCCTTGAACCGCCACGTGAGGTAGATCGTGCTGTCGTCCACCTCCCAGAACTGGCCCTCGAGCCGGTCGGTGTCGAAGCCGCACCGCCCGCCGCCGAGATACGTGCCGGGGAACTCGTGCACCTCGGTGCGCCCGTCGTCCCAGGTGTAGCGGTTGGTCTGGTGGTAGGCGGCGTCGCCGACGATGCGGCAGGTCATCTCGACGCGGTGCCGGTCGAGCAGTTTGCCGTCGCGGTCGAGGTGGCGGTACTCGCCCTCCCACTCGCCCTCGTGCCGGGCCAGCAACGGCATCTCCGCACGCAGTCCCATCCCGCTACTCCTTCGTCGCGTGCCACCAGGGGTCGGCGGCGGCGGATCGGTTGACCAGGAAGGCCCGGCGGCGCAGGAAGCGGGCGATGGAGGCGGGACCCATGCGGGAGCCGCCGAGCCCGGACAGGCGGAAGGAGTGCTTCTCGCCCTCGTGGACGAGCGCGGTCAGCGCGGCGTCGTTGACGCTGACCGCGCCGGCGTGCAGCCGGGCCGCCACGGCGCGCGCCTGATCCTCGGTGGCGGCGAAGACGGCGGCCGACAGCCCGTACGCCGAGTCGTTGGCCAGCACGACCGCCTGGTCCGCATCGTCCACGGCCATGACGGGCAGCAGCGGCCCGAACGTCTCCTCGGTCATCACCAGCATCGAGTGGTCCACTTCCGACAGCACGGTGGGACGGCACCAGTGACCGCCGCCGTGCCGCTCGATCGCCCCGCCGGTGTGCACGACGGCGCCCTTGGCCACGGCGTCGGCGAGGTGCGCGGCGATCACGTCCGCTTGGTCGGGCGCGACGATCGGACCGATCGGGCCGCCCTCGCAGGTCAGCCCCACCTGGGCGGCCTTGCCGGCCAGCAGCGCCAGGAACTCGTCGTGGACCTCGCGGGCCACGTACACGCGCTCGATGGACTGGCAGGACTGCCCGGCGTTGGCGGTGCCGCCCCACAGGATCGCCGAGGCCGTCCGGTCGAGGTCGGCGCCGGCCAGCACGATCGCCGGGTCCTTGCCGCCGAGCTCGAGGAACGCGGGCACGAACGCGCGCGCCGCCGCCTGCGCGACCAGCCGCCCCGTTGGCACGCTGCCGGTGAACACCACGGCGTCCACCAGGTCCACGAGCGCCGCGCCCGTCGTGCCGTCGCCCTCCACGACCCGCAGCGGCAGCTCGTCGGGGACCAGCCGCATCAGCGGCTCGATGAAGCGGGGCGTCACCTCGCTCGGCTTGACCAGCACCGTGCAGCCGGCGGCCAGCGCGGGCACGGCGTCGATGAGGCCGAGCAGGAGCGGGAAGTTCCACGGGGTGATGGCCCCGACCAGCTCGTACGGCACCGCGTCGCCGGCCACGACGATGCCCGGCAGCGCGGCGGGGAACTCGGCCGGGGGCGCGAGCAGCGCGGGCGCCTGGCGTACCCATCGCTCGACGAGGCCGGCGGTGATCTGCCGTTCCAGCACCGACTCCGCGACCCGGCCGGTGTCGGCCACCAGCGCGGCCAGCAGCTCGTCGTCGGCGGCGAGCGCGGCCCCGAACCGCGACAGCACCGCGCCGCGATCGGCGTCCGCCCAGGCGGGAGCCGTCGCGCGCAGCATGGCCGCGATCGCGGCGAGCCGGTCGGGCGGAACGGGGGCCACAGGCCGCTCGACCTGCCCGGTGAGGGGATCACGGACGTTCACGGACCGCCTCCGCATGGAGATGGAGCAAAACAGCCCTCATTGTGATCATGCCGGACGGCGCGCTGTCCAGTCCCGGCCAGGAGTCAGATTGCGTCACGCGGCCTGCGACCGGCACGTGGGGTTCGTGGGCGAGGGTCACGGCATGCCGGCCGAGGCGGTCGAGGGGATCACCGGGGTGAACCCCGCCCGCGACCCCGGCGCCGGCGTATAGGCCGCGCAGGTCGCGGGCCTGGCGTCTGCCGCTCTTGAGTCACTAGGTGGGCCGCACCTCCAGAGGCCGGCCGGTGGCCAGGATGTGGACGTCGGTGTCCGGCGCGACGGCGGCCATGGCGGCCGCGAAGCGCTGCGGCGTGCCGTCGTACTTGAGCAGCAGCCGATCGCGTACGTGACCTGCGGTGTAGGCGTAATGGATCGGCACCGCGACCCGTGGCCGCAACACGGCGGCGAGCTCGGCCGCCTGCTCGGCGTTCATCACCACACGCCGGTTGAACGCGGGGCGGACCATCAACCCGTTGACGGGCAGCAACGCCAGATCGATGCGAGGGAAGCGGCGTCCGACCTCGTCCAGTTCCTGGATGCGCAGGGTGTCGCCGCCGAAGAACACGGTCAGCCCGGCGGCCTCGATGACGAAGGTGACCTCAGGCACCGCGTGCTTGGCGGGCGTGGCCGTGATGCGCAGTCCGCCGATCGAGACCTGCTCCCAGGCGTCGACTTCGGTGACGTCGGTGAAGCCCGCCCGCATGGCGCGGTCGCCGATGCCGCGCTTGACGATCATCGGCACCGCACGGTCGGGATAGGCGGAGAACGCGTCGACGTCGTAGTGGTCGTAGTGCCCATGGCTGGCCACCACCGCGGACAGGCGGGGCAGCGTGGCGGGCGTGAAGGCGAGTGATTCGCCCGGGAAATACCCCGGCCTCTCGGAGAACCACGGATCGGTGAGCACGCGCGTGCCCGCGAAGTCGAGCAGCACGCAGGAATGCGCGACCCGGATGAGTGTCAGCGACATATCGCTAAGTAGACGCATGTAAGGTTACGTGTGTCAACATAAGGAGCGAGACCATGACACGGGTACGCAACCGCCGCGGTGAGGGCGCCCGGCTGCGCGCGGAGATGATCGAGGCGGCGACCGGACTGTTGGCCTCACCGCCGGAGGAGGTGCTGTCCCTGCGAGCGGTGGCCCGCGCGGTCGGCGTCACGCCCCAATCGGTCTACCTGCACTTCGCCGACAAGCAGGAGCTCGTGTACGCGGTGGTCGAGCGCCTTTTCGAGCGACTCGACCGGGTCCTCGACGCGGCGGACGGCGGAGCGGGAACGCCGTTCGACCGCTTGCGGGCTCGCTGTCTTGCCTACTGCGCCTGGGGACTGGCCAACCCCGGCCACTACCGGCTGCTCTTCGACAGCCCCGCAACCGGCCAGATGGGGACGGGCTACGCGGGATCTCCGGGTGCCGCCGTCTTCGAGGGGATGCGGGGCGCGCTTGAGCCGTGTCTGTCACCAGGCGAGGACCCGCACGCCTGCGCCGTGGCCGTGTGGACCTTCCTGCACGGCAACGTCGTGCTGCGGACCGGCAAGCCCGGGTTCCCCTGGCCCGGTCTCGACGGCCTCGTGGATCAAGTGCTCGCCTCCTACAGGCCGTGGTAAGTCACAAGCTGCCGTACCACGGGGTCTGGACCTGCGCCGCGTCCTTCGCCGCCCACGCCTGCCCGCACGCTACGACGCCGCCGGAGGCCTCACCCTGCGGAGGGGGAAGGACGTGAAGGTCGTCGCTCACGAACGTGATCGTCAGCGGCTTCACGTGGTGAAACGGCGCAGCAGCTTGCCGGCGGCGGCGAAGTCGCGGACCACGTCCGCGGCCGTGCGCTGCCGGCGGATCAGGCCGACGGCCTGGCCGGCGTAGACGTAGGCGGTGTCGAAGTCGCCCGCGCGGCGGGCCGCGTCCAGCTCCTCCCTTGCCGCCTCGTCCACGGCCAGCTCCGGCTCCCTGCCCTGCCAGCGGTCGAAGAAGGCGTTGCGGAGGGCGCGCCCGCCGTACTCGGGTGGCCAGGGGAGCCGCTGGGCGACGTCGAAGACGCGGCCGTAGGCGGTGCCGGTCTCCCCGGCGTCCAGAACGCGCCGCCGGGCCGCCTCCGAAGCGGTCGTCTCGACGCAGGCGAGGAACGCCGTGCCCGCCCACGCGCCCTCGGCGCCCGCGGCCAGCACGGCGGCCAGGCCGCGGGCGGTCGCGATGCCGCCCGCCGCCAGCACCGGCACGCCGACCGCGTCCAGCACGCCCTGCAGCAGCGGGAGCGTGGCCACGTCATCGCGGCCGTGACCGCCACCCTCGCCACCCCGGGCCACGACCACGTCCACGCCGGCCCGTTCGGCCGCCACCGCCTCCTCCGTGGTGCCCGCCTGGGTCGCGACCGTGATCCCGGCCTGCCGCAGCGGCTCGACGTACGGGGCGTAGTCGCCGAAGCTGACGGAGACCAGTCCGGGGCGGGCGGCCAGCACCGCGTCCAGGTGACCGGAGCTGTCCGGCAGCGCCCAGGCCATCAGCCCGATCCCGTACGGCCGGCCGCTCGCGGCGGCGACGGCGGCCTGCTCGGTGATCCACGAGGCCGGGACGGCGGGCGGCACGCCGAACATGCCGAGCCCGCCCGCCGCGGACACGGCCGCGGCCAGCCGCCCGTCGCTCACCCCCGCCATGGGCGCGCCGACCAGCGGCACGTCGAGCCCGAACCGGTCGGTCAGCCAGGTACGTGGCATGGTCTCCGCTCCTTCTCTCCCTGCGACCCCATCATCGTCGCTCATGGGGCAGGAAGAGGTCCCGCACGGCCGCGAGGACGCGCCGCGTGAACGGCGACACGCTCCCTGGTCCATGGAAGGGCTGCATGCCGCCCCCGGTGAAGCCTTCGAAGGTGGCGATGTCGGCGCCCGGATGGCAGACGACCTCCGGGCCCGGCAGGTCGGCCAGCAGGATCTCCCCCTGGTCGGTGTCGGCGTCGAAGGGGTGTGCACCGCGGCGCACCCACCGCAGCCGGTCGGCGTTGTCGAGCCGGTAGACACCGGAGCCCTGACCGGCCGCGACGCGCACCGGCTGCCCTTCTGACAGGCGGATCCTGACGGAGAACGGCCCGCCCCGCTGGGTGGCGCGCAGGAGCGTGACGTGGTTGAACTCCTGGGGATCTCCCAGCCACGTCACCGGGTGGCCGAGCATCACCGCCAGATGGGCCAGCACGAACGGGGGCAGGCCGACGGCCTGCTGGTTGACCGCCGACACCTCGGCGCCCTCCTGGTGCCGCCACTTGATCGCGCTGAGGTGGACGCGTTCACTCGCCGTCAGGATCGCCTCCATGCCGAACAGCCCGGCGATCCCGTATCTGCGCCAAGCCCAGACCGCGACGCGCTCGGCGCATTCGATGAGCAGCGCGGCCGCCGGCGCCGGCCAGGGCCGCGACCAGTCCGTGCCGGCGGCGCTCAGCGGCCCGATGGCCGGCTCGGCGGCGCCGGTCGTGGTGTGCGAGGGGCGGTCGGCGTACACGCGCACGCCGTCCCCGCCGTCCGGGACGCTGAGCACGGTGACGGCGGCCGGCCAGCCGTCCACGTACGCGGCCACCCGGTACGGGCCGAGCAGCCGCGCCGCCCGGCCCATGTCGCCCTCGCCCGACACGATCACCGTGCCGCCTCCGCCCGCCTGCACCACCACCCGCTCGGTGCCGACCGCACGGCGCAGCTCGGCGAGACCCGGAAGCCGGTCGACGTGCACGCAGCGGATCCGTGCCACGGCGGGCACGCCGGCCGCGCGCAGCAGGTCGTCGAACAGGTGCCCGGCCTCGATCGTGGCCCGCACGCCGTCGTCGATGGCCGCGACGGTGCCGCCGGGGCCGGCCAGCTCGCGAAGCTGGGCGCCCCCGTGGCGGGTGAAGACGACGGGCGGGCGGTCCAGCTTGACCAGGTGCCGGGCGGCGTCGTGGCGTACCCGGCGCAGCCAGCCGTGCCGCTCGGCCACCGAGCGCACGCGGGTGCGGTCCTCGGCGGCGACGACCATGTCCGCCAGGGCGGGATCCCACGCCGAGTAGCAGCCGATGGCCAGGCCGGGACGCAACGCCTCGATGGGGGCCGGGCCGGTGTAGCCGGTGCGCAGCACGGTGCTGAACCGGTCGACGCAGACCAGCGGGCGGCCTGCCAGCGCGGCCAGCAACTCGGCGTTGGCCGCCGCAGCGTGGCGCGCGTCCATGCCGGAGTTCATGGCACTTCACGCGTGGCCGGGATGCGTATCATTCGTCCTCCTTCGTACCCGTCCACGGGTCACGGTCCGCACTATTGACGGTGCTCTGTGCAGGGCGCATCGTCGAGAGCACCGCGATGTGAAGCGATGTGAAAATGCGATGCCGCCTCGCCGTACCCACCCCGTCGCGAACCGTGCCCTGGCCGCGTTGATCGAGCAGGCGGGCTGGACGCACGCCGCCACCGCGCACCACGTCAACGCCGTGGCCGCGGAGAACGGGCAGCGCATGCACTACGACCGCTCGGCCGTCGGGCACTGGCTGACCGGGACCGTTCCTCGGCCGGAGGCGATCCCGGCGGTGGTGGAGGCGTTCCGCCGCCGGCTCGACCGGCCGGAGCTCGCGCCGGCGCACCTCGGGTGGCCGGATCCGGGCGGCGCGCCGCCGGTCGACGACCCCTGGCGCGGCGACCCGGTGGCCCGGCTGGCCACGCTGGGGGAGGACGACATGCTGAACCGCCGGACCGTGCTGACCGCCGGCACGTTCACGCTGGCCGCCCTGTCGGCCCTGTCGGCGCGCGGGGGCATGAGCGGCGAGCGGGGGGCCGCCGCCCGGGCGGGCGCCGCCGACGTCGCCCGCATCCGCGCCGCGACCTCCAGCTTCGCGGACCTGGACGACCAGTACGGCGGCGGCCACGCCCGCGCCGCGGTCGCTGCGTACCTGGCCCGCGAGGTCACGCCCCTGCTGCACGGCACCACCGGCCGGCGCCGGCCCGACCTGTTCGGCGCCGCGGCCGAGCTGAGCTACCTTGCCGCGTACATGGCCATGGACGCCGGGGCGAACGCGCTGGCCCAGCGGTACTACATCAGCACGGTGCGGCTGGCCGACGAGGCCGGCGACCTGGTGTTACGCGCGACGGCGTTACGCAGCATGGCGGTCCAGGCGGCCGAGCTGGGCCACGACGGCGAGGCTCTGGCGCTGGCCGAGGCCGCCGCCTCCGCGCTCGGCGGGCACGGGCCGCCGCGTACGCAGGCCTGGATCACCGGCATGCGGGCCGAGGCGCACGCGGCGGCCGGCACCCGCTGGGACGCGTTGAGCCTGCTGCACCGCACCGAGACCCAGCTGGAACGCGCCGACTCCCGGCCCGAGTCGGAGTGGACCGGCAACTACCGGCGCGAATCACTGGAGCATCAGATCGGGCTGACCCTCACCCAGCTGGGCGACCACGCCACCGCCGCCCGGCACTTCGCCGCGTCCATGGCCGCACGCCGGCCTGTCGAGCGCCGTACCCGGACCCTGATCGGCCTGCGGGCGGCGCACGCGTTCCTGCGCGCCGGCGAGGTCGAGCGGGCCGCCGCCACGGTCCTGGACCTCGGCGACGACGTGAGGCTGGTGGCGTCGGCCCGGGTCGGCGACGAGCTGCGCCGCCTGCGTGCCGCCTGGCAGCCGCATCGCGGCAACGCGCTCGTCGCCCGTGTCGACCGCGTCATCGCCCACTGAGGCGTGGGCCCCGCGGGGTCGCATCAGCCCCCGCCGAGGTGCCGGCCCACGTGGCGCCGCGGTCCCCGCCGAGGTGCCGGCCCGCGCGGCGCGGCGGTCCCCGCTACGTCTCCACCAGCACCCGCACGTCCCACGGCCCGAGCCGCAGCTCGGCGCCGGGTTCGTGGCCGGCGCCGTCGAGCACGTCGCGCACCGCGACCGGGACCTGCACGGTCGCCGGCTCCCACGTCCAGTTGTGCAGGAAGCGCAGCCGCCGCCCGTCCGTCGCCGTGGCGCCGGACGAGGTGACGCCTGCCGGCATCGAGCGCCACGGCCCGGCGTCCGGCACGAGCCATCGGAACAGGGCTTCGCCCAGCGCCGGGTTGGGGAGGGTGCCCACGTAGGTGACCCGGCCCTGCCCGTGCGCCCGGGTGGTGATCGCCGCCCACCGGCCGAAGTGCGGGTGCTCGTACCCGGCGAGCACCTGGGCGTCCTCCGCCTGCAGGCCGTCCGCCCACCGGGTGCCCGCCGCGTCCGCCGGCAGCGCCAGCGGCGACCCCGACGGCGCCCGGACGGGCAGGCCGGCGGACAGGTTGCTGAACTCGTCGTACCAGGCGCCCGCGGCGTCGGCGAGCCCGGCGGGCTGGACCTGGCGGCGGGCCCGGGCCTCGTGGTCCGCGTACGCGGTGCGCGGGCCGAGCACCAGGTGCCCGCCGGCCGCCGCGTACGCCTCCAGCCACTCCAGCGTGGCGTCGTCGGCCACGTACAGCCCGGCGGCCACGAGCACGGGGTGCCGCGCCGCCAGCGTGCCCGGCTCCTCGGCCACGGCCTGCCCGGCGTGCAGCACCCGCACCTGGCAGCCCGCGTCGAACGCGCCGCGATAGAACGGGTCGAAGATGCCCCGGTAGGAGCGCTCGTCCGGACCGCCGTCCGGCTTCGCCAGCGCGGGCTGGGCGGTCAGCGCCCACTTGCTCGGCGTGGAGTACAACATCGCGACGTCGGCGTCGGGCGTGAGGCCGGCGACCAGCTCTCCGGCCGTCTCCAGCTCGGTCCCGATCCGGGCGATCTCCCGGTACGTGCGGCCGGGTCGCCCGCTGTGCGGCAGCACGCCGCCCCAGTACGTCTCGGTCCCGAAGACCAGCGTCCGCCACTGCCAGTACTCGATCATCGAGGCGCCCCGGGAGACGAGCGCCCACGCGGCCTGCCGCCACTGCCCGTCATAGGCGGGTTGGTTCGCCCACGGCCCGCCGATGGCCTGCGCGTTGGTCTCGGTGACGAGGAACGGCTCCTGCCGGGAGGAGAACATCCGGTCAGCGCTGAGGTAGAGCGCCCAGGTGTCGTGCGTCGTCCAGTGCTGCGGTGAGTCCGCCGGGGCGGGCAGCACGAGCCCGTCCTGCATCGCGTAGTACGGGTTCCCGGCCGTGACGTCGAGCCGGCGGGTCAGGTCGTCGTCGGCGATCCCGGGCCGCTCGTAGGAGATGCAGGTGGTGACGAACTGCTCGGGCCGGGCGTACTCGCGCACGATGCCGGCCTGCCAGGCGATGAACTCGGTGACCAGATCCGCCTGGAAGCGTCGCCACGCCTGCGTGTACTGCGGCTGGGCGTTGCCGTCGGGCGTCCACAGGTCGGCCCAGGTGGACAGCCGGTGCGACCAGTACACCAGGCCCCACTCCCGGTTGAGCGTCTCCACGTCGCCGTACCTGTCCCGCAGGTGGTCGACGAACCGCTGGAAGACGCCGTGGTTGTGGAGCAGGTGCAGGCCGGGCTCGTTGTCGACCTGGAAGCCGATGACCGACGGGTGATCGGCGTACCGCTCGACGACGCGCCGGGTGATCCGCTCGGCGTGGAAGAGGAACGCCGGATGGGTGAAGTCCATCTCCTGGCGGGCGCCCCACGGGATGCGCTGCCCGGTACCCCGCTCACCCGCTATTTCCGGATATTGCCGGGCGAGCCAGGGCGGCACCGCGTACGTCGGGGTGCCCAGGATGACGGCGATGCCACGCTCGTGCGCGCCGTCCAGGGCCGGCTCCAGCCAGTCCAGGTCGAACCGTCCGTTCTCCGGCTCCCAGGTGGACCACACCGACTCGCCGACCCTGATCACCGAGAACCGGGCCTCGGCCATCAACTCCAGGTCGGTCTTCAGCAGGTCACCGGGATGGTATTCGGGATAGTAGGCGGCGCCGAAGAGCACTCGCGGCACAGGTGATCCTTTCATTGTTTGACTCCGCCCGCGGTGAGCCCGCTCTGCCAGTAACGCTGCAGCATCAGGAACGCCGCGATCAGCGGGATGATCGACAGCAGTGAGCCGGTGACGACCAGCGGGAGCACGTCACCGGCCGCCCCGCCGCCGGCCGACGCCTGCGCGGCCCAGTTGGCCAGGCCGACGGTCACCGGGTAGAGCGACGGGTTGTTGAGCATGATCAGTGGCAGGAAGTAGTTGTTCCAGGTGGCGACCAGCGTGAACAGCAGCACCGTGACGAATCCGGGCGCGAGCAGGCGCATCACCACCTGCCGGAAGATCCGGAACTCGCCCGCGCCGTCGATGCGGGCCGCCTCCAGGAGGCTGTCCGGCACCGCGTCCTCGGCGTAGACCCGCATGAGGTAGAGGCCGAACGGGTTGACCAGCGACGGCAGGATGATCGCCCAGGGCGTGTTGACCAGGCCGACCTTGGCGAAGATCAGATAGGTGGGGATGGCCAGCGCCGTGCTCGGCACCATGATGGCCCCCAGCACTATCCCGAACAGCGCCTTGTTGCCGCGGAAGGGGAACTTGGCGAACCCGTAGCCGCCGAGCGCGGCCAGCAGCGCCGCGCCGCCCGCGCTCACCACCGCGTAGATCGCGGTGTTGAGCAGCCACCGCCCGTACACCCCGTCCTGCGCGGTGAACAGCCGCCCCAGGTTGTCCGGCAGCGAGAACTCGCGGCCGAACCACAGCCCGAAGCTGTTGAACAGGTCGCCCGTGGTCTTCGTCGAGGCCACGGCCAGCCAGAACAGCGGCAGCAGGAAGTAGATGAGGAACGCGAGCATCGCCAGCGTCAGCACGGGGGAGCGGCGCCTGATCCGGCCGGCCGTCATGGCGTCCTCCTGCGGTTGGCGGCGAGCTGGACGGTGTACGACACCACGACGATGACCAGGCCGAGAAGGAACGACACAGCCGCGGCGTAGTTGACGTCCTGGCTGGTGAAGGCCAGCGAGTACGCGTACAGGTTGGGGGTGTAGGCGCTGTCGATGACGTTCGGGGCCAGGCGCTGGATCAGCTGCGGCTCGTTGAACAGCTGGAAGCTGCCGATGACCGAGAAGATCAGCGCCAGCAGCAGGGCCGGCCGGAGCGCGGGGATCTTCACGCTCCAGGCCGTCCGCCAGGTGCCGGCGCCGTCGACGGCCGCGGCCTCGTACAGCTCGGACGGGATGGCGCGGAGCGCGGCGTACAGGATGATCATGTTGTAGCCGGTGAACTCCCACGTGACGATGTTCGCCAGCGAGCCGAGCATGAGGTCCTCGCCGAGCAGGTTCGGCGCGGGCAGGCCGAGCCCCTCGGCGAGCTGGGCGATGAGGCCGAACTCGGGACCGTACAGGTAGCCCCACATCAGGGCCGCGACCACGCTGGGCACCGCGTACGGGACGAAGACGCCCAGCCGGATGAACCGCGACAGCCACAGCACCCCGCTGTCCAGCGCGAGCGCGAAGAACAGCCCGAGCAGCAGCATGATCGGCACCTGGATCAGGAAGAACTCGGCCACCCGCAAGACGCCGCCGAGCAGCCGCTCGTCGGTCAGCGCCCGCCCGTAGTTCTCCAGGCCCACGAACGTGGTGCCGCCGACCAGCTGCTCCCTGAACAGGCTCAGGTAGCCGGCGTACGCCAGCGGCACCACCAGCATGGCGACGAAGACGATCAGGAACGGCGCCACGAACAGGTAACCGGTCCTGGCCCTGCGCCTGTTCATGGCCTCACTCCGCTCCTCCGGGCGACGGCACTCCCTCGCGTGCTCATGGCCTCACTCCGTGAGGCGGGCTCGGTCGCCCTTTGCCGCCGATTCACTTCGAGACCTTGAAGCCCTGCTGCTCGGCGTAGGAAGTGATGCGTTGCTGCCACTGGTCGAGCGCGGCGACCGGGTCGGTCTTGTCGGCGAGGGCCTTGCCCACGGTCTCGTCCCAGTCGCTGACCGTCTGGTCCAGGAACGGCGGCCAGGTGAAGTCCTTGGAGACGGTGTCGCTGATGCCGGCGAAGAGCTTGTTGACCTCCTGCCCGCCGTAGAACTCCGGCTTCTCGTCGACGAACGCCTTGTCCTCCAGCAGCGCCTTCGTCGGCGGGAACAGGAACTGCTCGGAGGCGAACATCCTGGTCGACTCGGGGTCGGTGTTGAGGAACTCGGCGAACTCGGCGGCGGCGATGGGGTTCTTGGTGCCCTTGATGACGGCGCTGGTGGAGCCGCCCCAGTTGCCGGCCTTGTTCTCGCCGGCCGCCCATTGCGGCAGCGGCGCGGCCCGCCACTTGCCGCTGGTGTCCTTGGCGCTGCCGGCCAGGAACACCGGACCCCACGCGGCGGTCAGCCAGGTGGCGTACTTGCCCTTGTTGAGCGCCTGGAACCACTGGTCGGTGAAGTCGGTGTCGGTCGAGACGACGCCTTCCTTGACCAGGCCGCCCCAGTAGCCCGCGACCTTCTTGGACACCTCGTCGTTAGCGTTAACAGTGATCTGATCGGGCGCCGTCATCTGGAACGGCTTGGCGCCGGCCTGCCACAGCAGCCCCATCCACGCGCCGGCCTGGTTGCCGGCGAGGTTGGTGATGTAGACGCCCGGGTCGGCGGCGTGCAGCTTGCGGGCCGCGGCCGCGAACTCGTCCCACGTTTTCGGCGGCTGGATGCCGTGCTCGTCGAAGATGTCCTTGCGGTAGAGCATGCCCATCGGCCCGGTGTCCTGCGGGATCGCCCACACTTCGCCGTTCTTGCCGGTCACCTGGCCCCAGGTCCAGTCGACGAACTTGTCCTTCAACGCCTCGGCGCCATAGGGCCGCAGGTCGAGCAGGTTGTTGGTGATCGTGAAGGTGGGGATGTACTGGAACTCGATCTGCACGACGTCCGGCGCCCCGCTGCCGGCCTTGAGCGCGGTGCGCAGCTTGGTGTACTGCGGCTCGCCCTGCCCGGCGTTGACGACCTTGACCTTGATGGCCGGGTACTTCTTCTCGAACAGCGCCACCTCCTTCTGGATGTCCGGGACCCAGGTCCAGAACGTGAGCTCGGTGGGCGTCTGCATGGCCTTGTCGATCTCGGCCTGGCTGACGGCGCCCGGCGGCTTGCCGGCGGCCGGCTGCTGCGTTCCTCCGTCGCCCCCTCCGGCGCAGCCGGAGAGGAAGAGTGCGGCGGCGGCCGCGGTGGCCAGCCGGCGGGTTCGTGGCGTGATCATGTGCTCTCCTTGGGGGGTGCGGTTGAGCGGCGCACCACGAGGTGCGGGGGCAGGTCGTCGTGGATCGCCGTGCCCGCGCCGCTCTCGATCTGCTCGACGAGCAAGGCGAGCCCGTGCGCCGCGATGGCCTCGAAGTCCTGGCGGATGGTGGTCAAGGGCGGGGACAGGTAGCCTGCGGCCGGGATGTCGTCCATCCCGACCACGCTCACCTGCTCGGGCACCGCGCGGCCGGCCTCGGCCAGCGCGCGCAGCACGCCGATCGCCATGTCGTCATTGGCCACGAACACCGCCGTGACCTCCGGGTTCGCCGCAAGGATCCGCCCCGCCCGGTATCCGGAGGCCGGGGTCCAGTCGCCCTCCAGCGGCGGCGGCTCGGGGGCGCCCGCGGCGGCCAGCGCCTGCCGCCAGCCACGCGTGCGATCGCGGGCCGCGAACCACGGGCTCGGCCCGGCGACGTGCCAGACGGTGGCGTGGCCGAGGCCGAGCAGGTGCTCGGTCGCCAGCAGGCCCGAACCGACGCCGGCCGCGCCGGTGATCACCACCCGCGGCCCGTCGAGACCGGGCAGCTCGCCCAGGCTCAGCACCGGGACGTCCGGGTCGATCCTGAACACCTGGCCCTCGTCGATCGGCTCGGACAGCACGATGCCGTCCACGCCCTGTTCCAGCAGGGATTCGACGGCCTTCATGATGCCGCCCTCCTCGCCTTCGAAGGTGTTGACGACGCTCAGCGCGTACCCGATCTCCCTGGCCCGCCGCTCCAGCGCGACGAGTGAAGTAGACGGGCCGAAGAGCGAGCTGCCGAGGGAGACCACCCCGATGCGGTGGAAGCGGCCGAGGTTGAGCGCCCGGGCCGCGGTGTTGCGCCGGTAGCCGAGCTTGCGCGCCGCCGAGAGCACCCGCTCGCGGACCTCTTCGCTGACGTACGGCTCCCCGTTCATCACGCGGGAGACCGTCTTCTGCGACACGCCCGCCAGCCGGGCCACGTCCGTGCCGCCGGGCGGCCTGCGCTTCGACATCCCAGCTCCTTGTGCTGACTACGTAGTCAGACTTCCCTCACTGTGCGTGCGGGCATGGTGGCTTGTCAAGGGGAGGTTTCCGGGAGGTTTCCGATATTCAAGTTATTGACCAAGCGCTCGTTCAAGGGATATATAGGGAAGCAGATATATGTTGACGTGCCGATATCCGCGGAGGCCCGGATGGGGCGTACACAGGACCAGCGGCGAGCCGAGACGCGGGCGCGGCTGATCGACGCGGCGGCGGACCTGTTCGCCCGCAAGGGTTTCCACGCCGTGTCCGCCGAAGCGGTGGCCGACGCCGCCGACCGCACCACGGGCGCGCTCTACAACCACTTCGGCGGCAAGGAAGGGCTGTTGCTGGCCCTGCTCGAGGTGTGGAAGGAAGAGGCCGCGGCCGAGCTGCTCGCCGGGTTCGAGGAGGTCAGCGGGCTGGACGAGCGGCTGGCCGCCATGTTCGGCGCGCTCACCCGCGACAGCAGCGCGTCGTGGCTCCTGCTGGAGATGGAGTTGTGGCTGCACGGCGCCCGCGACCCCGTCATCGGCGAGCCCCTGGCCAGGCGGTACGCCGACGTCCGCGCCCGGCTCGCCGAAGGGCTGGCCGACTGGGCCGGGGAGGCCGGGGTGCCGCTGCGCCGCTCGCCCGAGCAGACGGCCGCCGGAGTGCTCGCCCTGCTCATCGGCTGCGCTGTGCAGCACCGGCTCGACCCGCCGGCGGTCGAGGCCCGGGCCGTGGTGGAGAACCTACGCGACCTGCTGGGACTGCCGTAGCCCGCATCGAAGGAGGCGCTGATGCAGATCAACCTGCTTGAAGACACCTGGGAACGCGAGGTTCCGCACGAACAGTTCGCCTACTTGCGCAAGAACGCACCCGTCCACTGGCACGACGTGCCGGGCGACACCGGGTTCTGGGCCATCACGAAATATCAGGACGTGAAGGCCATCAGCCGGGACGCGCACACCTGGTCGACGGAGCTCGGGACCGCGTTCATCCGTACCCAGACGCCCGAGTTCATCGCCCTCGCCAGCCTGACCCTCCTGAACATGGATCCGCCGAAGCAGACCCGCTACCGGAAGCTGGTCAGCGCCGGATTCACGCCCAGGATGATCGCTCAGCTCAAAGGGAAGATCCAGCGGCGGGCCGAGAAGATCGCCGACGGCGTGGCGGACAAGGGCGGCGAGGTCGAGTTCGTGGAGGACGTCGCCCAGTACCTGCCGCTGCAGATGATCTGCGATCTGGTCGGCGTGCCCGAGCAGGACCACGCCCGGATCTTCGACTGGTCCAACCGCATGGTCGGCTTCCAGGATCCGGACTTCCGCACCACGCCGGAGGACGGCGAGATCGCCTCGGCGGAGGCACTCGCGTACTGCGACGAGCTGGCCGAGGAGCGGCGGGTGCACCCGCGCGACGACATCCTCACCGCGCTGGTGCAGGCCGAGGTCGACGGCGACCGGCTGACCAGGGACGAGATCGGGCTGTTCTTCGTGATCCTGTTCGTCGCCGGGAACGAGACCACCCGCAACCTCATCGCGCACGCCATGAACGCCCTGATCACGCATCCCGGCAGCTACCGTGAGCTGGCCGCGAACATCGACGACGAGGACCTGTGGCGGACCGCCACCGAGGAGTTCCTGCGCTGGGGCTCCTCGATCCACAACTTCCGGCGCACCGCGACCATGGACACCGAGCTGCGCGGCCAGCCGATCGCGGCCGGGGAGAAGGTGGTCACCTTCTACGCCTCGGCCAACCACGACGAGGAGGTCTTCGCCGACCCACGCACCCTCGACATCCGGCGCACCCCCAACGACCACGTGACGTTCGGCGGCGGCGGGCCGCACTTCTGCCTGGGCGCCGGGCTGGCCAGGATGCAGATCCGCTGCATGATCAGGGAGCTGCTGCGGCGCTTCCCGTCGGCCGAGCACGCCGGGCCGGTCAGGCGGATGCGCTCGGACTTCATCAACGGCATCAAGCACATGCCGGTCCGCTTCACCTGAGCGCGGCCACCTGCGGCAGGTCATCCCCGCCCGGGCGGGCCGGTTAATCGGCTCGCGCCGGCGTGGCGCCTGCCGTTGGCGTGACGCCGTGATCTACGAGCATCCTCTGGCCTACGTCCTGCGCCTGGGAGGCATGGCGTTGCTGCGGTCGTTCACCGGCGCGTACGACCGGGAGTTCGTCCACGCGCGCCTGGCCGAGATCCGCACGCTCCTCGACGACGACTCGCTCGCGAACGCCGCCGTGGAGGTGACGCGCGTGGACCCGGTCGAGGGCTACCGGATCTGGTCCACGACCTACGACGGCCCCAACGCCGCCTGCGGCACCGGCCGGCTGTCGGCGTACCTGGCCGGGCGCGGGCACCGGGTGGTGTTCGGCCCGGCGGGCACCTGGTCATCTCGGACATGCATCCCGAAGGGGTGGCGCGGGGCATAATCCCGACCGTACGCCTGCACGACGGGCGACCGGCGCGGGTGGCCAGCCACCACCCCATCGGGACCTACCTCCGCTCCGCCCTGGCGGCCGGGCTCCAGGTACGCCGCCGCGAGGAGCCCCTCGTCCCGGCCGCCGAAGGACCCGCGCCCGCCTCGACCGGAACGCTGGGGCCGTGGGATGTGTGGCCGTGGTGCTTGAGCGACCTGGCGCCCGAGGCGGCGAGGGCGGCCTTCGGCGGGACGCCGGCGCTGGTCATCTGGCACTTCCCGCTGACCCGTCAGCCGGCCGGGTGATGCTTGGCCAGCCACTCCTCCACGGCGGACGCGATGGCCAGGGGCTGGTCCTCCGGGGTGTGGTGGCCGGCGATCTCCTCGTGCTCGGAGATCTCGAGGGCCGCCATCGTGTCGGCGCACCAGGCGACGGTCTCGGGCACCCACATCGTGCCCGGGCCGGGCCGGAAGCCGATCAGCAGCTTCGGCACCTCCACGCTGGCCGCCGCCCACCGGCCGAAGGCCTCGATCCTGGCCACGACGTCGGCGGGCTCCCCGCCCAGCGGTATCGAGCGCGGCCAGCGCAGCAGCGGCAGCCGGCTCTCCCTGGTCGGGTACGGCCGCAGGTACGCCGCCAGGTCCTCGTCGGAGACCGGGGCGGCGACGGTGGCGGGGAAGGTCTGCCGCAGGAAGGCGTTGTCGTCGAGGATCATGGACTCGCCCACGCCCTCGGTCTTGATCGCGCGGAACAGGTCCCGGCCGCCCTCGGGGAACTCCTCCCAGGTCATCGGCTTGACGATGGCCTCGGTGAAGGCGATCCCGCGTACCCGCTCCGGATGGCGGGCGGCCCAGTCGAAGGCCAGCGCGCCGCCCCAGTCGTGGCCGACGAGCACCACGTCGTCGAGGCCGAGGGCGTCGAACCAGGCGTCCAGGTAGCGGGCGTGGTCGGCGAAGGTGTAGTCCACGGCGGGCTTGCCCGACTCGCCCATGCCGATCAGGTCGGGCGCGAGGCGGCGGCCGCCGCCGATGGCGGGCATGACGTTCCGCCACAGGTGGGAGGAGGTCGGGTTGCCGTGCAGGAAGACGATCGGCGTGCCGGCGCCGAGCTCGCGGTAGGACATCGTGGAGTCGAGGACGTTCTGGACGGGCATGGTCAGGTCTCCGATCGATCGGGTCAGCGGAAGGCCGCGACGTTGCGGGCGGCCCAGTCGGCGAAGGTGCGCGGCGCGCGCCCCAGGATGTGCTCCACGTCGGGGCTGACCTGCCGCTCGGCGGCCGTCGGCGTGCCGAGGATGGCCAGGGTGCCCTCGACGACCGGCTCCGGCATGAACCGCCGCATCTGCGCGCGGGCCTCCTCCCTGGTCTGCTCGGCGAACCGCACCTGCGCGCCCAGCGCCGCCCCGATGGCCGCCGCCCGCTCGCGCGGGGTGACCGGCCGCGGTCCGGTGAGCACGTAGGTACGGCCCGCGTGCCCGTCCTCCCGCAGCACCGCGGCCGCGACCTCGGCGATGTCGGCCGGGTCGACGGCCGGCAGCCCGACGTCGCCGAACGGCGCCGCGGCCGTACGGTGGGCGCGGATCGGCTCGGCCCAGGCCAGGGCGTTGGAGTCGAAGCCGCCCGGCCGCAGGATCGTCCACTCCAGCCCTGACCCGCGAACGGTCTCCTCGAAGGCGACCGGGTGGGCGTACACCTCCGGCCGCGTCCCCGCGCCCTGCGAGGAGAGCAGAACGACGCGCCGGATCCCGCCCGCCTTGGCCGCCTCGAGAACGGCCTGCGGGTCCTCCCCGGCGACGAGCAGGAACAGGGCGTCGGCGCCGTCGAAGGACGCCTTCAGGCTCGCGGGCTCGGCCAGGTCGCCGGTGACGTGCCGGACGCCCTCGGGGAACGGCGCGGTCCGCCGGGAGACCGCTGTCACCTGCTCGCCCGCGGCGACCAGCAGCCGGACCAGCTCGCCGCCGACGTTGCCGGTGGCGCCTGTTACTACGATCATGGTTCTGCCTCGAAAGTTAGTTAGTTGACTGACTTAAGACGAGACCATAGCGGCTGAAAGGGGAGGCTGTCTATAGTGAGTCAGGTGACTGACTCAACGCGGCCGGGGAAGCGGGAACGGCTGGCCGGCGCCGCGATGCGGGTGCTGCACGAGCAGGGAGTCGAGAAGACCACCCTCGCCGACATCGCGCACGCCGCCGACGTCCCGGTCGGCAACGTCTACTACTACTTCAAGACCAAGGACCAGCTCATCGAGGCGGCCATCGACTCCCACGGCCGGGAGCTCACGTCCATGATCGCGGAACTCGAGAAGCTTCCCACGCCGCAGGAACGGCTCAAAGCCCTGCTGAACGGCTGGGTCGGGCAACGCGACCTCACCGCCCGGTACGGCTGCCCCACCGGCACCCTCGCCTCCGAGCTCGACAAGCGCGACGACGGGCTCGACCGCGCGATCGCCAAGGTCATGGGGGAGCTGCTGGACTGGGTCGAGCGGCAGTTCCAGGCCATGGGGCGCGACGACGCACGCGAGCTGGCGGTCGCCCTGATCGCCGCGTACCAGGGCGTCTCCCTGCTGACCAACACCTTCCGCGACCCCGGACTCATGGCCACGGAGGGCCGGCGCCTGGAGCGCTGGATCGACTCGCTGGCCTGATTCCGCTGCGAGTGAAGACGTTCCGCCCTGGGCGATGAGGGGCTGTGGCGCGCCGCCAGGGAAGGCATGGTGAGGCCACAACCGAGAGGCGGTGGACGACCATGGCAGTGATCCAGGTGACAGGGCCGGGGGAGTGGCTGGGAGCGGAGATCCGCGACAGCGACGCCTGGCGGGTCCGGCTCGACGAGCAGCATCGGCGAGAGGTGCTCGACGCCGTGCGCGCGGCGGAGGCGGCGGGGACGTTCCCTGACCCTCTCCCGTTGCCGACGCTCGGCCCCGTCCTGCGGCGGGTGCGCGAGGAGCTCGTGGACGGCCGCGGGTTCGTGCTGGTCCAGGGGGTACCCACCGACGGCATGAGCGAGCGGCAGTACGAGCTCGCCGCCCTGGGGCTCGCGGGCCACGTCGGCGGCATCGTCCCGCAAGGGCCGGAGCGGGCGCCGCTCATGCACGTACGCGACACGGGCGCCGACCCGGCGCGGGCACGGACCAAGAGCTACGAGCACAGCGGGCGGCTCGGCTACCACAGCGACCCGGCCGACGTCGTGGCCCTGCTCTGCCTGCGCCCGGCGAAGTCCGGCGGCCTGAGCGCCGTCGTCAGCTCCGTGGCGGTGCACAACGAGCTCGTGCGCACCCGTCCGGACCTGGCGGAGCTGCTCTACCAGCCGTGGTGGCACGACCGGCGCACCGGCGACGGCCCCGGCAGCTTCTACCCCAAGCCGCTCTGCACGCCCCGCCCCGGCGGCGGCGTGTCGATCTCGTACGGTCCCGACTACCTTCGCTCTGCGCAGCGTGGCGCGACGGTGCCACGGTTCACGGCCGCGCAGGAGGAGCTGATGGACCTCCTCGACCGGCTCACCAACGACCCGCGCTTCGCGCTCACCATGGACCTTCGGGCAGGCGACCTGCAGTTCCTCAACAACCACGTCGTCCTGCACAGCCGCACGGCCTACGAGGACCACCCGGAGCCGGAGCGCCGCCGCCACCTGCTGCGCCTCTGGCTCACCGCCGGTCCGCCCCGCTGAGCCGCTTCACCGTGCCGCCGAGCGCGTTCCCGACAGTCTGGTCGAGCTCGACCCGCAGGTGCGTGCACTCGCGCACCGGGTCGTCGGTCGGGCAGCTCAGCAGGTGTTCCAGGAGCCTCTGGGCGGCCCGCAGGTCGTCGATGCGCTCTCTGATCGCGTCGATGGAGCCGGTCAGGATCTCCCGCCCGGACGGCTCACCGGCAGGCGGCGGCTCGCCGATCAGCTTGGCGGTGTCGGCCAGGCTCACCAGCCCGCGGTGGTGCAGGCGCACGATGAGCGCCAGCCGCCGCAGCTCCTCGTGACCGTAGTGGCGCACCGTGCCGCGCCGCTCGGCGGCGGGCAGCAGGCCCAGCTCGTCGTAGTAACGCAGCGTGGACACCCGCAGCCCGAATCCCCGGGCGACCTGACTGATCGAATACCGCTCCTCCGCCATGACTTCCATCTTGCGCTCAAGTCGGCTTGAGCGTGCACAGTGGCGGAAACTGACGAAGGAGCGAAACGATGCGCGTGCGAAACGTGCCGGTGCTGGTGGTGGGCGGCGGTCCGGTCGGCCTGTCGACGGGGATGTTCCTGGCCCTCTGGGGCGTCCGCCCGCTGGTCGTCGACAAGCGGGACCCCCTGTCGGCGCCGCCCAGGGCGGGCACCAGCCTGCGGACGATGGAGATCTTCCGCTCCATGGGACTTGAGTCCCGGCTGAAGTCGGCCGGCTGGAGAGGGGGCATCCCCATGCGTACGATCTTCAAGGACAGTGGCCTCGGCGCCACCCTGCACCGGGGTGGGCTGCCCCCGGCGTACACCAAGAGGCTGGAGACGTGCAGCCCCGCCGATCCACGCCTCATCCTGACCCAGGACCAGGTGCAGCGGGTGGCGCTGGACACGCTGCGCCGCCACGGCGGCGAGGCCCGCTTCGACCTGCGCCTGCTGGACCTGCGCTCCGAGGAGCACCAGGTCCGGGCCCGCGTCCTCGACGTCACCACGGGTGCCGAACAGGAGATCACGGCCGATTACGTCATCGGCGCCGACGGCGCGAACAGCGAGGTCCGGGAGCGTCTCGGCATCAGCCTTTCCGGCCGGGAGGCCATCGCCCGCCTCAACACCGCGTTCTTCCGCGCCGACCTCGGCCCCGTCCTCGACGACTGGGGCACCCACATGTGCATCGTCCGCAACGACGCCATCTACGCGACGCTGCTGTCCAAGAACGGCCGGGACCAGTGGTCGTCCCACATCATGGACTATCCCGGCAAGCCGGACGAGCTGACGGATCTGTCCGCCGGGGAGACCATCCGGCTGCTGCGGATCGCGATCGGTGATGCCGCGGTCCCCATCGAGCTGTACGCCGTCAACGCCTGGGAGGCCGCTGTCGGCATGGCCTCCGCCTTCCGCGAGAACCGGATCTTCCTGGCCGGCGACGCCGCGCACGTGCAGAGCTCGGCCGGCGGGCTCGGCATGAACACCGGCATCCAGGACGGCCACAACCTGGCCTGGAAGCTCGCCGCCGTGCTGAAGGGCGAGCTCCCGCCGGCGCTGCTGGACACGTACGAGCCCGAGCGCCGCGTCGCCGCCCGGCACTCCCTGGCCGTGTCACGCGGCATGCACCACGGCTACCGGTCCCAGGAGGGGGACCCGGCCGCCATGTACGAGCGGATCGCCAAGGACTACCTGCGCGGGATGATGTTCTACAGCTACGACGTGCCGTCCGAGGTCCTGGACGACGAGATACGACCGGGGCTCCGGTTCCCGCACTGGTGGGTGGACGGCGGCCGGGTGTCCACGCTGGACCTGATCGGCGCGCGCTGGACGCTGTTCACCGGGTCGGACGAGTACCGCTGGCGTGCTGCGGCCGCCGGGCTGAGCATCGCCCCGCGGGTGCACGTCCTCGACGCGGCCGAGCAGGCCGTGCTGGTGCGGCCCGACGGCTTCGTGGCCTGGGCGGGCTCCAGCGAGGCCGCTCTCCGGGACGCCGTCGGTCGCCTCGCGGGATCCTAGGCGAAGCCGCAGTGGCGGTCGAAGTTCTCGACGGTGGTGTCGAGCAGGCCGGAGGCGACCGATGCGCTGATCGTAGGGACTCCAGTACGCGAAGGCGATGTTCCAGCCCGCCGACGCGAGCCGGCGGGCTTCTCAGGCGGTGGTGCGCAGGGGCGGACGGCGGGCCCAGGTGGCCCAGCGCCAGAGCCATTCGAGCGGGCCCTGGCGGTAGCGCCGCAACCAGAGCGTGGACCACACCCACTGGACGGCGAGGACGGCACCGGAGATCAGCAGCACCGTGCTCGTGGACCACCCGTTCGACGGGCCGCCGACAAGCCGGGCGACCGCCAGGACGAGGACCGTCGCGGTCAGGTAGTTGGGCGCACCGCCCTGCGCCCACAGGAAGGGAGCCGCGGCCACGGCGAAGGCCGCGCACAATACGGCCGGTCCCCAGGTGGCGCGCTCCATCCGGTCGGTCACGCCATACCGGGTCAAGGCCGAGCCCAGCAGGAACAGGCCGGGGACCAGCGAGTAGTGACCGGCCGCGAGGATCACCGACGTGGCGATGAGTGCGGCGGACAGCCCCGCCACGGCCCAGCGCGGCAGCCAGGTCGAGGGCAGCAGCACCACCAGGCCGACCAGGGCGTAGACGGTCAGGATGTCGCCCCGCCACAGCAGGAACATGTGGGCCAGGCCGATGGCGAGCAACACCAGGAGGCGGCGCAGCAGGAGCAGCCGCGGCCGGGGGACGCGCCGCCCGGCCGACTCCACCAGCAGCGAGAATCCGACGCCGAACAGCAGGGAGAAGATCGGGAAGAAACGCTGGTGGACGACCAGGCCCAGCCAGTCGCCCTCCACGTCCGCCGGCCCGGCCGCCACGGTGGCCTCGCCGACGTTGGCGATCGGCACGACGTTGGCGATCAGGACACTTCCGGCCGAGTGCGGGTCTCCGATCCTGGACGGCATGGACGTCCAGGATCGACCGGCCGGGCGCACAGGTGACACCCTTGGGCCTGGGGAGCCGATCGATGGGCAACGGTAGAACTCCGCTCTTCCCGGGCGCCGGGGCCGCTACGGTGGGGGCACGGCGATCACATGGAGGGAGGGGACGTGCGGACCAGACTGCCTGCCGCGCTACTCCTCCTTCTGTCCTGGTTCCTGCCCGCGACCGCCCACGCCCGGCCCATCGAGCAGACGGCCGCCCACGTGGTGGCGGCCTCGCGGGCGCAAGGGCACCCGGGGCTGGGCCAGGAGCCGTACCGTCACACCTCGATGCAGGCCCGGCACGGCCTGCTCGGCCTGGCGGGTCCGGCCGGGCCCGCCGCGCTCCCGTCCGGCCTGCCGTATCCGACGCCTGCCTGGGCCGCCGTCGTCGCGCGCCCGGACACGGACACCCCGGCCGCCCGCCGACCGGCGGCCACACCGGCCCGCGGGCCTCCCCACAAGGCTCCGCACGGAACACGGACGCGTCTCTGATCAGCGGTAGCGATCACGGGACCGGAGCACGGCCATGCGTGCCCGCCGCCGGCGAACGGAGCCGCGGTCCGTGTGACACGTCCCTCCGGACGAGCCGAGGTCAGGCGCAGCCGGCCTGACCTCGGCGGGCGTCCGACGTCGCCTGGCCGCCTGACGCGTGCCACGCGGCACCATCACCTTCTTCGAACGGCTGCCCTGTGGAGGTTGCCATGTTCCGTGCGCCTGTTTGGCGTGCGGTGGCGGCGCTCGCCGTCATCGCCATCTCATTAGCTCTCGCCCTCACCACCGCGCCGCGCCTGGGCCTGGACCTGCGTGGCGGCACCCAGCTCGTGTTCGAGGCGAGCGACTCTCCGACCGTCAAGGCCGACTCGGCGGCCACCGACCGCGCCCTCGACGTGCTCCGCCAGCGTGCGGACGCGCTCGGGGTGGTCGATCCCACCCTGGTCCGCTCCGGCGAGAAGCGGATCATCGTCGAGTTGCCCGGCGTTCTCGACCCGCGGCAAGCCGCCGAGGTCATCGGCCGGACCGCGCAGCTGGCCTTCCATCCCGTGACCGGCGCGGCCGAGGCCGGCGACACGTCGGCGAAACGCGACGAGAACGGCGGCCTGCTCAAGCTCGGCCCTGCCGCCATCACCGGCGACGGCGTGAGCGACGCCGTCGAGCAGAGCGACCCCCAGCGCGGCCCCGGCTGGTGGGTGAAAATCGGCTTCCGCGACGCCGCCGCCTGGCAGCGGCTGACCGGTGCGGCGGCGTGCGAGCCGCAGGGCGATCCCAAGCGCAGGATCGCCATCGTGCTCGACCAGGAGATCATCTCCTCTCCGCCGCTCGACCCGTCGATCCCCTGCCGCACCGGCATCCCGGGCGCCGGCGCCGACATCACCGGCTCGTTCACCCATGAGGAGGCCCGCGACCTGGCCGTGCTCATCAAAGGCGGCGCATTGCCGGTGCCGCTGACCCTCGTCGAGCAGCGCACGGTCGGCCCGACGCTCGGCGCGGCGGCCATCGAGGCCAGCGCCCAGGCGGCGGTGGCCGGTCTGATGCTGACGACGGCGTTCATCGTGGCCGTCTACCGGCTGTCCGGGCTGCTCGCGGCGGTGGCGCTGGTCTGCTACGGGCTGATCTCGTACGCGGCGCTGGTGGCGATGGGGGCGACGTTCACGCTGCCGGGACTGGCCGGGTTCGTGCTGGCGATCGGCATGGCGATCGACGCCAACGTGCTGGTCTTCGAGCGGGCCAGGGAGGAACACGGTCCGCAGCGCGGCCTGCGGCGCTCGCTCGAGCTTGGGTTCAAGAACGCCTGGAGCGCGATCGCGGACTCCAACGTCACCACGCTGATCGCCGCCGGGCTGCTGTTCTGGCTGGCGTCCGGCCCGGTCAAGGGGTTCGGCGTGACGCTGGCGATCGGCGTGCTGGCCTCGCTGGTGTCGGCCATGCTGATCACCCGCGTGCTGGTCGGCGGTGTGATCGACCGGATCGGGCCGCGCGCGTCCGGGCTGGCCTCCCAGGGAGCCGTACGGGCGTGGCTGGCGGACCGGAATCCGCGGCTCATGGACGCCAGGCGGCTGTGGCTGGTGATCGCGGGCGGGCTGGCGGCCGTGGCGGTGGCCGGGCTGCTCGTGCGCGGGCTGAACGTCGGCGTGGAGTTCACCGGCGGGCGGCTCGTGGAGTTCGCCACCGCCAAGCCGGTCCCGGCCGACGTCGCCGGGCAGGCGGTCGCGCGTGCCGGGCTCCCCTCGGCGGTGGTGCAGGCCACCGACGGCGGCGTCACCGTACGGGCGGCGGGGCTCGGGCTGGCGGAGTCGGCCAGGATCGAGCAGGCGCTGGAGGTTCACGGGGGAGAGGTGAGCAAGCGGCGTGAGGAGTTCATCGGCCCGAGCCTGGGCGAGGAGCTGCGTCGCAACGCCCTGGTCGCGCTCGGCGTGGCGGTGGCCATGCAACTGCTGTATCTGGCGGCCAGGTTCCGGTGGACGTTCGGGGCGGCGGCGGTGCTGGCGCTGCTGGTCGACGTGGCTGTGGTGCTCGGGGTGTTCGCGTGGCTGGGCAAGCCCGTCGACGGGATCTTCGTGGCGGCGATGCTGACGATCGTCGGGTACTCGGTCAACGACAAGGTGGTGGTGTTCGACCGGGTCCGGGAGCTGTGGGCGGCGCGGCCCAAGGAGCCGTTCGCGGCGGCGGTGGACGGGGCGATCCTGCAGACGTTGCCCCGTACCGTGAACACCGGGCTCGGCGCGCTGTTCATCCTGGTGGCGCTGATGGCGTTCGGCGGGGACTCGCTGCGGGACTTCGCCCTGGCGCTGGTGGCCGGGATCGTCATGGGCACGCTGTCGTCGGCGTTCGTGGCCGGTCCGGCGGCCGTGGTGCTCGCCAGGTTCGACCGCCGCCCAGCGGCCCCGCCCGCCAAGCGGACGGCGCCGCGCCGCCGCGAGGGCTCGGGGGCGGTGGTCTGATGTCATAGGTCGCCGCGGCGCCACGCCTTGAGCTCGGCCTCCAGCGCGGCCGGGTCCGGGCGTGGCGGCCGGGCCCGGTCCATCCAGCGGCGCAGCAGGCGCGCCGCCCGGTCCGCGGTCTCCGTGGTCACCCCGTCGCGCAGGCAGGCCACGGCCGGGTCGGCGGCGTCACAGCGGCCGCACAGGACCACCTCGGCGCTGCCGCGCACCCGGTTGCCGGAGGCGGTCGTCCAGCCGTGCGGGACCCGGGCGACGGCGAGGACCTCTTCGCCGCCGCAGCGGGGGCAGGTCCTCATGCCGTGCCGATCGCGTTGAGGCCGAGCAGGGCCTTGACGTCGCCGTAGAACGCCGGCTCGGCGCTGACCCGGAACGGTTCCAGGTCCAGCAGCAGGCCCTTGCCGCCGGGCCGGTGCAGCCGCAGGTGGACCGGGGCGCGGCCGGGGTGGGCGGTGAGGATGTGCTTGAACTCCTGGACGAGCCGCGCGTTCAGGAGGTTCTCCTGCAGGGAGATCACGACGGGCGGCTCGGTGCCGGTGTCGGCGGTGTTGAGCGGGGTGACGTCCTCGGCGTACACGCTGAGCGTCTCGTCGCGGACGTTGATGCGGCCGCGGACGGCCACCACGCGGTCCTCGGCCAGCGCCTCGCCGTACAGCGCGTAGCTCTTGGGGAAGACCAGGCACTCCACGGAGGCGTCGTGGTCCTCCAGGGTGACGATCGCCCAGGGGCTGCCCTGCTTGGTGACCTTGCGTTGCAGGCCCGAGACGATGCCGCTGAGGCGGACGGTGCCCTCCTGGCGTCCGGAGGCGAGCAGGGCGGCGATCGTGGTGTCGCGGTGGGCGTCCAGCACGCGTTCGGCGCCGTCGAGAGGGTGGCTGGAGACGTACAGGCCGAGCATCTCCCGCTCGTACGCCAGCAGCGTGGCCTTGTCCCACTCCCCGCCGGGGACGGCGATGGAGAAGGCGCCGCCCTGGACGGGGTCGCCGAACAGGGAGTCCTGGCCGTGGGCCTGGTTGCGTTTGACGTCGATGACCGCGTCGACGGCCTGCTCGTGCACGGCGACCAGGGCCGCCCGGCGGTGCCCCAGGCTGTCGAACGCGCCGGCCTTGGCCAGCGACTCGATGACGCGCTTGTTGCAGACGACGGACGGGACCTTGGTGAGAAAGTCGTTGAAGTCGAGATAGCGGCCCTTGGCCGTGCGGGCGGTGACGATGGCGTCGACGACGTTGGCGCCGACGTTGCGTACCGCGCCCAGGCCGAAGCGGATGTCGGAGCCGACGGCGGCGAAGTCGAGGCCGCTGGCGTTGACGTCCGGCGGCAGCACCTTGATGCCGAGGCGGCGGCAGTCCGACAGGTAGACGGCCATCTTGTCCTTGTCGTCGCCGACGGAGGTGAGCAGCGCGGCCAGGTACTCCTGCGGGTGGTTGGCCTTGAGGTAAGCGGTCCAGTAGGAGACCAGTCCGTACCCGGCGGTGTGCGACTTGTTGAACCCGTAGCCGCTGAACGGCACCAGGACGTCCCAGACCGCCTTGATCGCCTCGTCGGAGAAGCCGTGCTCGCGCATCCCGGCCGAGAACCGGTCCCACTCGGCGTCCAGGACCTCCTTCTTCTTCTTGCCCATGGCTCTGCGCAGCATGTCGGCGGCGCCCATGGAGTAGCCGGCCAGCTGCTGGGCGATGGCCATGACCTGCTCCTGGAAGACCACCAGGTGGTAGGTGTCGCCCAGGATGGGCTCCAGCGCCTCGGCCAGCTCGGGGTGGATCGGCTCGACCGGCTGCTTGCCGGTCTTGCGCAGCGCGTAGTTGGTGTGGGCGTTCATCTCCATCGGGCCCGGCCGGTACAGCGCGTTCACCGCCGCGATGTCGGTGAACGTGGTGGGCTGCATCAGCCTCAGCAGGACCCGCATGCCGCCGCTGTCCAGCTGGAAGACCCCGAGCGTGTCGCCGCGTGCCAGCAGCTCGTACGTCGTCGCGTCGTCGAGCGGCACGTCGAGGATGTCGATGTCGAGGCCCTTGTTGGCGCGGACGTTCACGATCGCGTCGCCGATGACGGTGAGGTTGCGCAGGCCCAGGAAGTCCATCTTCAGCAGGCCCATGTCCTCGGCCTGGGTGAAGGGGAAGCCGGTGATGACCGGGCCGCCGGCCTTGGGCTTGACCAGCGGCAGCACGTCGATGAGCGGGTCGGCGGACAGGATCACGCCGGCCGCGTGGATGCCGGTGCCGCGGGTGAGGCCCTCGACGCCGGTCGCGGTGTCGATCACCCGCTTGACGTCGGGGTCCTGCTCGTACATCGCGCGCAGCTCGGCGGCCTCGCCGTGGCGGGGGTGGCCCTTGTCGTGGATGGCGGCCAGGGGGATCTCCTTGCCGCCGACCGCGGCGGGGAACGCCTTGGTGATGCGGTCGCCCAGCGCGTACGGCAACCCCAGCACCCGGCAGGAATCCTTGACCGCGGCCTTGGCCTTGATGGTGCCGAACGTGACGATCTGGCAGACCCGGTCGGCGCCGTACCTGCGGGAGACGTAGTCGATCATCTCGTCCCTGCGGCGGTCGTCGAAGTCGAGGTCGACGTCCGGCATGGTGATGCGCTCGGGGTTGAGGAACCGCTCGAAGATCAGCTTGTGCTCGATGGGGTCGAGCTCGGTGATGCCCGTGCAGTACGCGACCATCGAGCCGGTGGCCGAGCCTCGGCCGGGGCCGAGGCCGATGCCGTTGTCGCGGGCGTGCCGGCAGATGTCGGCGACCACCAGGAAGTAGCCGGGGAAACCCATCGCGTCGATCACGGACAGCTCGTAGTCGATGCGCTCCAGGACCTCCCGCGGCGGGTCGCCGCCGTAGCGGCGGCGCGCGCCCCGCAGCGTCTCCTCGCGTAGCCAGCTCGACTCGGTCTCGCCTTCGGGCACGGGGAAGCGCGGCGTCAGGTCCCGGTGGGCGAACACCTCGCCGTAGTCGCCGACCCGCTCGGCCACCAGCAGCGTGTTGTCGCACGCGCCGGGCACCTCGGCGTCCCACAGCGCCCGCATCTCGGCGGCGGACTTGACGTAGTAGCCGCTGCCGCTGAAGCGGAACCGGTCGGCGTCCGCCAGCCGCTTGCCGGTGCCGATGCACAGCAGCGCGTCGTGCGCCCCGGCCTGGTTCTCGGTCACGTAGTGGGAGTCGTTGGTGGCCAGGGGCGGCAGGCCGAGCTCCTTGCCGATTTTCCGCAGGTCGTCGCGGACCCGGCGCTCGATGGCCAGGCCGTGGTCCATCAGCTCCAGGTAGTAGTTGCCGGGGCCGAAGATGTCGCGGTAGCGGGCGGCGGCCGTGACGGCCTCGTCGTACTGGCCGAGCCGGAGCCTGGTCTGCACCTCGCCGGACGGGCAGCCGGTCGTGGCGATGATGCCCTGGCCGTGCTCGGCGAGCAGCTCATCATCCATGCGGGGATATTTCTGGACGTGTCCTTCGAGCCAGGCGCGGGACTGCAGCCGGAACAGGTTCCGCAGCCCTTGGGCGTCGGCCGCCCACATCGTCATGTGCGTGTACAGGCCGCGCCCGGAGACGTCGCCGCCCTCGCCGGTGTCGTCGTTCGACCTGCGCAGGGCCGGGTTGTCGCTGTAGAAGACCGGCCCGCGGTGGTGGCGCGAGCCGGGGGCGACGTACGCCTCGATGCCGATGATCGGCTTGACGCCGGACTTGCGGGCCTTCTGGTAGAACTCGTACGCACCGTGCACGTTGCCGTGGTCGCTCATCGCCACGGCCGGCATGCCCTGCCTGGACACCTCGTCCATGAGCAGGCCGACCTTGGCGGCGCCGTCGAGCATGCTGTACTCGGTGTGTACGTGCAGGTGCACGAAGGACCCCACCGGCATCCACTCCTCACGGTTGTAGGCTCTGTGCCGCAGCCCGAGCATTCGACCCGAGGTCGGGCAGAGTTGTCCAACAATCGACACGCCGTCGGGTCACAACTGGTGGTGGTGGATGGAGCTCGATCTGGGTGCGGTCCGCACCTTCGTCGCGATCGCCGAGGACCATTCCTTCGGCGAGGCCGCGGACCGGCTGAGAGTGAGCCAGCAGGCGGTCTCCAAGCGGATCGCGCGCCTGGAGTCCGACCTGGGGGTCACGCTGTTCTTCAGGTCGCGCGCCGGCGCCGGTCTCACCGAGGACGGCCGGGCGTTCCTGCCGCACGCCCGTGCCCTGGTCGGCATCGCGGACCAGGCAGTGGAGGCGCTGCGCGGCAGGCGTCGCGCGCTGCGGGTGGACGTGCTGGACACCCGGCTCGCCTCCATCGACCTGGTCCGGGGTTTTCACCAAGCCGTGGAGGGGGTGGAGGTGGACGTCGTGACCTCCGACGGGTTGCGGGGCGCGCGCGACGCGCTGGCCCGCGGCGCGGTGGACGCCGTACTGTGCCGCATCTCGGGCGTGCTGGACGACGCGCTCGCATGCGTGCCCGCCTACCTGGAGCCCCTGCACCTGCTGGTCGGGCGCGGGCACCCGCTCGCCGGGCGGGCGCGGGTGGGGTTGACGGAGCTGGCCGGATCCACGATCTGGATGCCGCGCAACATCGAGGGCAGCGAGTGGGCGGAGTTCTACTCTTTCCTGGCCGTCGACTTCGACCTGCGGATCGACACCTCGGGGCCCTACTTCGGCTACGAGGACTACGTGGAGTCGGTCGCCACCGGCCTGCGGCCCCCCAGCGTCGCCGGGGACGGGACGCGGCTGCCATGGCATCCCGACCTGGTGCGGATCCCGTTCTCCGAGCCCGTTCCCGTGTATCCGTGGTGGCTGCTGCGCCATCGCCAGAACCAGCATCCGGGGCTGCGCCTGCTCCTCCGCCACCTCACGGCGCGGCACCGGCCGTTCGATCCCGAGCGGCACTGGCTGCCCGTCGCCGATCAGGCGGCCTTCGGGGTGGCGGCGCCATGAGATCGAGCGCCGCCGCCATCGGGGTTCTCGCTCATGGACGCTTAGACGCCACGTATATACCCTCGGTATATAGTTTCTGGCCATGACTGTTCCCCTGGCCCTGCTGGGCCTGCTCGATCGCGAGCCGAGCTACGGATACGACCTCAAGCGCGACTACGACACCTACTTCGGCAGGGGCAAGCCGCTGCCCTTCGGCCAGGTCTATTCGACGCTCGGCCGGCTCGCCAGGGACGGCAAGGTCACGGCCGGGCAGAGCGAGCCGGGCGCCGGTCCGGACCGCAAGCGCTACGCCATCACGCCCGCCGGCCGGAGCGAGGTCGAGGAGTGGCTGGCCGAGCCGGTCGCGGCGGAGCCGTACCTGCAGACGGTGCTGTTCACGAAGGTCGTGCTGGCGCTGATGCTGGGGCACGACGCGGCCGGCTACCTCGACGCGCAACGCGCCACGCACATGCGGCGCATGCGCGAGCTGTCCGAGATCAAGCGCGGCGGCGCCCTGGTGGACGCACTGCTGGCCGATCACGGCCTGTTCCACCTGGAGGCCGACCTGCGATGGATCGACGTCACCTCCGCCCGGCTGGGGGCGCTGGCGGAAACGGTGCGCCCGGCATGACGATCGACGGCGTTCCGGTGGCGGGCCCGCTGATCGAGGCCCGCCAGGTCACCCGCTCGTACGGCCGGACGCCCGCGCTGCGCGCGGCGAACGTGTCGGTGACGGCGGGCGAGATTCTGGCGATCATGGGGCCGAGCGGCTCCGGCAAGTCGACGTTGCTGCACTGCCTGGCCGGGATCTTCACCCCGGACGCGGGCGAGGTGTGGTTCGACGGGCGGCGGCTGGACACGCTGAGCGACCGCCGGCGCTCGGAGCTGCGGCGTACCGCGTTCGGGTTCGTGTTCCAGTTCGGCCAGCTGGTGCCGGAGCTCACCGCGGCCGACAACGTGGCCCTTCCGCTGCTCCTGGGCCGGGTCCGGCGCGGGGCGGCCCGCCGCCGGGCGATCTCCTGGCTGGAACGGCTGGAGGCGGGGGAACTGTGCGACCGCCGTACCGGGGAGCTGTCCGGCGGGCAGGCGCAGCGGGTGGCGATCGCCCGGGCGCTGGTGACGGGTCCGAAGGTGGTGTTCGCCGACGAGCCGACCGGCGCGCTCGACTCGCTCACCGGTGAGAAGGTCATGGACCTGCTGGTCGGCCTGGCCCGGCAGGAGGGCACGACGGTGATCGTGGTGACCCACGACGCCCGCGTGGCCGCCTGTGCCGAGCGGGAGGTCGTCGTCCGCGACGGCAAGGTCACCGACCCGTACGCCGGCGAGGTCGCGCGATGATCCGGCTGGGCCTGCGGCTGTCGTTACGCGGCGGCAGGGAGGCGGCCGTCCGGCTGGCCCTGGTCACCGTCGCGGTCGCGACCGGCGTCGTGGCACTGCTGGCCACGCTGTCGCTGTTCAACGCCTTCCAGAGCACGGCCGCCCGCCCGTGCTGGGAGTGCACGACCGGCTCGGCGCCCAGCGGCCTGGCCCCGGGCGCCACGCCCGGCGCCGCGCTGTGGAAGTACCGCCAGGACTCCTACGCCGGCCGGACGATCAAGCGGCTGGACGTGGCCGCGCTCGGCCCCGGGGCACCGGCCGTCCCGGGCATCCCCGGCCTGCCCGGCGCGGGCCGGTACTACGCCTCGCCCGCCCTGGCCGCGCTGCTGGACTCGGTGCCGCGCGAGCAGCTCGCCGACCGGTTCCCCGGCACGCGCGCCGGATTCGTCGGCCCGGCGGCGCTGTCCGGCCCCGACGACCTCGTCATCGTCGTCGGGCAGACGCCGGCGCACGTCGCCGCCATGGCCGGCGCCGTCCAGACCGGCACCGTCGCCACCGAGCCCGTCGCCGACGACACCACAGCGCTGTACCGGCACGGCTTCGGCCTCGCCGCGATCGGCCTGTTCGTGCCGCTGCTGGTGCTCATCGGCACGGCCACGCGGCTGGCCGCCGCCCGGCGCGAGGCGCGTTTCGCGGCGATCAGGCTGGTGGGCGCCACGTCGCGGCAGATCAACACCATCGCGTCGGTGGACGCCGCGATCGGCGCCGTGCTCGGCACGCTGGCCGGCGTCGCGATCTTCCAGGCGGTCCGTCCCGCCGTCGCCGCGGTCACGATCACCGGGTCCCGCTTCTTCCCCGAGGCGGTCGCCCCGACGGGGCCGCAGTACGCCGCCGTGCTGGCCGGCGTGCCGGCCGCCGCGGCCTGCGCCGCCCTGTGGTCGCTGCGCCGGGTGCGGATCTCGCCGATGGGCGCGGCACGGACGGCGCGGGCGTCCGCGCCGGGGTGGTGGCGAGGGGTTCCGCTGCTGGCCGGGCTGGGCTTGTTCGCGGGCCCGGTGTGGTGGTGGGGCGAGGGCAACGATGTGAACGCCGTGCTGGTCGACGCCGGACTGGCATTGATCATGCTGGGGCTGATCGTGGGCGGGCCCTGGCTGACGATGCTGGCCGCGCGGGTGTCCGCGCGCTTCACGCGCGGCGCGGCGACGCTGCTGGCCGCGCAGCGGCTGGCGGCCGACCCGAAGGCCGCCTTCCGCTCGGTGAACGGCATCGTGCTCGCGGTCTTCATCGGCACGGCGGTCGCCGGGATCGTGCCGGCGGTCGTGTCGGGCCAGCAGGCGGCCGGGGGCGGCACGCTCGGCAACGTGCTGCGTGCTTCGTTCGACAGCCACGGCCAGGCCCTGCCGCCGGCGACCGGGGCCGGGCTCCTCACCCGGCTGCGCGCCCACCCCGGCGTCACCGTGCTGCCGATCTACGCGCGGGCGGACACCCCCGCGCCTCCGCCGGCCACGCGGTCCCTGCCGGAATGCGGCCGGGGCCGGCTGTGCCCGCAGGATTTCCTGCTCAGACACGTCGTCGACTGCGCGAGCCTGGCCGGTTTCCCCGCGTTCGGGCAGTGCGCCGCGGGCGTCACAGCGGTGGCGGCCGACTTCGCGCGCCCCTTGAGCAGCGACAACATGCTGACGATCGGCCGGACCCTCCCGGTCGTCGAGGCGAAGAGTCCGCCGGTCTCCACTCCCGTCGCGGAGCTGGACCTGGCGGCGGTGCTGGTGCGCACCGACGATGCGGCGGTCCGCGAGCGGGTCCGCACGCTGCTGGCGACGTACCCGGCCGGGCCGGGTGGCACCGGCATGTCCCAGACCTTCGCCGAGGTCGCCCAGGACAGGGCGGTCCTGCTGGACCAGGTGGAGCGCATCGCGCTGGCCATCGTGGCGCTGACCCTGCTCGTCGCGGGCTGCGGCCTGCTGGTGGCCGTCGCCGGCGGCCTGGTGGAGCGTCGTCAGCCGTTCACGCTCCTGCGGCTGTGCGGCACGCCGACGCGCACCCTGTCCACGGTGGTGCTGATCGAGTCCGCCGTGCCCATGGTCGTGGCCGCCGTGCTCGCAGCGGGCGCGGGTTTCGGCGTGGCGGGGCCGATGATCGGCCAGCTCGCGATCAAGAGCGCGCCGGCGGCGCTGCCCGGCCCGGCCTACTTCCTGATCGTCGGCGGCGGCCTCCTCGCCTCCGTGCTGGTGATCGCCACCGCCCTGCCGCTGCTGAAGCGCATGACCGCGCCCGACAACGCGCGTTTCGAATAGGAATCGTCGGGAAAGCTACGCCGCGGAGATCCGGCGGACCGCCTGCCGCACCACCTCCGCCTGGGCGGGCGCCAGCCCTTCCAGCAACGGCTCGACCTCCTCGGCGCCGAACCCGGACTCGCCCGGCAGGCCGGCGGGCAACATGTGCCGCAGGGTGTACTCGGCGAGCGTCTCGGCCAGGGGCCCGATTCTGGGGTCGCCGGGCTCGGCGTCGGCCAGCTCGTCGAGCCGGCGGTAGAACTCGTTCCCGCGCGCCGCCACCTCGGGGTCGGCGGCGAGCGTCCGGAACATCGTGAACGCGCGCTCCCGCTCGGGCTCCGCCGCCACGGTGTCCATCAGCAGCAGCAGTTCGCGGTCCCAGGCCGCCGCCTTCGACGCGGGCAGGTCGACCGTCTTGAGGAAGGCCAGCAGATCGGGCGAGGCGGTGCTCTCCAGGCCCAGCGTCCCGGCCTCGGCCCGCTGGAGCACCTCGGCCAGGCGGCGGCGCCTGATCCGGATCTCCTCCTCCTGCCTGGCCAGGTCCGCGTCGATCTCGGCGAGGATCTCGGGCAGCTCCCTGGAGCGGTCGTCGGCGATGACGTCGCGTGCCTCGCCCAGGCTCAGGCCGAGCGCGACCAGGCGGCGGACGCGGGCCAGGGCGATGGCGTCGCGCATGCCGTACTCGCGATAGCCGTTGGCCAGGCGGGGCGGCTCGGGAAGCACACCCTGGTGGTGGTAGTAGCGCACCGTCCGGGTCGACACCCCGAGCAGCGCGGCGAGCTCTCCGATCCGCATGGCTCCAGTAAAGACCCTGACGCCACGTCAAGGTCAAAGCCGAGGCGATCCAGCCGTCCTGGCCGGCTGCGATCCGTCCAGCCGGCCGTACAGTCTCCTCGACGGTCCGGCCGCGAGTGCTCAGCCGCCCGCGAGGCGCTGGATGCGGGCGGACGCGGCCCGGTGACGGGTGAGCATGTCTTCCACGCCTGGAGCGACGAGCACGCCGTGCTCGACCACGGGTCTGCCGGCCACAACGGTGTGGCGGGCGGCCGAAGGGCCGCAGCGCAACCAGGCCTCGATCGGATCGGTGAGGGCGCCCGCGTAGGCCACACCCTCCAGGGGCCAGCACACCAGGTCACCGGCGGCTCCCACGGTCAGTTCCCCGAGCTCACCGGTACGGCCCAGGCAGGCGGCGCCGCCGCGCGTGGCCATGTCGAGGACCTCTCGGGCGGTCATGCCCGTCGGGCCCAGCCGCTGGCGGCCGAGAAGCAGTGCCGTACGGGATTCGAGCCAGAGCGAGGCCGAGTCTGTGGATGCGGACCCGTCACAGCCCAGGCCGACAGGCACGCCTGCCCGGCGGAACTCCCGGACCGGGGCGAAACCGCCCCCGCCGATCAACATGTTGGAGCTCGGGCAGTGGGCCACTCCGACGCCCGCCGCGCCGAGCCGGGCGATCTCCTCGGACGAGGGGTAGACGCAATGGGCCACCCAGGAACGCCCGGTCATCCAGCCGACCTCCTCGAACTGCTCGATCGGCCGCCTGCCGAAGCGTTCCAGGCAGTACGCGTCCTCGTCCCGGTCCTCGGCCAAGTGGGTGTGCAGGCGGACGTCGAGCCGCTCGGCGAGTTCCGCGGCGCGGCGCATCAGGGTGGGGCTGACGCTGAACGGCGAACACGGGGCTATGGCCACCCTCACCATCGCGCCGTGCGTGGAATCGTGATGTCGTCCGACGAGCCGTTCGCAGTCGGCGAGGATCTCGTCCTCGTCCTGGACCACGGAGTCCGGCGGAAGACCGCCGTCCTTGGCGGACACGCTCATCGAGCCGCGCGTGGGATGGAACCGGAAGCCGAGCTGCCGGGCGGCCTCGATCTCCGCCGACCACAGGTCGCCGCCCCCCGACGGCGCGACGTAGAGGTGATCGGTGGACGTGGTGCATCCGCCGAGGGCGAGTTCGGCGAGGCCGACCCACGCCGACAGGTAGGACGCCTCCTCGTCGAGACCGGCCCACAGCGGGTAGAGACCGGTCAGCCACTCGAACAGGGTGCCGTTGACGACCGGCCCGAAGGAGCGGGTGAGGTTCTGGTAGATGTGGTGATGGGTGTTGATCAGGCCTGGAGTCACCAGGCCGCCGCCCGCGTCCAGCATCCGGGCGGCGGCCGGCTCGGGACCGACGCCCACCCCGCTGACCAGCCCGTCGGTGATGGTCACCCAGCCGCCCGCGAGTTCCCGCCCGTCGCCGTCGCAGGTGGCGACCAGTACGGCCCCGCGAATCAGCAAATCCGCCGGGAGGCGGAAGGCGGGCACGGTGCGGTCGCCGCTCATCGGCCGCACGGCTCCGCCGGCGTGCCGGTCACGCGTTGACCTTGGCGAGGATCTCCTTGGTGAACAAGTCCTGGGCGGTGATGGTGATACCCACCTTCTTGAGGGTTTCGACGGTGGTGCTCATCGCGGCGTCGGGCAGGTCGATCGGCTTGGTCACGTCGGGAGTGACGATCAAGGAGTTCATCGCCTTGCTCTCCCCGAGTTGCTGTGCGGCGTCCAGCCCTTGGTCCTTGCCGTACGTCCCGACGGCGAGGTCGGTGCCCGGCTGCGGATCGGCGATGTTGTCCAGCCAGCCCTTGCGCGTCGCGGAGAGGAAGCCCGCCAGCAGATCGGGCTTCTCGGCGATCGTCTGCTCGGTGGCGAAGAAGCAGTCCGACAGAACGCTGAAGCCGAAGTCGGCGAGCAGGAACGTGTGGGTCTTGATCCCGCGTGCCTCAAGGGTCGGCGGCTCGTTCGTGACGTACACGATCTGGCCGTCGACCTCCCCGTTGGCCACCGGCGCGGGGTCGAACTGGACAGGGACGATCGTGAGCCGGCTCTTCTCGATCTTGTTGAGGCTCAGCATCACGTCGAAGGCCGTCTCGTTGGCCGCCGCCACGCCGATCTTCTTGCCGATCATGTCCTGGGGGGAGTTGATCGGCGTCTCAGCCTTGCTCAGAATGCAGAACGGCGACTTCTGCAGCAACGCGCCAACGATCTTGATGGGGGCGCCCTGGAGGCGGGCTGTCGCGATGGCGTCCGCATTGAGCATGCCGACCTCGGCCTTGCCGCTGGCCACGATCGTCGCCGGACTGGCGTTCGGGCCGCCTGGCAGCCAGGCGAGGTCGATCCCCTCGGCGGTGAAGTATCCCTTGCTCAGTGCGAGCCAGGTGCCGGCGAACTCCGTGGTGGGAAGCCAGCTGAGCTGGAAGGTCATCTTCTCGGTGGACGTGCCGCCGCTCACCGGGGCGGCGGTGTCGTCGCCACTGGAGCAGGCGGTGAGAAGCGGAGCGGCCAGGCCCGCCGCGGTGGCGATCCCACCGATTCTGAGCAGGTCACGACGGCTGTAGGACATGAGGGTGTTCCTTTCGAGCGGGGGAGGGTCAGGAGAACCGGCGGAGGAGGCTGCTCTCCACTGCCGCCGCGACGGCGTAGGCGATGATCGATACCGCGGTGACCAGCACGACCGCGCTCCACAGCAGGTTGTACTGGGCGTTCACGCTGGCTCTGAGCATGAGGAAGCCGAGACCCTGCCCGGTCGCCAGCCATTCGGCCAGGAGCGCGCCGAGCAGCGCCGTCGGGGCGGCCACCCGGGAGGCGGCGAAGATCGACGCCATGCCGTACGGCAGGCGGACCGTGGCGAGTGTCCGCAACGGCCCCCCGCCGTATGTCGCGATGAGATCGACGGCGGACTGCGGCGTGGCGCGCATCCCCGCCACCACGGTCACCAGGCACGGGAAGAACGTGACGAGCCCCGCGATCACGATGACGGTGAGCACGTCGCGGCCGAAGACCAGCGCGATGAGCGGCGTCATGGCGACCAGCGGCACGGTCCGCAGGGTGACCGCGATCGGCATGACGACAGCCTCGGCGAACCGGCTGACGACCACGAGCGAGGCGAGCATGACGGCTGCGACGGTGCCCGCCGCGTAGCCGAGGGCGGCATTGCGGAGCGTGACCGCCAGCGGGCCGAGGACCTGGTCCAGGTTGCCGGAAAGGTACGCCCACACGTCGAGCGGCGTCTTGGCGAAGAACGGGCTCAGGCCGCTCACCTTGATGAGAACCTGCCAGAACACCAGCATGAACGCCGTACCGGCCAGGCCGGTGGCCAGCGCGACCACAGTGCGTCTGCCGAGGCTGCCCGGCCGGGTCGGCGACGGAACCGCGGTGGTGGACCCCGACCGGGCCCACGGGGCGATGAGGCGTTCGGCGGCCGCCGTCAGCCCGTAGGCGACGCCGGCGAGCAGGGCGGCGTAGAGGGCGAGGCCCCAGGTACGGGTGGCGTCGAGTGTCTGCTGGCTGTAGACCATGGCCACGCCGAGCCCTTGGCGCCCGCCGAGGTACTCGCCGATCACGGCGCCGAGAACCGCCGCCGGGGCGGCGATGCGCAGCCCCCCGAAGAGCGCGGGCAGCGCGGCCCACACCCGGACGCTGCGCATTTGCCGCCAGCGGCCCCCGCCGGCCGCCGCGACCAGGTCCAGGCTGGTGGCGTCGGTGGACCGGAAGCCGAGCATGACGGCGACGAGGGTGGTGAAGAACACACCCTGAGCGGCCACGACGATCTGCGGGTCGTCGCCCTCCAGGACAGCGGTGAGGATGGGCGCGATCGCGACCAGCGGCAGGCAGTAGAGGGCCACGAAGAACCGGAACGCTATCAACTCGATGGGCTTGACCAGGACGAACACCACCCCTGCGACGATCGCGAGGAGATTGCCCCACAGCCACCCCCACGCCGCCTCCTGCGCCGTCTGGGCGATGTGCGGCAGGGCGAAGGAAAGATCCTGCACGGCCCGGCCGGCGACGGCGACAGGACTGGGCACCGTCCGCCCTCCGGCGAACACCGTTGTCGCCAGAATCTGCCACACGAAGAGAACGGCGAGCGGTCCCGCCGATCGCGACACGGCGGGGGAGATCGCCGGTGAGACCGATGTCCTTCTCCGCGGCATGACGGTGCTCACTGCGACCTCCCACCGCGCCGAGCAGCCGTGCGGCACCGGCGCTGACTGCCGTGCGTTCGTGCACGACCGTGACGAGGCCCAGCGGAGCCGTGGTCGTTCCGGGCGGTCATCGGGCGGATCCGTAGTCGAAGAGGATCTCCGAGAGGCGATCCTCAAGCTTGTGGAATTCGGGGCTCCGCAGCATCTCCGGTGTTCTCGGCCGGGGCAGATCGATCTCCACGGTGGTCGCGATCCTGCCCGGGCGCGGGGTCATCACCGCGACGGTGTCCGAAAGGAACACCGCCTCGGCGATCGAGTGGGTGACCAGCAGCGTGGTCGTGGCACGGGTGGTCCAGATCCGCAGCAGTTCGAGGTTGAGACGCTGCCGGGTCATGTCGTCCAGTGCTCCGAACGGCTCGTCGAGCAGGAGAACTCTGGGCTCGACGACGAGGGCACGGGCGATGGCGACGCGCTGGCGCATGCCGCCCGACAGCTGCGCCGGACGGGCCTTGTCGAAACCGTCCAGGCCAACGAGCTTGATCAACTCCTCGATCTGGCCCTTCGCCGGTTTCATGCCTCCGACCTCGAGGGGCAGCCTGATGTTGGCGTGGACGCTGCGCCAGGGCAGCAGCGCCGAGTCCTGGAAGGCGATGCCGACCCCATGGGCGCTCCGTACCGCCTCCGGTGTCTCTCCATGGATCAGGGCCTCCCCGTCCGTCGGGCTGTCGAGGCCCGCCAAGATCCGCAGCACGGTCGACTTGCCGCATCCGGAAGGGCCGAGCAACGTCAGGAAGTGGCCCGCGGGCATCTCCAGGTCGACCCCGTCCAACGCGGTCACCGTCGATCGGCTGAGCCTGAACTCCTTGCGGAGACCGCGCAGCGCCAGGCCCGCGATCGCCTTTTCCGCCACCGTCAAAGAACGCTCCCACCAGGTATTTGGTGAGATGCTCACCGCAACTGGCTACGTGGAGCTTTCCCGCTCGTAAAGTTGCCGTTTCGCGGCGCGCACGACGGCGACAAGCGTTCGGTAATGTACATTCCTCCATCGCAACCGGATCCGGTCCCAGTGCTTCCTGTGCGAGCTGACAGTTGACAGCGGGGTGGGCGGCATCGCCGCGTAGCGGGCCGGCCGGGGCTCTGTCTGCCTGGGCACATGTGAAGATGACCACATGACCGAGACGATCCGGGTGGAACAGCCTGCGTTACGCAGGGCCGCGTACGTCGGTGCGGCGCTCTTGGCCGCCATCCTTGTCGTGGCCCTGATCTGGGCTGAGGACCTGCGCTTCACCCACTCGTCGGGGGATATGGAGGCGGTGGCCCGCACGCTGGAGGAGGGCGCCAAAATCAGGGATCAGAGCTTCGGAAGCCTCTCGTTCGAGTTCGTCCGGCGGGAGGACGACCTGGTCTACTTCTACCGAGGCAAGGGCTGGGGAGGGGACGGCTACGGCTATGTCTGGAGCCCCGCGCGCCGGCCGGACGATGTCCGCCACGTGGAGGGGCCTTGGTACAGGTTCCGGGACGACGCGCACCAGTGAGCCTTTCCATCCTCAGGCGGCCAGGGCAACGCGCTCGGGGACCCGAACCGCTCCCCGGGGCCTGTGGGCGCGGCTGCGGACGGAGCATCCCCGCTCGGGGCTCTGGCCGCTGCTGCTGGAATCTTTGAGGGACGACGAGGAGTTTCGTCCCTGGGTGTCGGGAGAGCTCGACGCGAGCGAGGCGACGTCGCCGGAGCAGCATGACGCGGCGGTGTTGCCGGGCCCGGCGGTGGAGCGCGTGCATGCCGGAGGAGGAAGAGCAGCACGCGGACCTGTACCTGAGCATCGCCGCCCCTCCGGCCACCCTGGACCAGGCGCTGCATGTGGCCGCCGAGTACTTCGCCTTCTGCCCGGACAACATCTGGCAGGGGCCCGGATCCTTGGCCGCGTACGCCGAGTGTCTCGTCGACGTGGACTCCTGGCAGTTCTGGTGGGACTGATCCCGGTCCGTTGCTTCGTCTGGGCCACCACGGCGATGTCGCGCTGTCAGGAGTCGCCGACGATGTTCCAGAGGACCTGAAGATTTCCGCGATGGTCATGGGATGGACTACGGCGCTGACCCGTATGATCCCCGGAAACCGGAGAGCGACCAGGGGAAAGATGAGTCCGAGGGCCGCGGGCGGCCCGACCGCCCGCGGCCCTCACGTGCTCACTGCACGGTTATCTTGTCGACTTCGACGGTGATCCCCTTCACCTGCGGTGTCGAGGTGGCCGTCGTCACCTTGCCGGTCCCGGCGCCGGCTCCCCTGATCTTCATCGAGTAGGTCAGGCTCCCACCGGGAGCACCAGGCGTGCTCTTCACGACCAGGTCCTCGGTAGGCGGACCGGTGATCTGGCCGCCTGCCGTGCCCTCGTCGTTCTCGGCGCCCACGGTCAGCCCCGCCGAGGCGGGAGGAGAACCGGGCAGGTTGGCCGGGTCGTAGGCGTAGCTGATGTCCTCCACGCCGTTCAGCCCGATCCACTGCTGGAACACCTTGGTGTCAGTGGTGCCGAAGAGGTTCACCCGCCACTCGATCACCAGCCAATCGTTGACCCCGTCGGTCAGCGTGCCGGCGAAGATGCCGGGAGCGCCGGTGCCGTCGAGGTCGGTCCAGTAGGAGGCGAGCACGCCGTTCGGACGTGCCGGATCGGGCAGCGACTGCGGCATGAACGCGATGTCGTCGGCCCCGCTGGTGCCGCCCGCCACGCTGTAGCCGTTGGAGGTCACGCCGATCCTGGTGTACGTCTTCCCGGCGAACGTGAACGCGGGCACCGTGAAGTTCAGCGCCTGCTCGTCCCCGATCGCCTGCGGCGCGATCCCGAATGCGTCCAGCGGGAGGTATCCGGCCGGTCCCGCGCCGGGCGCGATCGTCGGCTCGTCGGGCTGCCTGGCGGCCAGCGTCGCCTTGGCCGTGGCGATCTGGCTGCCGACCTTGGTGGCGCCCGTCACGCTGTTCAGCCGCAGCCGGGCGTCGAGGGTGCTGAGCGCGGTGACCTCGGCGTTCTGCAGGCTGTTGTTCTGCACAGTGACCGTACAGGTGGACTCGCCGGTATTCCGCGGGATGGTGGCCGGCGCACAGGTCTGGTCGACCGGCACGATGCCTTCCTGACGGAAGAACGCCACCGGCAGGTGCAGCGCCCGCGAGCCGCCGACCTGCTTGAGGTTCACCTGCCCGAAGTACTGCCCATCGGGCAGGTCAGGCGCGGTGATCACCACGCTGAGCTTGGCGGTCTTGCCCGGCGCGACGGAGATGAGCGGCGGCAGCACCGTGATGGCAGCGCCGCTGACCGTCTTGGCCGAGGCGGTGAAGGTGAGCGTCCTGTTCGTGACGTTCTTGATCGTTCGCTTGGCCGTGATGACGCCAGGCATGATCGGGGCGTTCACCGACGGCAGGTTGAGGTCGATGCGGTTGAGCGGATCGGCGGCCGAGGCGAGGAAGTTCGCCGCGGTCTCGTCCAGGGTCAGGCCGGGGTCGCCGGCCTTGGTCAGGTCGATGCGCCCGCCGCCCATGTCGAACGGGTCCGCCGGAGTGGTCCCGTCCTCCTTGAACACCGACGTCTTGCCGGTGGTCTCCAGCGCCGACTTCACCTGTCCCGGCGTCCAGTCCGGATGCAGGGCGAACACGAGCGCGGCCGCGCCCGTCACGTGCGGCGCCGACATCGAGGTGCCCGAGATGGCCTGGTAGAGGTTGCCGGGCGGCCCTCCGAGCGGCGACTCGGTTGTCGGCGTCATGCCCGCCAGGATGTGGTTGCCTGGCGCGGTGACGTCCGGCTTGAGGAAGTCCCCGCCGGGACCGCGCGAGGAGAAGAACGTCATCCGGTCGCCCTGCCACGTGGTCTTCTGGCCTTGCGTGAGCGACGCGGTGGCGCCCGGATGCGCCGCCAGGAAGCTCAGCAGGGTGTCCGACTCGGGCTTGAGCAGGTGCGCCGACGGGATCCAGTGGGAGTCGGTGAAGACGTCGAACGGGAAGCTGTTGTACAGGATCATCCCGGCCGCGCCGCCCTGCCTGACGTTGAAGCTCTTCAGCACCCGGTTCGGGCCGCGCTCACAAGCGACGATCTTCCCGGTGAACAGCCCGGCGGGCGCTGGGGCGTCACACAGCGGCCGCGAGTACGGCGGCGCCGACGCGAGCACCACTGGCAGCGGCGAGGAGGTCCCCGAGGTGATCGAGGCTCCCTTGATCGTCGCCGTCGCGCCGCCGCCGGCCAGCGTGATCGTCGACTGGAACGTCCTGTCCTGCGTGGACGCCGCCACCGTGGTCACCCATGGGCTGCGGTGGTCGGTGGTGTTCGCGCCCGGCCCGGAGTTGCCCGCCGACGCCGAGACCAGCACGCCCGCCGCGTACGCGTCCAGGAACGCCAGCTCGACCGGGTCGCTGTACGGGTCGCTTCCACCGGAGATCGAGAAGTTGATCACCCGGACCCCGTCCAGGATGGCCCGCGCCACCGCCGCCGCCGAGTCCGAGGAGAAGCAGCCCTGCTCGCCGCAGACCTTGTAGACCGAGACCGCGGCGCCGGGCGCGATGCCCTTGATCGGCCCGCGGCTGATCCCCAGCAGGTTGGCGTCGGCCACCGGGTTGCCCGCCGACGTGCTGGCGGTGTGGGTGCCGTGCCCGTTGGAGTCCCGGGCGCTTTCCGGATAAACGTCCCCGCCGATGACCGCGTTGTACGTCTCCAGGAACGGCTGCCCGCCGACCAGCTTGTTGTTGCAGGTGAACGGGTCGTTGGCGGGAGTCAGCGGGTTGTCGCCGAAGTCGCACACCCGGGGCGTGCCGTCCTTGGTCGGGCCGGGGTCGGGCAGGCCGGACCGGCCGGCGAAGGACGGGTGCTCGGGCCAGGCGCCGCTGTCCAGCACGCCCACGATCACGCCCTTGCCGGCCGTGCCGCTGCCGCCCAGTTTGTTGTAGATGGTGGGGGCGCCGATGAACTCGGGGCTGGAGTCGGTGAGCAGCTGCAGTTGCTTGTCCTCTTGCACGGCGACCGCGCCGGGCAGCTTCAGCACCTCGGCCGCCTTGTCGCCGGGGATCCGCAGCGCGACGCCGCCGTACACGGTCCTGATCTTCTGGCCGACCACGGCTCCTGGGACCTTCTCGGCCAGCTCGGCCAGGAAGGAGTTCTCGACGTCCTGGATGTGGCCGGTGTACTTCCTGGCCTCGGCGCTCCGGGTGTCGAGGGACTTGCCGGTGACGGCCGGGCTGGTGCCCGGCAGGCCGGGCAGGCCGCCCTGGTAGGCGGCGAGCGAGTCGTAGTCGAGCTTCACCACGACGTTGACCGGCGCGGATGACCTGTTACGCAGCAGGGCCTGGTCGCTCTTGGCGAGTTTGCCCGTCGGGGACTTGGCGCCGTCGACCACTTCGGCGCCGGTCAGGGGAGTGGCCTGCCATTTCGAAGGGGGCGGGGACGGGGTCGGGCTGGCGAGTGCCGCCGCCGGGCTCAGGGTCGCGACGACGCTCAGGCCCGCGGCGATCGCGGCGAACCGCCGCACGCGGGATAAGAGGGTGCTGGATGACACAAAGAACCTCCTCGTCGAGGTGCTGCGTGGACGTCGCCACGCCACCAGGGAGGCGCCATGTCACCCCGTTCGAAGGCACGCCGGAGAGATCACTGACCCTCCCCGGTGGGTGACGAGCGGGAACGGCGCCCATGGGGGCGCAGTACCGAACCGGAGTGTAAACGCCGATCTCTGACAAGGCACCCTGCTGACTTGCCAGAATCCCGCCGGCAATCCGGCACATTTCACGATCGACACCGCCCCTGCTGCCGCCTGTCCTGGGGTCTCACCATGTGTCCGGATTCATGGCAGGCAGTCGCCGCCGCCGTCGACCTGCGTCTTCCCGCTCGCGGGCGTGCGCGGGGCGCCTACGGCGCGGCAGGCCGGATGGTGGTGAGATGACGTACGGGCTGACACGCCAAGACCCAGGCTGAAGGGCATCAGAAGCCGATGACCCCGGCGGCGACGTTGATCCGGGCGAGCGCGCCGTGGAATACCGCGCCCGGGAACACTTCGGCCGCGAGGCGCCGGGCCGACGAAATAAAAGGGTGGCATTCGCGGAATACCCCCCGCTATCGTGGTTCACGTCGAACTTCGCAACGTCAGGAAAGGCCGGTCATGCGCTACGCAGCCATCGCACTCGAGCTGGAACGGCGTCTCTGCCGCCGAGCCGCTGTGTCCGGCTGTGCGCTCGCCGGACCGGCTTCTGGATAATCCTCGCGGAGGAGGATCCGGAGGCCGCCAGGGACGCACCCGGGCGGCCTTCCGCTTTTCCGCGAACACATTCTTGGGCTGATGGTGAAAAGGCATCACACCTGCCTTGCAAGCAGGAGTTCGGGTTTCGAGATCCCGTCGGTCCATGCGTCCGTAGCCCAATGGGAGAGGCACCGGTCTTAGGAACCGGACGGTGCGGGTTCGAATCCCGCCGGACGTACGGAGCCGCCGTAGACGAATGGGGAAAGTCACCAGACTTTCAATCTGGGCAGTTGCGGGTTCGAATCCCGTCGGCGGTACTTCATACGGCTCCATAGCTCAATGGACAGAGCGCCGGCTTACGAAGCCGGGTCCGTTGCAGGTTCGAATCCTGCTGGAGCCACTTTCCACCAGCCAGATTTTGCGCATGGCCTGCGGCAATGGCAGGCCGTCCATGCCCGGCGGCTGATGGCGGGTCGCCGTGCGGGATAGGTCAGCCGGAAGTCTTACCCGGGGTGCGACCGCCGTCGCAGGCGAGGTTCGTCCCGGATGCGGAGGAGGACGGGCGCCTGCGCCCCGAGGATGGAGATCATCTCTCCCCTCCGAAGGAAGGCCCGCATGCCGTTCACCACCACCACCGCCGCCGCCACCGCGCTCCTGCTGTCCTTCTTGCCGGCCCCCAGTCAGACCGACGTGCGGGAGGCGCTCGACGCCGCCGTGGCCGCCGGCGCGCCCGGCATCCTGGCCAGGATCGATGACGAGCGCGGCACCTGGATCGCCACCAGTGGCAAGGCCGACCTGGACAGCGACCGGCCGGTGCCGCGCGAGGCCCGCTTCCGCGTGGCCAGTCTGACCAAGAGCATGGTGGCCACCGTCATCCTGCAGCTCGTCCAGGAGCGCGAGCTCACCCTGGAGGAGCCGATCGGCGAGCGCCTGCCGGGGCTGGTGGCGGGCGACGACCGGATCACTGTGCGCCAGTTGCTCAACCACACCAGCGGCCTGGCCGACTACGTGGCCGCCGACGAGTTCGCCGACCCCGAGCAGTACGGCCGCCGGACCTACACTCCGCGGCGGCTCGTGGCCGAGGGCGAACGGCTGCCCCGCAAGGGGCCGGGCCGCTTCGCCTACTCCAACACCGGCTACATCCTGCTGGGGCTGCTGGTGGAGAAGGTGACAGGCAACGACCTGCGGGACGTGCTCGAACGCCGGATCTTCCGCCCGGCCGGGATGACGCGCTCGTACCTGCCCCTCACCGACCCGGCCGTCCGCGGCCCGCACGCCACCGGGTACCACCTGCCCCGCGGCGCCGACCCGGCCGAGCCGGGTGCGCTGCGGCCGATCACCCGGCTGAACCCGTCCTTTGCCTGGGCCGCCTACGGCGTGGTGTCGGACGCCCGCGACGTGAACCGCTTCTACCAGGCCCTCTTCGGAGGCCGGCTGATCGGCGCGGACCTGCTCGCCCAGATGCGCACCGGGGTCGCGACGCCGCAGGCGCCGGTCTTCCCCAAGTACGGCCTGGGGCTGGAGTCGGTCGGCCTCACCTGCGGCGAGATGTGGGGCGCGACCGGCTCCATCCCCGGCTACCAGACGTTCGCCTTCGCCGACGCCACCGGCAAGCGCCGGATGACGGTGTCGGTCAACGTGCAGCGCAACGATCCGAAGGTCGCGACCATGCTGCTGGCCGCCGTCGACGCGCTGAACCGTTACTTCTGCGGCGAGCCCTACCCGCCGCTCACCTCCAGCGCGACGGGTCTGCGCCGCTGACCGGTGCTCTCGATGGGCACCGCCCGCCCAGGGTGAGCCGAGGCGAGCAGCAGCCGGTACGGCGCTCGGCCGGCCCGCCGTCGCGCCGCCAGGCACGCCTACCTCGACCTCGTGAAGGAGACTCTCCACTGACGCCGCCTCGGCTGCCGAATACGGCCTGAGAGCAGCCCATGAGGACTGTCGACCCGCAGCCCGGTCACCGATTGCGAGTTGACCCAGCCGGTCGCGTTTCCGGCGTACCGGCACTTCCAGCATCCGCGCGTGAGGAACATGAAGATGGAGCACCGCCTCGTGGTGCTGCCGGACTTCCAGGGGCTGTCGATCGGCGCTCGCATGTCGGAGTGGGTGGCGCAGCATCTCGCCGAGCAGGGCTACCGCTACCGGTCCGTCAGCAGCCACCCGGCGCTGATCTCCTACCGCGACCGGTCGTCGCGGTGGCTCGATCGCCATGGGTGCCTCCTGTCGGTGAGTCGGCTCAAGAGGTCGCGGTGCCGGAGGGAACTTGCCGCCAACTTGAGATCGACCTGCCATGCCGCGCCGACCGCACCGGCCTGCCGAAACGTCCCGCTGCGGCGGCGCGCGAAGGCGACCGCGCCGATCCTGGCACCGCCCTCGTGCCGGGTTCCTGGCAAGTGCGGCGCAACCGCACTCCAGAAGCCGTCAGGTGAGACGGGCGAACCTAGGCCTGGCCAGCCGACCGGCCGGCCCATCTCCCCACCACATCGACATCGCCCGCCACTGGCGAAGCGAGAAGAGTGAAAGGACTCACCATGCACAAGGCAACTGTTCTCGGCCGTAGGTTCGCTGTCGGACTGGGCGTCGCGGCGGTGTCGCTTCTTGGAGTCGGCGGCGTCCCCGCACAGGCCGAGGAGGGGCCGGTAAAGCAGACCATCGAGGTCGCCTTCGTCCAGGCCGAGGCCAGCGCCTCTCCCTGCAGTGGGACCGAGGTCTGGGGGGTGGCCGCCGGCGACGGCACGCCGCAGCGGCAGTGGGGCAACTACCAGGTGTGCCGATTCGCCAGCACCGCCGTGTCCATCTCCCTCCCGGAGGTCGCACCCGGTGATGACCTGTACACGCGGGCGCAGGACGCGGTCCGCACCGCCGCCGGCGGGACCGCCGCCACGTCGCAGATGAGCAAGTGCGTGTACTACATGCCCACCGGCCCGAACCGCAGCGCGGTCGTCACCTACAAGGCGAAGTCGTACACCGTCAAGGTCATAGACCACTTCGCCAGCGGGGAGTCGATCGTCGCGAAGACCGGTAACGGCTCGTACATGGCACAGCCGATCACCACCTGGACGCCGAAGTGCAACACGCTCTGACGCGGAGCCGTTGACCTGAGCATCACCGCGACAGCGTGTCCTTGAAGGCCTCGCCCCTCACCGACCGGGGCGAGGCTGCGGCCCGCAAAGCCGTCCGAGCGAGTCCGGCTCTCGCCGGCGTCTCGACGTCCGTGTCACGGGGGCTTGACAAGATCCGCGCGAATGCGTGTAATAACGGTCGCGTCGCGTGAGGCCGCCCGGGTGGACGGCGGCAGCATGGAGGCGCCGAATCAAAGGGGATGACGCCGTGACCACTCACACCATCGGTCGTGCCTGACCGCGTAGCCCCCGCGCGTCGTCCCATGCTCTCGGCGGTGTAGTCGACCCGCCGTGTCCTTCTTGCATGCCGCGCGGGATTCCCACGTCCTCGACACCCGATCCCGCCTGGAGCGAAAACACGCATGCCCATTGACTTCAACCAGCAGATCATCGACGAGTTCCGCGCAAACAAGGGGCAGGTCGGCGGCCCCTTCGAGGGAGCCAGGCTGCTCCTGCTGACGACCGTCGGCGCGAAGACCGGCACATCCCGCACGACCCCGCTCGGCTACCTGCCCGACGGCGGCGAACGCATCCTCGTCATCGCCTCGGCCGGCGGCTCGCCCAAGCACCCGGCCTGGTACCACAACCTGCGTGCCAACCCGCAGGTCACCGTGGAGGACGGCACCTTCACCTACTCGGCGAAAGCCGTCGTACTGGAGGGCGAGGAACGTGATCGCCTGTTCGCCCGCGCCGTGGAGCAGGACCCCGGGTGGGGCGCGTACGAGACCAGGTCCGGCCGGACCCTGCCGGTGGTCGCGCTCGTCCCGATCGACCACGGGCCGCCCACCGGAGCCATGGGTGACGCCCTCAAGAAGATCCACGGCGCCTTCCGCAAGGAACTGGCCGTGATCCGCAAGGAGGTCGACTCCTCGGGGCCCCGTCTGGCGGCGCAGTTGCGGGTCAACTGCCTGAGCATGTGCCAGGGTCTGCACGGGCACCATTCGCGCGAGGACGGGTTCATGTTCCCCGCGCTGGAGGGGCGCCACCCGGAGCTGACTGCGGTGTTCGAGCGGCTGCGGGCCGAGCACCTGGTCGTCCAGCGGCTGCTCGAACAACTCCAGGAGCTCCTCGCGGCCGACGACGTCGCTCCGGAGGCGCTGTCGCGCGAGGTCGGCCGGCTCACCGAGGAGCTGGAGGCGCACCTGGACTACGAGGAGGAGCTGCTCGTACCGCTGCTCAACGGCGGGTAGTTCCCGGGAACCAGGAGGACGGTGCCCAGGCCGGATGTGCCGGGCACCGGCCTGGCCGCGCCCGCGGGCCACCGCCTGTTCGCCGTGCTCCTCGCGCTGGCCGCCGCCCTGCGGGTGGTGACGATGTTCGGCTACCGTCCCGCCCAGCTTATTGGTACGACTCCTTCACCTATCTCGACACCGCCGTGCGCCTGGCGCCGTCGGCGGCCTTCCACCCGATCGGCTACCCGCTGCTGCTGCGGGCGCTGTGGCCGTTCCACAGCGTCGAGCTGATCGCGGGCGTCCAGCATGCCATGGGCCTGGCCGTCGGCGTCATGATCTATGCCGTGCTGCGCCGCCGCGGGCTGCCGGGCTGGGGTGCGGCGCTCGCGACCGTGCCGCCCCTGTCCGACGCCTCGTTCCTGCGGCTGGAGCACGCCGTCCTGTCGGACACGCTGTTCATCTTCCTCGTCGTGGCGGGCCTGGCCGTGCTGATGTGGTCGCCGCGCCTGTCTCTGCGCGCCGCGACCGGGGCGGGCCTGCTGTTCGCGCCGGCCGCGCTGACCCGGACGATCGCACTGCCGCTGTTCCTGGGCTACGGCGATGGGCCTGCTCGTCGGCCCGGTCGCCGTCCTGGACTTCGATCATCGCTATGTGCTGCCCGCGATCCCGGCCGCCTGCCTGGCCGCAGCCCTCACCTTCACCCGTCATCCCAAATGTGGGATAAACTCCCGAATGTGAGACACGCTGAGGAGATGGACGTCCGGCTGGCTGAGCGGCTGGCGGAGCTGCGCGTCGAGCGCGGCTGGTCGCTGGACGAGCTGGCGCGCCGGGCCGCGATCAGTCGCTCGACGCTCTCACGCCTGGAGCGCGGGGAGATCAGCCCGACCGCGGCCCTGCTCAACAAGCTCTGCGTAGTCTACGAACGGACGATGTCGCGGCTGCTGGCCGAGGTGGAGTCGGAGCCGCCGCGGCTGGTGCGGGCCGAGGCGCAGACGGTGTGGCGGGACGAGGAGTCGGGTTTCGTCCGCAGGTCGGTGTCCCCGCCGCATGCGGGGCTGCGCGGCGAGATCGTCGAGGCGACCCTGCGGCCGGGCGCGGACATCTCCTACGACGCGCCCCCGGTTCCCGGGATCGAGCAGCACATCTGGGTGCTGGAGGGCGCGGTGGAGATCACCGCGAACGGTCGCGTCCACACCGTCGAGGCCCGCGGCTGCCTGCGCTTCCGGCTGTGGGGCGCCTCCCGCTTCCGCTGCCCGGGCCCGGACCCGGTGCGTTACGCGTTGCTCATCGTCCTGCCGTGAAAGCCGAGGTTCTCCTGATGCACACCATCGACCGCCTGTCCGCCGAGGAGTTCGAGGCCGGGCTCAAGGAGCTGGCCGATCTCCTGGTCGACGCCGTGGACGACGGCGCTTCCGTGGGCTTCCTGGCGCCGTTCGGCCACGAGGAGGCCGCCGCCTGGTGGCGGGCCCAGGCCCCGGCCGTCGCCGACGGCAGCCTCCTGGTGTGGGTCTGCCGTGACGGCGGCCGGATCGACGCCACCATCAGCCTGGCGCTGGCCACCAAGCCCAACGCCCGCCACCGCGCCGAGATCGTCAAGCTCATGGTGCACCGGGAGGCCCGGGGGCGAGGCCTGGCGCGGGCGTTGCTGGCCGCCGCCGAGCAGGTCGCCCTCGCCGCCGGGGTGACCCTGCTCATGCTGGACACCGAGACCGGGAGCACCGCAGAGCACGTCTATCTGACCGGCGGCTGGACCCGCTACGGCATCGTCCCCGACTACGCGGCCTCCCCGGACGGCACCCTGAGCGACTGCAGCTTCTTCTGCAAGCGCCTCACTGCAGGCTCTGGGTGAGCGCGTCGAGGTCGGCCAGGCGCTGGGCGGGCGCCAGGCGGGCGGCGGTGGCGACCAGCAGCAGCTCGGTGACGGCGATCTCGTGGGCCAGCGGCGCGATCGGCCCCGCGGCCTCGCGCGGCAGCCTGACCAGCACCTCCGCCTGCCCGGCCAGCGGCGACTCCCAGGCGTCGGTGACGAGTACCAGCCGCGCGCCGCGCTCGCGCGCGGCGTGGACGAACCGGGCGGTGGCGGAGGAGTAGCGGCGGAAGTCGTAGGCCACGATCACGTCGCCGGGCCCAAGATCCAGCACGGTACGGGCGCGGGCCTGCGGCTGCCCGGGCACGCGGTGCGCGCGCGGGCGCAGGCCGGCGAGCTGGCGGATGAGGTATTCGGCGGCCAGCTCGCTGAGCGGGCCGCCCAGCGCCCACACGGCCCCGGCCTCGGCGAGCAGTGCCGCCGCGGCGGTGAGCAGCGGTTCGGAGACGGCGGCGAGCGTCCCGTCCAGCCCTGAGCGCAGGTCGTCGGCGGCCCGCCGCAGTGGGGAAGAGCCGGTCTCGTGAGGATCGCCGGGGGAGCGGGCGACGTACTCGTGCAGCCGCGACCGGTCCCGCGCCCCGTCCCTGACGGCGGCCTGGAAGCCGGCGAACCCGGCGTATCCGAGCCGGTCGAACAGCCGCGTGGCCGTCGGCGGGCTGACCCCGGCCCGCTCGGCCAGCGCCCGCAGGGAGCCCAGTGCCGCGAACGGATAGTCGTCGAGCAGGACGCGCACGATCGCGCGCTCGCCGGGCGGCAGCTCGGAGTACGCGGCGCTGAGCCGGCTCGCCACCGGATCGGTCTCCATGATGACAAATGTTACACCGACCCTCGTATATGCCTGTCGGCGGAACAAATGTTACGGTTCGGGCATGACTCCCTGGCATGGCTTGATCGAGAGCGACTACCGGCGCTGGCTGCCGGTCACCGACGCCACCCCGGCCGTCTCGCTGAACGAGGGCAACACCCCGCTGCTGCGCTCGGCGTACCTGTCCGAGCTGACCGGCTGCGAGGTGTGGCTGAAGGTCGAGGGCGCCAACCCGACCGGATCGTTCAAGGACCGCGGGATGACGGTGGCGATCAGCAGGGCGGCCGAGCGCGGCGCCGAGACCGTCATCTGCGCCTCCACGGGCAACACCAGCGCCTCGGCCGCCGCGTACGCCGCCCGCGCCGGCCTCACGGCGGCCGTGCTCGTCCCCAAGGGCCGCATCGCGCTGGGCAAGCTGAGCCAGGCCGTACGCTACGGCGCCCGCATCGTGGAGATCGACGGCACCTTCGACGACTGCCTGCGCGTCACCCGCGAACTGGCCGGTCACCACCCGGTCGCGCTGGTGAACTCGGTCGGCAACGAGCTGCGCCTTTCCGGGCAGCGCACCGTCGCCTACGAGATCGTCGACGCCCTCGGCGACGCGCCCGACGTGCACTGCCTGCCGGTCGGCAACGGCGGCAACATCACCGCCACCTGGAGCGGCTACCGGACCTACGAGCGCGCCGGACTGGCCACCCGGTCGCCGCGCATGTGGGGCTTCCAGGCGGCGGGCGCGGCGCCGCTCGTGCACGGCGCGCCGGTCGCCGATCCGCGGACGGAGGCGAGCGCGATCCGCGTCGGCAACCCGGCCACCTGGGACGGCGCCGCCGCGGCGCGCGAGGAGTCGGGCGGGCTGATCGCCGCGGTGACGGACGAACAGATCTTCGCGGCGTACCGGACACTGGCCAGGCGCGACGGTGTCTTCGCCGAGCCGGCCTCGGCGGCGGGGGTGGCCGGACTGCTCGACCAGCACGCGCGGGGTCTGCTGGAGCCGGGCCTGCGGGTGGTGATCACGCTCAGCGGCAACGGGCTCAAGGACCTCGACGCCTCGCTGCGCGACGGCTACACCGCGACCGAGACGCCGGCGGCCGCCGCGGACGTGGCCCGCGCCCTGCGCCTGGCCGCCTGAACCGGCCGCCGCGCCGCCGCCGCACCGCCGCCACCGCCTTGCGGGCGGCCCGCTGTGGAAAGGTATCGTCCGATCGCAGATGATCGCCCGGAATGTTGTGGGAACCCTCCATGCCTGAAGCATGCCGTTCTGGTGTGAGATCGACCTCATGAAGGATGCAGGCAAGAAGCGCCGGTTCCCTACGGGAGACCTGGCGAGGGTGGCCGTGTTCGCCGCGTTGATCGCGGTGCTCGGACTGCCGGGATCGATCAACGTCTTCGGCAACGCGGTCCCGATCACGCTGCAGACGCTCGGCGTGATGCTGGCGGGCGCGATCCTCGGCACGTGGCGGGCCGCGCTGGCCGTCACGGTGCTGCTCGTGCTGGTTGCCGCGGGCCTGCCGCTGCTGGCCGGCGGACGCGGCGGGCTGGGCGTCTTCACCGGGGCGTCCGCGGGGTTCCTCATCGGCTGGATCCCCGGGGCGGCGGTGACCGGCTGGCTCGTCGAGCGAGCGGGCCGCGATCCGGCGCTCGTCCGGCTCATGCTGGCGTGCCTGGGGGGCGGCGTCTTGGTGGTCTACATGTTCGGCATCCCCGTGCAGGCGTGGATCATGGGGCTGCCGCTGGGCCACACGGCACTGCTCGCGGCCGCCTTCCTGCCCGGCGACGTGATCAAGGCGGTGCTGACCGCCATCGTGGCCAGGGGCACGCAGCGGGCCTATCCCGACGCCGTGCCCACCGTTCATCGTGAGCGGCTGCGGGCCGGCGGGGGGCGTTGAGGCGCGCACATGCCCGTAGCCGAACACGTCCTGCGGCACGCCGCCGTGCGCCCGGCCAGGCTCGCGGTGCGCGGGCCGCTCGGTGAGCGCACCTACGGCGAGCTCGCCGACGACATCGACGGTGCCGCCCGGCACCTGCGTGACCGGGGCGTCCGTCCCGGTTCGCTGGTCGCGATCGGGATGGCCGACCCGGTTGCGCTGCTGGTCGCCGTGCTGGCCGCGGACCTGGCCGGCGCGACGCCGCTGGTGGGCGATCACTCCTGGGACCGGCGGCGGTGGGCGCGGATGATCGGCGCGGCCGCGGTGGACCTGCTCATCGACGCGCCGCTGCCGTACGCGGACGGTCCGGCCGTGGAGCACGCGGCGGCACCCGGCGACCGGGCGTGGGCGTGTTTCAGCTCGGGCAGCACGGGCCGGCCGCGCGCGGTCGTGCGCACCCGCGCCTCGTGGACGGCGTCGTTCCCGCACCTGAGCGACCTGGCCGGGATCGGGCCCGGCGACGTCGTCCTGGTCCCGGGGCCGCTGGCGTCCTCCCTGTACGCCTTCGCCGCCCTGCACGCCCTGTCCACCGGCGCCACGGCGGTCGTGCCCGGCCGCTGGCCCGCCGCGTCGCTGGCCGAGCACCTCGGGCGGGCCACGGTGGTGCACCTGGTGCCGCACCTGCTGCCCGCCGTGCTGGCCGAGCCGGGCGCGCTGCGTACGGCCGTGGCCGGCGGCGCGGCGCTCGATCCCCGGTCGCGGGAGGCGGCGGCGTCGGCCGGGGTGGAGATCGTGTCGTACTACGGCGCGACCGAGCTGTCGTTCGTCGCCGCGGATGCCGACGGGGGCGGGTTGCGCCCTTTTCCGGAGGTCGAGATCGAGGTCAGGCCCCGTACGGGGAGCGTGCTGGGGGAGGTGTGGGTGCGTTCGCCGTGGTTGTCGGAGGGCTATCTGGGCGGGGCAGCGGGCCCGCTGCGCCGCGACGGTGACGGTTGGATGACCGTGGGCGACGTGGCGCATCCGTACCGGCTGGGAGAGGTGCTGCGGCTGCGGGGCCGCGGCGACGGCGCGATCCAGACCGGCGGGGCCACCGTGGTGCCCGAGGACGTCGAGGAGGTGCTCAGGAAGGTGCCCGGCGTGGGCGACATCGTGGTGATCGGCTCGCCGCATCCGTCCCTGGGCTCGGTGGTGACGGCGGTCCTGGAGGCCGACGGCGCCTCGCCGCCGCCGCGGGCTCTGCTGGAGGCGGTGGCCAGGAGCGGGCTGGATGTGGCGCAGCGGCCGCGCCGCTGGTACGCGGTGCCGAGCCTGCCGCGCACGCAGGCGGGCAAGCCCGCGCGTGCCCTGGTCGCGGCCTGGCTGGCGAGCGGGGATCCAGGCGTGCGGCGGCTGACCTGACATGGCGATCACACCGGATGCGCCCGTGATCGTGGCCGCCCGGCGCACGCCCATCGGGACGGCCGGGCATGCGTTCAAGGAGCTGACCGTGGACCGGCTCGCCGCGCCCGTGATCGCGGCCGTGGCCGGCGACGTCGCCGGCCGGCAGGTGGACGATGTGGTGCTGGGCAACTGCATGGGGCCGGGCGGCAACGTGGCCCGCGTCGCGTCGCTGAGGGCCGGGCTGGGCCACGGCGTGCCGGGGGTCACGGTGGACCGGCAGTGCGGCAGCGGTCTGGCCGCGATCCTGGTGGCCGGGCAGGCGGTACGCGCCGGGGAGATGGATCTCGTGATCGCGGGCGGGGCGGAGAGCGCCTCGACCGCGCCGTCGCGTACGCATCGGGGGGCGGCCGGGCCGTACGGCAGGGCGGCGTTCGCGCCCGACGGCCACCCCGACCCCGACATGGGCCCCGCCGCCGAGGCGCTGGCCGCGGCGCGCGGGATCGGCAGGGAGCGCCAGGACGCCTACGCCTGCCGCAGCCACGCCGCCGCACTGGCCGCCCGGCAGGCGGGACGCTTCGCCGGGGAGATCGTCCCCGTCGGCGGCCGGGCCGACGACCAGCGTCCGCGGCCGTTGCGGCAGGCGTCGCTGGCCCGGCTGCCTGCGGCGTTCGTCGCGGGCGGTACAGTGACGGCCGGCAACGCGTCCCCGGTCAGCGACGGCGCCGCGGCCGTGGCCCTCCTTCCCGAGCGGCTGCGCGCGGGCCTGCCGGGGTTGCGGCTGGTGGCCGGGGCCGTCGTCGGGTGTGATCCGGCGCTGCCCGGGTGGGGGCCGGTGCCGGCGGTGCGGCGGGTGCTGGCGCGTACGGGGGTGGATGTGGAACGGATCGCGGCGGTGGAGATCGTGGAGGCGTTCGCGGCACAGGTACTGGCCGTCACCGATGCGCTGGGGCTGGACCCGCTGGGGGCGGACGGCGAGCGGGTCTGCGCCGACGGCGGCGCGCTGGCGCTGGGTCATCCGTGGGGCGCGACCGGCGCGGTCGTGGTGACCAGGCTGTTCAGCCGGCTCGTCCGCGGCGGCGCCCCGCCGGGCACGCTCGGCCTGGCCACGGCCGCGGTCGGGGGCGGCCTGGGCGTGGCAGCGCTCTTCGAGGTGGTGTGAGGTGATCGAGTTCGCCGACGTGCACGTCCGCCTCGACCGGCGCGACGTGCTGTGCGGGGTCACCGCTTCCCTGCCCGAGCGGAGAGTCGGGGTGGTCGGGGCCAACGGCTCGGGCAAGAGCACGCTGGCCCGCCTGATCAACGGCCTGGCGCTGCCGACCTCGGGCAGCGTCACCGTGCTGGGCCTGGACACCCGCCGCCACGCCGCCAAGATCAGACGCGGTGTCGGGTTCCTGTTCACCGATCCGGACGCGCAGATCGTCATGCCGACGGTGGCCGAGGACGTGGCCTTCTCGCTGCGCCGCAGAGGATTGCCGCGCGAGGAGGTCGAGCGGCGCGTGACGGAGGTCCTGGCCCGCTACGGCCTGGCCGGCCACGCGGACCACCCGGCGCACCACCTGTCCGGCGGGCAGAAACAGCTGCTCGCGCTGTGCTCGGTGATGGTGCTGGAACCGGACGTCCTGGTCATGGACGAGCCCACCACGCTGCTGGATCTGCGCCATTCCCGCCAGGTCGCCGGCCTGCTGCGCGAGCTGCCCCAGCAGGTGGTGGTGGTCAGCCACGACCTGCCGCTGCTGGCCGACTTCGACCGTGTGCTGGTGCTCGACCGGGGCCGTGTCGTGGCCGACGGCGCGCCCGGGGAGGCCATCGCCCACTACCGCGAGATCATGTCGTGAACGGGCTCACCGGCGCCTACGTGCCCGGCGCATCGCCGCTGCACCGGCTGCCCGCCGGCGCCAAGCTGGCCGGGCTCGCCGCCGCGTGCACGGTGCTGGTGCTGCTGGGCTCCCCGGCGGCGCTGGCCGGGGCCGCGGCCGTCGTCGTCGGGCTCTACGCGCTGTCGCGGGTGGGGGTGGCGGCGGCCTGGGCGCAGGTGCGTCCGGTGCGGTGGTTCGCGGCGGCGCTGTTCGGCCTGCAGTGGATCGTCGTGGACCTGGAGGGCGCGGCGGTCACGACGCTGCGCGTGGTGCTCGCGGTGGCGCTGGCCGGCCTGGTCACGATCACCACGCGTACCTCGGCCATGCTGGCCACGCTGGAACGCTGCCTGGCGCCGGCCAGGTTCGCCGGGCTGGACCCGTTCCGGGTGTCGCTGCTGCTGTCGCTGACCATCCGCAGCGTGCCCGTGCTGACCGGCCTGGCCACCCGCGTCCGGGAGGCCCAGCGGGCCAGGGGCGTCGAACGCAGCCTGCGGGCCTTCGCCGTGCCGCTGGTGGTCGGTGCGCTGCGGCACGCCGACGCGCTCGGCGAGGCGCTGAGCGCCCGCGGCCTGGACGACTGACCCGCTATCCCAGGTTTGACTTATATAAGCCTTCCCTGAAAGAATGATGCCATGCACGCATTCGACGTCCTCGGCGATCCCGTCCGGCGCCGGATTCTGGAGCTGCTGGCCGGCGGTGAGCAGAGCTCCGGCGAGCTCACCGCCGTCATCCAGCGCGAGTTCGGGATCTCCCAACCGGCCGTCTCCCAGCACCTGCGGGTGCTGCGCGACAACGGCTTCGCCAGCGTGCGTGCCCAGGGCACGCGGCGGCTCTACGCCGTCGAGCCGGGGCCGCTGCAGGAGGTCGACCTGTGGCTGGAGCGCTTCCGCGGCTTCTGGAACCAGCGTCTGGACGCCCTGGCGACGGAGCTGGCCCGTGGTAAACGAGAACGCCGCATCACAGACGAGACGAAGGGCATTTGATGGACATCGTTGACGAGATCAACCGGGTGCATCGCGAGCTGCTCAACGGCGAGCGCAAGGTCATGACGATGCGCCGGCGCTACGACGCCGAGATCGAGGACGTGTGGGACGCCTGCACGAAGGCCGAGCGCCTGAACCGCTGGTTCCTGCCCGTCACCGGGGACCTGCGGCTGGGCGGCAAGTACCAGTTCGAGGGCAACGCGGGCGGCGAGATCCTGGAATGCGAGCCGCCCCGCATGCTGAAGGTCAGCTGGCTGTTCGGCGAGAATCCCGGCTTCTCCGAGGTGGAGGTACGCCTGTCCGCCGAGGACGGCGGCACCCTGTTCGAGCTGGTCCACAGCGCCGACGTGCCGCCGGAGTTCTGGTCCGGCTTCGGTCCCGGCGCCGCCGGCGTGGGCTGGGACCTGGCGCTGCTGGGCCTCAGCCTGTACCTGTCGACGGGTGCCGCGGCGCCCGACGAGAACACCTTCCACCAGACCGACGAGGGCAGGCGCTTCATCACGGCCAGCAGCCAGGGGTGGGGCCGGGCGTACGAGGCGGCGGGCGGCACGCCGGACGAGGTCGCCGCCGCCGTGGCCGCCACCACCGCGTTCTACGCCCCTGAGGAGGAGCGGTCATGACCCAGAAGACCACCACCTTCCTCATGTTCCAGAACGGCCACGCCGAGGAGGCCATGACGTTCTACGTCTCCCTCTTCGGCGACGCCAAGGTCGTGCACGCCGAGCGCTATGCCCCTGGGGAGCCCGGCCCGGAAGGCAGGATCAAGCACGCCACGTTCACGCTGGCGGGCCAGGAATACATGTGCATGGACAGCAACCAGCCGCACGCCTTCACCTTCACGCCGTCGATCTCGATCTACGTCGCGTGTGACACCGAGGAGGAGATCGACCGCCTGTACGCGGCGCTCGCCGAGGGCGGCGGGCAGCTGATGCCGCTGGGCTCCTACGGCTTCAGTACCAAGTTCGGCTGGGTCAACGACCGCTTCGGCGTCTCCTGGCAGCTCAACCTCCCCTGACGGCGTCTCTGTATTGACATTTATCGAATCAATGGCGAAGTCTTGTTTCGATAATCATCGATACAAGGCGTCACCATGTCCGCCTTCGGGGCGTCCCTGTACGGCGCCGACGAGTGCGCGGGTGCTGGACCTGGGCTCAGGCGACGGCCTCCACCGGGCCGTCATCGCGCCACAAGCCGGCCTCGGCGGTGGTGGGGTATGAGCACGATGGGGCATGCTGCGGCCGAGAGCGGCACCCCGCCGGCCGGGTGGACCCCTTCGCCGATAGAGTGGGGTGAGTGAACACTCACTGACCCCGCGAGGAAGGGGAAGGCGCATGAAGCTCGCCGTCTTCGGAGCGACCGGCGGCACCGGGCTGGAGCTCCTCCGGCAAGGGCTCGACCTGGCCCACGAGATCACCGCCGTCGTACGCGACGCGTCCCGGCTGCCCGCCGAGTTGCGCACGCGCCTCGACGTCGTCGAGGCCGACGTGATGAACCCCGACGCCATCGCGACCGCGGTCAAGGGCCGCGACGCCGTGCTCAGCGCGATGGGCACGCGCGAGCGCGGCCCGACCACCGTCCACACCAGCAGCGTCGCCTCCATCATCGAGGCCATGACGCGCGTGGGGGTCCGGCGCGTGCTGACGGTCGGGGCGAGCGGCATGGTGACCGACGAGGGCGACGGCCCGCTCACGCGGTACGTGCTCAAGCCGCTCATCGTTCAGCGGCTCTTCCGGCACGCCTACGCCGACATGGCCGCCTCCGAGCGGCTGCTGCGCTCCAGCGACCTGGACTGGACGATCGTGCGGCCCTCGCGGCTGACGGACGGCGGCCGGACCAACCGCTACCGCACGGCCAGAGACCTCAACCTCCGGGGCGGCATGAACACCACCCGCGCCGACCTGGCCGACTGCGTGCTGGAGCTGATCGGCGACCGCACGTCGGTGCACCATGTCGTCTCGGTGGCGACCTGAGGGGCTCAGCGGCGAGGCCAGTACATGATCACGGCGCGGCCGTCTGGGCCGCGTCCCAGCGGCCGTCGGCCTTGGCGCTCTCGACCGCCGCGAGGCCGGCCGGCCGCATCCTGCCCTCGCGCAGCAGGCGCTCGACGCGGGCGACGTTGGGCCGCGACCATCGGCTGCGCGGCCGGCGCGGGCTGAAACGCTGCAGGTAGGTGGCATCGTCGCGGGATCGGGCCAGGCCGTCGATCCAGCCGAAGCACAAGGCCTCCTCGAGGGCTTGTGCGTACGTGAGACTGGTCGGCTCGGTGGTGCCCTTCTTGGCGATCACGAGCCAGGCCTCGGCCGCGCTGTCGTGATGGCCGGCCAGCCAGCCGCGCCAGGCGGCGGCGTCGGTGAGGATCGTCATGACGCGCTCCGGAGGGAGTCGAGGACGCCGAGGTAGTGGGGGTTGTACATCACGGCGAGGATGTTGCCCCAGGGGTCGATCACGGAGGCGGTGATGAAACCCTGGCCCCGGTCGTGCGGCATGTCGTGCGGCTTGGCGCCCATGGCCAGGAGCCGGTCGAGGACCGCCCGCACGTCGGCGACGTGCCAGTAGGCCAGGGCGCCGGCTGGTCCGGTGGTCTCGGGGGCCGGGGTCATGGCCAGTTCGCCGCCCGCGTGGGAGCTGTGGACGAAGCCGAGCTCGTGCTGGTAGTCGCCGATGCGGAACTCCATGTAGTCCGGGGTGTCGAGGTACGGCGCGACGCCCAGCAGCTCGGTGTACCAGCGCTTGGTCGCCTCCATGTCGGGGGTGTAGTAGGCGACGGTGGTGAGTCCGGCCAGCATGTCGGTTTCCTCTCGTCGTGCTGCTCGTGGGGGCTTGTGAGAACCATCCTCCCTGCCAAAGTGCTCATCAATTGAGCACTTTGTTTGCGACGATGAAGACATGCGTGCCGACCGTCTCGTTGCCGCCCTGCTGCTGCTCCAGACCCGCGGGCGGGTGACCGCCGCGGAGCTGGCCGAGGAGCTGGAGATCTCCCTGGCCACCGCCCGCCGGGATCTGGACGCGTTGTCTGCGGCGGGCATCCCGGTGTACCCGCAGCCGGGGCGCGGCGGGGGGTGGCAGCTCGTCGGGGGTGCGCGTACCGATCTGAGCGGCCTGACCGCGGCCGAGGCCCGGGCGCTGTTCCTGCTTCTTGGCCCGGCGACGACGGCCGCGCCGCAGCTGACCTCCGCCTTGCGCAAGCTCATGCGCGCCCTGCCGGCCACGTTCCGTGCCGACGCCGAGGCCGCGGCGCAGGCGGTGGTGTCGGACGCGGTGCGCTGGGGCGAGGTCGGCCGGGAGCCGCCCGGCCTGGTCGAGAACCTTCAGGGCGCCGTCGTCCGCCGGAGCAAGGTGCGGCTGGCCTACACCGGCCGGGGCGGCCGCTCGACGGAGCGGCTGGTGGATCCGCTGGGGCTGGTCGACAAGGACGGCGTGTGGTACCTGCTGGCGGGCACGGAGGCCGGGCGGCGGACGTTCCGTGTCGACCGGATCGCCGAGGCCGTGGTGACGGACCTGCCCGCCGAGCGGCCCGGCGACTTCGACCTGACGGAGGAGTGGGAACGGGTCGTCGACGAGGTCGAGCAGCGGCGCTCGCTGGTGTCGGCGGTGGTGCTGATCGAGGCGCGGTACGTGCACGTGCTGCGCGATCAGTTCGGCCGCCATTGCGAGGTCCTCGGGCAGGAGGACGGCGGCCGGGTCCGGGTGCGGGTGGCGGCGCCGATGGCGCTGTCGATCGCCGAGCACCTGGCCGGGTGGGGTGCCCGAGTAGAGGTGGTGGAACCCGAGTCGGTCCGCGCCGAGCTGGCCAGGATCGGCGCGGAGCTGGTCGCGCGTTACGTCTCCTGAGCGCGGCCGGTCAGCGTCGAGGGGTCGCGCTCCGGCGGACCGGCGGGCCACCAGTGCCCGTCGCGTTCGGCGAAGGGGTACCAGCGGCCGTCGCGGCCGTAGCGCAGTTGCAGCGGGCCGAGGGTCCAGCGGTTGCGCCACGTCTGGATCGCGGGCGGCCGCTCGCCCTCCCAGCCGGACTCCAGCAGCGCCTGCGCTCTGGCCAGGTCCCGCCGGGGCGGGGTCCAGGCCTGATCGAGCACTTCCAGGCCGTCCGCGCCGCCGTACCGCCAGGCCGCCACGGCGGCCTCCAGGCCGAGGTCGAGGTCGTGCTCGGCGGCCAGGCGTACCCGGTCCTGGTATTCGGTCAGCTCGGGGAGCCGGCCGCGGGTCAGCAGCGCGCGGGCTCTGGAGGCGGCGGAGGCGGCCAGCACGCGCAAGGCGGCCGCGCTGGGGCCGTCCTGCGGCGCCTCCAGGGCGGGCGGGGCGAAGGCGACGTCGTACGGCGGCGGCTCGGGCAGCGGTGGCACGCCCTTCGCGAACGCCTGTGCCGCCGGCACCCCGCGGGCGCCCGGCGCGTCCGCGCCCTGCGGCGTCCCCGCCGGGACCTGGCGCCGCTGGAGCGCCTCGATCAGCTCCCGCTCGCCGCGCCCGCGCATGAGCAGCAGCACGAACGGGTCGGCGTCCAGCAGCCACGAGGCCTGGTAGCACAGGGCGGCGGCGTGCTGGCACGGGTGGCCCCAGTCCGGGCATGAGCACTCCGGCTCCAGGTCGCCCACGGACGGCAGCAGCGGCACGGCGGCGTCCTCGGCGGCCTCGACCAGGTCGTGCGGCATGTCGCGGTCGAGCAGCGCGGCGATGTGCCCGCTCTTGGCGGCGACCTGGTCCAGGAAGCGTTCCCATGCGGCGTCGGTGAGCTGCTCGACGCGGACGACGGTGTCGTACTCGCTGCCGGCGACGGCGGCGATGCGCCCGGGGCTGACGGTGATGGGGCCGAGCTGGCCGGTCTTGGCGTACGCGCGGCCCTTGCGCAGCAGGACCTGATCGAGCGAGGTGTCCTCCATGGCCTTGATCCAGGCGCGGCCCCACCAGGAGGTGGCGAAGCGGGCGCCGGCGCGTTGCGGGGGAAAGGCGGTGAATCCGCGGGCGGCGTTCAACTCAACTCCACGAGAGCGGCGAGTTCGGTGTCGGTCAGCTCGGTGAAGGCGGCCTCGCCGGAGGCGAGCACGGACTCGGCGAGCGAGCGCTTGGCGGCCAGCATCTGGGCCACGCGGTCCTCGATCGTGCCCTCGGCGATGAGGCGGTGCACCTGGACGGGGCGGGTCTGGCCGATGCGGTAGGCGCGGTCGGTGGCCTGGTCCTCCACGGCGGGGTTCCACCAGCGGTCGTAGTGGATGACGTGGTCGGCGCGGGTGAGGTTCAGCCCGGTGCCGGCGGCCTTGAGCGACAGCAGGAACACCGGGGCCCGGCCGTCCTGGAAACTGCTGACCATCTCCTCGCGGCGGGCGACCGGGGTGCCGCCGTGCAGCAGCTGGGTGGCCACGCCGCGGGCGGTCAGATGTTTGTCGATGAGGCGGGCCATGGCGACGTACTGGGTGAACACCAGCACCGCGCCGTCCTCGGCGACGATGGTGTCGACGAGCTCGTCGAGCAGCTCCAGCTTGCCGGAGCGGCCGGTGAGGCGCGGATCGCTCTCACGCAGGTACTGGGCGGGGTGGTTGCAGATCTGCTTGAGGCCGGTCAGCAGCTTGACGATGAGGCCGCGCCTGGCCATGCCGCCGGCGCCGGCGATCTGGGACATGATCTCGCGTACGACCGCCTCGTAGAGTCCGGCCTGCTCGGTGGTGAGCGCGACCGGGCGGTCGGTCTCGGTCTTGGGCGGCAGCTCGGGCGCGATGCCGGGGTCGCTCTTGCGGCGGCGCAGCAGGAACGGCCCCACCAGCCGGGACAGCCGGGCGGCGGCCTCGCTGTCGCCGGACTCGACCGGTTTGGCCCATCGCGCCCGGAACCTGGTCAGCGGGCCGAGCAGTCCCGGTGTGGTCCAGTCGAGGATGGCCCACAGCTCCGACAGGTTGTTCTCGACGGGGGTGCCGGTGAGGGCGACGCGGGCGGCGGCGGGGATCTCGCGCAGTGCCTTGGCGGTGCCGGAGGAGGGGTTTTTGACGTGCTGGGCCTCGTCGGCGACGAGCAGGCCCCACGGGTGCGCGGCCAGCGTGGGCGCGTCGAGGCGCATGGTGCCGTACGTGGTCAGCACGAATCCCTCGTCCGCCAGGGTCCGGCCGGTCCCGTGGTAGCGGCGGACCGGCACCCCGGGCGCGAACCTGGTGATCTCCCGTTCCCAGTTGCCCAGCAGCGAGGCCGGGCAGACCACGAGCGTCGGGCCCGTTCCCGCGCCGGCGCGGTGCAGGTGCAGGGCGATGAGGGTGATGGTCTTGCCCAGGCCCATGTCGTCGGCCAGGCAGCCGCCGAGGCCGAGCGAGGTCATCCTGGCCAGCCAGCGCAGGCCGTGCAGCTGGTAGTCGCGCAGCGTCGCGGCCAGGGCTTGGGGCGGGGCGATCTCCTCGGGCTCGGCCAGGCGGTCGCGCAGGTCGCGCAGCCAGCCGGTGGGCTCGACGGTGACCTGCTCGCCTTCGACCTCGACCGTGCCGGTGAGGGCGGCGCCGAGGGCCTGCAGGCCGGTCAGCGGTTTGAGGTCGCGCTGGCGGGCTTTGCGGGCCAGGTCGGGGTCGATGAGCACCCATTGGTCGCGCAGCCGGACGACGGGGCGGTGGGCCTCGGCCAGCCGGTCCATCTCGGCCGCGGTGAGCTGCTCGCCGCCGAGGGCCATCTGCCAGTTGAAGCTGGTCAGGTGGTGGCCGCCGAGGAAGGAGGGCAGGTCGGAGGGGGCCGCGTCGCGCTCGCCGACGACGGCGCGGGCGCTGAGGCCGCGTACCAGGGACTTGGGCCAGTGCACCTCGACGCCGGCGGCGGCCAGCCGGTCGGCGGCGCCGGCCAGCAGGTCCTCCACGTCGCCGCCGGTCAGCGTGAGCTCGTCGGGGACGGCGCTGTCGAGCAGCCGCTCCAGGCGTGACCAGGCGCGGGCGGCGCGGCGGACGGCCAGGGTCGCCTCGATCCTGGCGCGCGGGCCGAGTCCGGGGTCGCGGCCCTGCCACAAGTCACCGGCGTCGACCACGAGGGAGGGGTCGGCGAGGCTGTGGAGCTGGACGACGGCGCGGAAGTCGGCGGCGGCCAGGTCGTCGGCCTCCAGCCGCAGCGACAGGCGTACTCCGGAGTCGAGCCCGGCCTCCTCGGCCCAGCGGCGCAGGTGCGGCACTTTGACGGGTTTGGCGGCGGCGTAGGCGGCGGTGCCGGTGGCGCGTACGGCGCCGGGCGAGCGCGGCATGGCGTCGGCCACGGCGTCGAGAAACGCGCGCACCAGCGCTTCGGCCTCGGGCAGCCACACCTCACCGCCCGCCCCGCCGTCTGCCGGCCCCGTGCCGGCGATGGGGGCGGGACGGGGCGCGGCGGCAGGCGGGGTGGGCAGGGGGATGGCACGGGCGCCGGCGGGCATGGCGGCCGCCAGGTCGCGGATGCGCTGGAGGTCGGCGGCGTCGAACGGCCCGGCTCGCCAGGAGTCGTGGTCGCCTGCCGTCACTCCGGGCAGGATGCGGCCGCGGGTGACGAGCTGGAGCGCGACCAGCGCGGCCGCGCCCCAGAAGCGCGCGGCCGGGTGGGCTCGCTCGTCCGCACGCGCCCTGACCAGCGCCGACACCGACTCGGCCACGGGTACGCGGATGGCGGCGGCCTGCCGGGTGGTCGCCGAGCCGCCGTGCTCCTCGGCGACGGTCACGGTGTCGGGCCCGGTGGGGTCGAGAAAGGTGACGTGCCCGGACCGGGGTGGGTCGCCGGGTTCGAAGACTGCTGCGTGCCGGACCAGATCCGTCATGAGACTCACGACCGTACAGTGTACGGTACGGAACGGGTGTGGTTTACCGCAGTCCTGATCGGGCACACGCTTCATTTCTGGCATATCCGATCTTCCATACGCTTACCCCCATGACTGACTGGCTTGTTGGACTGATGGAGACGCTTGGGGCCCCAGGGGCGGGCCTCGCGATCGCGCTGGAGAACCTCTTCCCGCCGCTGCCCAGCGAGGTGATCCTGCCGCTGTCGGGCTTCACCGCCAGCCGGGGCGAGATGGACCTGCTCAACGTGCTGGTGTGGACGACGCTCGGCTCCGTGGTCGGCGCGCTGGCGCTGTACTGGGTGGGGGCGCTGCTGGGCCGCGAGCGCGTGCTCGCCCTCGCCGCCAGGCTGCCGCTGGTCAAGGTGTCCGACATCGAGAAGACCGAGGCCTGGTTCCAGCGCCACGGCCGCAAGACGATCTTCTTCGGCCGGATGATCCCCGTTTTCCGCAGCCTCATCTCGGTCCCTGCGGGCGTGGGGCGCATGCCGCTGCCCACGTTCACGTTGCTCACGACGGCCGGCAGCCTGATCTGGAACACCATCTTCGTGCTGGCCGGGTATTTCCTGGGCGAGAACTGGTCGCTGGTCGAGGCGTACGCCGGGATCGGCACCAACGTGGTGATCGCCATGGTGGTGGTGGCGGTGCTGGTCTTCGTCGGCGTGCGGCTGGCCGAGCGGCGCAAGAGCCGGCATGCCTCTCGCCGTTGAGGGCCTGTCGGCAGCTGACCCCCGGCCGGGTGCTCCTCGTACCGCTGCCCGACGGCGCGCGCCACATCAACCGCGACACCCTGTGGCCGATGTTCACCGGCGGCCGTTGACACGCCCGGCCCTGTCTTCGTACGCTCGATCCCGGCCGGTGCGGCCTGCCGCTTGCGCCCTTCCCGGGGTTCGGTGAACGCACCGTCAACTCGCGCCTGATCCTCTCCATCGGCCGCGGACGATGTCGGCAACGCAAGCGCTGAGCAACCCGTCCGCACCCCGTGTTCCCGGAGGATCATGCCATGCGTACGTTCCGTGACGCCAAGGCGATGGCCAAAGTCCTGCGCGCCGAGCTCCGCGACCGATGCCAGGTCGAGCTCCCCCACAGCGCCTGTCTGGAGATCGTGGCCCGCCAGTTCGGCCTCGACAACTACAACATCCTGTCGGCCAAACTCCACGAGAGCCCGCGGACCGGCACCGCGCGGCGCACCCCGTTCTCGGAGGAGACCACCATCCCGGTCCTGCGTGTCTTCTCCGAGGAGGCGGCCAAGGAGTTCTATGTCGACTTCCTCGGCTTCACCCTGGACTTCGGCGGTCCCGCAGGCGGGCCCGGCACCCCGTTCTACGGCCAGGTCTCGCGGGCGGGCGCGACGTTGCACCTGACCGAGCAGCCGTACCAGGCCGGTCCTGGCTCGACGGTCGACATCTGGCTGGCCGGGCTCGACGACCTGCGCCAGGAGCTCGTGACCTACGTCCAGGTGAAGAACTACCGCCTGTGGGGGCCGGCGATCTGGGTGCCGGCGATCGAGGAGGCCCCGTGGGACGCCCGCCTGCTGGTCCTCACCGATCCGTTCGGCAACCACCTGCGGCTGAGCGAGCCCAAAGACCCGGCCGCGCATGCCTTCCTGCCCCATTGGACGGCCGTCGCACCCGCGTGAGGACCTTCAGCCGCCGACCGGGCCGCCGTCGAGGCGGCGCACGCTATCGACGCGGAGATCTGGCCCGTTCACCTTCAGGTCTAGGCCGGTCCGGTCGGCGGGGACACCTGGTTCGCCCTGCGTGACAGGATCGACTCCAGGCGGCGTGGGTTCGTCGACGTCGTCCGGCGACAGCTCGCCTCCCAGGAGCCGCTGCCCCGTCTCGGCGGGCGGCCTGCTCCAGGCGATCCCCTCTGGAATCGCCTGGAGCGGGCCGGCGGGCCGGCGCCGGATGAGGAGGAGCACCCGGAGGGGGAAGCGTGGGGAGACCCGTGTACATGGGCGCGGCCGTGCAGGTGGCGGCACCGCCGGAGCAGGTGTTCGCGTTGCTCACCGACTGGCCCCGGCACCGGGAATGGATGTTCATGACCACCGCCCGGCAGGTGAGCACGGACCGGATCGAGGCCTACACCGGGGTGCGGCCGTTCGGATTCCTGGACACGATGACGATCACCCATTGGGAGCCGCCCGCCCTGGTGCGCGTGGAGCACACCGGCCGGGTCATACGCGGCCGGGGCGCCATCCGGGTCCGTGCGTGCGCGGGCGGCAGCCGCGTCGTCTGGGCCGAAGAGCTGCGGCCGCCGTTCGGGCCGCTGGGGCGGTTGGTGTGGCCGCTCGTCGCCCCGATCATCGTCGCGCTCTTCCGCCGCTCCCTGAGCAAACTGGCCGCGCTGGCCACGAGATGACCTTCGCGGGCCGCCGTTCAGCGCGTGTCCGGAACGCCGTGGGCGACCCAGCGCCGGATCTGCTCGGCCGCCTGGTCGGCGACGGGATTGCCGGCCGGGCGGGTGACCAGGTCGCTGAGGGCGAACATGTCCAGGACGCGCCCCAGATACGCCCAGTCCCCGGGCGGGGGCAGATCGGCGGGCTGGTGGCCGGCGAAGGCGGCGCGAAACCCGGCGACGAATCGGGCGGGGTAGCCGGCGGAGAAGCGGACCATGTTGGCCGCGTCGCCGTACGGGCAGCCGGAGTAGCTGAACTCCCAGTCCAGGACGGCGTCGACGCGCCAGCCGCCGCGCGTACGCGTGACCAGGATGTTCTTGGGGTTGATGTCGGCGTGCACGAGGCGGCGGTGATCGTCGACGCGGCCGAGCGCCGGCGCGTGGGCGGCGCACAGCGCGGCCCACGCCCGCCGGGTGGCGCCCTCCAGGCGGGCCTGGGCCGGCGATGCCGCCATGCAGCCCGCGGCGTACTCCGGCAACTGACCTGACCACGGCCGTTCCTGGGCGATGGTGAGCCGCACGTCGGTGAAGAACCCGGGGCGGTCGAACGTCGCCGTCGCGATGGCCGCGACCACGCGCCCGACCTCCGCACCGAGCTCGCCCAGGTCCGGCTCGTCTGCTCGGAGCGCCTGGCTGAGCGGCGTGCCCGCCACGTGCTCAAGGATCATGGCCGGGCGGGCGGCGCCGTCGCCGGGCTCCGCGGGCAGGACGCGCAGCACCCGGGGGACGGGGACGTGGGGGCGGGCGGCGTCCATGACGGCGGCCTCGATCGCGGGGTCCGGGCCGCCGAGCCGGGCGACGACCTGACCGTCGGTCAGCGTGAGCAGGCACGTTTCGTGCGAGAAGCCGCCGGCCAGGGTACGGGTCGCCACCACCGCGCCGCCGAGCGCGTCGGCCAGGCGGCGGACTTCGTCGGGCTGCATCCGATCAAGTCTGCCATCCAGGTGATGAGCTCCAACCACGTCGACGGCCGCGGCCAGTACACCTCGATCCCCTTCCCGCGCAGTGGCCTGCTCCTAGAGGCGTCCGGCCGGGTCCATCATGCTCCTGCGGCTGACCGCGGCGGCGAAGGCCGAGATCACCGGATGCGGCGCGCGGCCGTCGCCGGCCAGTTCCGGCTGGAACATGGTGGCCAGGAAGAACGGGTGCCCGGGCAGCTCGGCGACCCGTACCGCGCCGTCGTCCTCGGCGTGGCCGGAGAAGACCAGCCCGGCCCCGGCCAGCGTCTGCTTGTAGGACTCGTTCAGCCCGTAGGAGCAGATGTAGGCCTCCATGGTGGTCGGGGCGCCGATGATCTGCTCGATCTGCGAGCCGGGCGTCAGACGTACCAGGCACTCGTGCCCGGCCAGCGAGCACGCCAGCGGCGTGAGCAGGAACTCGCGCGCGCCCGGCTCGTTCTCAGCGTGCCCCACGTCCAGGCCGCACACGTTCCGCGCGTACTCCAGCAGCATGTGCTGGAATCCGCCGCACGTGCCCAGGAACGGGATCCGCCGCTCGCGGGCCACCCGCGCGGCCTCCACCGCGCCCGCCTCGTCGCGGTACGGGCTGCCGGGCACGATCCAGATGCCGTCGAAGGCGTCCAGACCGGCCACGTCGGTGGTGGGAATCCAGTACGGGTCCAGCACGATCCCGTCGCGCTCGCGCAGCGCTTCTATCACCAGCGGGATGCGGACATGCGAGCGGACGCTGGGGGAGCGGTCCCCCACAAGGGCGATTTTCATGGCTCCATCGTGGCCGCCCTCACCTCTTAAGCGCCAACGATGATATCTGTACCTGCTATAAGCATTGCTGATGGACCCTCACCTGCTGGCCACGTTCGTGACCGTCGCCCGCCGCGGCTCGTTCTCCGCGGCCGCCGCCGAGCTCGGCTACACCCAGTCGGCGATCTCCCAGCAGATCGCCGCGCTCGAGGCCGATCTGGGGCTGGTGTTGCTGAGCCGCCGCCCGGTCGAGCCGACCGCGGCCGGGCGGCGGCTGCTGGAGCACGCCGAGCCGCTGCTGCTGCGCCTGCGCGCGGCCCGCGCCGACGTGCTGCGGGCCGCCGCCCCGCCCAGGCACCGGCTGCGGCTGGCCGCCACGCCGCTGGCGCTCAACGCGGTCCTGGCCGCCCGGCTGGCCCGGGCTCGCGCCCGGCAGCCGCGGCTGGAGGTGACGCTGGTGACGTGCGGGCGCGAGCAGGTCGGCGCCCTGGTGGCCGAGGGGGAGGCGGACCTGGGCCTGGCCGACGGGATCGCCGCGCCCAGCGATCCGCTGCGCCTGCCCGACGCCGGTCCGATGACGAGCGCGGGAGTGGCCGAGGAGGAGCTGGTGGTGGCGCTGCCGGCCGATCATCCGCTGGCCGGGCGAGCGGCGTTGCGGCTGGCCGACCTGGTGGACGCGCGGTGGCTGCAGACGTCGTTGTGCCCGCTCGCGCGGCTGCGCGATCTGGTGGGGGACGGGTTTCCGGCGGCGCTGGTGTATCAGGGCGACGACGTGCATACGGTGGTCAACCTCGTGGCCGCCGGCCACGGCCTGACCCTCCTGCCCACCTCGGCCCTGCCCACCTCGGCCCTGCCCGCGTCCTCGCCACTGGCTGGCGTTGCGGCGTCCGCCGTGCCCGCGCCGTCGAGCGCTGTGCCGCCGCCCGCGTGCGGGGTGCCGCTGGCCTCGCCCCGCCTGGTGCACCGGGTCGAACTGCTGCACGGCGCCCTCCCCCCGGGCGCGGCCGCCGACCTGGCACAGGCACTGTCGGCCTGACGGCGCTGAGCCGCCCGGCACCAGCGCCGTGCCGTCCTGCAGGGCACGGCGGAGGTCCACCCCACCGGGCGACGGCGTTCAGGCGTGCCAGTCGCTCACCCCGCCCGGCACCGGCGCCGCCGCATCGTACGGCTCGCGGGTGAAGACGAAGGTGTTGAGGTCGAGATGATCGGCCGACACCCGCAGCGTCTCCCCGGCGTAGTAGCCGTCCAGCCCCAGCCAGGTGCCATCGGCCTGGGGCACGAACCGGGAGGCCCGCCCGCCGCCGTTGAGCGGCTCGAGCGAAAGGCCGCGGTCGGGCAGCAGCCGCAGCGCGTACGGCTTGGGCCCCCAGTGCCACAGTCCGGTGAGCGCGAGCAGGCCGGGGTCGGCGGGGACGGGCCGCCATTCGTCGGGCAGGCGCGGCTCGTGCTCGTCGAGGATGTCGAGCAGGTCGATGGCCAGGCGGCCGCTGAGCCCGGAGGTGGTGTTGGCCATGAACAGCACCCCGACCCCTTCGGCCGGGTCGGCCCACACGGTGGCCAGGAAGCCGGGCATGGAGCCGGTGTGCCCGGACAGGCGGCGCCCGCCGGTCCTGGCCAGCTGCAGGCCGAGCCCGAATCCGCCGGTCCAGGCGTCGCCGTCGTCGACGCCGGCCGGTTCGCGCATCTCGGCGAGGGTGTCGCCGCACAGCACGCCGCCGGTGTCGCCGCCCAGGAAGGCCGCCCAGCGGGCCAGGTCATGCGGGGTGGACCACAGCTGCCCGGCCGGGCTCATGGCGTCGGCGTCGTGTTCGGGCTCGGCCAGCACCACGTCGGCCCAGGGGTGGACGGCGTAGCCGGTGGCGTGCGGGTGGCGGGGACGGGCGGTGGTGTCGTTCATGCCGAGCGGGGCCAGCACCTCGCCGCGTACGGCCTGCAGCCAGGTGGTGCCGCGCAGCTGCCCGACGAGTTCGCCGAGCAGGGCGAAGCCGACGTTGGAGTAGTGGAAGCGGCGGCCCGGCCGGTGCTTGAGCTCGCCGGGCCCCAGCCGCTTGAACAGGTCGGCGACGGGGACGCCGGGGGTGCGTTCCCACCAGGTGGTGGGTGGTTCGGCGGTCAGACCGGCGGTGTGCGACAGCAGCTGGGCGATGGTCAGGTGGCCGTGCGGCGCACCGGGAAGGTGGGTGTCCAGCGTGTCGCCGAGGGCGAGGGCACCTTCGTCGCGCAGCCGCATGACGACCACGGCGACCATGCTCTTGGTGATCGAGCCCAGCCGGTATTGGGTGGCGGGCGTCGGGGCCGCGTCGCCGACGCGTCCGCGGCCGCCGAACCATGCCGTGCGGCCGTCGCGCACGATCGCGGCCGTCAGCGACGGCACCCTGCATTCGGCCTGTTCGACGGCCAGCCGGCGCAGCAGGGCGCGGGCCGTCGCGTGTCCCACCTGACTCATGAGCGACAAGATTAGCCCTAGATCAGGGACAGCCGCGGCCCGATGAGCTCTCCCTGGTGGGCGTGGGGGTGGGCCTGGTCGTGGAAGTAGTGGCCGGCGTACCAGACGACGACGTTGGCGCCGTTGATGTTCTCGCCGTTGAGCCACCGGTTGATGGCGGCGCGGTCGCGGGGGCCGGGGTTGCCGTCGTCGAGCTCGCGCGGGTGATGGCGCAGGAACCACAGGTCGGACACGCCGTAGGCGTCGGCGGTGCCGTCGAACTCGCCGGGATGGATCTGGTAGCCGCGGCCGGAGGACTTGTCGCGTACCTGCCAGTAGCGGGCCCGGGAATGGGCAGGGTGGCGGCGCCGGCGGCCAGTTCGCTGACGATGCGCAGCTTGCAGCCCAGTGCTGAGGCCCAGCCGTCCATGGTCTGCTCCATCGCTGCAGCACCACCAGGTCCGCCGGCGTGCGCAGGTCGCCGGTGGCGTTGCGGAGCGGGCGGGCCGCCGCGGCGGGCAACAACCGGACATTTGCCGGACATTTATCGAGCCCTCGTCAACGCCGCACCGCTCGCCAGTGGGCGTTTTCGCGTCGTCCGGCAAATCCACGGCATCGCCGGCACCTAAATCCGCCGGGTTATCATGTCGTGTCATGCCCAGGCGCGAACCAGGTCAAGGCAACCGCTCTTCACCCCGTCCGTATTCTCGGTCAGGAGTTCGTGATGACCCGGCAGTGGCAGCCACCGGACCAGCAGCCGGACGGCGCGCCCCGGACGCCGCCGGACCCGCACGGGCAGCAGGACGCGATCGAGCAGCCGGCCATACCGGCCGGCCTGGGCCCGCCCAGCCCCGTCCTCGGGATCATCTCGCTGCTGATGGGGCTGATCGGCGCGGTGGCGGCCTTCGTGCCGATGTTGCGCCTGCCCGGCATCCTCATCGGTCTGGTCGCCGCCACCCTCGCGGTCGTGACCGTGGCCGCCAACGGCCTGGGCGGCAAGATGTTCGCGGCCGGCGGGCTGACGGCCGGGCTGGCGGCGCTGCCGATCGGCCTCGCCCTGTTCCTGCAGTCCCCCCAGCAGCAACGCGCCGAGGATCAGGCGCCCAGCCCGGCCGCCTCGTCCGGCAGCCCGTCAAGCCTCGTCTCGCCATCCGGCCCGCCGGCGCAGGGTTCCGCCACGGTGGTGTTCGAGTTGATCGGCGAGAACGGTGTCACCTCGGCCGGTTACCAATTCCAGGTCGGCAACATTTCGGCACTGCAGGAGGTGTCGCTCCCGTTCACCCATGAGGTCACCATTGACAACCCGCTGCCCACGCTGACGGTGTTCGGGACGACGCATTCCAAGGGCGCGGACCGCGAACGGGGGAGACTCATATGCCGCGTGAAGGTGAACGGCAAGGTGGTGGATGAGCAGACGGGCCACGGTCAGTTCGCGACGTGCATGGCTCGCAAGGACGAGAACGGACCCATGTGACCGATGCCCACACCGCCGGACGTGCCGGCGGGTGGTGAGGGGGAGGGAGAACGCGCCGGTGCAGGTGACGCCCGAGCAGGCCGAGCGCGCCGCGGTCATCCAAGAGTGTTTCAGCCCTCCATGGGATCCGCGTTTCGAGCCCTTCTACAGTGCCAACAGGTCGTATCGACACTTTCCAGAACGAGTTAAATCGCCAGCCTCCCAGAGTGCCGCCGAGGATGCCGGGTATCCCCCTGCCGATAACGTGCATTAGGGCGACGATTTATGGGTCATGACCTGCCCCAGAAAGCTGGACAAAAGTCGCCCTTGCCGACGAGACCACGGAGGACGACTCGTGACCGTTACGCCGACTTTGCAGGCTCCGCCATTTTCCGGACCCATCACCAAACCGCAGCAGGGCGAAGCCGTAAAGAAATGGCAGCAGCGGATGAAGGACCGCGGCTGGCACATCAAAGTAGACGGGATCTATGGAGAGGAAAGCGAGCGTCTCTGCAAGAACTTCCAGGCCGAGAAGAAGCTGCAAGTCACCGGCATCGTCGATGAGACGACGTGGAACAAGACGTGGACGGCCCCGAGCACGCTGGCTCCGCCGTTCCCCGGCCGCGTCCTCAAGCAGCCGCCTGTCATGGAGGGCCCGGATGTGCGGGCGTGGCAGGAACAGGTGAGCAAGCGCGGCTGGCCCATCAAGGTCGACGGGCGTTACGGGGAGCAAAGCGAAAAAATCTGCCGCCAATTCCAGCAAGAGCATTCTCTCGAGCCTGACGGCCGTGTCGGGCGGAACACCTGGACCAACACATGGGTGGAGACGGTCTGAGCCCGCTCGCCGCCGGCCGGCGCGAAACCCGCTCGGAAGGAACGAAGCCCCGGCCGGGACCCGCGCGAGAGCCGGCCGCGTAGCTTTCCGCAGCCCGGCTCACATCTGCCACACCGGCCACAAGAGGGCCCTTCACCAGTGGAAACGCGGTGAGGGGCCACTCTCGTCCGTAGCATTCGACGTGCGTTCGCAGCCGTTCCGGCTCTCCGCCGGCTGGATCACGCCGGAGAAGGTCCCCGCCGGGGTGCTCCACTGGCGGATGACGACGGTGTGGACCGTGCGATGGAACAGGATGACCCTGCCGGGACGGCGCTAGCATGGCCGGTGGCGGCCGTCCGCGCCCAACCTCCGGCGACTCGCCCCAGCCGGGTCATCCCAGGAGGCAAAGGGAGGTCCACCTCTCGGACGGAAGATCTGTCGTCGGTCGTGCGCCCGCCGCACCGGTCGCTGGGGGATGCGCGGACGGCGCGCGGGAGACGTTCATGACCAAGCAGGCAGACTTCAAACGGCGGGTGCGCGCCCGCATGGCGAAGACCGGAGAGTCGTACGCGATCGCACGCAGCCGGCTTCTGGGCGAGCAGCCCGCCCCTGTTGAGGATGGGATGGCGGCGGCGCTGCACATCAGCAACGGGGACAGCACCGACCTGCCGGGGACCGGGCTGGCCCGGCGCATCGTGTACTGGCGTGACGCGCTGCATGAAGGGCCGGTCCCCGCGGTGGGGCGCGAGGAGCTGCGCCAGGTCAGGGCCGCGTTCCTGATCCAAGCGCACGCGGATGACCACGCGGAGGGCCTGCGCATGTTCCAGGAACGCGACGCCGCCCTGGAGGCCAACCGCGGCGGCGAGTACGTGCTGTGGTTCGAGGCCGACCTCTACGACCAGCTGCAGATCGTGGAGATCCTCGCCCGCCTCGCCGAGCTGGAGGTGCCGGCCGGGCGCATCACGTTGATCTGCATCGGGGAACATCCCGGCATCGCCCGCTTCGGCGGCCTGGGCGAGCTGCGTCCCGAGCAGCTGCGCGAACTGCCCGCGACCAAGGCGTGCGCGAGGCTCACCCCGGCCGCGCTCGATCTGGCCACCGGGGCATGGGCGGCTTTCCGTGCCTCGACGCCGGACGGCCTGTCCGCCATCGCCGCCACCCGCTCCGGTGAGCTGCGCTTCCTCGGAGAGGCCTTCGAACGTCTCAGCCGCGAGTACCCCTCCACCCGTGACGGGCTCTCCCTCACCGAACGGCGCGTCCTCGCCGCCACAGCGGACGCTGCGCAGCAGGTCACCGCCGGGGACGTCTTCGTGCGCGCCTCAGCCCGCGAGGCCCGCCCCTATCTCGGGGACACCTGGTGCTTCGCGGCGATGGACCGTCTGGCCCGGCCCCCGCACCCGCTGCTGGACATCTGGCCCGCCGACGCCCCGGTCGAAGGCACCACTCTGCTGCGTCTGACCGCCACCGGCGCCCGGGTGCTGGCGGGCGAGGAGGACCACGTGACGCTCAACGGCGTCGACCGCTGGATCGGCGGGGTGCACCTGAGCGGCCGCGACGTGCGCTGGAGGTGGGACGAGGGCAGGGAGGCCCTGACGGGAGCGCCGCGCCGGGGATCAGCACGTGGTGGTCGCGGATGAGCGGCACCGGGCCGTAGCGATATCGGCACAGAGCAGGCTGCTTGTGAATCTTCAGTGCGATCGGGGGAGAAGGGCCCCGGCCGAAACCGATGGTGAGCACCTCGGCAGCGGTGCTTGAGGTGGGCCTGCGTTGAAATCCGTTCCGGCTATCCGGGGCTGGTCACGGTGAGGTGATGTCGCACAGCTTGGGCGGCCCGGTCGGCGTCGGCGGGCTCGCTGTGTTGGGGTGCGTTGAGGAAATCCGTCCCGCGCAGCGAGTGGGAGGCGGGGCGAGGGTAGAGCCAGGCGTGGAAGTGCTGGACGCGGTCCCGGGTGGAGACCAGATGGACTCGCTCGGCGTCGGTGCCGGCCCGCATGGCGGCGTCGAGCATGTGGAGCAGGCTGCCCAAGGAGGCTGCTTCGTCGGGTGTCATCTCGGCGAAGTCGGTGTAGTGCCGCTTGGAAATGATCTTCATGGTGCCGGGCCGGGAGGATTCGATGGGGCCATGGTGGACGAGCCAGAGGTCGTCGCGGTAGACCCATCCGCCGAACGGTTCGTCGCCGGAGGTGTTCAGCAGGCAGTACGGGCAGGTGACAGTATTGCCGCTCATCGATGGTCCTTTGATCGTGTGCGGGTGGTACGGCTGAGGCCGGGCGTCATCAAAGCAGAGCGTGCGCGATGCCGACGGCGGCGCCGCCGGCGATGAACCAGGCGTTGTTGAGCCGGGTTTTCCACAACAGCACGAGCGTGACCACGGCGATGACCGCGGTGAGCGGGTCGATGATCGCGGTCCGGCCGAGCTGGTAGGACACCCCGGCCATGAGGGCGAGGGCGGCGGCGTTGAGGCCGTCGAGCAGGGCGGAGGTCCACTCGCTGGAGCGGAGCTTGTCAGTGAGCTTGGTGAGCAGGCCGACGAAGACGAACGAGGGCAGAAAGATGGCCACGGTCGCCAGGAACGCGCCGAGCGGCCCGGCGATCATGTAGCCGAGGAAGGTGGCAGTGGTGAACACCGGACCGGGGGTGACCTGGCCGATCGACACGGCGTCGATGAGCTGCTGGTTGGTGATCCAGCCGAGCCGGTCGACGAAGTCGCCGCGCAGGAAGGCCAGCAGCACATAACCACTGCCGTACAGCACCGAACCGATCTTCAGCATGGTGACGAACAGCTGGACCAGCTGGCCGCCGGTGGGATCGGTGAACACCGGTGACCCGCCGAACGTCAGCAGCGGCGCGGCGAGCACCCCGTGTCGTGCGCCGCGGCCGGGCGGGGATCGCAGGACACGGGCCGCGGCGGCCAGCACCGCCCCCACCGCCAGCACCAGCAGCTCGTTGACGCCCAGCAGGTAGGCGGCCAGCGCGGCGACCGCCAACACGCCCAACCAGACGGTCTTGACGACGGTGCGCAGCAGGCCGAACAGCGCATGCGCGATGATCGCGATCACTGCCGGGACGATGCCGTACAACAGGCCCTCGGCCGCCGGCGTGCTGCCGTAGGTGACGTACGCCCAGGCCAGGGCCGTGACCATCAGCGCGGCCGGGAGGATGAAGCACACCCCGGCCGAGATCAGGCCGCGCCACCGGGCACGGTCGTAGCCGAGGTGGATGGCCAGTTCGGTGGAGTTGGGGCCGGGGATGAGGTTGGTGGCGCCCATCAGGTCCACAAACCGCTGGTCGCTGACCCAACCGCGGCGGCGCACCAGCTCATCGCGCATCATCGCGGTGTGTGCGGCCGGGCCGCCGAAGGCGATGACGCCCAGCTTGAGGAAGACCAGCGTCACCTCACGCAGACGCCGCCGCACGGCTACCGGGTCCTGCTCGTTCGCGCTGTCGTGCGCTCCGCGCTCGTCCTGGCTCACCTGGCGTTCCCTTCGCCTGACAGCGGTATCTGTTACGCAGGCCGCAACCTGGCAGCCGGACACCTGCGATCGGGTGGCCGGACGTCACACCGACAGCCACCGGCGACAGGCCGGGCCCGGTGCTGCGGCTCAGGATGTGACCGGTGCGGCGCCGGCCCGCTGAGCGGGCTGGAACAGCTCGACCAGGTTCTACGGCTCGTCGACGGCGGCGGCCGACTCTCGCACTCGGCGATCGCTGGATGCCGGTTCGGCCATCAGCGCCCCAGCGCAGCGGGCGCGCCGCCATGCGCATCAGCGGCGGAAGCGGCACCCGATCGGATGTCGTCACATCCGCCAGAATACATCAAACTGGTTTGACGTGATTTTGGACTCGGCGGTGTTCCCGGGGCGAAGGCGCCGAACTCCTCACGGGTGAGCGGGAGGCCGCGCTCATGACATGGGGCATCAGCCGCATGCCGGCCCCGTTCGGGAGCATCCCGATGAGCGGCGGCAGCATGAAGAGCGTCACGACGATGGCCACGACGCCGCCCGTGGTGTGCCTGACCAGCGTGCCGGCGGCTCCGCGCTGATCGCCGGAACGCCCGGCGAGGCCACGATGAGGCAGGCGAACGGCGCCGCGGCCTCGCCGACCGCCGGCGCGGGCCTACCTACCCGGCGAGGATCCGCTCCCAGTCCACCGTCTTGGCCCACTCGGCGTAGCTGTGCCAGCGCACGGCGGGATACCTGGCATGGAGGGTCTCGATGTCAAGGAAATCGGTGTTGTTCTCGAAGCTCTCGAACATCGTGGCCACCTCCTCGCCGGCCCACTGCCGCACCATGTCCAGCGGCAGCTGCTGGTAGGGGATGTCCCTGCCGAGCACCTCGCTCAGAATCCGGGCCGCCTCCTGCCCGGTGACGCGGTCGGAGGCGATGTCGATCCGCTCGCCGACGAGCTCGTCGGGGTTCTCGACGGCATGGACGGCCATGCCGGCGATGTCCAGGACGCTCACCTGGTCGAGCGGCTTGCCGGGAGTCAGCGGGTTGGTGAGCATGCCGTCGCCGAGCCGGCTGAAGCCGAGGTTGAGCACGTTCTCCATGAAGTACACCGGTCCGAGCACGGTCGCGCGCACCGGCCGCTCGCGCAGGTACGCCTCGATGAGCTGCTTGCTGTCGGCGTGGTCGATGTCGGTGGCCACCAGCCGGTCGCCGCCCCGCACGGAGGAGTACACCAGGTGGACGTCGAGGCGGGCGGCGGTGTCGACGAGCAGGCGTCCCTGCGCGACCTCCTCGTCCTTGCCGCCCTCGCCGAACGGCACCGACAGGCCGAAAACCGAGTCGGCGCCTGTGCAGGCGCGCTGGAGCGCGTCGGGGTCGGCGAGGTCGCCGGTGGCGAGCCGCGCGCCCCGGGCCGACAGCGCCTCGGCGGTCGGCGACTCCGGCGAGCGCACGTACGCCATCACCTCGTGGCCGCGCTCCAGGAGCAGATCGGCGACTGCGCCGCCCTGCTTGCCGGTGGCGCCAATGACGACGACTTTGGCCATGAAACATCTCCCGTGTCAGGGGTGAAATTCGATCCAGGACATGCGGGCGCGTCCGACCGGCCCATCCCGCCGCGCCACCCGCCACCAGCGATTCTGGGACCTCAACCACAGTTGAGGTCAAGCGCCGTGCAGGTGCCGGACGAGGTCCTGGACGTGGTCGCTGAGCAGTCGGGGATCGAGGATCCGTCATGTGTGAAGCGCTTGCTTGAACGGCTCCACCCGTTCTGCGGTGGCCGTGTGCGCCGAGGGCTGAACGTTTCGAGGGTCGCCGGCCTGCGCTTTCCTGCCCAACGGGGCCGCGAGCAAGTCCGGCCTGAACCGGTCCATCCTGGACAAGGGCTGGCACCGGATCGAGCTGGCCACCCGCAGCAAGGCCCGCTACACGGGCACCCAAGTGATCACCGTTGATCCGGCGTGCACGAGTCAGAGGTGCAACGTGTGCACGGTGGTGGATCGGAAGTCCCGCGAGAGCCAAGCGGTCTTCCGGTGCACCTCGTGCGGACACACGGACCACGCCGACGTGAACGCCGCCAGGAACATCCTCACCGCCGGGAGGGCGGAGTTCGTGCAGCCCAGACCGGGTGTACGAGCTGGGGCGCGCAAACCACGCACGCGCGTGGGCCGGAAGGCGAACCGCCAAGCAACAGCGGCCCAGGCCACCGCGCAGACGGAGCCCGAGCTGGCTGGAATCCCCCGACTTTAGTCGTGGAAAGCGCTTCAATCTCTACTACGACGCCCAGGGTGACGCGGGCCTGACCCGGGGCTGGGTGATGATGGCCGCCGGTCTCCTGATGGCCGTGCTGTTCGGGTTCGGTGTGACGGGCTGGTACGACCGCAAGGGGCTGCATCGCATCCCCGCCGAGACGTAGTCTGAGGAGACCGCCGTGCCGGCGTGGGGTGCGGTTTCCGGATATCGCTCAGGGACACTCGGAAACCGATCGGTTTTCATTTCGTCGAAATCCAGTTAATCTCGCAGTATGACCACCGAAGTGAGGCCAAGTCCACGGGAGCGGCTGCTGGATGCGGCGGCAACGCTCACCTACCGAGACGGTGTCGGCATCGGCGTCGAGGCGCTGTGCAAGGCGGCGGGGGTGTCGAAGCGCTCCATGTACCAGCTGTTCGAGAGCAAGGACGAACTGCTGGCGGCGAGCCTGGAGGAGCGCTCGTCCGCCTTCGTGGCGAGGCTGCTGCCGGCGGCGGGTGATGGCCGTTCACCCCGCGAGCGGATCCTGCACGTCTTCGAGCAGGTGGAGTTGCAGGCGGATGCGCCCGAGTTCCGAGGCTGCCAGTACCTGGCGGTGCAGATCGAGCTCAAGGATCAGAGCCACCCTGCGAGCCGGGTGGCGCACCGGATCAAGGGAAACCTGATGGCCTTTTTCCGTGCCGAGGCCGAGCAGGGTGGGGCGAGCGACCCGGACCTGCTGGCCCGGCAGCTCAGCGTGGTCTTCGACGGCGCCAGCGCCCGAGCGGGGATCGGAGCCGACACCCTGGCAGGGCTCATCGCGCCCACCGTGGTCACCCTGCTCGATGCGGCAGGCGTGCGCTGACGCATCGCCTCTTCGAGCAGGCTCGGCGGCTGATGTGCTCTACGAGGGGATGCCGGTGCCCGGCAGCGGAAAGCTCCGTCGCGCAGGCCCAGGACATCTTCAACGTCAACGTCTTCGGTGTGATACGCATGACGAAGGCCGTCCTGCCCCACATGCGCGCTCAAGGACGGGGGCGCATCATCAACCTCTCCTCCGTGTTCGGCTTCCTCCCCTCGCCTTACATGGCCGCCTACGCGGCCTCCAAGCATGCGATCGAGGGGTACTCCGAGTCCCTGGACCACGAGGTCCGCGAGTACGGCGTGCGGGCGCTCCTCGTCGAGCCCGCCTACACCAGCACCGGATTCGAGGCCAACAGCCCGCGGCCCGACACGCCCCTGCAGGTCTACGCGGACCAGCGGCGCGCCTTCGACCGCATGATGGAGACAGCGATCAAGGAGGGCGACGACCCCGCCATCGTCGCCAAGGTAATCGTCGAGGCGGCGACCGACCCGAAGCCGAAGCTGCGCTACACCGCCGGTTCCTTGGCCGGACGCGCGAGCACACTACGCCGCATCGCTCCTGCCCGGGTCTTCGACAAGCAGATCCGCAAGCTCAACCGGCTGGTCGGCTGACGCCTGCCCGCACCCGAGCACACCCACAAGGACAAACGCACATGGAGCGGCACATGGCGCAGATCCTCTGGCGGCGGCAGGCGCGGCTTCACGGTCGTCATCCAGGACACCCATGGCCGGTTCACCTCCGACGGGCGCGAGGTTCGAGAACGGCGAACTCGTCGAACGACCCGACGAATCAGGAGATGATCAGCAGGCCGCGTGACCAGGGCCGGCCATGAGACCGGTCGGCATGTCGCTCAGCGGGAACTTCCGGGTCAGGTTCGGCTGCTTGACCGGGGGGTGCGTGGACGGACTCAGGCATGCAGGGTCGGCCGGTAGACGAGCTCTTGGGTGTGGCCGTCGAGCGTCCGGCTCTCGATCAGCTCGAGGTCGAAGTCGGCCGCACCCTGGAAGATCGGGTCCAGTCCGGTCTGACCGGTGATCACAGGGAAGAGCGTCACCTGGACGCGGTCGACCAGGCCGGCGGCCATCAGCGCCCGGTTCATCGACAGGCTGCCGTGCGAGCGCAACGGCACCTCGGACTCCTCCTTGAGCCGGGCGACGACGTCGACGGCGTCGCCGCTCAGGACGGTCGCGTCCGGCCAGTCGAGCGGTCCTTGCAGCGTCGTCGACACCACCGTTGCCGGCAGGTTCCTCATCCGGGTGACCCATGGGTCACGGACCTCGGACTCCTCGGTGCTCGAGGCCAGCATCCCCGCGAACGCCCGATACGTGTTGGCCCCGAAGACCATCCGCTGCTCCTCGCCGTACAAGGAGAGGCGGTGCTCGAGCAGCTCGGGGCCTTGCTTGCCCCAGTAGCCGCCCCAGTTGCCGCTGGCGGCGCCGAAGCCGTCGAGGCTGGAAAAGACGTCGAAGGTGTAGGTAGCGGTCATGATGCTCTCCTCGAGTGCGGTCGATCGGGTGTGAGGATTCAGACTGGAAACCACGGCGAAACTCATCGCCGTTGGACTCCTGGAGCCCGGCCGCCCCGGATACGGCCCCAGGCCATGATCACGGCCAAGACGGTGGCGATGATTCGAGCCATGACGTCCACCTTGTGCCATGAGCTCCGCCGACGGACAGATGCAGGGGCGACCGTCATCATGCCGAGGCCCTGCGCGACGTGGTCGCCGGCGTGCCGGCCCCGTTGGGGCTGCGGCCGGCGCCGGAGAAGACCCGCGTTCTCCGCATCGACGAAGGCTATGACTTCCTCGGGCACCACCTCCGCCGCCAGCGGAAGCGAGGAACGAACAAGCACTACGTCTACACCAAGCCGTCCACGAAGGCCGTTCAGGCGATCAAGGACAAGGTGTCGGCGAAGACACACAGGTCAACCCGCAACCAGGATTTGGCCGAGCTGATCCTCGGTTTTCACCGGATGCTGCGGGGGTGGGCGAACTACTTCCGGCATGGAGCATCCAAGGCGATCTTCGGCGCGATCGACTCCCACACATGGGCCCGGTTGCTGCGGTGGATCCGCCGGAAATACGCGGGCAAAGCTCCGGCTCGGGATGACCGAGTTCAAACGCCGCTTCTGCGACAAGGGCTGGAGGATCGCCCATCAGGGAGTCGCCTTCACGGGCGCATCCAGCGTCAAGGTGGAGCGTACCGCTATCGCGGCGTCAACATCGCGGCCCCGCGGATCCCGATCCCGGCAGCCGCTGCGAGCGGCTGACCAGCGGACAAGGCACGTGGAGCGCCCGGTGCGTGGAGACAGGCACGCCGGATGCGGCGGGCGGGCCGGGGAAAGCCGCCGGGAGCAATCTCGGCGAGGTGCCACGGTTCGGCCCAACCCGACACCCCGCTTCCGCGCAGCCGCCGCGCAATGCCGAGTATTGCCGGCGCACCGCGCATTTGTGCGCGGACTGCGGGCCGCCTGGATGGTGACCTGGTCCAGGCCCCGGGAACCGCCGCAAGGTTCTTCCCTGCCGCGACCGCAACCGCGGGCCCCGTCCATCCGAGGAAAGGCAGACAAGAGCATGACTTCCATGCGCATCAGCAGACCGATGGCGCTGGCGATCGCCGCCGGCGCGATCCTGGGTGTGTCCGGTCCGGCGGCGTCGCCGGCCGAGGCGGCGGCCCCGGTCGACGGGCCGCCGGTGCGGCTCGTTCCGCAGAACGTGCCGCAGGTCCCGCCCGGCCAGGGCCAGCTCGTGGTGTCCGCCGAGGGCACGGTACCGGGTTCGAAGGTGACCCTGCGCCCGGACTTCGGCCTGCGCTCGCAGAAGTGGCGCATGCGCTTCACCAGCGGCAGCGTCACGCAGATCGTCAATGACCAGAGCGGTCTGTGCTTGCGCGGCGGGCTCAACGGCAACGTCGTGCGGCTGGCGATATGCGCGGACCCCAACGACCTCCAGCCGACGGTCGTGGAGCAGCGCCAGTTCTGGAGCGACCGCCAGCGCGTGTTCAACGGCGTGCTCGTGCACCGGTTCGAGAACGTGCAGAACAACCTGGTGATGAGCGTCAGGGACGGCGGCACGGCTCCGGGCACGCTGATCGAGACCGCGCCGCTGAACGGCAGCCTGTCGCCGAGCCAGTTGTACCGCCTGCAGTGAGGCTGACGTGACGAGCGGGCACGGCCGGGGCACATGCGGTAGTCCCTCCCGCAAACTGACCGGGAGCCCAGCTCTTGCCGGTCCGTCCATCGGCGGGGGATTGTCCGGGGCGCCCTCGGCGCGCACCCGCCACAGGTACGTCTTATTCCACACCGCATCAGCCGGGGACGCGTCGTTCACGTTCGCGCTGATCAGGCGCGCACCGGTCAGGTTCTGTCGCACCCTTTCAAGCGGCCTGCGATGGTTATCTGGGGTTGTCAAGCGAAGTAGCCGGTCAGCCGCTTGAAGGCCGTTAAGTCACGTTAGGCAAGTAGGCGGCCCCGCCGGTGGATCGTCGAGAGGTCCACCCGGCTGGTTGATGCGCGCGAGGCGGACCGTGCTCGACGCATCTCCTTCTTGTGACTGTCGTCGGATCAGCACGGGAGAGTGACGCACTTGTCTGGCAGATTTCTGGTACGGCGGAGCCGGCGCCACTCCCTCACCACAGGGAACGGTCCGGCTCCGCCGCCGCTCGACTCAGGCCTTGGCCGCTAGAAACGGTTGGATGTCGCGATGCAGTCCGGGTCGGAAGCGTTGTTGATGTCGAAGATGAAGTGGAACCGCCCGTAGGTGTTGTAGCTGGCCGGTACGCTCACAGACTGCGAGGGCACATGCGTGCCGGCGCCATTGGACGCGCTCCCCGTCGACCACGAGTACAGCACAGGGTCCGAACCGGTGACGTCTCGCTTCAGTTCGAGGATGACATCGTTCTTGGTCGAGCCGGACTGCCCGTTGATCTGCCAGGTGAACTTGTCGATCCGGTCTCGGGCGCTGCTGGAGACGTGAGTGTAGTGAACCCATCCGGTCGCGCTCTTGCCTTCTGTGCTGCACGCACCGGAGACAGAGGCGGCGTGAGCGGCCGCCGCGGTGCTCACGATGGCAGCCATCGCCAACGCGGAGGGCAACACGACGCCTTTCGCGATCTTCTTCAGCATTACTACTCCTAACATTTCATCACTTGATGATATTTCGTTGGAAAAACTCTTCTGTATTCCGGCTTGCCGCCTTTCATGCTCGGACGAGATGACGGTGGCTCAAGAGTTTCGATAGGCGTCCTTGAGAAGCTCGGTGGAAAGCCACGTCACTTCTCCTTTCGGGCTGACCGTGACGAGCTGCCCGCCGGAGGTGAATCGTGCGGCGGCGACTCCGTCGCGGGCCCATACGTTCTGGCCCCGCGCGTCGACGATCGTGAATGTCCTGCCGTCCGCGATACCGACATAAGGTTTGTTTGGATGTGCCGTGACGCCGGCTTCCGAGGGATAATCGCGCCGCCACGCCATGCGGCCGTTCATGTCCAACCCGTGGACGACCGTACGGAAATCGCCCCGGTCGTTGGTGGCACGGGAGACCAGTGCGGCCGCGCTCGTCCCCAGCGCGCATTCACGCGCCTCGGCCAGTGATGGGTCGACTTTCCGGCGGTCGTTCCCGGCCCGGATCAATGTCGTTTCCGCCCCCAGCACCAGGACGACATCGCCCTGGCCTGCCACGCACGCATCACTGATCGGTCCCCAGGGAATGCCATTGCCTACCGGGTTCCAGCCACGCGAGTCACGGACGAACTGGAGCAGTCGCGCCTCGCGCACGTCCGGTTGAACGGTGAAGGCCAATGCGGCACGGCCGTCGGGCGACTCCACCCAGCGGTAACCGGAGTGGGGCAGCTCCAGGCGTTTCCGCTGGCCCGACCGGATGAGCGTGATCCGCGTACGCCCGCCGACGGTCTCCTCCACCACCGCGTCATCAGTTGACACGGCGGCCAGCACACGAGCGTCACGCACTCCGGAGACGGGAAAAGCCGACCGCCCCTGCTCGGCGACCTGGTACAAGCCGCCCTTCGCCCCGGCACCCGTTGACACGACGACCGCACGACATTGCAACACGCAAACGATGTCATTCGCCGTCTTCGCTATTTCCCTGTCCTGCCATACTCGCCCGCGAATGCGGTCGAATCCGCTGATCGTCGCCATCATGGGATCGAATATCAGCGCCCTGTCGCCATTCGCATTGAGGATACGCGGCGGCCTCGGCGGCGGTTTGCCGGCGTTTTCCACTGAGGCTCCCGATGTGCAGCCGGCAATGAGCGCCAAGAACGAACAGGCCGCCAGCGCGACGGTTCTTCGTGCACGCATGATCTTTCGCCTCCTTCGCTCTCGGCGTGGCGAGACAATTATGTCGGCAGGGCCTTCTCCAGTCATTGACCATTCGCGCACAATAGATTGACCGCGGGGATTGCCAATGACTTGCCAGAAACGTCCGCCATCATGCCGAGTCGACTCGCCCGGGACCGGCCCGGGAGGAGCGAACGCTATGACGGAGATAGACGTATGTGCAGATCAACGCTCACCCGGCAGGGCCTGTCCGCCGCCCTGTTGGCCGCTCTGGCGACCGGCGGCCTCGCCGCGGTGCCGATGCCCGTGGCCGCCGCAGCGGGAGCCGCGCCGCCGGTGACGCCGTCGTGCGCGTGGGAGCGCCAGGTCACCGCGGACACGAGTAACGTTTTCTACCCTGACAGCGCGGCCTCTTACTGGGTGCTGCGGTTCACGGTGCAGGAAGGCCTGCGGATCAAGCTCTCCGGCCGTTACCCCGACAGCCGGTACGCCTCCTTCAACGTCTACAAGGCAGGCGGCGGCTCGTTCACCTCCAACGGTGTCGGCTCCTCGCTGCCCGACTACCGGATCAACCCGGACACCGGCCACGCCAACCCGTGGCAACGGCAGGCCGAGCCCGGCGGCGGCTACACCGTCACCGCCCGCCACGACGCGGCCCCCGGCCAGTCCAACGTGCTGCCGCTCGCCCCAGAGGGCACCCCGGCCGGCCGCGGCGGCTCCATCGTGCTGCGGGTCTATCTGCCGGCAGGCGGTGATTTCTCGGCGGTGACGCTCCCGTCGGTCACCTTCGAACGCGACGGTGTCTCCCGTCCCGTGCCCCTCTGCTCCCGCCGTGAGACGGCCGCCTCGACCTCGCGGTCCGCGAAAGCCTCCACGATGAAGGGGAAGACCGCCCGTACTCGGGCCGAGGAGAGCGGGTTCGCCCGTCAAGCACGGGAGGGCCGAGGCGGGTTCCCCAACGCGGACTCCGCTTACCTGGCCGCGGTGGTCGGCCCGCCCGCCGGCGGTGACGTCCTGGTCGTCCGCGGCAAGGCGCCCCGGCACGCACCCGGCTCCCATCCCACCCCGTGGCCGGCACCGGAACGGGACGTGCGCTACTGGTCCATGTGCACCAACCTGAGCCGGCCGCCGTTCCCCGTCGTCGTCAACCGCCTGCCAGGCGGCGGGACCGACTACGGATGCCGCGCCGACGACCAGACGAAGCTGGACGACTCCGGCTTCTACACCTACGTGATCGGGACCGAGGCGCAGCGGACCGCCATCGAGCGGATCCCAGGCGCGACCTTCCTGCCGTTCTCCCTCGCTTCGCCGGCCGCCTCTCACACCGTGATCCTGCGCAACATGGTGACCGATCCCGGTTTCGCCCAGGCCATCCACAACGTCCCCGAAGACGGCAACCCAGCCTCGGCGGCCCGTGTCATGGGCGCCCACTACCCCACGCTCAAGCGTTGTTCCGTCACCGACCTGGCCACCGCCGGACCGGAGAAGTGCCAGCCGAGCTGACGCGCCGCGGCGTCGGTCTGTGTCCAGTACCAACCGGCCGCCAGCCTCGGCCGCTACGTCCGCCTCGGCGCGGACCTCCGCCCGCGTCACCGCCCGCCGGCCGCGGACGGCCGCCCGAGCCGGCACCTGCGCAGTTCGGGCGGGCAGTCGGCCGACGGGCGTATCCGGGTGGTCGGCCTGGAGGAGACGGACCGGGACGTACGCCTGGTCATTGGCGTCGAACGCGCCCCGGGCGACTTCCACAACTGCCTGGGCAACCGGGCCACGCCGTACACGGTCGAGCTGAGCCGGCCGCTCGGCGACCGCGTCCCGCGCGACGCCGGCCTGCACCCCATGCGTGAGATCGTGAAACCCTAGGGCGGCGCGCCGGGCTCGAAGACCGCGATGTCCCACTCGCAGGTCCACCACCAGGCGCCCGCTCCCGTCGAGGGCGACGGCGCCAATCGATCCAGCAGGCAGAGCGCCGGCGGGATGGCAGGACCGGATCGGGGGCGCGGTGACACCCGTGTCGGGGCGGGCGCTCCCGTCATGACCCTTCTACGACTACGAGTTCGCCATCAGGATCGGCCAGGTGGCCCGGCTGTCGTGGGAGGACACCGTCCGGGAGGGCGCCGGGGCCGCCCGCTGCCGAATCGATCGGCAGTGGTGGACGCGATGCGATCTGACCGGTCGTTCGCAGGGCCGGTCACCAGGTGAATCCGCCGACATAGGTGTCGCCCCGCCAGACGACCCTGTGGGGGAAGGCGCCGGCGGCCGTCGGGGTGAGGCCGACGCGGAGTAGCTCGTGGTTCTTGCCCCCGCACGGTCTGTTGCCGGCCTCTGAATCGTTCTCGTTGTCCTTGCCGACCATGAGATGCCGGCCGGATCGGTCCAGCGCCATCGACACGATCTCGCCGCAGCTCAGGGTGAGCACCGTGGCCACTTTCCGGTCCCCATCGTAGAGGAGCAGCTCGGACGGCTGCTCGTAGCTGCCCTGGCGCACCCGCAGGGTCCGGCCGTCCGGCAGAGGATGAGGGAGAGTGTGGCTGCCGTTGTCGCGGGGCGCCCGGACGAGCACCGCCGCGGCCGGCGGGTCCGACGCAGGCAGCCGCACGTCAAGGGCGCCCTCCCAGGATTTCACCAACTCCGGCTTCGGCGGGTACGTGACCCCGGTGAAGTGGATGTCGTCGGGAAGCACCAGAGTGCGGGCGTCCCTCCAGTAGAACCCGTACGCTGCCGCCCGCCATTCGACTTCGGGGCCGAGGACGCCGACGTAGGTGGTCCGGTTGTGATCGCGGTCCTCGGTCTGACGGCTGTAGGCGATGCGGCCCTCGGGCGACACCACGATCCGGTCGACGCTTCCGTTCAGCCTGCCCGACAGCGCCTGGCCCAGCTTCGCCCGGCCGTCGGCGTCCACTGTCAGGCGGTGGACGCGCGAGACGAAGCCGCGCGGCGACCAGCTGTCCCGGCCCTGCCGCAAGGTCACGCTCACCACGTACTCACCCGGCTCCCGGGTGGCGGCCACCGCCGTGATATGAGTGATGCGCCTGCCGAGGTACGGCGTGTACTCATGGGCGATGCGGCCCGTATCCAGGTTCACCGTCTCCAGGTAGCCGCCGGGGAGCAGCGCGTACCGGGGGGTGCCGTCGTCCGCGACCGGTGGCGCCGCCAGTCGCTCCGGCAGGGTCCTCACGGCCTGCACGACGAGCACGATCGCCCCGAGCGCCGTGATCAGCCGCAGCACGGAGCCCCGGTCCGGGCGCACGCGCGTCCCGGCGGCGCCCGCGAGCAGGATCATCGTCAGGGGAGAGATCACCCAGGTCAGAACCACCGGCAGGACTCGGAACGGCGCCGGGTCCGGCAGGCAGCCGGGCGGCGGCTCCGCGGGCGGTCTGAGCACCTCCGCGGCGACCGCCAGCGCCTCGGGCAACGCGACGAGCCCGAACCCGAGAACCGCGGCCATCAGGTGGACGCGGGCATTGTCGCGCCTGGCCACGAACAGAGCGATCATCGCCAGGAGGAACGGCCCCGCCAGATACAGCACGCCCGCGGCCACCTCGGCCACTTCGGCGGCTGTGCGGCGGGCGGGACCAACCGGGTTCAAGATCGGTTGCCCGGCACACGTGACGTGCCGCGGGGGCGTCAGCACCTCCCAGATGATCTCCCATAACGCGTACGAGGCCGCCAGCCACCACCAGAACACCGGATGACGTCGCTGCGGCCCGAGAGTCGACACGGAGACCACGGCGGCCCGCCCTTTCTACCTGATCCTCCCGGATGATCAAGAACCCTACCGGGCCGGGCAAGCAGCGCGTACGGCTTCAATGGGGCGCAGCGGGGCACTTCCCGGATCTGGCTTGCACTCGGCGCGCAGAATCGGCTGGATCGGCCTGGACCTTCTATGGCTTCGGCGAGCCGCCACCCCGACCAGTCCTGCGGATCGCCCGGGCGGTATGCGAACAGTTGGCCATCGGTTCGGCACGTCGCCATCCCAAGGAGTGCATACCTTCCGGTAACCCCCTCGGCCTTCTCGACTGTGATCGGGTCGTTCATGGCATCGGCCGCGGAGGCGTTCCGTCGTGCGTGCCGGCTGGGAACGGAATGAGCTGATCAGCGCGTGGACGCTGGTCGAGGGCGATCGGGACCTGGTCGGGAAAAGGTGGGGGCCGGCAGGCTCGGTTTCGCCTTGATCTTGAAGTTCGACGAGATCGAGGGGCGGTTTCCCGCCTGTCCCGAGGAGATACCGCCGGGCTGGCCGGCAAGGTATGCCCGATCGAGACGAACGCGATCGCCTGGCCGAGGCGGTGCGGAAGCGGTGCCGTAGCACGAGCATCGGACCTCCAACCAGCGGCCAGGTGGAACGGGTGGTCGATTCCGGATGCCGCCGTTCCCGGGCCGCTGGGCTGGACACGCCGACGGCGCATGGCGACGGCTCGCTCCTCGGGGCTGGGTGAGGCACGATTTGCATGATGAAACCGATCGGTTTACGGTAGAGGAAACCGATCGGTTTCTCACTGTGGAGGCAGTCATGACAACAATCAAGGGCGCCAACGTCTTCGTCACCGGAGGTGGCCGCGGCATCGGCAAGGTGCTGGTCGAGGAGCTCTACGCGCGCGGCGCCGGCAAGGTCTACGCCACGGCCCGCGACCCGCACACGGTGACGCACCCCGATGCCGTTGCGCTGGCGCTCGAGGTCACCGACCCGGCATCCGTGGCGGCCGCCGCCGAGCAGGCCCAGGACGTCACCATCCTGATCAACAACGCCGGTGCCTCGGTCCGCGCTTCGTACCTCGGCTCCCCGATGGAGGACGTGCGCCGGGACCTGGAGACCAACTTCTACGGGCCGCTGCTGGTCACCCGGGCTTTCGCGCCGATCATCGAGCGCAACGGCGGGGGTCACATCCTCAACGTCCACTCCGCCCTGTCCTGGCTGGCCGACGGCACGCCCTACAGCGCCTCCAAGGCCGCCCTGTGGTCGCAGACCAATTCCTTGCGCCTGGAGTTGCAGCCGCGCGGCATCGCGGTGACCGGGCTCCACGTGGCCTACGTGGACACCGATATGACGTCGGGTATCGACGCGCCCAAGGCCGACCCCCGCGACGTCGCCGTGGCCGCGCTCGACGGCATCGAGGCGGGGGCACACGAGGTGCTGGCCGACGACACCACACGCTGGATCAAGTCGCAGCTGTCCGCTGACCTGGAAGCCATGTACGCCCAGCTGAAGAAGTAGCACGCGCTCACCGATCTCAAGGAGATCCTTGTGGAAAGCTCGCTCACCCACCGCTTCGCCGACGTGAACGGGGTCCGGCTGCACATCGCCGAGCAGGGGCAGGGACCGCTGGTCCTGCTGCTGCACGGCTGGCCGGAGAGCTGGTACTCCTGGCGTCACCAGTTCGCGGCGCTGGCGGCGGCCGGGTACCGGGTCGTCGCCCCTGACCAGCGCGGCTACGCCCGCAGCGAGCAGCCGCCGGACGTCACGTCCTACACCCTGCTCCACCTCGTCGGCGACGTGATCGCCCTGATCGAGGAGCTGGGGGAGGAGCAGGCGGTCGTCGTGGGTCACGACTGGGGTGCACCCGTTGCCTGGACCGCGGCGATGCTGCGCCCGGACAAGGTCCGCGCGGTGGCCGGGCTCAGTATTCCGCCCATTCTGCCCGGCGGGATGGTCCCGCCCTCGATCACCCGCACCCAGTACGGCGAGGGCTTCTACCAGGTCTACTTCCAGCAGCCGGGAGTCGCTGACGCGGAGTTCGCCAAGGACATCCCGGACTCCTTGCGCCGCCTTCTGGTCGGTGCCTCGGGCGACAACCCGCTCGGCAGGGAGCCCCGCCCGTTGGTCGTACCCGACGGTCTGGGCCTGCTGGACACCATGCCGCAGTCGCCCGCTCTCCCCGCCTGGCTGACGGAGGAGGACATCCAGGTGTACGCCGAGGACTTCGCCCTGCACGGCGAGCAGGCCTTCACCGGAGCGTTCAACTGGTACCGGAACATCGAACGCAACAACGAACTGCTGGCGCCTTTCCGGGGGCGCGGGATCGACGTCCCAGCGCTGTACGTGGTGGGAGACCGTGACATGGTCACCTCATTGCGTGGCCCGGACGGGGGCAGCTCGCTGAGCGAACTTTTGCGTGGCCAGGGCGGGCAGGGCAACCCGCTGAGCGCTGTCGCGCCTCAACTGCACGGGCCGGTGGTGCTGCCGGGCTGCGGGCATTGGACGCAGCAGGAGCGTCCCGCCGAGGTCAACGCGGCACTCCTCGACTTCCTCGCCCGCATCGACGGCCCGGCGCCCCGTTGACACCACGCAGAACCCGCCTGATCGGCACCGTCCGGCTGGAGCAGAGCCCAAGGCTCACGCGCGGACGGCCATCGAGCTCAACGACTCCGCCTCCGTCGACCGGCCCCGGCGGAAATGGTCACCCCGCTGGGCTTCCTGGACAACCCACCTCAACCAGACAGAGGACACATCGATGCCAGAGCGCAATCCCATCCTGATCACCGGCGCCGCCGGCGAAATCGGCGGTGTGAGCAGAACAATGGCCGAGATGCTGCTTGAACAAGGGCAACCGGTGCGCGCGTTCGTGCGACGGGACGACGAACGCGCACACGCGCTCCGCCAGGCCGGGGCCGAGGTCTTCGTCGGTGACCTGCTCAACATCGCCGACGTGACCGCCGCGCTGAAAGGCTGCCGGCGCATCTACTTCAGCATGAGCTTGTCGCCGTACTACACCGACGCCGTCAGCCTGATGGCCGCCGCGGCACAGGCCAAGGGCGGCATCGAGGTCTTCGTCAACATCTCCGAGTACGAGCAGTCGTTCATGACGTTCGAGAAGATGACCGCACCGGACGAAGAACGGCGTTCGTGGCTCGGCGGGCTGATCGCGGACTGGTCGCCGCAGCAGCGGGCGCACTGGATCGCCGAGCGGGTGCTGGAGTGGTCCGGGCTCCCGACCGTCAACGTGCGGGCGGCCATGTTCGTCGAGAACCCCCTGATGACCTGGCTGGCGCTGCAGCCGCTGAGCAACGGCGAACTGCGCCTGCCCTTCGGCCACCACCGGCTCGCGCCCATCGCGGGTTACGACGTGGCGGAGGTGTGCGCGAAGATTCTGGCCGACCCGGCGCCGCACATCTCGAAGTCCTACGAGCTCAACGGTCCGGAACTGAAGGACATGCACGGGTTCGCGGAGGACTTCGGGGCCGTGCTGGGACGCCACGTCACTTACGTTCCCGAAGAGGTCGAAACCTGGAACGAGACCTACGTGGACAGCGCCCTGGCCGAGGTTCCGCACACTGCGGAGCATCTGAAGACCCTGACCCGGCTGATGGGCGGCGGGGGGTACCGCGGCGTCACCGACCAGCTGGAAACCCTGCTCGGGCGCCCGCCGAAGACCGTGCGGTGGGCGCTGGAGAACCATCCGCGCATCCGGAAAATGGCGACGGCCTGAGCCGCTGAGCGCTCCGGAGCAGACGAAATACCTGCGGATCGGGGGTGCTTGCCTGACACGATCTTGGGGTTCGGCGTGGAGTTCCTCCCCAGGAGTGGCCAGTCCGTCTTGTGGTCAAGAGGGTTGTGGTGCGGGAAGCGGGAGGGCCAGGCCGGTCTTGACGATGTCGAAGACGAGCAAGGTCTCGTAACGCCTGATGTTGTCGTCGGCCTTGAACAGGCGGTTGCCGAGCCGGCTGCAGTCGCGCATGCTCCGCGCGGCAAGGACGACTACGTAGTCCCACGGTCCCGCGACCTGGTAGCACTGCTGGACCTGCGGGTCCGAGCGCATCCGTTCGGCGAAGGCGCGGTGGTGCTCGAACGATTCCTGGTCCAGGGTCACCAGGACCGCGGCCACGACGGTGGGACCGAAGCGGTGCGGGTCGAGGACGGCGACCTGCATGGCGATGAGGCCGTCCTTGCGGTAGCGAGCGATCCGCCGCTGGACGGCGCTCGGTGAGAGCCCGACCTGTCCGCCGAGGTCGTGCAGGGTGCGTCCAGCGTCGTGCTGGAGCAGGTCCAGCAACTGGGCGTCGATCTCGTCCAGGCGCGGTGGCGGCGATTCGGGCATGCAAGATTATTGCGTTGCGGCGCGAGAATTCTCAATCGCCTTGATCGGGAGTTCGGATAGCGTCGGCCGGGTCCGCAAGCCTCCGAGGAAAGGCGACGCGCATGGACCTGGACGTGGCGCGAATCGAGAAGGCCGTGCAGGTGATCGATCCGGTGTTCCTCAACACCCCGCAGTACCTCGATGAGCAGCTGTGCCAGGCGCTGGGCGCCCGCGCAGTGACGGTGAAACTGGAGACGGGTCACGACCACCACGCACTTAGGAGGAAGACACCGTGAAGCGCATCGGCATCATCGGGGTAGGCGAGATCGGCCGAGCCATCGTGATGGGCCTGTGCGACGGAGCCGGCAAGCCCCCCGAGGTGTTCCTCTCCCCCGGGGAGCCGGCACGGCCGCGGAGCTGTCCGAGCGCTTCGAGCCCGTGCAGGTGTGCGCCGGCAACCAGGAGGTGGTGGACCGTTCCGAGGTGGTGATCATCGCCGTACGCGGCCAGGACCGGCACAAAGCACTCGCCGGCTTGACGGTGGACGGCGACAAGCTGGTGGTCAACGTGATGGCCGGCGTCGGCATCGACGACCTGCGCCGGACACTGGCCACCGACGCCCCGCTGGTACGGGCCATCCCCCTGCCTGCCGTACGCGAACGCCGCTCCGTCACGGTGACGTACCCGTCGCACCCGACGGTGAACTCCCTCTTCGAGCACTTGGGCGGGGTGCTCCCGGTCGAGGACGAGGCGGCCTTCAACGTCTTCTCCGCGCTGACGGGAACGCTGACCACCCACTACTCGTATCTCGCCACGCTCACGTCGTGGGCCATCGGCCACGGCATCGCCTCCGACGACGCGGACAGCTACGTTCGCAGCCTCTTCCAGGGCGTTGGTCGTGCCCTGAGCGACGAGACCCGCTCCCTGCACCAGCTCGCGGCCGACCACGAGACCCCGAACGGAAGCAACGAACGCATTCGCACCACATGGTTCACTTCGGCCAACTCCGAAGCCCTCAACAAGGCCCTCGATGACCTCCTCGCCGGCCTTGAGGGACAATGGGACAGCGATAAACGGTAACGGCCGGCATCCCGGAGATGCCTTTGTACCTGCCTCCCAGGCTTTTGATCTTGATTGGTGGGGCAATGACGGTCCGGTCAGGACGTGAGCCGTCCGCTCGGCACGATCATGTACTGCCGCAGGTACAGGTCGCGGAAGCTCACCGGGCCGCGTGGGCCGGGCACCCGGTCGATGTTGATTCCGGTCTCTGGCAGCCGCAGCAGTTTGAATCCGTCGAGGAGCCGTGTGGTGGAGTTCCAGAAGACGCCGGAGCCGGTGTAGGCGTCGATGAACTGCGCGGCGGCGGCGGGGTCCTCGGTCGCGATGGCGGCGGCCAGTCCGGATGTCTCTTCGTTGGCGATCTGAGCCGCGTGCATCGGGCCGTTGGCGGCGTCGACCGTCACGGTGGCCGCGCGGTTCGAGTCGAGTGACCACTCATATCCGCGCGGGTGGGTGTGCGGGGGCAGGGAGGCGGTGACACCCAGGCGGTCCAGGACCCGGAGAATGCCGGGTAGCCGCTCGTCGTACACGGACCGGTCGATGAGCAGCAGATTGAGCCGGTTGCACACGCCCAGCCGGTCCAGGCTGTCGCTGATCAGCTGGTGCACGACGTTGTCGTCGGCGGCCGGATGCACGTACAGGACCCCGCCGCCGTCGGCGTGGGCGAGGGTGCGCACGCCGTGGCGGGCGGCCTCGCGGCCGAGGTCGCGGGTGCTGTCGCCGCTGCCGCGCAGGATGACCAGCGGAATGAGCTCAGGCAGGGACACCAGCGCGTACGCCGCCGAGCGGTCTTCGCTAGGTACCAGCTGGATGGCGTCCGGATCGAGGCCGGCTTCGCCGAGGGCCGGTGCGATCACCTGCTCCACGATGGCACGGGAGGAGCGCAGTGCGGCCGAACCGGTGCGGAGCACGCCTGCGTTGCGTGACTTGAGGAACTGGGAGGCGATGTCGAGGGTGACGTTCGGACGTGCCTCGAAGTTCGCGCCGATGACGCCGACCGGCCGGCGGCGTTCCAGCAGGGTGAGGCCGTCCGAGCGCTCTTCGAGGACCTTGTCGCGAGGCTCGTGCGCCACGTCCGCCAGCGTGCGCAGCTCTGCGGCCATGCTCTCCAGCCGTGGGCCGGTCAGCCGCAGCCGGTCCTGGAGGGCGGGTGACATCCCGGCGGATACGGCTGCGGCGAGGTCTTCTTCGTTGGCGGACGTGAGGGTGTACCGCGCCGTCCGCAACCGTTCCGCCATGGCGCGCAGCGCGGTGTCGATGGCTGTGTCCGCCGCGTTGTGGAGGGTGGCGCAGCTCTGCTCGGCCCGGATCGCGCAGGCACGCACCGCATCTTCGGCGGAGCGGGTCTGACGGTTGTCGTCGCTGGTCAAGGGCGTCCTTCCGCCGGCTGGGCGCATGGCAAGATGTAAGGGGATCGTAGCATCGTTCAACAATTGCCATGGAATTGTTTCGTCCGCTGTGCGGCCGGGCGCTTCAGGAGTCCGGGCCTTCTGGTCACGCCTCAGGCGCGCTGATCCGCCTCTGACACTGATGTGAGGTCTTAACGTGGCCAGGGTGGCCTAGGCGTTCACGGGTGTACGGGCTCGGGGCGGCCACAACGCAGAGGGGAATGGCCGATGTCGACTCTGGGAATCATCGGAAGCGGAAACATCGGGTCGGCGGTGGCGCGGCTGGCGGTGGCGGCGGGCATCGACGTGGTGATCGCCAATTCGCGTGGCCCACAGAGCCTGGCAGGTCTGGTCAAGGAGCTGGGGCCGCGGGCTGGGGCAGGCACCGTGGAGCAGGCTGCCCGCGCCGGGGAGGCGACCCTGCTCAGCGTCCCGCTGACGGCCTACAGTTCCGTGCCCGCTGAGCTGCTGCGGGGCCGTACCGTGCTGGACACCGGCAACTACTACCCCTCCCGCGACGGCCGTATCGCCGAACTCGACTCCGGGAAGGTGACCACGACCGAGCTGGCCCAGCAGCTCTTGCCCGGCGCCCTGCTGGTCAAGGCCTTCAACAACATCCTGGCCCACCACATCCCCCAGCTCGCCCGGCCCGCCGGGGCCCCGGACCGCAGCGCCCTGCCCATCGCCGGCAACCACCCCGACGCGAAGGCTCAGGCAGCGGAGCTGATCGACCGGCTCGGCTTCGACGCCGTCGACGCCGGAGCCCTCGCCGAAAGCTGGCGCTTCGAGCCCGAGTCCGGTGCCTACACCCAGATCTACCTCGCCGACCCCGACGTGCCGGTCGAGCGCATCCTCCAGGCTCCCGCCGCGCCGCTGCCGGCCGACAAGCTGCGCGCCGCGTTGGAGGCGAGCCCGCGGGTGAAGGTCGCCGAGCGCGCCTTCTGAAAGCTCTCACCGAGGCCTCCGCCGGAACGCGGCGTCAGCTCGGTGGCGTGGGCGTGGCGCAGCTGGTGGATGTCGATCTCGACCCTGGCCGCCCGAAAAGTCCGGCGCCGGCCTCCGGGCGCTTCGTCGACCGAACCGGTGAGATCGCCTGGTCTTGACCCGGCCGTCACGGCGTGCGTCCCAAGGTGTTCGACAACGACATGATCATCTACGCCGGTCGTCGTGCGAACGCGGCGTGACCGTGCCTGGCATCGCAGGGCTGACCAGTCCCGTTTGGTAAGCGATGACGACCAGTTGCGCACGGTCGCGCGCACCCAGTTTCGCCATCGCGTGGCTGACATGGGTGCGCGCGGTGGCCGGGCTGAGAAACAACTCGGCACCGATCTCGTGGTTGCTCAAGCCCTGCCCCACCAGGGCCAGCACTTCGCGCTCGCGCTCGGTCAGCACCGCGAGCCGGTCGTCCGCGGCCCGGGCGGCTTTACGCTGCGCGGTGAACTGGCCGATCAGGCGTCGGGTGATGCGCGGCGCGAGCAGCGCCTCTCCGGCGGCGACCACCCGGATGGCATGCAGGAGCTCGGCCGGTCCGGCGTCTTTGAGCAGGAAGCCGCTGGCGCCGGCCTGCAAGGCGTCGAAGACGTACTCGTCGGTGTCGTAGGTGGTGAGGATGAGGACTCGGACCTGCTCCAACCCGGGCGTCCCGGCGATCTGGGCGGTGGCTTGAATCCCGTCCACCTTGGGCATGCGGATGTCCATGAGGACGACGTCGGGGCGGGTGGCGCGGGCCCGCTCGACGGCTTCGGCGCCGTTGGTGGCTTCTGCCACCACTGTGATGTCGTCCTCGAGGTCGAGCAGCACCTTGAACCCGGATCGCACGAGACCCTCGTCATCGGCGAGCAGCACCTTGATCGGAGCGATCGGAGCGTCGGTCCACGGCGACGCGGCCGCCGCGTTCACAGGCGCGACCCGGTCGGCGCGAGGGGCAGTCGTGCCCTGACTTCGAACCCGCCGCCCGCGATCGGCCCGGCGTCGAGTTCTCCGCCCAGCAGCCGGCAGCGCTCGCGCATGCCGACGATCCCGCGGCCGGGCTTGGCCGAGCTGCCCGTGCCGCTCGGATGCCGGGCCGGTAGGTGCGGATCCGCGGGGTCGTCACCTGGGGCGGCCCGGCGGCCCTCATCGGTCACCCGGATCTCCAAGGCCTCGATCCCGGGGGTCAGCGCCACCGTCACCCGGGTCGGGCCGACGTGGCGGATCACGTTGGTGATCGATTCCTGAAGGATCCGGTAGGCGGCACTGCCCACCGCGCTCGGCAACGGCGCCGCGGGCGAGGTCTCCTCGAGCTTGATGTCGAGTCCGGCCTGGCGTGCCTTGGCGGCCAGTTCGTCGATCTGCCCCAGCCCGGGGTACGGCACCCGCCCGTCGTCGTCACCGTCGTCGCCACGGAGTACCCCGAGGATGGCCCGCATCTCCCGCAGCGCCCGGGAACTGGTCTGCTCGATGGCTCGCAGCGCCTCGCGCGCCACTTCCGGCCGCTTGTCGAGCACGTGCGCGGTGACACCGGACTGGACGTTGATGATCGCGATGGCGTGCGCGACGGTGTCGTGGACCTCGCGCGCGATCCGGAGCCGTTCGGCGTCGACCCGCGCCCGCGCCTCCTCCTCGCGAGTCCGCTCGGCCAAGTCGGCGCGCTCCTGAGCTTCGGCCGCGATGACCTGCCGGGACCGGACGGACTCGCCAAGGGCGGCGCTCATGACCGACGCGCCGATCCGGAAGAACACCCAGCCGATGGCGGCGCGTGGCTCGATGTCGGCCGCGGCGACCAGCCAGCCGATGGTGAGCACCGAGGTGCCCACGCCGGCGATCATCAGCGACCGGCGCCCGTCACCGTAGGCGGCGAGGGTGTACAGGGCGACGAAGAGCCCGAGCCAGCCGGGCCCGTCGGGGAAGTCGAGGCCGTAGTACACCAAGCTGGCGAGCGCGGCGGTGACGAACACCGGCACCGGCCACCGGCGGCGGACGGCGACGACCACGCCACTGATGACCAGCAGGACATATCCCAGGTTTCCGAGGTCGGTAAGGGGACGCTGTACCACCTCGCCGGCGTTGCGGACTATCGTGCCCTGAACCTGCATCCCGGTGATGAAGAGCGCGAGCAACAGGTCTTGCGCCGGCACCGGCAGGCGCAACGACATCACGCGGTGTTCCATGCCGCGATCCTACGGTTCCCGCCCGCGAGAACACTCCGCCCGGACGCGCGACCGCCTACGACGACGAGCGTACGAGGGTCCGGGTCGTCTACGCAGAACTGCGTAGACGCTGCCATCCGCTGTCGGAGGCAGCGGCGCCTCGACGGCGCGATGATCGATTCCGTGAAACCGGCCTGGCGCTCGTCACCGGAGCCTCGATCGGCACAGGCCGATCCAGCGCGCCGCACACGCTGCGGCCGCCCGCCATTCGACCGAAGGGATCCTCGATGTCCGTCCGTCTCTTGCTCGCCGTACCCGAGGCCGTGCACGTCTCCGTCGCCGCAGGTTACGACATCGGCTCCGGGCGAACCGTGCCCACCGTGGCCGCCGTGGTGGGGCTGGTCAGCGTGGTCATCGGTGGGCTGGCTCTGGCCCGCTCCGCCGGTCGTGCCGGCGCCGGCAACGGGCGCGCCAGAGCCATCGCGACCACGGTGCTGGGGCTGATCAGCGCGATCATCGGTGGGCTGCACATGGCCAACGCCGCCGGCGGTCTCGGCACCGGCAACGGGCTGGCCGGGGCCATCGTGGCCCTGGTGCTGGGGCTGATCGGCACGGTCCTCGGCGGTCTGGCCCTGGCCCGTTCCCGCCGCACCGCCTGAGGGCCGGCCATGGCGGCGTCCCCGTGCTCCTTCTCACCCCAACGGTGTTCACGCCGCTGCACGGCTCTCGCCGGTACCCCAGCAGCGCCGGCTTTCCGACTCCCGGCGTGCCGTGCACCGCGAACACACGGCTCTCGTCCCATGCGGACGGCCGCGATCATCTGATCGAGGAGCGCGCACTCCGGCCCCTGCCCGCGTCAGTCAGGGGGATGGGTCAGTCCCAGACAGGGAGGTACTGCTCGGGGTAACGGGCGCCGAAGCCGCCGGTCGGGAGGATCTCGGACACGCGCTTCAGGTCGGTGTCGTCGATGACCAGGTCGGCGGCGCCGGCGTTCTCTTCCAGCCGCTGGATGCTGCGGGTGCCAGGGATGGGGACGATGTCCTCGCCCTGGGCCAGGAGCCAGGCCAGGGCGAGCTGGGCGACGGTCGCGCCCTTGGCCGCGGCCAGGTCGGCGAGCCGGTGGGTGGCCTCCAGGTTCTTCTCGTAATTGCCGGGCTGGAAGCGGGCGTCCCAGCTGCGCATGTCGGTGGGGTCGTAGTCGGCGCCCGGCTTGGCCTGGCTGGTGAGAAAGCCGCGGCCCAGCGGCGAGTACGCCACGAACCCGATCCCCAGCTCGCGCAGCACCGGGAAGAGGACCTCGACGTCCCGTTCGAACAGCGAGTATTCGGTCTGCAGGACCGAGACGGGCTGGACGGCGTGCGCGCGGCGGATGGTGTTCTCGCCTGCCTCACTCAGCCCGAAGTAACGCACCTTCCCGGCGTCGATGAACTCCTTGACCGTGCCCGCGACATCCTCGATCGGCACGCTGGGGTCGACGCGATGCTGGTAGAGCACGTCGATGACGTCGACGCCGAGGTAACGCAGGCTGTTGTCGACGACCTCGCGGATGTGCTCGGGACGGCTGTCGACGCCGCCCTCCCGGGTGCCGGTGAAGTCGAAGCCGAACTTGGTCGCGATGACGACCTCGTCACGCACCGGCGCGAGCGCGGCGCCGACGATGCGCTCGTTCTCGCCCTGGCCGTAGAGCTCGGCCGTGTCGAAGAACGTCACGCCCAGCTCGTGGGCCCGTCGGATGGTCGCGATCCCATCGCTGCCGCCCGAGGGTCCGTACGCGATCGAGATGCCCATCGCGCCGTAGCCCAGCGCCGACACCGTCAGTCCCTGCCGTCCGAGGGTCCGTTGCTCCATACTGCTCAGCCCCAATGTAAGAGTGCTCTAACACGAAGTAAGAGTACTCTAACATTGAGAACACGGGAGAATCGTTCAACGTGAGCAGACCCACGACGCCGAAACGCGGATACCACCACGGCGACCTGCGGGCAGAGTTGATCCGCGAGGGCCTCGCGCTGCTGGCCGAGACGGGAGTCGCGGGCTTTTCCGTGGCGAAGGTCGCTGCCCGCGCAGGCGTGTCGTCGGCCGCGCCGTACCGTCACTTTCCCGATCGGGATTCTCTGCTGGCGGCATGCGCGGCCGGCATCGTCAGCGAGATCGCGGACCTGCTCGTGGAGGCAGCCGAGCGGGCCGGGCCCGACCCGGTGGACCGGCTGGCAGCCACCGCGGGCGCCTACACCCGCTACGTCGTGGATCATCGCACGGGCCTCGACCTCGTCTACTCCTACGACTTCGCCGAGCCCCACCGCCCGGCCATCCAGGAGCAGAGCCGCCGTCTCACGGCCGCCCTCATGAACCTGGCCTCGGACGTCCTGCCCCCGAACACCTCCTGGGCCGAGACCGCCGACTTCGTCTACGTGCACCTGTCCACCACGCACGGCTACGCCACCCTGCTGGTGAAAGGCAGCCGCCCGCCGCGGGGCGTCGAGGATCATGCCGCCCGCGCGGTCGCCGCGGCCCGGGACCACATCACCGGGCATCTGCTGCGCCTGCGCGAAGGTTCTTGATCCGGTTCCGTACCTACCGGAGACGACGCCGGGAGGCCGGCGAGTGGATCGCCATCATCGCCGAAGCGTGAGCCACGGCGGAGGCCGCGATCAACATCCTGGCCGCCGGGAGGCGGCAGGTCGCCGCTGGTCGGAAACCCGGACCTGAGCATGCCCGTGACGTCGTCCATGCCCGTCCCCGGGTGGCGCTGGTGGACGGTGACCACCACCAGATTCACCTGCTCCAGACTGAGGCCGCCCGCCGCGGCATCCAACTCCACATCGTCTGTGACCTGATCCACGTGCTCGAATACCTCTGGCGTGGCGCACGCTGTCCGCACGCCGCCGACGACCCGGCGGCCGAGGAACGTGTCGCCGCCTGGGCGCTGGGTCTGCTGGCCGGCAACACCGACCAGGTGATAGGCGAGGTGAAGACTCAGGCTGCGGCCCTGCCTGCCGACCGGCGCGGCGGGCTGAACACCTGTGTCCGCTACTTATCCAGCCATTGCGAGTTCCTGCGTTACGACCACGCTCTGGAACAGGGATGGCCGATCGCCACCGGTGTCATTGAGGGGACTGCTCGTCACTTGATCGGCGACCGGCTGGAGATCACCGGAGCCCGGTGGGGTCTGGCCGGAGCCGAGGCCATCCTCAAGCTCCCGCCGTGATCTCCAACGCTGACCTGGACGCTTACTGCGCCTTTCACCTCGATCGTGAACAGCACCGCCTTCATCAAGCCCGGCACCAGGACGGATACGCGCTCACTGCTTGATCAATCCGTTTGTCCTATGACATCGAACCTTGAGGCTTGGGTCGTCGAGATTTGAGCGGGACTCAGGAATCGAGGTCGTGGACATGGGCGCGGGATACGCCGACTGCGAACCCAGCCGAGAAGCTGCGATTCGACTCATACGATCTGGGGCGTGACGAGGATCGATGGTCTGGCCTATGACGAGGTGGGTGAGGGTCCTGCGGTGGTGCTCATCCACGCGGGGATTGCCGATCGGCGCATGTGGCGACACCAGTGCGACTCCCTGTTCGATCGTTACCGGGTGATCAGTTACGACTGGCGCGGGTACGGCGAGTCGGCCGATCCGGCCGGTGATCTCGTTCACCACGAAGACCTGCTGCGCGTGATGGACGGACTCGGCGTGGAACGGGCCGCGCTGGTGGGCGATTCGATGGGGGGCTCCTACGCGGTGGAGGCGGCGTTGGTGGCTCCGGACCGAGTGGCGGGGCTCGTGCTGATCTCCTCTGGGTTGTCGGGCCACTCATGGCCCGAGGACATGATCGTGCAGGCGCGGGAGCGGGTGCACAGCACCGTTCCCGCCGATAGGCTGGCCTGCTATCAGAGTGGGACGGCGGGCAGGGTGCTTCCCGGAGATCTCGACGCCTTCGCCCGGGCACATGTGCTATGGCAGGTGGCCGGGCCGGACCGGGGACTGAACGATCTCGATCCGGAGGTGTGGGAGCTGGCGTTCGCGATGATGCGCCGAGTGTTCGAGCGCTCTTGGAGCCGTCGGCCGGTGACCGAGCGGCACCTGTCGGCCAAGGAGCGACTCCACGAGATCACCGCACCCACTCTGGTGATCAACGGACTGGCGGATGTGCCGGGCATCCAGGCGGTGTCGGATCTGCTGACCGATGAGATCAAAGGCGCCCGGCGGCTCGATCTGCCGGCAACGGGACACCTGCCGCCGCTGGAGCGGCCCGCGGAGGTCAACGCGGCGCTTAGCAGTTTTCTTGGCGATCTGAGCTGGTGAGCTTCGACAGCCTGATGCGGCCCATGGACGAACACGTCACCTTCACCTTGCCTGACCAACCCCTGAGTCGCTCAAACCCTCGGTGACACGTTGAAGGTTCGACGGCACCGGACACCGGTCGCTGCGAACGACCGCACGCCGCTGCCGGCGACACGGGAGACGCTGGCCGAGTACGTATCCGCGCCCACGGCGCTGGCCTGCCAACTGCCGGCCGAGACCGGGATGCCGTTGTCCCGCTGGAGCAGTACCGACCTGGCCCGCGAAGCCGTCGGGCGGGGCATCGCCGAGGCGATGTCCGCCTCAACCGTCCGCCGGATCCTGGCCGCCGACGTGCTCAAGCCCTGGCAGCACGCCTCCTGGGTGTTCATCCGCGACCCTGACTTCGCCACCAAGGCTGCCCATGTGCTCGGCCTCTACCAGCGCATCTGGGACGGCCAGCCCCTTGCCGGCAACGAGTACGTGATCTCCTCCGATGAGAAGACCTCGATCCAGGCCCGCTGCCGCTGCCATCCCACCCTGCCGCCCGGCACCTCCCGGATGATGCGCGTCAACCATGACTACGACCGTGGCGGTGCGCTGGCCTACCTGGCCGCCTACGACGTCCACCAGGCCCGCGTGTTCGGGCGCTGCTCGCCCAAGACGGGCATCAACCC